>JAYVFI010000089.1:0-5096 GCA_043773365.1 Ilumatobacteraceae bacterium
GGCGGACGCACCACGCCATCGGTGGTGGCGTTTTCCAAGTCGGGCGAAGTGCTCGTCGGCGAGGTCGCCAAACGACAGGCGATCACCAACCCTGACCGCACCTTCCGTTCGATCAAGCGCCACATGGGCGAGAGTTGGAAGTCCGACGACGTCGATGGCAAGAAGTACACCCCGCAAGAGATCAGCGCCCGGACCCTGATGAAGCTCAAGCGCGATGCGGAGGCGTATCTCGGCGACACCGTCACGCAGGCCGTGATCACCGTGCCGGCGTACTTCGACGATGCACAGCGGACCGCCACCAAGGAAGCGGGTGCGATTGCCGGGCTCGAGGTGTTGCGAATCATCAACGAACCCACTGCTGCGGCACTCGCCTATGGACTCGACAAGGGTGCCGAGGACGAAACGGTGCTCGTGTTCGACCTCGGAGGTGGCACGTTCGACGTGTCGGTGCTCGAAATCGGCGACGGCGTGTTCGAGGTCAAGTCGACCCACGGCGACACCCATCTCGGTGGCGACGACTGGGACCAGCGGATCATCGATTGGCTCGTCAACCAATTCAAAGCGGCCCACGGCGTCGACTTGGCTGCCGACCGGATGGCGACCCAGCGACTCAAGGAAGCCGCTGAAAAGGCCAAGATCGAACTGAGCCAGGTCCAGTCGACGCAGATCAACCTGCCATTCATCACGGCCACGGCTGATGGCCCGCTGCACCTCGACGAACAACTGACGCGGGCCAAGTTCCAGGAGATGACCGCCGACCTGATGGAGCGTTGCCGGGTCCCGTTCGAGCAGGCGCTCAAGGATGCCAGCGTCACGAAGGGTGAACTCCATCACGTCATCCTCGTCGGTGGTTCGACGCGGATGCCTGCTGTCACCGACCTCGTCCAGTCGATGACCGGCAAGGAGCCGAACAAGTCGGTCAACCCTGACGAAGTTGTCGCCGTGGGTGCGGCCGTGCAGGCCGGTGTGCTGCGCGGCGATGTCAAGGATGTGTTGTTGCTCGACGTCACCCCGCTGTCGCTCGGGATCGAGACCAAGGGTGGCGTGATGACTCGATTGATCGAGCGCAACACGACGATTCCGACGAAGCGGACCGAGGTCTTCACGACTGCGGAAGACATGCAACCCTCGGTCGAGATCCACGTGATCCAGGGCGAGCGGGAGATGGCGAGCTACAACAAGACGCTCGGTAAGTTCCAACTCGTCGATCTGCCGCCGGCCCCTCGCGGGGTACCTCAGATCGAGGTGACGTTCGATATCGACGCCAACGGGATCGTCCACGTTTCGGCCAAGGATCGAGCGACCTCGAAGGAGCAGTCGATGACGATCACCGGTCAGTCGACGCTCGACAAGGACGTCATCGATCAGATGATCAAGGACGCCGAGGCACACGCCGAGGAGGACCGTCAGCGTCGCGACGAGGCGGAGGCCCGCAACAATGCCGACTCGCTCGTCTATCAGACCGAGAAGGTTCTGCGGGAGCAAGGCGACAAGGTTTCCGCTGACGAGAAAGCGGCCGTCGAGGGTCCCCTGGCTGAGCTGAAGTCAGTACTCGGCGGCAACGACACCGCTGCGATCAAGCAGGCGACCGAAGCGTTGATGGCCGCCAGCCAGGCGTTCAGCCAGAAGTTGTACGAGGCCGCCGCGCGGGACACGAACGCGGCGGGCACGTCAGCGAGCGGGCAGGATTCGGGCGCGGGCAACGTCAACGACGACGACATCGTCGACGCCGAGATCGTTGACGAAGACAGCGGGTCCTGATGACCGGTGACGACGCCTTTCATTCGGGATCGCGTCCGAACGCGGACGACGAGCCGGCGACCGAACCGGGCTCCGGCGACGTCGATGGTCGAGCCGATCTTGCCGATGACGGCGCCGGTGACGGTGCCGATGACGGTGCCGGTGCCGGTGCCGATGCCGATGACGAACTGAGTTCGATCAGCGTGATGGATGCACTGATCGCCGAGCGCGACGAGATGAAAGCGGTCGCGATGCGTCTCCAGGCCGATTTCGAGAACTTCCGAAAGCGCACCGTCGCCCAGCACGAGAGCGATCTCGATCGAGCCACCGGTCGGCTGGCGGAGGCATTTCTCCCAGTCCTCGATGCCGCCGAGGCGGCGTTCCTGCGGCACCCCGACGAGGTCGGCCCGTTGCTCAACGTGATGCTCGGCGAGCTCAAGAAGCATGGACTCGAAACCTTGGACCTCGATGGGCAACCGTTCGATCCGGAGGTCGCCGAGGCGGTTGCTCACGAACCTGGCGGAGGCGATGACGTCGTCGTGGCAGAAGTGCTACGAAGTGGGTATCGCTGGCGCGGGAAGACCCTCCGACCAGCGATGGTGCGAACGACGGATTCAACGAGTTCCGGCGAGTCGATCCCTGACGAGCGCTGAAACGTGCCGGAAGTGTCGAATTTCGGGACCGTGATGGAGGTGATGCGAGTTGGCTGCACAGCGCGAGTGGTTTGAGAAGGACTACTACGAGGTGCTGGGTGTTGCCGCCGACGCATCCCCGAAAGACATCACCAAGGCCTACCGCAAATTGGCGCGAGACCTGCATCCCGACCGGAACCCGAACAACCCTCAGGCCGAGGAGAAGTTCAAGGCCGTGGCGAGTGCGTACGACGTACTCGGCGACGAGGCCAAACGATCGGAGTACGACGAGGTCCGGCGCCTCGGTCCGATGGCCGGCGGTCACGCCGGAGGGCCGGGAGGGTTCTCGTTCAATCCAGGTGACATGGCCGGTGGCGGGCTCGGCGACATCTTCGGCCAGATGTTCGGCCGTGGCGCGGCCCAGGGCGGGCGCGCCGGACGTGGCGTCGGCCCGCAACGCGGCGCCGATGTGACCGCTCAGCTGACACTTGATTTCGAAGATGCCGTTCGAGGCCTCACGACGACGCTCTACCTCACGAGCGATGCCCAATGTTCGACGTGTCAAGGCTCCGGCGCCAAGCCTGGGACTCATCCGACTGCGTGCAGTGCATGTGGTGGTCGTGGTGTCGTCGATGACAACCAGGGGATGTTCTCGTTCTCGTCGCCCTGCCGTGCTTGTCAAGGTCGTGGTGCCGTGATCAAGGACCCGTGTCCGACATGCCGCGGATCCGGCGTCGAGCGACGCCCTCGTGAGGTCGGGGCACGGATCCCGGCCGGCGTCAGTGATGGCCAGACGATCCGCCTCAAAGGTCGCGGCACACCCGGACGCAACGGTGGACCATCGGGCGACCTGTTGGTCGAGATCGCCGTGACGCCGCACCGCCGGTTCGGCCGGTCAGGTCAGAACCTCACGGTCACGGTTCCGGTCCTGTTCTCGGAGGCGGCGCTCGGGGCGACGATCGATGTGCCCACACTCGACGGAACACCTGTCACGCTGCGCCTCAAACCGGGAACGCAGAGTGGCTCTCGCCACCGCGTCAAGGGCAAGGGGATCAGCACGGTGTCCAAACGGCACGGTGAGAGGACCGGTGATCTGATCGTCACCGTCGAGGTACAGGTTCCGTCCCACCTGACCGATGAACAACGTGCCGCCATCGAACAGCTTGCCGCGGCGACTACCGTGAACCCCAGGAAATCATGGTCATGAACGCTCGAACCAGAACCCAGGCCGTCTATGTGATCTCTGTTGCCGCGGAGTTGGCCGGGATGCACCCCCAGACGCTCAGGATCTATGAACGCCGAGGTCTGGTGCAACCGGCCCGGACCCAGGGCGGGAACCGTCGCTACAGCGACGCCGACATCGAACAGCTGCAACGGATCTCCGACCTCGCCGAGCGGGGCATGAACCTCGAGGGCATCCGGCGCGTGATCGAGTTGGAAATCGAGAATGATCGCCTGCGAGCCGAGCTCGAGGCAGCACGTGCCGTCGCCGAATCGGCCATCGTCGAAGCGGAACGCCGACAACGACGCGACCTCGTCCCGCTTCGGCAGGCGGTTGCCGTGTTCGGTGAGCGCCCGCGGTTCCTCGACAGGGATTGATGGGCATGCTGTCTGGCGTTCCGTGGCGGCGGACTGTGGCGTATCTCTCAGCCGCTGCAATCGTCAGCACAGGCGCTCTGATTGCGTTCCGCGCCGACGGCTATCAGGCGGTCGATGCGACGGTGCCGCGTGCGACCAGGTGGTTCGTCCATCAAGCGACCGGGCGGGTTGTGTTGGCTGATGGATTCGCCGGTCGGGCGCTGGCCCGGCTCGAAACCGCGTCCGTCGGCGATGTGATCGATGTTGTCCAAGGTGCCGGGAATGTCGCCCTGCTCGATCGGTCGACCGCCGTCACACGCCCGATCGATGCCTCGGCGCTGCGACTTGGACCGCCCCAATCCGTTGGGCTGCTCGCTGCGCCGGGCGTGATCGCGGGAATGGGACAAGCCGGATTCGTTGCAGTCGATCCAACGTCGTCACAAGCACTGCTGATCCCGCCGGATGGTGATCCCGTCCGGTTCGATGTCACCGTCGAGAGCCGTGGCTCGACCAAGATCGCCCCTGACGGCTCCGTGTGGACGGTCGTCGACGGCGCTGTCGTGCGCACGACCACGACTCAGCAATCGGCCAACGCTTCAGGGTTGGCCAAACCCCGATTCACCCTGGTGGGTAACGCCGCGCTGGTTCTCGACGAAGGCCTTGGGCGTGTTCGTTTCGGCGAGGGGCGCTGGATCACGATGCCCAGAGGTGTCGGCGCCAGCGAAGTCGTGTTGCAGGAACCGGGGCCGTCGGCGGACTGTGGTTGGATCGGCGGCGACGACGAGCTGTGGTGCATCGGAGAAGACGGGATCGATGAACATGCCACGATCTCCGGCCTCGGGATCGATGGTGCCGATCTACTCGCTGTCGCTGGGGATGCGGCAGCCTTGGTGCGGCGTTCGCCTTCCGAGATCATCCGAATCGATTGGCGAGCTCATCGGATCGTCGACGACGTCGTGGCGTCCGTTCGGCAAGGGGCGCGTCTCGATGTCTCCGTTTCCGTCGATCTGGTCTGGATCGACGATGTCGACGGTCGGTTCGTCTGGGCCGTCAACCCTTGGGGTATCAACGTCATTTCCAAGGACGACGATCGCACGCCGTTGCTCGGCGAGTCGGGTGAGGTGCTCGAGGAGGGGAGCGGCGGGA
>JAYVFI010000090.1:0-13187 GCA_043773365.1 Ilumatobacteraceae bacterium
CGGGCCGGTGCGGGACTGCGGTGACTGGCCAGGAATCGCGTCGGGAGCAGTGACGGTCGAGTCGCGTCGTTCCAGATGATCTCGACATCGTCGCCGGTCACGGTGACCGAGGTCCCGGCGAGCTCGGGACTCACCCCGGCCGTGAACAGCTGTCGTTGCTGCGTGACCGGATGCATGGTTGCCGAGTCGTGAGCGTGGTCACGCAGCCAGATCCACGGGTAGTCGGTCACCGATCCGTCCGCCCAGTCGATCGAGAGCGAGGTCGCCGATGGGTGCAGATTCGAGATCGTCGTCACGCTTAGATTCAACCACGGCAGCCCGGTCGGGCCAATCCGACCGGGCAGATGAATCCGGTTGGACGAACCGAGCGCATCCTTTGACACGGCGCAACGGACCCGAGCGGGTCTACCGTGACAGCATGTTCGCGTTCGATCAGCAGTTCTTCCACGTCGGGATTCGCGTTGCTGACCTCGAAACCGGGATGTCCGAGTTGGGGGCATCGGCAGGGGTGACCTGGGCGTCGGTGCAGGACCGGGCGATGACGGTCTGGGTGCCGGGTGACGGCACGGTGACGCTCCAATTGGCGCTGACATACTCCGTCGAAGGGCCGGTCCATCTCGAGCTGATGTCGGGCCCAGCCGGTTCGATCTGGGATGGGAGCGAGCAGCCAGGGATCCATCATTTCGGCTATTGGGCCGATGACGTCGGCGCCGAGACCGAGCGGCTGATGGCGCAGGGCTGGACGTTGGAGCTGGCAGCCTCGCCGCCCGACGCGGGATACGGTCGGTTCACCTACCTCCGTTCGCCGTCTGGCGTGCTCGTCGAGCCGGTGGCGACCTCCAGCAAGCCTCGATTCGAACGCTGGTGGGCAGGCGGTTCGCTGACCGATCCGATCGTCACCAGCGAAACCGAGGCCGGCGAAACCGGGGCCAGCGCAACCCGGATCAGCGAAACCCGGGCCAGCCAACCCCAGACCAGCCGGGAACGGGAGGCGGTGTCATGAGCAGCTCGAGCGACTTCGTGGCGTACGACGAGTTCGGACTCTTCCATGAGAACGCATCGGAGTACGGGTTGCCGTTTCCGGCGCCGCCGGTCGTTCGACGCACGTTCGTGGAGGTCGGGCCTGGTCGCCGGCTGAGTGCGCTGGTGTGGGGCGATGATCCCGCCGAGTTGTTCTTCTGCCACGGTGGCGCCCAGAACGCTCACACCTGGGACACGGTTGCGCTGGCGCTCGACCTGCCGCTCGTCGCCGTCGACCTACCGGGTCACGGTCACTCCGATGGGGCCGATCCCGATCGCGAACGTGGGGCGATGTCGCCGGAGGGCAACGCTTCCGACGTCGCCGTGGTGCTCGAACGATTGGCGCCGAGCGCGGAGGCGCTGATCGGCATGTCGCTCGGAGGCCTCACGTCGATCGCCTTGACCGCCGCCCGACCGGATCTGGTGAAGCGCCTGATCCTGATCGACATCACCCCCGGCGTGACCGGCGAGAAGTCGAAGGCGATCTCGAATTTCGTGAACGGACCGGCAACGTTTCCGAGTTTTGACGAGTTGTTGGCGCGCACGATCGAGCACAACCCGACCCGGACGGTGGCGTCTTTGCGTCGAGGCATCCTCCACAACGCACTCCAGCAGGACGATGGCAGTTGGGTGTGGCGTTATCGCCGACTCGACGGGTTCGGGCTCAACCCGGATCGTCCGGCGGCGCTCGATTACGGCCGATTGTGGGACGCGCTGGAAACCTCGACGGTTCCGGTGCTGCTGGTGCGAGGGATGCTGCAACAGTCGGTCGTCGACGACAGCGACGTGGCCGAATTGCTCCATCGCCGGGCGGATGCAGAGGTCGTCGAGGTCGCCAACGCCGGCCACAGCGTGCAAGGTGACACGCCGCTCGAACTCGCCGAGATCATCCGTGATTTCATGCGGCGATAGAACTCCTGCTCAGTAACGATCGTCCGGTTCGTCGACGAGGTGGGTGCGCGGGAGCGTTCGCAGCCCGCCGTCTCGGAGCTCGTCGACGGCTGCCACAGGATCGGGATCCTGGAAGTAGGCGGTGTTGGTGTATTCGGGTTCACGCTGGGTCGGGTCGTCGGACCACCATGATGCTTCGAGCGCGATCCCGTTCGGATCAGTGAAGTAGATCGACCGCATCAAACCGTGGTCGACGACCTCGGTCACCTCGCTGCCGACCTCGATCAGACGCTGCCGCAACGCCAACACCGCAGCCTCGTCCGGCAGGTCCATCGAGAGATGATCGAATTGCCCGGCGCGGGCGTCGAAGACGCCGGCCGGCTTCGCCAACTCGTTCGTCCGTTGACCTTTGTACTCGAAGAAGGCGACCGAGCTGGCCGGCCCGAACGAGAAGAAGTAGTGCCGGAACGTGTCGGTGCCGATCGTGGCCACGAGTGGCGCGCCGAGCGCGCCGTGCCAGAACCGCACGGTTGCATCCATGTCGTTGGTGATCAACGCCAGATGGTTCAAACCCTGCCACGGAACCTTGTGAGCCATGGTCGATCCTTTCGGTGAGGCGCGTCGCGGTGAACGATCAGTATCGCTGCATCGGCGACGCTCGTCCAGCGCCTGTGCCGTGAATCACCGCCAATCAGCGCGAATCACGGCGAATCGACGCGACTGGTTCGAATCAGCAAGCCCGTGCGTGCCGGCACCTGCTCGAAAACTAACGTGCCGCGATGGACTTGACGACGATGACCTACGAGGTTCGCGATCGGGTGGCGCATGTCCGCTTCACCCGGCCCGACAGCGCCAACGTGATCGGTCCGGCGTCGGCGCGAGACCTGCGCGAGGTGATGATCGCGATCGAGTTCGATGATTCGGTGAAGGCGGTCTGTTGCACCGCCGAGGGGCGCGTGTTCTGCGGCGGCGGTGACCTCAACCTGTTCCATCAGGCCGGGGAACGCCTCCCGTCGGTTGCGGCAGGACTCGTGATCGACCTGCATGCCGCGATCTCGAAGATGAATCAGATCCCGAAACCCTTCGTCGCTGGTGTGCGTGGTGCCGCCGGTGGTGCCGGGATGTCGTTGGTCAGTGCCTTCGACCTCGTCGTCTCGAGCGAGAACGCCAAGTACACGATGGCCTACACCAAAGCCGGTGTGACTCCCGACGGCACCTCGAGCTACTTCATCAGTCGCCACATCGGCGTGCGCCGGATGATGGATCTCACCCTGACGAACCGCGTCCTGAGCGCTGCAGAGGCCGAGGCGTGGGGGCTCGTCAACCGGCTCGTCCCAGACGAGGAGGTCGACATGGCAGCGGCGGCGCTCGCCCAACAGCTCGCCGATGGGCCGAGCCGCACACTCGGTCACGCCAAGCGCGTGGTCTACTTCGGCGCCGATCACGCCCTGCTCGAAGCGGGCGAGTTCGAGAGCCGAACGATCACACAGATGATGACCGGACACGACGCCAGGGAAGGCATCGCCGCGTTCGTCGAAAAACGAGCTCCGGAGTTCACCGGCGAATAGCTACCTGCGGCTTGCCGGATCTTGGTTGTAGAACATCGACAACTGGTCGTAGACGCGCGGGAGGTGGCCGCGTAGGTCGACCGGGCGGGTGAACAGGAGCTCGGTGGTCACGGCGAAGTACTCGGCCGGACTGGTCGCCGCGTAGATCCGCACGACGGGGTCGGAGCCGCGACGTTTTAGTCGACGGAAGTTGGTGCCGAAGGTCTGTTCCCAGTCGGCTCTGGCGCGTGAATCGGGGAGCGGCGGCATCCCGTCGATCACGCCGTCGAGACCGTCCAGCTTGTGGGCGAACTCGTGGTACACGACATTGACACCGCCGTTCGGGTCGGCGACATCGCGTCGCACGGTGCGCCAGTCGAACAAGATCGGGCCACGCCCGTGGCCGGCCTGCCCGGCCCGGTAATCGGGGCCGTCGATCACCACGCCGTGGACCGGGCCTGGCCGAACCTCGGTCGACACGATCGTGTTCGGATGGATGACGACCGACGTGACGTGTCGGAACGGATCGGTCCGCGGCTCGAAGCCGGCTGCCAGCAGTGCCGCGTGAGCAGCCACGATCGCGATCATCGATTCGTCGACCGGGAAATCACGCGTGCCTTCCCACGAGACTCGTTCGATCAGCCGCTCGGCGTGCAGCTCGTATCGCCGGCGTTCCTGCGGATCCAGCCGATCGACTTCCGCCGGTGCTGCGGCGGCGAGACGCGACGACATGTCGTTACCCATACCCAAGTCTGCCCATATCCAGGTTTGCCGATACCCAATTCTGCCGATACCCAATTCTGCCGATACCGAATTCTGCCGATACACAATTCTGCCGAGGCGCGTTCCTGGGACTCAGCCGAGGATCACTGCCATCACGCGTCAGAAGACGACCACGGAGCGAGCGGCGACTCCCGTTTTCATGACGGCGAAGCCGTCGTTGACGCTGTCCAACGTGATCCGCTCCGACACCAGCTCGTCGAGTTTGAGACGACCCTGGAGGTACAGGTTGGCGAGCATCGGGATGTCACGCTTGAACCGGTTCGATCCCATGAACAATCCCTGCAGTCCGCGGGCCTGCAGCAGCATCCGGGTGCCCGGCAGCTGAATCGTGGCGGCGGTTCCGGGGAGGCCGACGAGGTAGGCCGTGCGACCCGGGCGGATCATCTCGAACGCCTGCAGCGCAGTTGCGGACAGCCCGATCGCTTCGAAGGCGTAGTCGACCCCGCCACGTGTCATCTCAAGCACGGCTTGCACGGGATCGGCCGAGCCGCCGTTGATCACATCGGTCGCTCCGAACACCGTGGCGAGTGCCAGTTTCTCGTCACGAAGATCGATCGCGATGATCCGCTCGGCGCCTGCCAACACCGCCCCCTGGATGATGTTCAAACCCACCCCGCC
The DNA here is from genome assembly GCA_043773365.1 of Ilumatobacteraceae bacterium. Lineage (GTDB taxonomy): Bacteria > Actinomycetota > Acidimicrobiia > Acidimicrobiales > Ilumatobacteraceae > Ilumatobacter. Next base: position 4,860 of record JAYVFI010000090.1, read on the forward strand.
GGCACCGATCACGGCAACGGTCGCGCCCGGTCGCACCTTGGCACCGTTGATCACCGATCCGACACCGGTGATGACCGCACAGCCCAGCAGTGCCCCGAGCTCGAGCGGCAGATCATCCGGCACGTTGACGATCCCATTGCGGTGCACCAGCATCTGCTCGGCGAAACCTCCCATTTCGCCCATTTGATGCACGATCTGACCTGATCGATGGATCCGTGGGGTTTCATCGGGGCCGCGTCCCAACTGATTCCGGCGTTGACATAGCCATGTCCGCCCCTCGGCACACTCGCCGCAGCTCCCGCAGAAGACCGACAGGCACGAGACGACGCGGTCGCCGGATCGAAATTCGGTGACGTCGGATCCGACCGCTTGGACGATTCCGGCAGCCTCGTGCCCGAGCACGCGAGGTAGCGCTGATGGGAGCTTGCCCTCGAGGAAGTGCAGGTCGCTGTGACACAGCCCGCAGGCGACGGTTCGAACCAGTACTTCATCGGGTCCAGGTGCTTCGATCGTGATCTCCTCGATCTCGAGGTCACCGGGTGACGTATTGAGTACCGCTGCTCGCATTGCCGCAGGGTAGCCGTGGCGGCGATACCAGGTGACGCGAAATCAGGTGATGAGGCGATGGTCTGGCGGTGCAGACTGGCGTCGATGAATCCGCCAGACACCAGGATCGATCGACGCCGGGCGTTGCGCGACGAGCTCGTCGCGGCAGGTCGGATCACGTACCCGGCGTCGTTGCCGATCACCGCCCGTCGAGCAGAACTCGTCGCCGCCATCCGTGATCATCAGGTCGTGATCGTCGCCGGCGAGACCGGCTCCGGCAAGAGCACCCAACTCCCCAAACTGTGCCTGGAGGCCGGGCGCGGCGTCGAGGGCATGATCGGCCACACGCAACCGCGTCGTGTCGCCGCCCGAACCGTCGCCGAACGCGTCGCCGAGGAGCTCGGTTCGACGATCGGTGGGAGTGTCGGGTACACCGTTCGTTTCGACGATCGCGTGGGCGACGAAACGCTGGTGCGGATCATGACCGACGGGATCCTGCTCAACGAGTTGCAGCGCGATCGGATGCTGCGGGGGTACGACACGATCATCATCGACGAGGCTCACGAGCGCAGCCTCAACATCGATTTCATCCTCGGGTACCTCGCCCAGCTCCTACCGCAACGACCGGATCTGAAGGTGATCGTCACGTCGGCGACGATCGATACCGAGCGTTTCGCGACCCACTTCGCCACACATTCCGTCACACATTCCGTCACACATTCCGGCATCGATTCCGGCGTCGGGGACGTGCCGGCTCCGGTTTACCTGGTGGAGGGGCGCACGTATCCCGTGGAGATCCGCTACCGACCGTACGACGAGGAGACCGACCAGGTTCGTGCGGTGCTCGGTGCCGTCGAGGAGTTGGAGCGTGAGGGGCCGGGCGACGTGCTCGTGTTCCTGAGCGGCGAGCGCGAAATCCATGACACTGCCGACGCGCTCCGTAGCGCCGATCTGGCCAACACCGAGGTGATGCCGCTGTATGCCCGCCTTTCGTCGGCCGAGCAGCACCGGATCTTCCAACCCCACCCAGGGCGCCGAATCGTGCTCAGCACGAACGTCGCCGAGACGTCGATCACCGTGCCGGGCGTTCGTTACGTGGTCGACGCCGGCACCGCCCGGATCTCGCGGTACAGCCGTCGGCTGAAGGTGCAGCGACTCCCGATCGAGTCGATCTCGCAGGCCTCCGCGAACCAGCGCGCCGGCCGGTGCGGGCGGGTCGCCGCCGGCGTCTGCATCCGGCTCTACGACCAGCAGGACTTCGATGGACGGCCTGAGTTCACCGAGCCGGAGATCCTGCGCACCAACCTGGCTTCGGTGATCCTGCAGATGACGGCGATCGGGCTCGGTGACGTCGATCGGTTCCCGTTCGTCGAACCACCGGAGCACGCCTCGATTCGTGACGGTTACCTGTTGCTCGAAGAACTCAGCGCGCTGCAACCCGGCCCGATCGGATCACCGCGCAAGCTGACCGACGTCGGGCGCCAGCTCGCCAGGCTGCCGATCGATCCGCGACTCGCCCGGATGGTGATCGAGGCGGAGCGCCAGGGGAGTGTCCGTGAAGTGCTGGTGATCGCCTCGGCGCTGTCGATGCAGGACGTCCGCGAACGCCCGAAGGAGAACGCGGAGCGGGCGGCCGAACTGCATCGACGTTTCGACGTCGAAGGTTCCGATCTGTTGTCGATCGTGGCACTCTGGAACTACCTCCGTGAACAACAACGCGCGTTGTCCGGTAACCAGTTCAGGCGCCTGTGCCGCGACGAGCACTTGAACTACCTGCGGGTGCGTGAGTGGCGTGACCTGTACAGCCAACTCAGACAGGTCGCCGGTTCACTGGGAATTCGCCCAGGTGTCGACGAGGCACATCCCGACAACGTCCACCGCGCCGTACTGGCCGGTTTGCTGTCCCACCTCGGGCTGCGTGACGGTGATCGACGCGAGTACCGCGGCGCCCGCGACGCCGAGTTCGTGATCGCGCCTGGATCGGTGCTGGTCAAGAAACCACCGCGCTGGGTGATGGCGGCCGAACTGGTCGAGACGAATCGGCTGTGGGCTCGGCGCGTCGTGGCGATCAAACCCGAGTGGGCGGAATCGCTCGGCGCCCACCTCGTCAAGCGGACCTACACCGAGCCCTGGTGGGATGCCCGTGCGGCAAGGGCGGTCACGTCCGAAACGGTCTTGCTGTTCGGACTGCCGATCGTTGCCAGCAGAACGATCGGACTCGGCCAGGTCGACCGCCGGTTGGCGCGTGACATGTTCATTCGTCACGCGCTCGTCGACGGCGAGTGGGAGACCCGGCACGAGTTCGTCACCCGGAACGATCGATTCGTCGAGCGGGTCCGTCTCCTGGAAGCGCGGGTGCGCCGAACCGATCTGCTCGACGACGATGCGTTGGCCGAGTTCTACGACGAGCGACTCGGACCGGACGTGGTGTCGGGCAGACATTTCGACCGCTGGTGGAAGGAGAGGAAGCGAACCGAGCCCGACCTGCTCGAACTGACGCCCGACGTGCTCGCCGATCGGCGCGGGATACGACTCGACGACTACCCCGACGGGTGGGTGGCAGCAGGCATGACGCTGCCGATCACGTATCGGTACGAGCCTGAGACACCGCTCGATGGGGCGACCGTCAACGTGTCGTTGACCGCCCTCAACCAGATGACCACGGATGGATTCGATTGGCTGATCCCCGGGTACCGCCGTGAACTCGTTGCGCTGCTCGTTCGTTCCCTCCCCAAACAGGTCAGGCGTGACCTGATCCCGATGACGGAGACCGCCGCTGCGGCGTATCAACGCTTGCTCGAGTTCGGCCAGCCACGGGGTCGCTTCCGCGATGCCCTCGCGCGAGCGCTCGCCGAGGTGTCCGGGCATCCGATCGATCCGGCTGATTTCGACGACGAGCGACTGCCCTCCCACCTCCGCATGCACATCGTCGTCGTCGACGTCAACGGCAACGTCGTCGATGCGGGCGACGATCTCGACTCGATTCGGAACCGTCAGGCTGGGAGCACTCGCTCGGCGCTTGCCGCCGCCGCCCCCATCACCGAGCGTCATGACATCGTTCGTTGGGATCTCGGCACGCTCGATCGCGTCGTCGAGCACCGCGCCTCGACCGGCCACGTCGTGCGTGCCTACCCGACACTGCTGGATCGTGGCGACAGCGTGGCGCTGCGGGTCGTCGACAACGAGGCCCTCCAGCAACGGGCGATGCGGGGCGGTGTTCGACGCCTACTGCTGATGGCGGCAGCGCCGACGCCTTCCAAACTCGAACGAACGTTGGATCAGCAGGCCAGGTTGGCGATCGGGGCGAGCGGGATCCCGCTCGGTGACTTGATTGCGGATTGCATCGAGGCGGCCGTCGATTCAGTGATGTCGCGTTCGTCGCTGCCGTGGGACGACAAGGCGTTCGCCGAGCTCGAAAAACTGGTACACAAGGACACGCCGCAACTTGCCGCCGATGCGTTGGGTGTTGCCGCCGACATCCTGGCCGCCGCCGGTCGAGTGCAGAAGCGAACCGGAGCGCTCGCCGCCGAATCGTTACGGCCGACCGTTGCCGACGCCGAAGCGCATCTCGAACGACTCGTCGCGCCGGGGTTCGTGCGGCGATCAGGCGCCCACCGGTTGCCGGACGTTCATCGCTACGTGCGAGGTATCGAGTACCGGCTCGACCATCTCTCGGGTGACGTGCACCGTGACCAGCGCCGCATGGCCGAGGTGCGTCCGCTCGAACGCGAGCACACCGCGCTGGCTGCCTCCGTCGAGCGCGTCACTGATGAGATACGCGAGATCGGCTGGTTGATCGAGGAGTACCGAATCAGCCTGTTCGCCCAACCGCTCGGTGTCGTCGGCCAGATCAGCCCCAAACGAATCAGGCGCGATCTGGAGGTCGTGCGTACGAGGTGACCCGGGTGATCACCTCTTGGTCGTCGTCGGTCAGCGTGATCAGTTCGTCGTAGTCGCGGTGCTTGGCGAGCGATTCGAGTAGCGGCCACACCGGGCGGGTAACGGTCCAGTAATTGACGTCGAACAGGATCATCGGTGACGGGCTCCCGAAGCTGGCGTAGTGGTTCTGCGTGGCATCTTGGAAGATCTCTTGGATCGTGCCTGCGCTACCCGGCGTGAAGACGACGCCATGCGTCGCAACGGCGAGGAGTCCCTCCTCACGGACGCTGTTCTCGAAGTACTTGGCGATCTTGGTCGCAAACGGCGCCGGCGGCTCATGCCCGTACATCCATGTCGGAATCCCGATCGAGTCGTATCGCCGCACCTCGATCGGCCAGCGATCTCGGACGGCGAAGGCGCGGTGGAGCCAGTCGCGATCGGTGTACTCCAGGCCGACCGGGGATCCCTTCGGTCGCGGCGACAGAACCGTGATCGCGACGTCCAACTGGTCGTCCTCGAAGTGGGCCATGTAGGCGCCGAGGTGAGTTGCCTCCATCGCCCCCGGGCCGCCTCCCGACAGCATCAGGTAGCCGGCCCTCGTCAGCGTCCGGGCAATTCGGGCGATCGTGGCGTAACGCGAGTGCGCTCGCTCCAGTTCGTGGCCGCCCATGATCGCCACCGGTCGCTGCCCGACGAGCGCTTCGTTGAGGGCGTCGCTGATCGAGTGGTCGTGCAGTCGCCGCGCCAGGCTCTCCCCGATCGATGCGGGGTACTGGCGTCCGGTGTCGACCCAATGTCGATAGACCGAGGCGTCGAAGGTCGCCTCGTACCCGTCACGATCCGACCGGTCGAACCCGGCGAACAGTTCGTCGGGGGTGTACAGCCGTGCTCGATGCGCCGTGAAGGGGCGGGCGGGATCATCGCGGAGGACGGTTGCCCCGGTTGTCGTGAGGAAGCCGGCCTGGGCGTCGGTCAGCGTGCACGACAGGAACAGGCACCCGTCGAACGTCCCGGTTTCGAATCCTTCGAGATGGCGCAGGTCAACGGCTTGGAAGGCAGCATCCGACCGGAGGTTGCCGAGTTCCAACCAGCCCCGCGCCTGCTCGGCGGTATCGATCTCGATCATCACCGGTACGGTACGCCACGATCGTCGACCGGTGGCGAGATTCGATCGCCGTCGAATGTGATCGCCGTCGTATGTAGCGTCTGCACGGTGACGGGTACTCGCAACATGCCCACGGTCGTCGTATCCCGAACCGTTTCGGCCGGGCGCGAGCGCGAGTTCGAGCGGTGGCTGCGGCGACTCATGAGCGCTGCCGAGCGAGCACCCGGGCATGTCAGCGCCGATGTGCAACCGCCGACGGACGCGCATCCGGATGAGTGGGTCGTGGTCTACCGTTTCGATTCGGCTGCGCACCTGCACGGATGGCTCGAGTCGCCTGAGCGGGCGGCGTTCATCGAATCAGGACGCGAGCTGATCGAGGGCGCCGCTCGTGAGCAGGTTCTGGCGCTCGGTCACGGACACGATCCGGTCACTGCGGTCGCTTCGTTTCGCGTGAAGGCCGGTAACGCGGAGCGCTATCTCGAGTTCCACACCAAGCTGGTCGACTGCCTCTCGGAGTTCCCCGGATTCATCCGGTCGGAATTGTTCGAACCGGTGCCCGGCGTGCAGGACGACACTGCCGTCGTGTTCTCGTTCGACACCCGAGCGCACCTCGACGCGTGGCTGGAGTCGGATCGACGCCGACTGCTCCTGAGCGAGATCGACGAGTACCTCGAGGGCGGGCGCACGGTCAACGTGGTCGGCGGATTTGGTGGCTGGTTCGGCCGGCCGGGGATGGTCAGCGTGAAACGCTGGAAGCAGGCCAGCGTCGTGCTGCTGGCGCTGTTCCCGACGACGTTGGTGCTCACGAAACTCCGTCAGGAGCTGCTCCCGGACGTCGGGTTGGCCCCAGGGATCCTGATCGGAAACGCGGTCGGGGTCACGATCATGTCGTGGGTGCTGATGCCCGTCCTGACGAAGATGCTGGCCGGTTGGCTCAGCCGTTAGAGCTCCCGGGTCAAGCGCGTCGACGCCGAGTCGGCTCGGAATCCGATCCGCTGCAGGTACGCCCGGTGTGTGTCGTTGCCGGGCGGTGAGGTGACGGTGGTGACATCCAGCGACCTGAGAATGTGTGATCCGCGCCCGTACACCCAGTCGCCGAGGCGCGAGTCGCGATATGGCTTGAGGACGTAATCGAGCGTCAGGTCGAGCAGCCCGCCGTGCCTGCTGCCGAGCAGCACACCTGCCGGCAGCCCCTCTCGGGTCAGCACCAGCGCCAATGACTCGTCAGCCGCGGATTCGTCGAACTCGGGCTGGAAGCGTTTGATGTCTTCGAGGTGATGGTGCAGGAAGTCGACGAGGAACGGCGAATCGCGTGCCACGACCACCGCCCCGAGGTCGCGGCGGCCACCCAGTTCGTGTCGCAGGAACCACACGTTCAAGCCGGCGATGGCGGTGTTCGTCAGGATGATCGGGATCGATCCGATCAGCACGCCATAGGCCACAAAGGCGATCGACCCGGCGAGCGACAGCAGCCGCAATCGCACCACCGACGTCATCGCCAGCGAGGCGACGACCAGCGCCGACGCGAGATAGCCGACCAGCTCCTGCCCCTCCAACATCGTTGCAACCTATTCCGTCGGGACGGCCAGGTAGTCGCCCATCACGGCCCGAGTTCGTTCCAGCGACGCCTCGAGCCTGCCTTGCTGACCGGGCGAAAGATCGCCGCCGAGCGCCTCCAACACCGGCACGACGATCCATCCCGCCTCTTTGTCGACCCACGTCGGATCGACCACGGGCCTGTTGACGATTGGCCTGGCGTCATCGCCGACGGTCACGGTGACCGTCACCACGACGCCGTCCTGGCTGGCGGCCGGCCACCGATCCGAGGTCGGCAGATTCGACAAGATGTTGCCGAGCCCGAAGATCACCCACGTGCCGTTGATCTGCTCGATCGGCTGGACGACGTGGGCATGGTGACCGATCACGAGATCGATCAATCCGCTGGCCGTGATCTCGTCGGCGACCGAACGTTGGAACTGCGTCGGTTCGTGGATCCCCTCGGCACCCCAGTGCAGACTCACGAGCACGACCCGTGCGCCGAGATCGCGGGCGGTCTGGGCGTCGGCGATGATGCGTTTCGGGTCGATGATCGCGGAACGCCACGCTTCGTCCTCGGGCAGTAACAAGCCGTTGTAGCTGAAGGTGTACGCCAGGTGGCAGAACTCGACCCCGTTGACCTCGAACAGCTTGGGCAGGATCTCCTCTGGCGTTCGTGCCATCCCGGACTGTGGAATGCCGCGTGATTCGAGCACGTTGACGGTTTGATCGATACCGGCCGAGCCCTTGTCGTACGTGTGGTTGCTCGCCGTCGAACAGCGGTCGTAACCAGCGTTGGCGATCGCATCGGCGATCTCGGCAGGCACCGCGTACTTGGGGGATGTCGAGAACGCTTCGCCGGTCGGCGCGATCGGCGTTTCGAGATGGCAGATCGCCAGATCCACGGAACCGACGATCGGCGCCAGTCCAGCCAGCATTGGCGTGAAGTCGTAGCCGTCGAGTCCCACCGCGGCCGCGTTCCGACGGGCCTGCCCCCACAGCGGGCTGTGCGGCAAGATGTCGCCGGTGAGCGCGATCGAGACCGTCCTCGGCGACGGCGTCGTGCTGGTCGTGCTGCTGGTCGTGCTGCTGGTCGATGTGGTCGAGCTCGACGTCGACGTGGGTGCAACCGTGCCGGGCTCGGTGACCGCTGTCGTTGCCGGCGGCGGCGGCGGCGATGGGTCGTCCTTGCTGTTGTGGACCGCAACCGCGATCAGCGTGACCACGACCGTCAACAGCACGGCCGCGCCGAGCAACTTCAC
>JAYVFI010000091.1:0-6436 GCA_043773365.1 Ilumatobacteraceae bacterium
GAACGGGTCGGCTGGCTGACGAGCGGCGGTTTCGGTTACACGATCAACCGGTCGCTCGGGTACGGATACGTCCGCGACCCGAACGGTGTCACCGCCGACGACGTGATGTCAGCCTCGTACGAGCTGGAAGTCGCTACCGAGCGGGTCGCCGCCGAGGTGTCGTTGGAACCTTGGTACGACCCCCACAACGAGCGAGTCAAGTCGTGACGGAGCCGTTGTCGGTCAAGACGCTGGCCGGTTACGCGGCGCGGGTTCCCGAGCTGGCGGGTGCCAATTTTGCAGACGCTCGGAGGCTGGGCGGGCTCACCAACCTGAACTACCTCGTGTCGGGTTCCGCGGGAACCTACGTGTTGCGAGTTCCGGGGGACGGCACCGAGGAGTACATCGACCGCCGGCTCGAAGTGATCGCAGCTCGCTCGGCGGCGACCGCCGGGGTCAACGCCGACATCGTGTTCTTCGACGAGTCGGACGGGTTGATGGTCACGCGATACATCGAGGGATCGACGACGATGACGCCGGCAGGTTTCGCCGCCGACCATGGCGCGCTGCAGCGTGCGGCGGAGGTGCTGTACCGCCTGCACACGACCGCCGAGCCGTTCGCGATCGACTTCCAGGTGTTCCCGACGTTGGAGGAGTATAAGTCGTTGCTGATCGCCAAGGGCTTCGTCTTCCCCGACGGCTACGCGGAAGCCGAGCGGATCGGGGCGGCCGCCCAGGCGGCACTCGAGGCCTACCCGGTGGCGCTCGTTCCGTCGCACTGCGACCCACTCTGCGAGAACTTCATCGATACGGGCGAGCGGATGTTCCTGATCGATTTCGAGTACTCCGGCAACTACGACCCGATGTGGGATCTCGGTGATTTCTCCGTCGAGGGATCGTTCACGCCCGAACAGGATGACGTGCTGATGCGGGCCTACTTCCGTGGCGAACCACCACCTTCCCAGTTCGGGAGGATGATCGCTCACAAGGCGTTGTGCGACCTGTTCTGGGCTGCATGGGGATGGCTGCAGCACGTCAACGACAACCCCGTCGACGACTTCATGGCGTACGGCACCGCCCGCTACGAACGTTGCATGAGTCTGATGCGGTCCGAAGCGTTCCCGCGGCACATCGACGCGATCGCGACCTGACTGGCGCTCGATGACCGTGCCCGGTCAGCGGCCCGAGTGACCGAAGCCGCCGCCTCGGTCATGACCGTCGAGGTCATCGACGACCGTCCAGACGATCTCGGCGACCTGCTGGATCACGAGTTGGGCGACCCGGTCGCCGCGAGTGATGTGGTAATCGGTCGACGGATCGGTGTTGAGCAGAACGACTTTGATCTCGCCGCGATAGGCGGCGTCGATCAGACCAGGGGCGTTGACGACGCTGATCCCGTGCTTCAACGCCAAGCCAGAGCGTGGCATCACGAGTCCGCAGTAGCCGAGCGGAATTGCGATCGAGATGCCGGTCGGCATCAGCAGCCGGCCACCCCCGGCGGGAATCGATCCGCTCTCACGGGCGAAAAGATCGAGCCCGGCGTCTCCCACGTGGGCGTAGCTCGGTAACGGGAGTTCGGTGTCGAGTTGGACGAGATCGATGGGCAACGGCACGAGTCACGAGCGTAGGCTCCAAGCGATGAGCGGAACCAGCGCACCAGGCTTCGATGCGCGTCCGCCCTCCGTCGACTCCTTGGCACGGTCGCTGGTTTCGAGTGGCCTCCCCCATCCGATCCTCGTCGACATTGCCCGAGCAGCGATCGCCGACGGCGACCAGGCCAACGCCGCAGCGCGGGCGGAAGCGTTCCGGCGAACGTTGTTGTCACCCGTCGTCAACGCCACCGGTGTCCTGCTCCATACCAATCTCGGCAGGGCTCCCCTCGCCCACACCCAGCCGGCCCGGGCCCAAACGGTCGAGTTCGATCTCGCCACCGGTGAGCGCGGTTCCCGACAGCGCGCCGTCGGCCAACTGTTCGCCCGGTTGTGCGGGGCCGAAGATGCGATCGTCGTCAACAACAACGCGGCTGCCGTGATGCTCGTGATGGCGGCCTTGGCGAACGGGCGCGATGTGGCCGTGTCGAGAGGCGAATCGGTGGAGATCGGCGGTGCGTTTCGAGTGCCGGAGGTGATCGAGCAGTCGGGCGCCCGGCTCGTCGATGTCGGCACCACCAACCGAACTCGACTGAGCGACTACCAACGCTCGCTCGTGCGCCCCAGCAACGACGTGGCACTGGTGCTCAAGGTTCACCCGAGCAACTATCGGGTCGACGGTTTCGTCGAGGAGACGTCGGTTCGGGAACTCGCGACGCTCGACGTGCCGGTTGTCGCCGACATCGGCAGCGGGCTGCTCGATTCGAACGTGCCGTGGCTGGCGGGACCCCCGCCGGCATGGCTGGCAGGCGAACCGGCCGCCGTTCAGACGATCTCTGATGGAGCGGCCTTGGTCACGTTCAGTGCCGACAAGTTGCTCGGAGGGCCGCAGGCAGGGATCATCGCCGGGCGGGCCGAGCTCGTCGCTCGTTGCGGTCGGCATCCGTTCGCCCGGGCGCTGCGCTGCGGCGGGCTGGTGCTCGCTGCATTGCAGGACGTAGCGCTGACGTACCTCGACAAACGGGCGTCGACCGACATCGCCTTCTGGCGGATGATCGACCAGCCGCTCGAGTCGCTCAGGCGACGGGCGCAGCGGATCGTCGATACCTGTGGTCTCGGTGAGGCGGTCGACACGGAAGCGCTTCCGGGCGCCGGCTCCGCACCGGGGGTCACGATCGCATCCGCTGGGATCTCGATCGAGGGCGATCACCTTGCAGCACTCCGCGCCAACGACCCGCCGGTCATCGGCCGCGCCCGCGACGGTCGCACATACCTCGATCTGCGATCGGTCGACCCGAGCGACGACGATGTCCTGATCGCAGCGGTGAGGGCACTGGCGCCGTGAGGGTGGTCGCCACCGCCGGCCATGTCGATCACGGCAAATCGTCACTCGTCCTGGCATTGACCGGCACCGACCCCGACCGATTCGAGGAGGAGAAGCGGCGCGGACTCACGATCGATCTCGGGTTCGCACATACGGTGCTGCCATCCGGCGCAGCGATCAGCTTGATCGACGTTCCCGGTCACGTCCGATTTCTCCGCAACATGCTGGCGGGTGTCGGCGGTGTCGACGCCTGCATGTTCGTCGTCGCTGCGACCGAAGGTTGGAAACCGCAGTCCGAGGAGCACCTTCGGATCCTCGAACTGCTCGGGTTACGGCACGGCGTGATCGCGCTCACCAAGGCAGATCTCGTCGACGACGAGTGGCTCGCGATCGCAACCCTGGAAGTTGCCGATCATGTGGTCGGCACATTTCTCGAACACGCTCCGATCGTGCCCGTGGCGGCGCCGAGCGGGCGCGGGCTCGACGATCTGCGGACCGCACTCGACCAACTCGTGGCGATCACCCCACCGGCGGCGGATCGCGCCCGTCCGCGACTCTGGATCGATCGCGTCTTTGCCGCCAAGGGCAGCGGCACCGTCGTCACCGGGACGCTGACGGGCGGATCGTTGCATCGTGACGATCACGTGCTCGTCGAGCCCGGCGGACGATCCGCCCGCGTCCGTTCGATCCAGACACTCGGCCGAACTGTCGAATCGATCGAGGCCGGGAATCGAGTGGCACTCAACGTGAGCGGTGTCAGCCACGACGAGATCAAGCGCGGCGATGCCGTCGTCACCGAACGGCGATGGCGACCGACCGACCGCTTCGACGGATCACTCGACGTGCTGGCCAGTCTCGACCACGACGTCTCTCGCCGCGGCGCCTATCTCGCCTACATCGGTTCTCGCGAGCTGCCCGTCAAGGTGCGAGTGCTGGGCGGTGAGAAGCTCTCCCCTGGGACACGTGGTTCCGTTCGACTGTTCCTGCCGGTCGGATTGCCGCTGCTTCCCGGCGACCGGTACGTGCTGCGCGAATCCGGGCGCGACGAAACAATCGGCGGCGGTGAAGTGCTCGACATCGCCCCTGTCGTCAAGGCATCACAGGCGCGACCAGACCGATCAGTGGCGCGTGTGATCGCCGAACGCGGTTGGGTCGATGTCAGCGAGTTGGAGTTGCTGACCGGCGTAGCGATCGACCCAACGGTCGGCCACTGGGCGGCGACGTCGGAACTGCTGGCGTCGACGCAGGAGCGACTGAACGCGGCGATCATCGATGCCGGCCAATTCGGACTCGAGTTGGCAGGGCTTGCGGAGCACGAACGAGCGGTCGTCGACACGCTCCCGGACGTCACCGTCGAAGGCGGGCGGGCGCGGGCCGCCGACGTGGTCGACCCGTTCGCCGATCACCCGCTGGCGGCGCTGATCCAAGCCGGAGGTCTGGCGCCAGAAGTACCGCCCGACCTCGACCGTGTGGCAGTTCGCGAACTCGTCCGACGCGGGATTCTGATCGAACGCGATCAGATCCTCTTCCACCGCGACGCGATCGATGCCGCCGCTCGCGTCGCCGCCCACCTGCTCGCTGCCGACCCGAACGGTTTTACGGTCGCCGAGTTCCGCGACCGCACCGGCGCCAGCCGCAAGTTCGCGCTCCCGCTCGTTGCCGAACTCGATGCGAGAGGAATCACCAGACGGCGGGAAGACCTCCGGATCGCCGGCCCGCGTCTACCCGCCGGGTCGTGAGGCAGCGCCGAGTACGCGCCCTCTACGCGTCGGTGGCCTGTTCCGACAACGAGCCGTCGGTCTCGTCAGCGCTCGGCTTGTGGCGCATCTCTCGGTAGTCCTTCGCTGCGCCCTCCAACGGTTCGACCTCGAGGGTCACGCCGTCGATCGCGGCAACCCGCAACACGTCGCCGGCCGCCAACGGAGTGGCTCGATTGGTACGAGCCCGCCACCTGGCCTGGCCGATCTGCACGATGCCGTCCGGGTTGATCGCCCCGACGGCCACCCCCTCAGCGCCGATCATCCATTCGCGGCCGATCGTCGGGGTCGAGAAGCGGGTCCGTGTCATCGAGGGCATCCCGACGATGAAGGTCAACACGATGCCACCAATCCCGGCGATCAGCGAGATCCACGGCGGGCGCAGCGACGTCCCCGTGATCGGCTCGAACAGCCAAACACTGCCGACAATCGTGAGCACGATCCCGGCGCCGGTCCAGAATCGAGGGATCCCGACCTGCACGTCGATCGAAAAGGCCAGCATCGCAACAACGATCAGACCGACCGCCCACCAGCGTGTCGGCAGCGCCGACAGCCCGTAGCACGACAGGATCGTGCACACCGCCCCGATCACACCGGCGAGCCCGATGCCTGCAGTGAAGAACTCGAAGATCAAGAGGGCGAGCCCGATCAACAGGAGCAGGTACGCAACTGCGGGACTGGCAGCCGTATGGAACAACTGCTCGATCAAACCCAACTTGGCAAAGCGAGCGGCAGCGATCGTCTCGCGTTGCACGACGCCGCTCTCGGTCGTGACCTCTTTCGTCGTGTCGAGCTCGACACCGTTCTCCTCGTAGCCGTCGAGGGCGTCGAACATGTTGCGGATCACGACGATCCCCTCGTCCGAGATGCGCTGCTTGAACACGTCGAGATCGCGGGCCTCGGACAGTCCGGCCGACTGATTGGTCAGCGCACGCAGCCCGGCGCCGAGCACGATCGACTCCGAAACCGGTCGCCCGACAAACCCGACATGTGCCCCAGGCGCCATCCCCGTCACGTCGGCGACGGCAAGAATCTGAGCCGGAGTGCCGTAGAGCCGGGCGCCCGTCGGGCCGACCCAGACGGCGATCGGGACCGGAGACTCGGCGATCCGATCGAGCAGCCCGGCGATCTCGGCGTCTGAAACGACGGCTCCGCGCGAGTCGACTTGGAGCACGAGCGCCTGGCTGCCCTCTTCGACCGCACGATCGATGGCGTCGCCAATCTCTGCCACCACGATCTCGTCGAACAAACCGCTGACCTGGAGAATGTCGACCGGTGGCACCGTCTCCGTTGCTTGGGCACCGGCCGGGGACGCGGCAAACCCGATCAGGGCGATGCCGCCGAGCAGAGCAATCAGTAACCTGCGCACGAGGTGCCTCCGGAGATCATGTGTCGAACGTAACCCCCCTCACCGACCTCACCGACTCGAACCTCGTGATCGTGGCCGGCAAGGGTGGCGTGGGGAAGACCACGGTAACGGCAGTTCTGGCGCGCGCCGCAGCCGATGCCGGCCTCCACGTCCTCGTGGTCGAGTTGGACGGCAAGTCAACCCTCGCAACCCTGGTGCCCGACCTGACCGTCCGGCACATCTCGGCCGCCGACGCGCTCGAGGAGTACCTGTTCGAACACGGATTCCGCAGGATCGCCAAACGACTCGCCTCGACCGGTGTGATCGATGTGATCAGCACGGCCGCACCAGGAATCAACGACCTCGTCGTGCTCGGCAAGATCAAGCAGCTCGAGCGTTCCGGCGAATGGGATCTGATCATCGTCGATGGTCCAGCGGC
>JAYVFI010000092.1:0-11380 GCA_043773365.1 Ilumatobacteraceae bacterium
CCCCGGTGCCATCGATCGCGACCGGCACGCCGGCGTCGTTGCCCATGGCGACTGCTGGTTCGAGTGGGACCTGACCCAGCAGTGGGGCGTCGATGTCGGCTGCCAGAGCCGCCCCGCCGCCTGAGCCGAACAGGGCATAGGTCTCTCCGTGGTCGCAGGTGAAGGAACTCATGTTCTCGATCACGCCGACGACGGGCAGGAAACTTCGTCGAGCCATATCGGCTGCTCGCTGGGCCACCTTTTGAGCGGCGATCGCGGGCGTCGTGACGATCACCATCGAGGTTCGCGGCAGCATCCGGGCGAGGCCCATCTGTACGTCGCCGGTGCCAGGCGGCATATCGATCAAGAGGTAGTCCAACTCACCCCACGCAACGTCGCTGAGGAACTGCTCGACCGCCTTGGTCAACATCAGCCCACGCCACATCAGCGCCGTCGATTCCTCGACGAGGAACCCGGTCGACACGACCTTGAGAACACCGCTACCGATCTGCTTCGTGTTGGGCATGATCTTCGGCTTGTCGGAGCCCTCGACGCGTTCGGCTTCCATCCGATCGGACATGCCGAGCAGGCGCGGCACCGAGAACCCCCAGATGTCGGCGTCGAGTACACCAACGGTGTGGCCGCAAGCCGCCAGTGCGGCCGCCAAGTTGACCGTGACCGAGCTCTTGCCGACGCCGCCCTTGCCGCTGGCGATTGCGAGGACCTGGCATGCGATCGGAATTTCAGTGTTCGGAGCGTGCTGGCGAGCGTTCCAGCGCGCCTTCCCCATCACCTCCGAGCGCTCTTCGGCGGTCATCTCGCCCCAGTCGATCTTCACGTCGGTCACGCCGGGATGGAGTCCGACGCGTTGCTCGACCTCCTTCTTGATGTCGGCCCGCAGCGGGCAGCCACCGATCGTCAGCTTGATGCCGACGGTTACCACGCCGTCGCTGCCGATCACGACATCGGGAACCATGCCCAGCGAGACGATGTCGGCCCCCAATTCGGGGTCGATCACGTTCCCGAGCACAGCCATCACCTCGTCACGGCTGGGAGGGGCTGGACGCGAGAGAGGATCCACAACGTCATGCTACGGGCGGTCGCCTGTAAGCTTCAGCAACTGGTCGAACATCGAGGAGGGAATCACGATGATCACACTGACTGATAACGCAGCATCCAAGGTCAAGGAGTTGCTGGCCGCAGAAGGCGCGGCAGACCTGGCATTGCGCGTCGCAGTGCGCCCTGGTGGATGCAGCGGCTTCTCGTACGAGATGTTCTTCGACGGCGATATTGCTGCCGACGACGAGCAGGCGACCTACGGCGATGCGGTCAAAGTCGTCGTCGATCCGGCATCGTCGCAGCTCCTTCAAGGGGCAACCCTGGACTACAAAGATGGTCTTGATCAGTCCGGGTTCGCGATCACGAACCCGAACGCCAGCCGCACCTGTGGCTGCGGCTCCAGCTTCTCCTGAGACGGACGGTCGGGATGCGCCCGCTCGATCCCTGCCCGGGGTGCGTCTCTACGCACCGCGCCTGCAGGTAACGCTCGACGATCAAGACGACGCCCGGTGCCGGACTCTAATGTGGGTGCAGCATGGCACCTCCCGCTCGCCGCTCGCCTCGGTATCGTCGCCGCATCTTCGGCGTCGGCCTGATCGCGACCGCGGCGCTGTACGGGATCGGTGCGCCGATCTACAACGGTCGAATCGAACGTGATCTCGAACGGCGCGTTCCGAAGGAACTCGCCAATCAGGGTTTCACGGGTATCCGTGCCGCGTTTTCGGGACAAGATGGGACGCTGACCTGCGCCACGCCGCTCAAGAACCCGCAAGCGACGCTGACTGCTGCCTACGACGTTTGGGGAGTCAGGTCGATTGAGCTGGACCGTTCGTGTCGAGTCAATCGCGCTCCGTCGGTGGGTCAAACCGGCGGCCCGGCCGCTGGCGCCGACGATGTCTCGGTCGGTTCGGCGGTGAGTACTGGTGGCACGAACGAGTCGACCTTTCCATCGGTGGGTGATGTGATCGGGATGGATCCGCAGTTCGGCCTGTTCCGGACACTCGTGCAGGAAGCCGGTCTGCAGCCGATGCTGTCGGATCCATCGGGAGGGCCGTTCACCGTTTTCGCCCCAACGGATGCCGCCTTCGAAACGCTGCCCCCCGACGCGATCGCGGAGCTGCGTGCCAATCCAGAGCAGCTCGCTGCCGTCGTTCGGCATCACATCGCAGCCGGTCGATTGCTTGCCGACGACCTGGTCGCCGGAGAACTCACCATGGACGATGGTTCGACGGTCGCTATCGCCCTTGACGGATCGAGTGTTTCGATCGACGGGGCTCAGCTGACCCAACCCGACATCGACACGTCGAACGGCGTGGTTCACGCGATTGACACGGTGGTGCTCCCGCCTGGCGTCGAGCTGGGTGCGATCGATGCTGCCGGCCAACTCGATGCCAGCTTCGAATCGGGCGCGATGACGTTCGACGGAGTCGTTGCCAGCGAGGTGGACCGAGCAATCCTGATCAGCTCGGCAACTGCAGCCGGGCTCGATCCCGCAAGCGTGATCGATCGCCTCACCGTCGACTCGGGCTCGGGGATCGATGGTCCAACGATCGCAGCGATTGCCCAACTGGTCCAGGTCGTGCCAGCCAATCTGATCAGCGCAGCAACGGGATTCGACGGATCATCGCTCTACATCAGAGGGGTCTACGCCTCGGATGCCGGTTTGGCGGCGGTTCAGACGGTGGCCGCATCGTTGGGTGTCACGGCGGCGTTGGAACCGAGGCCCGATGCCACGGGAACGCAAGCGACCACGCTCGAAACCGATCTCAACGCCTTCGTGCAAGCCAACCCGATCCTGTTCGACCAGGGAGCAGCCACGCTGTCGCCATCCGCCGCCGCGATCATCGATCAGATTGCCGTTCGGGCGCTGGCGTTCGGAGGCATCGCATTGACGGTTGAAGGCCACACCGACTCGGACGGCGACCCGAGCAAGAACCTCGCGCTCAGCCAACAACGAGCGGACACCGTTCGGGAAGCGCTGATCGAACGCAATCTTGCGCCAGAGTCAATCACTGCGATCGGCTACGGCAGCGATCAGCCCGTGCTGGTCGATGGCGTGGAGGACAAGGACGCCAGCCGCCGGGTTGCGTTCCGAGTCGAGCCAATTGGATGAACGTCCGCACGATGGGGGAGAACGACTGATGCCGTACACGTTGATGAAAGGACTCGGCTGGGTGCTCGGCGCGCTCCTGCTCGGGATCGTGATCGGGTGGCTGCTCCGGAGTGTCGCAGCCAAACGCCAGGTGTCGAGAGCACGGGCCCACCACGTGGAGACGGCGGAACTCGAACGGTTGCGAGGCCGGGTCGCCAATCTGGAACCGGTGGTCGCCGACAGGGATCGACTGAGGGCTGAACTCGAGGCTTTTCGAGCCGCCGCCGGGCCGGGTCGGTCCCCGGTCGAACTCCTGGTCGAACCCGTCACCCACGATGTCCCCAAGACGGATCCCGTTTCGAACCCGGAGCCACCTGGAGCGCCATCTCCACCTGCCGTCCCGGATCTGGTGGTCGGTTCGGCCGTGCTCGGCAAGAAGATCACGCTCGACGACCTGAAGGTGATCGAAGGCGTCGGCCCGAAGATCGAGACGTTGTGTCACGGGATCGGCATCCGCACCTGGTTCGACCTGTCCACCACCGAGGTCTCGCTGCTGCGCACGATGCTGGCCGATGCGGGCCCACGATTCCGAACCCAGAACCCGCAAACGTGGCCGCAACAGGCGGCGCTGCTGGCGGCGGGTGAGTGGGCGGCGTTCAAGGCCTTGACGGACGAACTCGACAGCGGTGTACCGTCTGAGTCATGAGTCAGCCAGTGGGTCCTTACACGCCGGCCGTGCGCGCCGGCGACTTGATTTTCGTGTCCGGTCAACTCGGTATGCGTGATGGCGCGCTGGTCGATGGTGGTGTTGCCGGCCAGACGGCCCAGTCGATCTCGAACCTGATCGACCGACTCGCAGAGTTGGGAGCTGAACTGACCGACGTCGTCAAGACGACATGCTTCCTGATCGACATGGATACGTTCCAGACCTTCAACGCCGCGTACATCGCCGGTTTCGTCGGCCATCGTCCGGCGCGATCGACGATCGCCGTGCGTGAACTCCCGATGGGCGGCCTCGTCGAGATCGAAGCCGTCGCCTACAAGCCCCTCGGCTAAGGTTTCGACATGGCCGGAGCTGTCGCGATCGTCGTTGTGCTGCTGATCTTCCCCACGATGGTTCTGATGAGCGGCGGCGTCGCCGCCGCGATCATCGGTCATTTCCTCCAACGTGACGGCGAGCTCCGCCACGAAGGCAGCGAACTGCTCGCCCTCGACGACTGAACTGGCAGACTCATGGGATGCACCTCCATGACTCGCCGACTGCGGTACTGACCCAGGCGATCGTCCGGTACGCAATTGATCGGGTGCGTCTCGATCCGGCGCCGCTCGATGGGCCGCGAACCCCGGCCGAGTTGCGAGCGATGGCGGGCGGCACGATCACTCCGAACGGAATTGGCGGGCTCGAAGCGCTGCGTGTCTTCGGTGAGGTGCTCGCCCCGGCGTGTATCTCGGTCGATCACCCGCGCTTCTTGTCGTTCGTGCCGGCGGCGCCGACCGAGGCGGCCATCCTGTTCGACCTCGTCGTCGGCGCCAGCAGCATCTACGCCGGGTCATGGTTGGAGGGCGGCGGGGCGATCTTCGCCGAGAACGAGGCGCTGCGCTGGATCGCCGATCTGGCAGGGCTCCCGCCCCAGGCAGGGGGCGTCTTCGTCAGCGGCGGCACGGCAGGAAACCTGAGCGCACTGATCGCGGCGCGTTGGGACTGGCGCCAACGCGCCGATGGCAGGCACGACCGGACACGTGGCCTGATGATCGCTTCGGAGGGAGCGCACTCCTCCGTCGCACAGGCGGCGAGGGCGATGGATGCCGACGTGGTGTTGGTTCCGGCCGACGAAAGCGGCCGCATGAGTGGCGACGACCTGCGACTAACGGTTGACGTCCTCCCGGCGGATGATCGCGCTCGGCTGTTCGCGATCATCGCTACGTCCGGTACCACCAACGCAGGCGTGATCGATGACCTCGCTGGTGCCGCTTCCGTCTGCACCGATCAGTCGGTGTGGTTCCATGTCGACGGCGCGTACGGAGCGGCAGGGCTTGCCGCTCCCAGTGTCCGACATCGGTACGTCGGGATCGAACACGCCGACAGCTTGATCGTCGACCCTCATAAATGGCTGTTCGCACCGTTCGACTCATGTGCGCTGCTGTACCGCGATCCGTCGATCGCGCGTCACGCCCACACCCAACATGCCGAGTACCTCGACGTGCTCCACGATCGGTCCGATGACAACATCCCGTGGAATGCCAGTGATTACGCCCATCATCTGTCGCGGCGGGCACGCGGACTACCCCTGTGGTTCTCGTTGGCGACGTACGGCACGAGGGCGTATTCGGAGGCGATCGAGGGAACGCTCCGTGTCGCTCACGCCGGTGCCGATCTGATCCGTGCATCCGACCACTGCCAACTCGTCGTCGAGCCGGAGCTTTCTGTCGTCGTGTTCCGGCGAGTGGGTTGGGGCCATGACGAGTACCAGGCGTGGAGCGACAAGATGCTGGCCGACCAGATCGCGTTTCTCACGCCGACCGGATGGCATGGTGAAACGGTCTTGCGCTACTGCGTCGTGAACCCGCTCACGACGGTGGCCGACATTGCGTTGATCCTCGAATCACTCCGCGCTGAGCCTGGCGTCGAGTCGGCGCATGACTGACCTGCTGGTTCGTGATGCCCGATGCGTGGCCACACTCGACGGCGAGCGACGAGAGCTGGCCGGCGGGTGGGTGGCGATCACGGGCGGGTTGATCGAAGCCGTCGGAATCGCCGATCCGCCGACGGCGCTGAAGACGATCGGTGCCGCGAACTGCCTGGTGACGCCCGGGCTGATCAACACCCACCACCACTTGTTTCAGAATCTGACGCGGGCCTATCCACCGATGACCGACAAGCCGCTGTTCGGCTGGTTGCAGTCGCTGTACCCGTTGTGGGCGGCGCTCGACACCGAGTCGATCTACGTGTCGACATGGGTCGGTCTCGCCGAACTCGCGCTCGCCGGCTGTACGACCTCGACAGATCACCTCTACGTCCACCCACAGCGAGCCGGCGACCTGTTGACAGCGGAGATCGAAGCCGCCCGCGAACTGGGTGTGAGGTTTCACCCCACGCGTGGCTCGATGTCGCTGTCGATCAAAGATGGAGGCCTGCCCCCGGACGACGTCGTCTCGGACGACGACAGCATTCTCGCCGCCAGCGAGGAGGCCGTCTCGCGCCATCACGATCGATCCTGGGGGGCAATGACGCGCGTGGCGCTGGCGCCGTGTTCACCGTTCAGCGTGACCGAGCAGTTGATGATGCGAACGGCCGAGCTGGCGGCCCACCTCGATGTTCGCCTGCACACTCACTTCGCCGAGAATTCCGAGGACGACGAGTTCAGCCTCGCCACGTTCGGCTGCCGCCCCATGGACTACCTCGAGCGGACCGGCTGGTGCACGGATCGCACCTGGGTCGCCCACTGCGTGATGCCCAATCGCGAGGAGATCCGGCGACTCGGTGCGGCCGGTGTCGGCGTCGCCCATTGCCCCTCCAGCAACATGATCTTGTCGTCGGGGATCTCGCCGGTCGTCGAACTTCGAGCCGCCGGTGTCGCCGTTGGGCTCGGTGTCGATGGATCGTCGTCGGCGGATTCCGGCTCCTTGTGGTTGGAGGCGCGCCAGGCGATGCTGCTCGCCAAACTGCGCAACGGGGCGGCCGCCGGAACGGCCCGGATGGCGTTGGAGATCGCCACCCTGGGAGGCGCCGCCTGTCTCGGTCGGACCGGTGAACTCGGTGTGATCGAACCGGGAGCGGTTGCCGATCTGGCGATTTGGGAGCTGACCGGTCCGCGTTATGCCGGGGCACTTGCCGACCCGATCGAGGGCTGGCTGCGCTGCGGCCCGGCGTCGGCGCGCGACACGATCGTGAACGGACGAGACATCGTCAGGGACGGGCGACTCGTCTCGACTCGTGTCGATGACATGCTGATCGCCCACGACCGCCTGTCGCGAAGAATCCAGCAGCTCGCCTGACAGAATAGGGTCATGTCCCGTCGCCGCGGTCGGCTCGTCGCGCCGTTCCTGACGCCAGTCCTGGCGATGATCGTGGCATGCGGAATCGATCAGCCATCGGCAGGTGTCTACGTCATCGGTCATCCTACGACGACGCTGATTGCCGATATCAACGTTCCCGACACCGACGGTGTGATCGTGTTTCCACCCGGCACGCCTGGCGGACGGATCGGCGATCAACCTGACATTCAGCCCGGCGGCCAGGACTCGACGAATCGCCGCCCCAAGCCCGAAACGGTTGCGGTGGTCGGTGACTCGTTGACGTTGTCGGCGGTCGAGGAGCTGGACGCGTGGCTCACAGATCTCGGTCTCGACGTTCTCGTGATCGACGGTGTCGAGAACCGTCGGATGACACATCGGACCCGAACGGTGTCGTCGGGTGCCGATGCGATCGCGGCAATCCTCGCTGACGAGTCGCCCGACCTGTGGGTGATCGCGCTCGGTACGAACGATGTCGGTGGAGGCACCTCGTCCCTACGTGAAGACGTTGGAACACTCCTGGATCTGATCCCCGACCGCGTCCCGGTGGTTTGGGTCGATCTCTGGATCCGGGACTTGCCGGGCGAAATCGCCGATGACAACGACGCCATCCGATCGGTCGTGGCGAGCCGTCCCCGATCGATCGTCGTCGATTGGCATTCGTTCGGTGACGATGACGGGTTGATCGCCAGTGACGGGGTGCATCTGACGTCGTCGGGGCAACGCATGTTCGCAGCATCGATCGCGGCCAGGATCGACGAACTGTTGGCGATCCGCTGAGTTCAGTTTCCCCAGCGGGATTGCCCGAACCGGTAGCCGACCGACCGGACGGTCTGGATCAGATTGGCATGTTCCTCGCCGAGCTTGGCGCGAAGGCGTCGAATGTGCACGTCGACCGTGCGCGCTCCGCCGTAGTACTCGTATCCCCAAACCCGAGACAGCAGAATCTCACGGGTGAACACACGACCTGGATTCTGGGCCAGGAACTTGAGCAGTTCGTACTCCATGTAGGTCATGTCGAGCGGCTTGCCAGAGATCGTCGCCTGATACGTCTCGAGGTTGAGGACCAAGTCGCCGTACTCGACCAACTCGGCGCGGGTGATGACTTCGCCGGCGGCGGTCCAGAGCAGGTGGCGAAGGCGGGCTTCGAACTCTGCAGGGTGAAATGGTGAGAGGCAGAAGTCGTCGAACAGGTCGTCGCGAAGCTGCAGGTCACCGAGTTGTCCACCGCTGACGAGCACGAGGACCTTGATCTGCGAGCCCTCCGACTTGCGGATCGTGCGCCCGAACGCCCATCCGCCCTCGGGGTCGCTCGTGCAGTCGAGGATCACGCCGTGCCACCCAGCGGCCGGCTCGCTCTCCGCAGCATCGTCGGCAGACGTGACGTTCTTCCAGCTGTAGCCTGCGAGATCGAGCGAGCGCGCAAGCTCGGGCACGACAGGGTTGGCGAAAACCGCCAACATGTTCGACCCCACGCTCACCGTTGCCGCCATCAGATCGCCCTCAGGTATCGATCCAACTCGAATTGGCTGACGTGGGTCTTGTAGTCACGCCACTCACGCCGTTTGTTACGCAGGAACCATTCGAAGATGTGGTCGCCGAGGGCGTCATGGACGAGGTCAGAACTCTCCATTACACGCAGCGCGTCCGACAACGACTGGGGAAGTTGGTTGATCCCGAGTTTGGCGAGTGCCGCATCATCCATCTCGAACAGATTGGCGTCCGCCTCCTCAGGCAACTCGTATCCGTCGGCGATGCCCTTCATGCCTGCTGCCAGCATCAAGCTGAATGCCAGGTACGGGTTGCAGGCAGGGTCCGGTGAGCGATACTCGATCCGGGTCGCCAGCGGATTCGACTTCTTGGCGATCGGTACACGAATCAATCCGCTGCGGTTGTTGCGAGCCCAACTGATGTGGACCGGAGCCTCGAAGCCCGGCACGAGCCGCTTGTAACTGTTGACGGTCTGGTTGGTGATTGCCGTGATCTCTGCGGCATGTGTCAACAGACCCGCCATGAACGACTTGGCGAGCGGCGAAAGGTTGTAGGCATCGTCACCGTCGTAGAAGGCGTTCTCGTCGCCGCGGAACATCGACATGTGGATGTGCATCCCGGAACCCTGCACACCCTCGAGTGGCTTGGGCATGAAGGTGGCGTGCACGCCCTGGCTGGCGGCGACCTCTTTGACCACGAGCCGGAACGTCATCACACTGTCGGCCATCGTCAATGCGTCGGTGTGGCGAAGGTCGATCTCCTGCTGGCTGGGGGCGTCCTCGTGGAAGCTGTACTCGACCGGGATCCCGAGCTGCTCGAGCTTGCGGATCGTCTGCTTGCGAAGATCGCCGGCGGCATCGTTCGTCGTGAGGTCGAAGTAGCCGCCCTGATCAAGTGGTTGCGGACGTTCGCCCTTCGAGGGTGGCTCGAAGTAGAAGAACTCGATGTCAGGGGCGACGTAGAACGTGAGCCCCTGGTCGTGCGCTGCTTGCATGTGACGCCGCAGCACCTGACGCGGGTCGCCTTCGAACGGGGCTCCGTCGAGGCTGTGGATGTCACAGAACACTCGAGCTTCGGCGGCGCCCGACTCGCTCCACGGGATCAATTCGAACGTGTCAGGGTCGGGGACGGCCAACACGTCGGCCTCCTGGATCCGAGAAAACCCGTCGATCGATGAACCATCGAATGTCATTCCGTCTTCGAGTGCGTTTTCCAACTCTGCCGGGCTGATCGCGAAGCTCTTCAAGTTGCCGAGCACATCGGTGAACCACAGTCGCACGAGTCGCACGCCGCGTTCTTCGACGGTGCGCAACACGTAGTCGCGGTGTTGATCCAGCATTCGAGTCACCTCACCATTCTCGTCGGGTTTCTACTCGACGTACAGGGCTGAAATTGCGACGGGGGCCCCGGTGATCGAGGCCCCCATCAGCGTTCGTGCGGTTCGGAGATCCGAACTCACTTCTTCTTGGCGGGCGCCTTCTTGGCCGACTTGCTGGCTGACTTGCTGGCGGCCGCGCCGCACACCGTCTCGGTGATCATGCGGGCGACGAGGTACGGGTCGCAGTTGGCGTTCGGGCGACGATCTTCGGCATAGCCCTTGCCATCTTTCTCGACCTGCCACGGGATCCGGATCGAGGCGCCGCGATCCGATACGCCATAACTGAATTTGTTCCACGGGGCCGTCTCGTGTGCCCCGGTGAGGCGGCTCTGGATGTCGTGACCGTAGTTGTTGACCAGTTCGAGATAGTTGCGACCGATCGCATTGCATGCGTCGATGATCGCCGGGTAGCCCTCGCGCATCGCCACGGTCGAGAAGTTGGTGTGACAGCCGGCGCCGTTCCAGTCACCCTTCATCGGCTTGGCGGCGAAGCTGATCACCACGTCGTAGTCCTCGGCGATGCGGTGCAACAACCATCGGGCGACGTGCATGTGATCGCCGACTTCGGCGACACCCGCCGGTCCGATCTGGAATTCCCACTGGCCCGGCATCACCTCGGCGTTGGTTCCCGAGATCTTGATGCCGGCGTCGATGCAGGCCTGCGTGTGCTCCTCGACGATGTCTCGACCGACGACGCGGCCGGCGCCGACGCCGCAGTAGTAAGGACCCTGCGGAGCGGGGAAGCCCCCGCCTTCGGGGAATCCGAGCATGCTGCCGTCGAGACGGAGCATCGTGTACTCCTGCTCGAGGCCGAACCACATGTCGTCAGCGGCGTACTTCCGGGCGGCTGCGGCAGCGGCAGCTCGGGTGTTGGTCGGGTGCGGCTTCATGTTGGAGGCCAACAGGACCTCGCACATCACGAGCACGTTGCGACCGCCACGGATCGGATCGGGACACGTGAAGACAGGCTTCAGTACGCAGTCCGACTTGTCGCCGGTGGCCTGGTTGGTCGACGAACCGTCGAAGCCCCAGATGGGCATCTCGGTGACGTGATCCTCGACGATCTTGGTCTTGTTGCGAAGTGTTGCAGTTGGCTCTGTTCCATCGAGCCAGATGTATTCAGCTTGGTACGCCACGAAGGAGTCCTTCCGGGAAAGCGGTTTGGTAGGGGAAAGCAGTTGAACGTTGCTGTTGTGGGGCAGCAGCACGATGGCAGCGTGCGATTACCCTCCCATGTTCGCAACATGAATGGAGTGTGAACAAACTCGCCCGGAACTGATCGGTTCGTCACCCGGTCTTGGCAGCAGTGACACTGGTCACGACGTCGCCGGCGTGCACCATTCGATCGACCAACTCTGCCAAACCCG
>JAYVFI010000093.1:0-25784 GCA_043773365.1 Ilumatobacteraceae bacterium
AGCTACCGAAGTCACTGTCAACCAGCAACCGAAGTCGCGTCCCAAAACTGTCACCCACCTACCGGCGCCACAACGTCAAGCATGAACCGGAACTGCACAGGACCGCACAATCGCCGTGGCCCACCCGTGGCCCACTCGGTGAACATTTCGTCCGAAAACGAGCGAACCCCAGGCTGTGACCTGGGGTTTCGGGGTGGAGCTAAAGGGAATCGAACCCTTGACCTCTTCCATGCCATGGAAGCGCTCTGCCAACTGAGCTATAGCCCCCGAAGGGACGAAACGATACCGACCAGCGGCCGCCAATCACAACAGATGGAGCGTGTCAGGCCGCCGACTCGGCCCAATCAACCCTGGGCACGTCGGTGTACAGACGTTCGATCTCATAGAAGTTGCGGATCTCCGTCAGGAACACGTGGACGACGACGTCGCCGTAGTCGATCAGCACCCACTGCTGTTCCTTGACGCCCTCCATCCGGAGCGGCGAACGACCGGTCAAGTCGCGGACCTGCGTTTCGACCTCGTCGACCAACGCTCGAACCAGTCTCCGGTTCGAGCCACTCATCACGACGAAGTACTCGCAGACCTTCAGTACCTCACCGACCTCCATCACGAGAATGTCGCTGGCCTGCTTGTCATCGGCGACGCGAGCGACGACGCACGCCAACTCGAGCGCCTCTTGATCAATCATGCTCAGCCGGCAGCGCTCGTGGATTCACTCGTATCAGACGTTTCATCGTCCAAAGAGCCTGCCACGTCAGTCGTCGGTTCGCTACCCAACCATTCGAGGTACGAGCGCCCGAGCGTGATCACGATGTCGACGCCGTCGATCGTGGTCGCGGCCGGCCGAACCTCGATCGGGCCGAACAGTTGCGAGTAGATCTCGGTCACCGCAGGAATCGTCGATGGGTCGGCAACCTCGAGAACGGTGACGTCAGGAACCGCCCCATCGGCCAGATTGACGACGGAGATGATGTTTCCCTGCAAGTACAACAGAGGCCCGATTGCGCGTTTGATCGCGTCCGCGTTGTTGAGCCCGAGCGGTGCGAGGTCGTCCTCGCCGAACGCAGACACGATCCGGAACGAAGGTGCACTCGATGGCGCACCCATACGTCCCGGTGCAATCGCGGCCAGGACCATCAGGACCTCGGCGCGGTCATGGGCGACGACCGTCTGAACCGCCAACGGTCCGAACGCCCGAGCGAGTTCGATCGGGAGTTGGTCGGCGACCCGCTCGTCGTCGACCACCTGGAAGGTCAAAGAGCGGTGATCCACGTTGGCGGCGAACAGGCGCCGCAGGAAATCATCGAGCGATGCGATCGGTACGCCTGACGGCGGCGCCTGCGCAGATCCGATACCGGCGCCGACCCTGTTGGCAATGGCCTGCCACACGGCAGTGCGTCCGGGTTCGAGATACCAATCGGCGATCAACGGGTCGACGGCAGTAACCGCACGCGCCGCTTCGGCGGCGCTCATCACGATCTCGCCTTTCGGCAAGGCGTCACCCGTCGAAGCGTCATGCAGGCCAGTCGGAAGCCGTACGGGAAAGTCACCGAGCGGCGTGATCAACTGCGTGAATCGTTGAGCATCGAGGAGTTCGATCACGTCGAACGACAGATTGGTCAAAATCTCCGCCGCGAACCGAAACTCGTCAGGCCCTTCGACCGCCAGCACCGCGCCGAGCGGTCGCAGCACCTTGTCGTTGCCCGACAGCGAATCGGCCGAGGGTGCAAACGAAACGATGCTTCCGCCCAGGCCGTCGCTGTTCAAGACCATCACCACGAGCGAGGTCAGTCGACCGTCCTCGTCAACCGTTCCGACCAGCGCCGTCGAGGCCTTCGGAAGTTGTTGCGACTGCGTCGTCTCTGCCCCGAGAACTCTGCCGGCCTTCGAATCCTCCAACGTTCGCACACCGGCCACCGTCAAGACACCGGCACAGAGGAGCCCCACCACCGTCACAACCAGGGCCATCACCGTGTGCCTCGCCCGGCGCGCCTTGTTCGCCGTCATGACTGGCCCACTCCATACAGCCCGCGGCTCCGGATCACGTCGAGTACGGAGTCGGTCACCAGATAGTCGAGTGGCCGCCCGACGCGGCAACGTTCGCGCAAGTCGGTGCTCGAGACATCGAGCCTCGGAACCTCGACTCGGATCCAATCGATCGAATCGCTGAGGACCACCGGAGTTCCGGGCCGGTCGACGACCACGAGGTGCGAGCGTTCGACGACCTCTTCGACTCGTTCCCATGTCTCGATTCCAGCCGCCGCGTCGTCACCGACGATCGTGAACAGCTCGGCATCCGAGTAGTCGATCGCCAACGACGCCAAGGTGTCCGCCGTGTACGAATTCCCTCCGGCGCGGATCTCGTGATCGCCGGCCTCGAGGCGGGGAACCTCCGCGACTGCGGCGGTCACCATCGCCAAACGGTCCGACGCCGGCGTGATCGCCCGCGTGCTGACCTTCTGCCACGGCAAATTGGCGACCATCATGATCACGAGATCGAGCTGGAGGTCGTAACAGACGTTGATGGCGGTCACCAGGTGGCCGATGTGGGGCGGATCGTATGTACCACCCATGACCCCAACACGCTGGGGTTTTGTCGGCGAAGTCGGCACGGCTGGTCAGTGTAGGGCAGCTTCTTGCGTTCCGACCCGCAACCAACACCGTCCTGCCTTGACAGGTTTGTTACAGTAAACAGCCGGTCAAGATTAGGTTCGTTGGTTCGTTTGATCAACACTTGACTCGGGAATACATAGACCATGCCCGATGTCTCCAGAGCCTACGGGCATCCCGCACCCAAATCCCCCCAGAAATGCTTGCCCGTGTGCCAAATGGCACACCTGGGCCCGAAATGAAATCTCACCATGAACGGTTGTAAAGAATCATCATGAACGACTCCATCGGTCTGTACCTCAACGACATCGGAAAAGTCCCCCTCCTCACCGCCGAGGACGAGCGCGAGTTGTCGCGCATCATCGAGCAGGGCCGCGAAGCGGCCGAGCTGCTCGAGAACGGAAAGCGCAGTGCCGACCTGAAGGCCAAGGTAGCTGCCGCCGCTGAGGCAAAAGACCGCTTCATCCGCGCCAACCTGCGACTCGTCGTCTCGATCGCACGCCGTTACCCGCTCCCCCAGGGCATGGACCTGCTCGACTTGATCCAGGAAGGCAACCTCGGGCTCGAGCACGCCGTCGACAAGTTCGACTGGCGGCGTGGCTTCAAGTTCTCGACGTACGCCACGTTCTGGATCCGTCAGGCGATCGGTCGTGCACTCGACCAGAAGGCCAGCCTGATCCGGATCCCCGGAGATCGTTCTGCCAGCCTCCGGGCGGCATTGCGTCAGGCATCCGGCGACGGAGAAACGCTCGATCAGTCCAACGCTGAACTGCACCGACTCACCACCCCGGTCAGCCTCGACAAGACCGTCGGCGACGATGGCGATGCAACACTCGGCGACCTGATGGCCAACGGCGACGGCACACCCGAAGATCACGTGATGACGCTCGTCGACAGCGATCTGCTCGACGAACTGCTCGGAACGCTCGACGGACGCGCCCGATACGCAGTCGAGGCCCGCTTCGGTTTGCTCGACGGTGAGCGCAAGAGCTTCCGTGAAGTCGGCGAGAGCCTCGGCGTCACCGCCGAGGCAGCACGTCGGCTCGTCAGTCGGGCCGTCGCCGGCCTGCGTGACGACGCCGAGCGAATCCTCGCCGTCTGAACAACGCTCCAAACCTGTACGAATGGCGGTCGGGCAACCGGCCGCCATTCGGTTTTTCCGCCCCGATAGACTTCATGGCCTATGGCGAAGGCGTGGTCTCCCGACTCGTGGCATTCGTTCCCGATCAAACAGCAGCCGGCATGGCCCGACGAGTCGGACCTTGATCGTGCCCTGAAGCAGATCAGCGCCTATCCCCCACTGGTGTTTGCCGGCGAGGCACGCAAGCTCGAAGCAGGGCTGGCCCAGGTCGCCGTCGGTAACGCCTTCTTGCTCCAGGCCGGCGATTGTGCAGAGAGCTTCGAGGAGTTCACGGCCGACAACATTCGCGAGAAGTTGCGAGTGATCCTGCAGATGGCCGTCGTGCTCACGTACTCGATGGGTGTTCCCGTGGTGAAGATCGGCCGTCTGGCGGGTCAGTTCGCCAAACCGCGTTCATCCGATTTCGAAACGATCAACGGCGAAGAAATGCCATCGTTCCGGGGGCACATCGTCAACGGCGACGGCCCCACCGCGGCGGCACGGATCCCACAGCCCGAACGGCTCGTGCAGGCCTACCACCAGTCCGCCTCCACGCTGAACCTCGTCCGGGCGTTCACGAAGGGTGGCTACGCAGCCCTCGATCGTGTCCACGCCTGGACCCAGGAGTTCGTCGCCTCGAGCCCGTCCGGGCAACGCTACGAACAACTTGCCACCGAGATCGACCGAGCGCTGCGCTTCATGCGGGCAACCGGGATGGACACCGAATCAAACTCGAATCTGCGCGAGGTCGACGTCTGGACCAGTCACGAGGCGTTGCTGCTCTCGTACGAAGAGGCGTTGACACGACGCGATTCGACGACCGGCGCCTGGTACGACTGCTCGGCCCACATGCTCTGGATCGGCGAGCGGACACGTGAGCTCGACGGCGCACATGTCGAGTTCCTGCGTGGCGTCGGCAACCCGCTCGGTGTCAAGGTCGGCCCGTCGATGACCGGCCAAGAGGTGATCGCACTGTGCGAAGCACTCAACCCCGCCCGCATCCCCGGTCGGCTGACCCTGATCTCCCGGATGGGTGAAGACCGCATCTTCGACGGTCTCCGCCCGCTGCTGCGAGCGGTCAAGGAGAGTGGCCACCTCGTCGTGTGGGCGTGCGATCCGATGCACGGCAACACCTACACCAACGCCAACGGCCGCAAGACCCGCAGTTTCGACGCCGTGATCCGCGAGATCGAGGGATTCGTGCAGGCCCACCGCGTTGAAGGCACCTGGCCCGGCGGGATCCATGTCGAACTCACCGGCGCCGACGTCACCGAGTGCATCGGCGGTGGCGACGATCTGCAGGACGCCGATCTCGATCACCGCTACGAAACGGTGTGCGACCCACGTCTCAACGGGCGTCAGGCACTCGAGCTGGCATTCCGAACGGCCGAACTCATTCGCGCCGACGCGAACATCTGAGTCGAAACGGCATGTCAGCGCTCCACCTGGTCACTTCGTGGCCGGTCGAGCATGCCGGCGCAGCAATCGTGGTGCCGAGCGGCCCGGAATCGATCGGCGACGGCGAACGCCGTTACCGGTTGGCGTCGCTGACCAAACCGATCACCGCGTGGGCAATCATGATCGGGGTCGAGGAAGGCGTCGTCGCACTCGACCAACCACTCCGACACGTGAACGCCCCGGACGGTTGCACGTTGCGTCACCTCCTCGCCCACGCCGGCGGATTCGGATTCGACGGCGAGACGCCGGTTGGTCCGATCGAACGGCGCCGGATCTACTCCAACACCGGCATCGAGCGCGCCGCCGACGAACTCGCCCATGCCGCCCAGATGTCATTCGAGTCGTACCTGACCGAAGCAGTCCTCGACCCGCTCGGGATGAACTCGACCGAGCTACTCGGCTCTCCGGCAGAGGGGATCGTCAGCACGCTCGACGACCTCAGCCGCTTCGTCGGTGAAATGCTTCGCCCGGTCCTGCTGGCGCCCTCGTCGGTGGCAGACGCTGTTCGCCCGCAATACCCTGCGCTCTCGGGTATCGTGCCCAACGTGGGGCGCTTCGATCCGTGCCCGTGGGGCCTAGGCGTAGAGATTCGAGGCGAGAAGTCGCCGCATTGGACCGGTCGCGCCAACTCACCGGCCACCTTCGGCCACTTTGGCGGTGCCGGCTCGATGATGTGGGTCGACCCCGTCGCCGACGTCGCCCTCGTGGCCCTCACGGACCGACCGTTCACGGATTGGAGCGACGAAGCACTCCAGTTGTGGCCGGCGCTGTCGGACGCCGTACTGGCCGAATGTCGTGGTGGCAGCTGATGTTCCAGGCCGGCGACCGCGTCCGTTGGGAAACGGTTGGTGACGACGGCCTGCCATCGGTTCGTTACGGGTTCGTCGGCGGCTTCGCCGGATCCCGTGACGCCGCCGTGGTGATGCTCGACGGCGACATCTCCGGCGACACCGTGATCGATCTCAGCCAACTTGCCCCCGTCTCGATCACGAACGTCGTGCTCCACCTCCACGGCGCCGACCTGCTCGACGATCCAACGCTTCGCCACGGCCTTGTCAACCTCTGGTCGGCCGAAGCGGATCAAGCCGGCTTGGAGATCGTCTCGTTGCGATGCCTCGATCACGGAGTGCGAGACGCCGGCAACGGATTTGCCCTCGCCGAGCTGTGGGCCGGCAGTCAGCAATACGTGCTGCGGGCGTCGATCGGTCCGAGCACCGACATGGTCAACGTGCGCGCCGATCTCTCACATCACGACCGACCCGCCGAACCACACGGGGGCGAGTGAGACCGACGGCTACACGTGTGGGATCCCGGTGACCGCCAGACTGCCGTCGAGGGTCATGCGGACATCGAGATGGGTCAGCCAGGCGTCTCTCGGCTCGGGATGATCGATCCGCCGGTGACAGCCGCGACTCTCGGTCCGTGAGCGCGCCGCCATCGATACGGCCGAAGCGACGATCAACAAGTTGGTTGCTTCCCAACTCGCTCGCGAACCGCTGACGCCGACCGACGCCGTGCTCGCCAACGCCTCGAGTTGGACGACCGCGCTCGACATTCCTTCCGGTGTTCGCAGCACGCCGACTTGGCTCGACATCACGGAGCGGATCTCGACGCGTTGGGCCGGATTGCGAAGTGGCGCGTCGAAGCTCCGACCGACGTCTGACCCCAACACGACAGCGTCGGGCAACGTCGCCGAAAGACGCGACCCGAGTCGAGTGCCGGCCACCACCCCTTCCGTGAGGCTGTTGGAGGCGAGCCGGTTGGCGCCGTGAACTCCCGTGCAGGCAACTTCACCGATCGCCAAGAGACCCGGCATCTCCGTGACGCCGTCGAGATCGGCAGGCACTCCACCACACGCGTAGTGCGCCGCAGGAGCGACCGGGATCCGATCCCGCGCCGGGTCGATGCCCGCCTTCTTGCACGCCGCGGTGATCGAGGGAAAGCGTTCGTAGAACCTCTCCCCCAAGTGGGTAGCGTCGAGAAACACGTGGTCGCCGACTCCCCCAGGGGCCTCGGCCATCCGGCGACTGATTGCAGATGCAACGACATCGCGCGGGGCGAGATCCTCCAGCGGATGGACGCCCTGCATCACGCGCCGTCCTGCCCCGTCGAACAAGATCGCGCCCTCGCCGCGCACCGCTTCCGAAATCAGCGCCTGCTGTCCCGTCGCGCCCGGCCCGATCCAGAGCACACTCGGATGAAACTGGACGAACTCGATGTCACGCCCCGACAGCCCGGCACGAAGCGCCAACGCCAACCCGTCACCGGTCACGGCGGGCGGGTTCGACGTCGAGGCGAAGACCTGGCCATAGCCGCCCGTCGCGATCACGACCGCTCGGGCCCGCACGATCCCGACCGACTCCACCGAACCGAACGCGTCGAGCATGCCGATCCGAACACCGCCCGCTTGTCGACGACCCTGCGCGTTACGACCGGTCAACAGATCGAGCGCGAACGCGTGCTCCAAGATCTCGACCCCTGCCTCGAGCGCCGCCGAGTCGAGCGTCCGTTGCACCTCGGCACCCGACTGGTCGCCACCCGAATGCACGATCCTGCGATGTGAGTGACCGCCCTCCATCGTCAGCGCCATCTCACCGGACGTGTCGGGATCGAACAACGCTCCGAGTTCGATCAGACGACGGATCGCCACCGGGGCCTCTGCAACCAACGTGCGGACGGCGCCCTCGTCACACAGCCCCGCGCCGGCGGCAAGGGTGTCAGCGACGTGATGCTCGATCGAGTCCTTCGGATCGAGCACGGCCGCCAACCCACCCTGCGCCCACGCCGTCGAGCCGGCTGCAAGCACGTCTTTGGTGACGACGAGCACGGAACGACGCGGTCGCATCGCCAACGCCGCTGCCAGCCCGGAGGCACCTGAGCCGAGCACGACCACATCGACCTCGCGTTCCCACGTGGCGGCCGGCGCAGCCAGCTTGGCGGGCAGCGTGAAGCTCATCGCTCAGTGACCGGTCGGCGATGGCGAGCCGATGGCGATCATTCGCTCCACACTCAGGCGAGCACGATCGGCGATCTCGCGGTCGATCCGAACCTCGTCGGTGCCGTCGCGCAACGATCGCAGCAGCTTGGCCGGCGTGATCATCTTCATGTACTTGCAGACGGCGGCACGGTTGACAGGGGCGAACTCAGTGATGCTGTTGACCTGCCGCAACTGGTGAAGCATTCCGGTCTCGGTGGCGACCAGTACTCGCTTGGCGGTGGTCTCCCTCGCCGCTGCCACCATGCCACTCGTCGACAGGATCTTGGTTCGTTCCTTCGGAACGACACCCGCCTCGGCAAGGTAGAGCGCGCTCGTGGCGCAACCACACTCCGGGTGGATGAACAGTTCCGCATCCGGATCGGCTTCGACCTGGGCCTTGAGCTCCGCCCCGTTGATTCCAGCGTGGACATGGCACTCGCCCAACCAGATGTGCATGTTGTCGCGGTGGAGCGTGCGTTGTACGTGGGCACCGAGGAACTGATCGGGGCAGAACAACACGGTCTGACGATCCGGGATGCTGGCAACTACGTCGACCGCATTCGACGACGTGCAGCAGATGTCGGTCTCGGCTTTCACGGCGGCGGTCGTGTTGACGTAGCTGACGACCACGGCGCCCGGATACTCGGCCTTCCATGATCGCAATTGTTCGGCGGTGATCGTCTCGGCGAGGCTGCAGCCGGCCCGCTCGTCGGGGATCAGCACCGTTTTGTCGTAGCTCAGGATCTTGGCGGTCTCGGCCATGAAGTGGACGCCACAGAAGATGATCGTCGACTGCTCGGCCTCGGCGGCGACACGCGAGAGTCCCAGCGAGTCACCGGTGTGGTGGGCGATGTCTTGGATCTCCGGCAGCTGATAGTTGTGCGCCAGGATCACGGCGTCGCGCTGCTCGGCGAGCCTCAGCACCTGATCCCGCCAATCACGCGGCAGCAGTTCGACATCAGCCTCGTTGGTCGTCATCAACGACACAGTAACGAACCACCCGATGGTTGCGGGTGGTGACGGCATTTACCGCGTGATGTAGATCAGTGCGTGTCCGTGGTCTGTCGGAACGCAATCCGCCGGTCTTCATCGGTTGCCAACGAGTCATGATCGCTCGGGTGTCTCCTCACCGCTCGTCGGTTCCGCTGAAAAGACGATCGCTCCCGTGCCCCTGGGTTCTACGATCAGCGTATGCGAACCATGCGGGTGGTATCGGGGTTGCTGGTCGTGCTGGCGGCCTGCGGTGGTGGTTCACCTGGCGGGATCGACGAGGACTTCGGCGATGAGGTGATCGATGCCGCCTCGAAGAAGGTCGGCGGGTGTGTCCTGCATGCCGGTCGCGATTGCTCGGGGATGGACCTCCACGGCGGCGACTTCACCAACACCTCGTCCTACGGTTCGAAATTCGTCGGCACGAACATGTCGGGCGCCGACCTCTCCCGTTTCTCGGCTGACGACGGAGATTTCACCGACGCCAACTTCAGCCGGGCGACGCTCGACAGCCTCGTGCTCGTCGGGGCCGACCTGACCAACGCCGACCTGAGCGGGGCACACGGGACGCAGACCAACTTCGCCGAGATCACGTGCACCGGGGCCACGTTTGCCGACGCCGCGCTGCCCGGCGTTGCCCTCATCTCCGCTTCGTGCGCCAACGCCAGTTTCGCCGACGCAGATCTGACCGATGCCGGTTTCGGATCGGCCCTCCTGGCCAACGCCAACTTCACCGACGCTCACCTCACCAACGCCAACTTCGCTGGCGCAGACCTCACCAACGCCGACTTCTCCGGTGCAGACCTGTCCGGAGTCGTGCTCACCGGAGCGCTCACGACGGGGGCAAACTTCGCAGGGGCAACGCTGGCGGGCGTGGCGATGGCCGGGATCGATCTGACGGGTGCACTGCTGGGCGGCGTCGACGTGGCGGGCGGCAACCTGGCGGGGACGATCATGACGGGAGCGGACCTGGCCGGTGCGAGATTTGCCGGAGCGACGATGTCGGCGGCGGTGCTCGACGACGTGACCGCTGCGAACGTCGACCTCTCCGACGTCGTCCTCTCTCAAGGATCACTGAAACGCGCCGATCTGCGTGATGCCACGATGGCTGGAATCAACCTGACCGAGACAGATCTCACCGGAGCCGAGTTGTCGGGCGCCGACCTCACCGACGCCACGCTGAGACTGGCGGTCCTGTCCGGGTCGAATTTGAGTGGGGCGGTCCTCGCCGGCGCCAACATGCTGGGAGCGAGCCTCGTCGGAGCGAACCTTCGGGGCGCCGACCTCACGCAGGTCAACCTCGGCGATGCCGACTTGACCGGTGCCGACCTGACCGGAGCGATCATGACGGATGTGATCCTGCGGGACGCGATCACAACCGGAGCAATCGGTCTCCCGTGAGGTTGCCTAACGGGCAATCGCGGCGGTGATCCGCGCCGCGGCACTGACGACACGATCACCGTACTGCTCGCCGGGATGACGGCTGAGGCGTTCGATCGGACCGGAAATGCCGACCGCCGCGATCACCGAATTACCGGGACCGAACACCGGGGCGCTGACCGATGCCACGCCAGGCTCGCGTTCTTCGACGCTTTGAACCCAACCCGGACCTGACGTCTCGCCCAACAACACCCGGCCTGCCGAACCGAGTTCGAGCGGGAACTGGACACCCTCGGGCACGATCCAGCGCAGCGCGTGCGGCGACTGCAACGACAGCACGCAACGACGCTGCGCGCCGTCGCGCACGAACAATTGCACGCTCTCGCCCGAATCGTCCCGCAACGACTCGAGCGCCGGAAGCGCCAGCGATGCGAGCGGGAACCGGGCGGATGCGGCTCGGCCGAGTGCCGCCAGTTCGGGGCCGAGATCGAATCGGCCGTCTTCATCGCGCCTGAGCAAGCCGTGCGACTCGAGCGCAACTGCGAGTCGGTGCGCAGTGGCACGCGGCAAACCGGTGGCGGCTTGCAGGTTGTTCAGGCCGAGCGGGCGCTCGGCGACGGCGCGCAACACGTGGACGGCCTTGTCGAGCACTCCAACACCCGTTACGATATCCATACCGTAAGAACGGTATCTCAGAAAGTGGGACGACCGCAATGACGACCCCCATCACGACCCCCATCACAACCGGAACACCGACAACATCACCTTCGACGCCGACCGGCCCGATGACGCTGCCCGAGAAGATCTGGTATCGCCATCTGGTGCACTCGCAAGCAGACGAGGCCGACCTGTTGTACATCGACCTCCACCTGGTCCACGAAGTCACCAGCCCGCAGGCGTTCGACGGCTTGCGGCTGACGGGTCGGACCGTCCGCCGCCCCGATCTCACGATCGCCACCGAAGACCACAACGTCCCGACCGAGAACATCCATCTCCCGATCGCCGACGAGATCTCGGCCAAGCAGGTCGACACGTTGCGCGCCAACGCCGCCGAGTTCGGTGTCACGAACTTCCCGATGGGCGACCCCAACCAGGGCATCGTGCACGTGATCGGGCCGGAGCAGGGCCGCACGATGCCGGGCATGACGATCGTCTGCGGCGACAGCCACACCGCCACGCACGGCGCCTTCGGAGCGCTTGCCTTCGGGATCGGGACGAGTGAGGTCGAGCACGTCCTCGCCACCCAGACGCTCCCCCAGTCGCGACCGAAATGGATGGCCGTCAACGTCGATGGAACACCGCCCGCTGACGTCACCGCCAAGGACATCATCTTGGCGATCATCGGCGCGATTGGTACGAGCGGTGGCATCGGACATGTCATCGAATTCCGCGGCGAGGCAATTCGTGCGCTCTCGATGGAGGGTCGCATGACGGTCTGCAACATGACGATCGAAGCCGGCGCCCGGGCCGGCCTGATCGCCCCGGACGAAGTCACCATCGAGTACCTCAGGGGCCGCGACCACGCCCCGCGCGGGGCCAACTGGGAGGCCGCCGTGGCCGACTGGAACACGCTCGGCACCGACGCAGGGGCCGTGTGGGACAAGCAGGTCCACATCGATGCGTCTTCATTGCGACCGCAGGTCACGTGGGGGACCAACCCCGGCCAGGTCGCCTCG
The DNA here is from genome assembly GCA_043773365.1 of Ilumatobacteraceae bacterium. Taxonomy (GTDB): domain Bacteria; phylum Actinomycetota; class Acidimicrobiia; order Acidimicrobiales; family Ilumatobacteraceae; genus Ilumatobacter. The sequence goes on from JAYVFI010000093.1 coordinate 12,212, forward strand.
ATCGACGACCTGATTCCTTCGCCCGCCGACTACGCCGACGAGACCACGAGCCAGACCGTGGCACGGGCGCTCGAGTACATGGGGCTCACCCCTGGCACGCCGATCCGCGACGTGCCGGTCGACACCGTCTTCATCGGCTCGTGCACCAACAGCAGGATCGAGGACCTCCGAGCGGCAGCCGCCGTGATGCAAGGCCGTACGGTCACCGTCAAGCGGGTGATGGTCGTGCCCGGTTCGCACCGGGTCAAGGCGCAAGCCGAGGCCGAGGGCCTGCCCGCCATCTTTCGGGCGGCCGGCGCCGATTGGCGTGAGCCCGGCTGTTCGATGTGCCTGGCGATGAACCCCGACAAACTCGCCCAGGGCGAACGTTCTGCCAGCACCAGCAATCGCAACTTCGAAGGCCGCCAAGGCCGCGGCGGACGAACCCACCTCGTCTCCCCCGCCGTCGCCGCCGCGACCGCCATCAAGGGAACGTTCGCGACCCCGGAGGATCTGTGATGAAGGCCGTACGAATCGTCTCGGGAACCGGGGTCCCGCTGAAGCGCAGCGACGTCGACACCGACCAGATCATCCCGGCCGACTGGCTCAAGCGAGTCGAGCGGACCGGCTTCGAGAAGGGCCTCTTCTCGACCTGGCGGGACGACCGCGACTTCGTGCTCAACCAGGAGCAGTACCAGGGCGCTTCGATCCTCGTCGCCGGCCCGGCCTTCGGGGTCGGGTCGAGCCGTGAGCACGCCGTGTGGGCGATTCAGCAGGGCGGGTTCGACGCCGTGATCGCCCCGAGCTTCTCCGACATCTTCCGCAACAACTGCACCAAGAACGGGCTCGTTCCGGTCGAGTTGCCGGAGTCGACGGTGGAGGCGATCTGGGCGGCGATCGAAGCCGATCCGACAACGGTCATCGTCGTCGACGTCGAGCGACTGATCGTCGAGGTTCCCTCAGCCGGGATCGTCGCCGACTTCCCGATCGACGGCGCTACCCAGCACCGCTTCCTGAACGGACTCGACGACATCGGAATCACCTTGACCCACGCCGCCGAGATCGACCAGTTCGAAGCCAGCCGCCCGAGTTACCTCACCTGAGATTGGCGCTCGTCACACCGAGTCGCTCGTGGGGACTTCGGTCGTGACGTCGGCGTGGAACAGTTGCAGGTCGACCAAATTGGCGTTGTTGCTGAAGACCTCGATCGCCGGAATGGTCGGCAGTCGCAGCAGGCGCTGCAGGATCCGGACCTGTGTGTGCTGGTTGTACTCGGCAAACGTGACCGCCCAGCCGTCGCGCCCTGCCCGAGCGGTGCGCCCCGACCGGTGCAGATAGTCCTTACCGTCTTTGGCCGGCTCGTAGTGAATCACGGCGCCGATGTCGTCGATGTCGATCCCACGCGCCGCCACGTCGGTGGCAACGAGCACGGCAAGTTTGCCCTCGGCAAACTGCTGCAGCGCCCTCTCGCGAGCCTTCTGCGGGAGGTCGCCATGGATCGCCGAGGCCTGGACACCGAGGTCCTCCAGATTCTGGGTGACCCGGTCACACGAGCGCTTGGTCTGGCAGAACACGAGCAGCTTCGGAATTCCGCTGGCGATCGCTTTGACGACCTTGTCCTTGTCCATGTGGTGCACGGCCAGGAACAGGTGATGCATCGTTCCGACCGTGTCGGTCGCCTCGTCGATGGCAACTTCGATCGGGTCCTTGAGGTAGTGCCTGATCAGGTGACCGACATCACCGTCGAGGGTCGCCGAGAACAGCATCGTCTGGTTGCGGCCGGTGCAGTGACGCAGGATCCATTCGACCTGGGGCGTGAAGCCGTCATCGGCCATGCGGTCGGCCTCGTCGAGGCACACGATCTGACACGAGCCGAGATCGACCTCGTTCGACTTCAGCAGGTCGATCAACCGGAGCGGCGTGGCCACGACCAACTCGACGCCTTTGTCGAGTTCTTCGATCTGTGTGTGACGGCTGGCTCCACCGTAGACGGCGAGCACGCGCATTCCGGCGTGAGCAGCAATTGGTTCGAGCACCTCGGCGACCTGAACAGCCAGCTCTCGGGTCGGCACGAGCACCAGCCCGAGCGGCTTGCGAGCAACCGCTTTGTCGGTGATCCGGGCCAGCATCGGAACGCCGAAGGCCAGCGTCTTGCCGGAGCCGGTCTTTGCGCGACCGCAGACATCGCGTCCCTGCATCGCCACCGGCACGGCCTCGGTCTGGATCGCGAACGGTTTGGCGAACCCGTTGGCAGCGAGACCGTCGTCGATTCGGGCCGGTACCCCCAACGCGAAGAAGCCGGTCGGCGGTTCGACCGCAGCCATCGTGTTCGTAGTCGTCAGGTTGCCCGTACGTGCTGGGCCGGAGTTCTGATCGATCGGTGTGCGCTCGGTACGTCGACGGCGAGGCGCTCCTCGGCCGCCGGGCCGTGCGTCTGATGGGGTCATGATGACCGCCAGACTACCTCCGCCCCGGGTGAGTCACCGGAATGCCCCGGGGTTCCTGCACAGAAAACCGTTGAGTTCCGCCCCGAGACGCGCTACCATTGTTCGGGATGACAACGGGGCAGCTTCTCCTTATGTAGGGCGAGCGCTCACATACCCGCGTTCGCCCGCCCCCGCCGCCCCGGCCGGGGGCACTTTCGTTTTTCCGGCCAGTTCTCGTTCGTTCCCCGATCTGCCGTCTGAACCCTGGAGTAGCCGCAATGCCACCATCCAATGTCACCCCGAAACGAATGCCGTTCGAGAAGTACGCGCCACACGTGCCGATCGTCCTCAAGGACCGCACCTGGCCGAACGTCGTGATCGACAAGGCACCACTGTGGTGCTCGGTCGACCTGCGCGACGGCAACCAGGCGCTGATCGACCCGATGGACCCGACTCGCAAGATGCGGATGTTCGAAGAACTCGTCAAGATCGGTTTCAAGGAGATCGAAGTCGGGTTCCCGTCGGCAAGCCAGCCCGACTTCGACTTCGTACGCCAGTTGATCGAGCAGGACCTGATCCCCGACGACGTGACGATTCAAGTGCTCGTGCAATGCCGCCAGGAACTGATCGAACGCACCTACGAATGCCTGATCGGCGCACCGCGGGCGATCGTCCACTTCTACAACTCGACCAACCCGCTCCAGCGCGAGGTCGTGTTCGGTCTCGACAAGGACGGCATCAAGGACATCGCCGTCAACGGCGCCCGCCTGTGTCGCAAGCTCGAACAGACGATGGGCGACACGCGCATCCGATACGAGTACTCGCCGGAGAGCTTCACGCTGACAGAACCCGACTTCGCGATCGAGGTCTGCGAGGCCGTGATGGATGTGATCGAACCGACTCCTGAAACGCCGATCATCCTCAACCTGCCGGCGACCGTCGAGTGCTACTCCCCCAACGTCTACGGCGACGTGATCGAGTGGTTCTGCCGAACGATCAAACAGCGCCCCTCGGTCGTCGTCAGCCTGCACCCGCACAACGACAGGGGCTGCGCCGTCGCCGCCGCCGAGTTCGGCGTGATGGCCGGCGCCGACCGAGTTGAAGGAACCCTGTTCGGCAACGGCGAACGGACCGGCAACGTCGACGTCATCAATTTGGCGATGAACCTGTTCGCCAACGGTGTCGATCCGGAACTCGATGTCACCGACATCGACGCCCTGCGGCGGACCGCCGAGTACTGCAACCGGCTGCCGGTCCACCCCCGTCATCCGTACGTCGGTGACCTCGTCTACACGGCGTTCTCGGGATCGCACCAGGACGCGATCAAGAAGGGCCTCGAGAAGCTGCCGACCAGTTACGACCGGTGGGGCGTGCCCTACCTGCCGATCGACCCGAAGCACGTCGGTCGTTCCTACGAGGCCGTGATCCGGGTCAACTCCCAATCAGGCAAGGGCGGTGTGGCATACGTGATGAAGGAAGAGCACGGTTTCGACCTCCCGCGCCGGCTCCAAATCGAATTCTCGAAGACGATCCAGCACATCACGGAGGACTCCGGCACGGAGATCAGCCCGGTGATCATGTGGGATGCGTTCCAGGACGTGTACCTCCCGGCAGCGCCGCGGTTCGGGTTGCGCAGCCACGAGATGCACACCAAGGAGGGCCGCACCAAGGTCGCCGCTCAGCTCGCCGTCGATGGCGACGCAGTCACGATCGTCGGCGAAGGTGACGGCCCCGTCGAGGCCTTCGTGAACGCGATTCGGGCCCATTTCGACGAAGAGTTCGACGTCGTCGACTATGCCGAGCACGCCATCGGTCGCGGCGCCAACGCACAGGCCGTTGCCTATGTCGAAACCGTGCGCACCGACGGCGAGCTCAAATGGGGCCTCGGGCAGGATCCCGATATCACGACCGCCAGCTTGCGCGCCGTCCTGTCTGCCTTCGAACGCCAGCACGGCTGACGAGGTGCTCCCGCCCTACCGCGCACGCCGACGGCTCGATTAAGGTCGGAACATGTTCACGATGTTGCGACGGGCGTTCTGGTTGGCGTTGGCGGGTGGCGCAGGCGTCGCCGGATGGTCGGCCTGGCAGCGCAAGAACGAACCATCTCCGAAGCTGGCACCCACGTGGCCACCGTTCGAACCGAGCGTGAAACCTTCGCCGCCGGCGACTGCGGTCGATCCGGCCGCGGCCGGAATTGCGAGGCCCCAATCGGACCGGTGGGTGTCGCCCGTCGATCGCCAGTGTCCGGACGGTTACCCGATCAAGGGCAACGACAGCTCGAAGATCTACCACCTACCGGGCGGACGGTTCTACGCACGTACCGTTCCAGAGCGGTGCTACGCCAACGAGGAAGACGCAATCGCCGACGGCTACCGTGCAGCCAAGTCATGACCCGGCGTGACACGAAGGGAATTCGAGTATGAAAGTGACGGTCGACTACGACGCCTGCGCCTCCACCGGGGGGTGCATGCAGATCTGCCCGGAGGTGTTCGAAGTCCGCACCGACGGTTACCTCTATGTGCTCCAAGAGCAGCCAGGCGAGGACCTCCACGTCAAGGTGCGAGAAGCCGCCGATCTGTGTCCGACGGCTGCGATCGAGCTCGAAGACTGACCCGTCGCCAGTCACGTGGGCTTTCATGACCAACTGAACCGGGCCTGGGCGTCGTCCAAGTCGCTGCTGTGCGTCGGACTCGACCCCGACCCGGCCAAGTATCCGCAACCGCTCGATGGTGTGCCGGATGCGGTCTATCGATTCTGCAAGGAGATCGTCGACGCGACTGCCGATCTCGTGTGCGCCTTCAAGCCGCAGATCGCCTACTTCGCATCGCAACGCGAAGAGGCCGCCCTCGAACAACTCTGCGCCTACATCCGTGAGCGCTATCCGGATGTCACGCTGATTCTCGACGCCAAGCGCGGTGACATCGGGTCAACCGCCGAGCACTACGCACGCGAGGCGTTCGGCCGCTACGGGGCCCATGCGGTCACGGTCAATCCCTACCTCGGGACTGACTCGGTGCAACCGTTCTTCGATCACGGGGGCGGTGTGATCGCCCTGTGCCGTACCAGCAATCCGGGTGGCGACGATCTGCAATCACTCGATTGCGACGGAAGTCCGTTGTACGTGCGGGTTGCAGAGATGATTGCCAACCGATGGGCCCAGCAGGGCGAGTGTGGGCTGGTGGTCGGCGCCACGTACCCAAGCGAATTGCGAATCGTTCGCGAGCTGGTCGGCGACCTCCCGATCCTGGTCCCGGGGATCGGCGCCCAGGGCGGCGACGCCCAGGCAGCCGTGGCAGCCGGCGCCACCGCGAATGGACGAGGACTGATGATCAGTTCGTCACGAGCAATTCTCTACGCCGGCAGCGGCGACGACTTCGCCGCGGCTGCTCGGCGGGCGGCGCTCGAGGCGCGGCTGGCGACGCTGCCTGCAGGTTGGGGCTGACGACTCCGGTAGCCGCCGGGTCGCGCTCCAGCCGGCTCGCCGATCGGGCAGGATTGGGTGATGACCGCCAAGCAACGTCGAGCCCGATTCTTCGAACTGCACGCACGTCCGGGCGTGTTCGTGATGCCGAATCCATGGGACGTCGGCTCGGCGAAGCTGCTCGCCAATGCAGGATTCGAAGCGCTCGCCACCACGAGCGCCGGCCTCGCCTGGTCACGCGGCCTCGATGATTACGGGCTGAACCGCGATGTCGTGGTCGAGCACGTGCGGGAGATGGCCGCATCGACGGACCTGCCGCTCAACGTCGACAGCGAACGTTGCTTCTCGGAGACCCTCGATGGTGTCGCCGAAACCGTCAGACTGTTGCACGACGCCGGCGCAGCCGGATGCTCGATCGAGGATTGGAACACTGACGCCGGATCGATCGATCCGATCGACGTTGCCGTGGATCGTGTCCGAGCTGCCGCCACGGCCGCCCACGTCGCCGATGATCCACTCCTGCTCACGGCCCGCTGCGAGAACTTCTTGCACGGTGTCGCCGATCTCGATGACACGATCATGCGCCTGATCGCCTATCGCGACGCGGGCGCGGACTGCGTCTATGCGCCAGGGCTCTCGACCGTCGATCAGATCAGTGCTCTCGTCGAGGCGGTCGGGATTCCCGTCAACGTGTTGGCGTGGCCGTCCGGGGGACCTTCCGTGGCCGAAATCGGCGCAGCCGGGGGCAAGCGCGTGTCGGTCGGGAGTTCGCTGGCAAGCACGGCCTACGGCGCCTTGATGATCGGCGCCCGCGAACTGCTGGAGCACGGAACGAGCAGCTACCTGGCGATCCGTCTGCTACCTGAAGACCGAGCGGCCCTCAGGTAGGACCGCCGAAGGCGGACGTGTGTCGACTCAGCCGTTCAACACGGCGACGCTGAGAATTCCCGGCGCCGACCGGAGCGACGTCAAGACCGCGGTCGGGACATCGGTCGTCGTGGCAATCAACATCACCGCCGTCCCGGCAGATTCGACCCGGCCGACATCCATGTCGGAGATGTTGATCCCTGCGTCGCCCAGCAACACGCCGACCGTGCCGATCACACCCGGACGATCGTCGTTGCGGATCACCAACATGTGCTCGGTCGGTGGCACATCGAAGCCGTGCCCGTCGATCTCGACGACGCGTTGCTCGCTTCGGCGTCCGGCCAACGTGCCGCTGATGCTGTGGTCATCGCAACGCAACGTGATCAAGTTGACGTACTCGTCGGTGTCGGACGAGTTGATCTCGCGCATCGTGAGACCCGCCGCCTTGAGTAGGCCGGGAGCGTTGACGTAACTGACGGGATCCTCACTGATCCGACTGAAGAAGCCCTTCAACACCGCAAGCCCGATGATCCGGGTGTCGTACGCCGCGATGTCGCCTCTGCAGTACAGTTCGAAGGAGTCGGGTGAGCTGCGGTGGAGTGAGCCATAGAGACGACCGAGCCGCTCGGCGAGTGGGAGGAACGGGCGGATCACCTCGTTCGCTTCGGCGGCATCGATGTTGACGGCCCAGGGCACGAACTCTCCCGCCAACGCCAACTTGACCATGTCGGCGATCGCGTCGCCGGCCTTGTCCTGGGCCTCACGCGTCGAGGCGCCGAGATGCGGTGTGACAACAACGGATGGGAGGTCGAACAGCGGTGATTCGGTCGTTGGTTCGCTGTCGAACACGTCGAGCGCGGCGCCGGCGATGACGCCGTCACGGATGCATTCGGCGAGGTCCGACTCGACCACAATGCCTCCTCGCGCGACGTTGATCAGTCTCAGCGACGGCTTCGCCTTGAGCAGCAGATCGCGGTTGATCAGCCCCGCCGTTTCCTTGGTCTTCGGGAGGTGGATCGTCAGAAAATCGGCTTCGGCGATGACCTGGTCGAGTGGCATCAACTCGACACCCATCTGCTTCGCGCGGTCGGCCGAGACGAACGGGTCGTAGGCCACGAGCCGCATCTGGAAGGCCTTGGCGCGATCCGCCACCAGTTTGCCGATGCGGCCGAGCCCGACGACACCCAACGTCTTCTCGGCGAGCTCGACACCTTCCCACTTGCTGCGCTCCCAGCGACCCTGGACGAGCGCCGCATGGGCCTGAGGGACGTTGCGGGCTTGGGCCAGCAGCAACGCCATCGTGTGCTCCGCAGCAGAGATGATGTTGGACTGAGGAGCGTTGACGACCATCACGCCTTGCGCGGTGGCGGCGGCGACGTCGACGTTGTCGAGGCCGATCCCCGCTCGACCGACCACGATCAGGTCGCTCCCAGCGGCCAACACGTCGGCCGTCACCTGCGTGGATGATCGAATGATCAGGGCATGCGCACCGACGATCGCCTGCAGCAGTTCGGCGTGCGACAGGTCTGCCTGCACATCGACGGTGTGGCCGGCATCGCGCAGGCGGTCGAGACCACCGTCGGCAATCGTTTCGGTGACAAGAATGCGTGCCATAAGTGGTTCATGCTTATCGTTACGGAGCGCCGGAAGCCAACGAGTTGAACGACACGTCAACCTGGCACATGTCACTCGGCGGCTCACCAACTACGGTTGGCGTCGATGACCGAGACGAATCTGGAGATCCGCACCCTCAGCACGGCCGACGAGATGAGCGCCATCATCCGCATCTTTCAGCAGGTCTGGGGCACTGTCACACCGGTTGCCGAGGTGGAACTGCTGTGTGCGATCTCCCATGCCGGGGGGTACGTCTCCGGCGCCTTCGACTCGCAGAAGTTGGTCGGCGCCTCGTTCGGATTCCTCGCCGATCATCACGGCGAACGAGCACTCCACAGCCACGTCACCGGCATTCTGCCTGGTCTCCAGCACAGCGGTGTCGGCCGGCTGATGAAGAACCACCAACGTGATTGGGCGATCGAACGAGACATCCCCTGGATCACCTGGACGTTCGACCCGCTGGTTCGTCGCAACGCCTGGTTCAACATCGAGGTACTGAAGGCCCACATCGCCCAATACCTCGTCAATTTCTACGGTCGCATGACCGACTCGATCAACGGCGACGACGAGTCCGACCGGCTGGTCGCAGCGTGGCGAACGATCGGCGACTCGGCACCTGAGGTCGCCGCTGGTGGAACCACAATCGACGTAGCGACACCGCAGGACATCGTCGTGCTGCGTCGGAAGGATCCCAGCGCCGCCGACCACTGGCGCAAACGGGTCAGAGCGGAACTGGGCGATCGCATGGCGGCTGGAGCCGTCGTCACCGGGTTCACCCGGGAAGGCGCCTACATCGTCCGGGTTCCAGGCTGATCTCGATGCAGTTGCAGGGCCTCGAACTTCGCCGGATTGCGCTCGATCTCGTCACCCCGTTCCGTACCAGCTTCGGGACCGAAGTGCACCGTGACATCTTGTTGCTGAGGGTCTCGACCGACGTCGGCGACGGCTGGGGAGAGTGTGTCGCAGCGATCGACCCGCGCTACTCGTCCGAGTTCGTCAACGCCGCTGAACTCGTGATCAAGGAGTGGTTCTGGCCCGCGGTGTGCGCCAAGGGAGACATCGGCGCTTCCGACGTGGCCCACATCCTGCACCCGTTCAAGGGCCATCCGATGTCGAAGGCAGTGATCGAGATGGCGCTGCTCGATGCCGAACTACGCGCCGACAACACCAACCTGCACGGCTACTTCGGCGGCCAACGCGACCTGATCCCGAGCGGCGTCAGCGTCGGGATCTTCGATTCCCTCGACGTGTTGCTCGAACAGGTCCAGGGGTATCTCGACGACGGGTATGCCCGGATCAAGTTGAAGATCGAACCAGGTTGGGATCTCGAGCCCGTTCGGCTCGTGCGTGAACTGATCGGTCCGGACATGATGTTGCAGGTCGACGCCAACACCGCATACGGCAGAACCGACATCGAACATCTTTGCCGACTCGATCAATTCGATCTGCTCTTGATCGAACAGCCGCTTCCCGAGGACGACGTGCTCGGGCACGCACAACTCGCCCGCGCTTCGTCGACACCCGTGTGCCTCGATGAGTCGATCGTGTCGCTCCAAACCGCGGTCGATGCGATCGAGCTCGGCGCCGCCGAGATCATCAACATCAAACCAGGTCGCGTCGGCGGCTATCTGGAAGCACGTCGCATCCATGAGCTGTGCGTCGACCGCGGCATTCCGGTGTGGTGCGGGGGGATGGTCGAGACCGGCATCGGGCGAGCTGCGAATGCCGCCTTGGCGGCGCTTCCCGGGTTCACACTGCCGGGCGACATCAGCGCCTCGACCCGATTCTACAAACGTGACATCGTGCTCGATCCGATCACCGTCGACGACGGCCACGTGCGCGTCCCGACCGGCCCCGGACTCGGATTTCGTCTCGACGTCGACTTCCTCGACGAGATCACGACCTCGACGAGTCAGATCCCAGCCTGAACGTGGCGCGGCAGCGTGACGGTGATCGCCGCCCCGCCGAGCCCCGAGGTCCCGATCTCGATCGTGCCGCGGTGCGCGGTGACGATCTCGAGTGCGATCGCCAGACCGAGACCTGAACCACCCTCGCGTGCGCTGCGTGCCTCGTCGAGCCGAACGAACCGTTCGAACACACGCGAACGTTGATCGACCGGGATTCCCGGGCCGTCGTCCGAAACCACGAGTTGGGCGTTGCGATCATTCTCGCTGAGCGTCACGGCCACCCTCGTCGAGGCGTGACGCACGGCGTTGGACAAGAGGTTCTGCACGAGACGCCTGAGTTGCGGTTCATTGCCACGAACGATCACCGCCTCCACATCGGACATGTCGATCGGGACGTCGGCCGTCTCGCGCTGTCGCCGGACGGTCTCGTGCACGACGACGTCGAGATCGACCGGCCTGGCGACCGTGGACCCGACGGCTGCATCGTGACGGGCCAGGAACAGCAGGTCGTCGACGAGCGTTTGCATCTCGATCGTGTCACGCAGCACGCTTCGACACGTTGCCTCGAAATCGCCGTCGCGTCGGGCAAGATCGACTTCGAGTGCGAGCCGAATTCGTGTCAGCGGCGTTCGCAACTCGTGGGAGGCGTCGGCGACGAACTGGCGCTGCCGACTCGACGACGCCTCCAAACGGGCCAACATCTCGTTCATCGTGCTCGCCAGTCGACCGATTTCGTCGTCGGAGTGGGAAACCGGTACGCGACGATCGAGTTGCTCCAAACCGATCGACGCGACCTCGCTGCGGATCTGTTCGACGGGCAGCAGGGTCCGACCCACCAGCCACCACGTCGTCGCCGCCAGCAGCGCCACGGCGGCGGGGATCAAGAGCGCCAATGTGCGGATCAGGTTCCGAACGCTGTCGCGAACGTCGTCGATGTTCTCACCGACCACCAGCCAAGACGCCTCCTCGGAGCCATCGATGCGTCGAGTCATGACTCGATAGGTGTCGTCCTCGAGCGGGAGGTCGGATCGAGTTTCGAATGCTTGCCGAACGTCGGTCGGAACGATGATCGGCGACGCGCCGAACAGGTTGTCGGTGGCGTGGAGCACCTCACCGTCGGCCCCCAGAACTTGGATGAAGCGGTCCTCCTGATTCGAGTTCGCCAACGGCGCCGACTCGTCGGCGACGATTGCGGCTTCGATCTGATCGGCTCGCTGCTCGAGCGAGCGATCGAGGTTGGCGTTCAACTGTCCTTGCTGCACGACGACCACAACCGTCGCCAGCGCCACCAGCACGGCAGCCGCGATCAACGTCGCCAACACGGTGATCCGTCGCCGGATCGAGCGGCGACTCATGCGTCGACGATCCGGTATCCGGCCCCTCGGACCGTCTCGATCGATGCCCGCCCGAACGGCTCGTCGACCGCCCGCCGCAGGCGTTTGATGTACACCTCGACGATGTTGGGATCGCCGTCGAAGTCGTGGCTCCAGACGCCGGACAGGATGCCGGCCTTGGAGAGCACTTGGCCCTCGCGCCGGATCAGGAACTCCAACACTTCGAACTGACGGGTCGTCAACTCGATCTCGTGCTCCCCGCGCCAGACGCGACGGGTGGCGGCGTCGAGCCGCAGGTCGCCGACCGATACCGGCGCCGGGATGTCGCCCGAGCGCCGCAGGAGGGCCCGGACGCGAGCGAGCAGCACGGTGAACGAGAACGGTTTGATCAGATAGTCGTCGGCGCCCGTATCGAGGCCCTCCGCTTCGTCGAACTCGCCATCCTTGGCCGTGAGCATCAGGATCGGCGTCCAAATCCCTCGTTCACGCAGTGTCCGGCAGATCACATAGCCGTTCATACCCGGCAGCATGATGTCGAGCAGGATCAGATCGGCGCCGGATTCCGAGGCGAGCCAGAGTCCGTCGTGACCATCGTTGGCGACGTCGACCCGGTAACCCTCCGCCTCCAGCCCGCGCTGTAGCGACGCGGCCGTCTTCACGTCGTCCTCGATCACCAGGATCTTCACAACCACAGCATTGCCGAGAATCCTGACTCGGCGCTGACTCTGGCGGACCGGGAGGGTTCGACGAGTCAGACGACAGTCAGGGGTCGTTTCGTACGGTGATGACATGACACGCACCAAGATCATCATCGCAACACTCGCATCGCTCTCCGCGCTCGGCGTCGGAACGGCCGTCGCCGCCGGACGTGGAGGCGATGACAGTGAAGGGCCGATCACCGGCACCGCACTCGAGCGGGCATCGGCGGCAGCTCTCGCTCACACCGGGGAGGGCAAGGTCACCCAGACCGAAGTCGGCGACGAGGACAGCCTGTACGAAGTCGAAGTCACACTCAACGACGGTCACCAGGTGGATGTGCAACTCGACGAGAACTTCGCCGTCGTCGACGCCACCCCTGACGTCGAGGGTGACTGATCATGCGGCGAACCCTGCTGATCGCGGCCGCCGCGTTGACCGCCATCGCTGCCTGCGGAGACGACACGCCCACCGCCCAATCGACCGCCACGCAGCCGGCTTCGAGCGGCCCTTCCGAATCGTCGGCACCGTCGGCACCGTCGGAGTCGTCGGAGTCGTCGGAGTCGTCCGCCGCAGCGCCGGCTGCGGCCTTGATCAATCCTGGTGACGACGGCAACTACCAGGTCACGATCGATCCAGCCGAGTTCACGTCAGTCGTCGACAACCCATTCCTCCCGAAGCTGCCTGGAACCGTCTGGGAGTACCAGGAGTTCACTTCCGAGGGCGGGTTCGAGCGGATCCGAATCGAGGTGCTCGATGAAACCAAGGTCGTGATGGGCGTCGAGGCGATCGTCGTTCACGACGTCGTGACCACGCACGATGGCGAACTGGTCGAGGACACGTACGACTGGTTCGCACAGGATTCGGCGGGCAACGTCTGGTACATGGGCGAAGATACGACGTCGTACCACGACGGGGTGTCGAGCACCGAGGGCGCGTGGGAAGCCGGGGTCGATGGCGCTCTTCCAGGGATCGTGATGCCCGCCGACCCCGTCGTTTCGGCAATCGGATACCGGCAGGAATTCAAGGCCGGCGAGGCCGAGGACATGGGCCAGGTGATTGCTCTCGGCGGATCGTTCACGGTTCCCACCGGCACATACGACGACATCGTCCGAACTCGAGACTGGACGCCGCTCGAAGCCGACGTGGTGGAGATGAAGGCCTACGCCCGAGGTGTCGGCTTCATCCATGAAGGCAAGGTCGACGGCGACGGCGAAGCGACGATCGTCGTGATGACGAGCTTCACGCCTGGTCCAGGCTGATCGGTGTCAATCGACGGTCGAGTACGTCGTCGAACGATCCTCGAGGCGTGTGTGACGGACGTCCGTG
>JAYVFI010000094.1:0-95143 GCA_043773365.1 Ilumatobacteraceae bacterium
GTCGCACAGTCTGAAGAAGTGGCATGTCGACGAGCGTCACGAGTGTGTGTTCGTGTGGCACGACCCGGCCGGCGGGCCGCCGCGTTGGACGTTGCCCGACATCTGGACGGCACGGGAGGGGATGGAGAGTTCGCGGGAAGCCAATTATCGGGCGTACCCGGAGATGTCGATCGCCTTCGCCGGTGAGCCGGTCCACCCCCAGATACCTCTCGAGAACGCCCCCGACACCGTCCACTTCCAGTATGTGCACGGCGCCACCGTCACGCCCGAACTGCTGACGTGGGGTCCGGACGGCCCGATCTTCCGCACGGTCGCCGGATGGCGCGTCCCGAGCGCCGACGGCGAGGGTCGGGTCGCGCTCAAGATCGAGTCGGTGGCATGCGGTGTCGGCGGCACGTTCGCCTACTTCGAAGGATCGTTCACCTACCGCTTGGCGTTCTTCCACACGCCGGTCGACAACGAGACGGTCGACATGTTCTATTCGATCTGGTGGCCGCGCCGACCCGGTGACGATTCACCGACGGTTCCCGACGACGTCCGCCGGCAAGCCGATCGGGACTACCTGTCGACGCTCGAGGACGACCTCGAGATCTGGCGCTACCAGAAGTACATCGAGCACCCGGCATTGGCGAAACAGGACGCCAAGCCGTACGGCGCGCTGCGCAAGTGGGCGAAGCAGTTCTACGAGATCGACCCGGAGTAGACCGACCTTCGTCGGGTGGCGGTGAGGATCCTGGCCGGGTAGACGCGTGCGCTCAGCGGCAAGCCGTAGCGTGGCGAGAGCAACTCGACGACCTCGTCGTCGATGACCTCGAACCCGGCTCGATCGAGCGTCGCACCGGCATCCCGGAGACCGGCTCGGAGCGGTTCGCCGCCCGCTTTCAAGCTTGTCGCGATCCGCCTCGTGTCGCGTTCGCGCTGGGTGCCCGTGAACGATCCCATCTCGACGTAATCGGCGACGATCTGGCCGCCGGGTGCGACCCCTCGGCAATCTGGGCAACCACCGCCTCCGCCGTGTCAGCCCCGAGGTAGTTGATCACGCCTTCCCAAACGACGATCGTCGGCCGCCGGGGATCGAAACCACTGGCGATCAGCGGTGCGACGAAACGTTCGCCGGCGAGGTCGACCGGAACGGCGGTACGGGTCGAATACGGCGTGTAGCCGGCCAGCAGCTCCGACTTGAGTTCGAGCGTGGCGGGGAAGTCGACCTCGTAGAAGGCGGCATCAACATCCATCCGGAACGGGCGCGCATCGAGCCCGGCGCCCAACAGCAGCACCTGTGGCTGCTGCCCGGTGCGGGCGGCTGCGAAGGCGGCGACGGCGTCGTCGATGTAGCGCGTCCGCAACCGGATCACCAGCTGTAACGCGAGATCGGCGCGGGCGGCGGCGATCGACTCGTCATCGACGACGAGGCGGGCGAACGGATCGTCGATCAACCGCTCGTGTTCCGGCAGCTCGGCAGCCAGCATGCGGCAGGCAGCCACCAATGCCGCGCTTCGACTCGGCTCCATAGGGCTGCGAACCTAGCGGTTGCAAGCCAGGACCATCGGCCCGCACACGCTCCGACTTGACACTTGCGTCAAGTCTGGGACTTCGTCCCTTCCGGCGGGCCGGGCGATCTCGTACCGTGACGCCATGGCGATCAGACGATGAACGCGACGATCAACGCGACGATCAACGACACGAGCATCGTGGCCCCGGAGCTCGGTACGGCATCCGGCCAGCATTTCTACGAAGCGCCGAACTCGGTGACCGAGTACCTCGACCCGAAGCATCGCGACGCGTTCCCCGTGCTCGGCCTGCCGGGCCACGATTCGATCGTCGAGGTGCCGGTCGATCGGGCGACCAACTCCGACTTCGGGCGGATCGCCGGTGCGACCGATCACGGTGCGAGGGGCTGATCCCAACGGTCGAGCGAGGCGACCTGCTCGACCGGTCGCCGACGGAGCGAGCCGTGTTTCCCGTCGGGCCAACCGACGATCACGAGTGATGCGAGATGCCACTCGTCAGGGATCCCGATCGCCTCTCGGAACTCGGCGTCGGCAGACACCTGCCAGCCCGTGACGCAGGCTCCGAGCCCCGAGGCACGGGCCGCCAGGAGGAAGTTCTGCATCGCCGGGAAGATCGAGGCCCCGAGGTGGAGTGGCGTCGTCAGCGGCTGGTCTTTCACGCAGAACAGGACAGCTGCAGGTACTCCGGCGGCGCCGTCGTGGAGCGCGAACAGTGCCCGTGCGTTGCGAGCCCGCGGCGTCTCGTCATCCGGCTCGGGACGGGCGAGACGATAGACCTCCTCGATTGCCGCCAACGCACTCGCAGCACCCACTGCCAGCGCGGCCCGTGCTTCGCCTGACTTGATCACGACGAAGTGCCACGGCTGCTGATTGCCGCCCGAAGGTGCGTAGGTGGCAGCTTCCAGGCAGGTCGCCAACAACGAATCGTCGACCGGCGCGTCCGTGAATCGCCGGATCGCCCTGGCGGTCCGCATCACCTCCCAGACGTCGCTCGTCATGGCGACCGGTGCTCGGCGTTCCCGGTGTCGATCACCGTCATGTGTCCCCTTCGGTCAGCGATCCAGGAATCTGCTCCCACGAGTTGACGACTGTGTCAGATTGCGCGTGGAATGGGCACTGTCGGCGAGCACCCAGCGAGCCCGCCCCGAAGGAGCATCGACATGGGCGATCACGTCACGGACATTCGGACCGTTGCGCAGGAGGACCACTGGAAGCAGTTCGAGAAGGCGTGGACGACCCTGCTGAGCTACCGCTACCTGGGCAAAGGGACCCCATTCCTCGACAAGGGTGTCGATCGCGAGGTGATGCCATTGCGCGGCGACATGCGCAACAGCACCGGCGGGCTGATGGCTGCGCCGCTGTGCATCGCCTGCCCCGAGCCGTGGTGGCGCGACGACGAGTGCGTTCCCGCGCCCGTCACGATGACGTACGCGCTTCTGGATCCGGCCCACGACGTTCGCCAACTGCTCGTGCAACGCGACGTGATCTCGATCGGTCGCATGATGGGGTTCAGTCGTTCCCGTCTCGTCGACGCCGACAACCCCGAGCGGGTGCTTGCGATCGCCACCGGCAGCGGAGTCAGTCTCGGTGACGTCCCGACGGGTTACGAGCTGGTCGACAACCCGGTGTATCGGCTCGACGATTCACCAGATCTCCCGCAGCTGCGCGATGTGTTCGGTGTCGAGCGCGACGCCGACGGTGCGCTGCGGATCCACGAGCTGACGCCCGAGCTCTCGTCGCCCCACGCCGCGCTCCACCTCGGGCCGATCAACATCGCCCTGGAGGCAGCCGCCATGGACGCGTTGGAGGCAGCCACCGGAAGCGTCGACCACCAGGTCGAGAGTTGGTCGGTTTCGATGGTCAAGCCCGGCACGGTCGGTCCGTTCCGCGCCTCCGCGGTGGTGGTCGGAAGCGGCGAGCGACGCGGCATCGAAGCGACGATGACCGACGAGGGTCGCGGCGATCGGACGATTGCCACCGTTTCGGCCTCGTTCCGGTCGGTCGTCGGAGCGACGCGTGCCTGATCAACGGCTCGGGACATGGCAACCGGTCACGATCGAGGAGCGTCTCGATCGGATCGAGTCGTATGCAGCCATCCAGCAACTGGCGTCGCGGTACGCCCGGGCTCTCGACGCCCGCGACATGGAGGCCGTCGTCTCCCTGTTCCACCCTGACGTGCAGGTCGGTGCCGATCAACGCGGTCGCCTGGCGCTGCAGACGTGGATGGGTGCGCTGATGCGCAACATGCACGTGACGGTTCACCTGGTTGCCAATCATGTGATCGACTTCCGCGACGGCGACCACGCCACGGGCGTCGTCTACTGCCGCGACGAACTCGAGCGGCCCGAGCGCGGTGAATGGGCGGTCGGCACGATCCAGTACTGGGACGGTTACGAACGCGTCGGCGGCGAGTGGTGCTTCACGCGACGTCAACTCCATCGGTGGTATCTGGCCGACGCCCTGGAGCGACCGGCTCACGGGGTCGGCGTCAACGACTTCGGGAGCTCGATCCGCGAGCGAGCGCTGCCCGAGGCCTATCCGAGCTGGGCCAAGTTCTGGGACACGGGCGAAGGATGACATGACCCAACCGTTTGCGATCGACGGCCCGTATCCCGACCGTGGCGAACGGCTGCCCCGCCGATTGGAACAGGTCACGCCCGCCTGGCTGACCGAGCTGCTGGCGCGACGGTATCCGGGGATCGTGGTCCGCGACTTCGCCGTGGTCGACTGCAAGAACAGCCACACCACCAAACTGCGTGTCGAACTCGACCTGAACGAGGTCGGGCTGGCGGCGGGGATCCCGAAGCAGGTCTGCCTGAAGTCGAACTGGTCGGGGCTGCGGACGGGATTGATCTGTGAGCGCGAGGCGCGGTTCTACCAGTTGATCAGCGACCAGTTGAGCAGGGCCGTGCCGCGTGCGTACTTCGCTGACTGGGACATCGATGTGCGTGGTGACGGGTCGGGCAACGGGATCGTCGTGATGGAGGATCTGGGTGCGTCCCCGGGCACGTTCGGGACCAGCGCCGATCATCTCGGGGTCGACGGCGTCGCTGCCGGGCTCGAATCGCTGGCGTCGATCCACGGCGCACTGTGGGGTGACTCGCGGCTCCGCTCGTGGGACTGGCTTGCGCCGTCGATGGGGACCGAGAACGACACCGAGCAAGTGATCCAGTTCTGGCACTACATCCGGTTCAACCTGACCGACCCGGAGTACGCCGCAGTCGTCCCGCCGTGGGTGTACGAGGACCCGGGCCTGATGAATCACGTGCTCGACGAGCTGTCTGCCTACGAGCACCAACTCGCCTGGCCGAAGTGCCTTGTCCACGGCGACGCTCATCAGGGCAACAGCTTCCTGCGCGACGACGGCGAGCGGATCTGGGTCGACTGGCAGCTCGTCCGCCAAGGCAGCCCGTGGCGCGATGTCTGCTACTTCATCGTCGGCGGGCTGACCGTCGACGAGCGGCGGGCCAGCGATCGCGAACTCGTCGAGCACTACCGGCAACGGGTGCTGGCGGCCGGCGCCTTCGGTGTTCCCGACCGGGACGAGGCCTGGCAGCAGTTCATGCGCTGGCCGGCGTATGGAACACAGGCCTGGCTCGGGAACATCAACCAATGGGGCCAGCACTCCGGGGTCGAGATGGTGAGACGCCAGTTCACCGCATCCGACGACTACGACACCGTGGGCCTGCTGACCGCCGGTAAGTTGCCGCGCCGAGTGTTCACGCCGGGCGAGGGTGCGCTGGGATTGGCGCCTGCGCTGCAGGCCCAACTCGATGCCCGACTCGCAGGTCGTTGATTCCCCCGCGATAACGTCTCGCCGCGTGGCGACGAAAGCGGTGTTGGTCGACCTACTCGAGAAGGCGGACATTCGAGTCAACGGGGACCGCCCATCGGACATCCGTGTCCACGACGATCGATTCTGGGACCGGATTGCCAGCCAACGAGAGCTCGCCTTCGGTGAGTCGTACATGGATGGCTGGTGGGATTGCGACGCGCTCGACCAGGTGATCGCCAAGGTGCAAGGCAACAACCTGCGCGATCAGGTTCGGATCACCCCGACGCTCGCGTTCCACGTTGCCCGCTCGGTGGCGCTCAACCGTCAAACGGTGCGCAGAGCCGCCAAGAACGCCAAACACCACTACGACATCGGCAACGATCTGTACGAGCGGATGCTGGACGAGCGGATGGTGTACAGCTGTGCCTACTGGCGCCGCGACGGCCGGGAGCTCGACGATCTGGGTCAGGCCCAGGAGGCCAAGCTCGATCTGGTATGTCGCAAGCTGGGACTCGAGCCGGGGATGCGACTGCTCGACATCGGCTGTGGCTGGGGTGGCTTGGCGAAATTCGCGGCCGAATGCTACGGAGCCACGGTGGTCGGTGTCTCGCCGGCGGGCGAGCAGGTGAAGGTGGCCAGGGAACGTTGCAAGGATCTGCCGGTCGAGATCCGCCAACAGGACTACCGTGAAGTCGGCGGTACGTTCGACCGGATCACCTCGATCGGGATGATGGAGCACGTCGGCCCGAAGAACCTCAAACGCTTCTTCGACGTGTGCGACGAGCGGCTCGCCGACGACGGAATCATGTTGCATCACATGATCGGCTCGAACGAGTCGAAGTCGCACATCGACCCCTGGTTCGACAGGTACATCTTTCCGGGCGGCAACCTCCCGTCGATCGCCCAGATCGCAGCCGCGGTTGAGCAGCGATGGGTGATCGAAGACATCCAAAACTTCGGTCCCGACTACGACCGCACGCTGCTGGCCTGGCACGCCAACGTCGCTGGGGCCTGGTCCGACCTGCCGAACTACGACGAACGATTCCGACGGATGTGGGACTACTACCTGCTCGGCTCCGCCGGCTCGTTCCGAGCTCGACACATCCAACTCTGGCAGGTCGTGTTCCGCAAGATCCGTGCCTCGCCGACCTACATCGCCGCTCGTTGACCGCGTCCGGGTCGGATCTGGGGTCGAGCTTGCGGTCGAGCTTGAGGTCGAGCTTGATGACCCGCCGCGAGATGAAGCGCCCATCCTGGCTGCGGCCGGTGCTGATCGCCGCCGTGTCGCTGACGGCAGTGTTCTCGCTGATCACGATCGTGAGCGCCGGCCACAGCGGCGCCAGTCGTGCCTGGGACGACTACAAGGACATTGCCGGCACGAACTGACGGTCAGTCGCCGATCAGCGCGTACAGGCGATCGGCGCCGGTTGCGTGGGTCGCCGTCCCGAGTTGACGGCGCCAGTCGCGCGTCGTGCCCCATTCATGGCGCCATGACCACAAGCGGCGGGTCAGCTGGTGGAGGGGGTACTCACGCGTGACTCCCATCGCGCCGTGGGCCTGATGGGCGGCGCGAGTGGCGATCGTGATCGCGTCGTCGACGATCACGCGGGCGGCAGCGACCTCGATGCCGACGTGGCCGTCGGCGAGCGACCGCACGGCGATATCGGCAGCCATCTGGGCGCGCACGGCGCTCTGGGCAACCAGCACGAGGTGCTGCTGGACGGCCTGGAACGTCGCCACCGGTTTGCCGAACTGGCGCCGATCGTTGGTGTAGTCGACCGTCATCTGCGCGATGGCGCCCAACGCCCCGGCTGCCATCAGCACACGCGAGAGCGCGCCGCGTCGGTTGAGATCGACCGCAAGGATCGAGCTCGACGCCCGTTCGACGGCGGCGACCGGAACATCGACGCGCACACGATCGCGTGCCTCGCCTGCCATGTTCGCCCCGGGCGTGATCGTGACCTGATCTCGGCGTAACGAGACGACCGAACCATCGACGAGCACCACGATCCGGTCGGCGTGACGAGCCCAAGCGACAATCGTCTCACCTTGCAAACGTTGGTCGACGATCGTCATCGAGGGGATCTCGTCGACGATCGTGAGTGGTCCCTCGGGGATCGCGAGCCCTGATGCTGCGAGCAACCAGCCGGCCAGCATGCTGGTCTCCGCGAGCGGTACCGGGGCAGCGAACTGCCCGACGGCGCGAAGGATCGCGGCCGTGTCGTGGAGTGTCCCACCGGCGCCGCCTGCCGCTTCGGCGACCCCGACCAGGGAGAAGCCGGAGTCGGCCAGTGCCGACCAGACCGGTGCTGACCAACCGTCGAGCTCGGCCGACTCGACCGCTTCCGGGGTGCAGACATCGGCGAGCAGACGCTGGATGGTCTCGACCAGGAGCGGATCGGCCTGCGTCATCGCTGCACGACCGATGGGCGGAGTCCTTTGGACGCCACCGAGCGGAGCACCTCGTTGGTCCCGCCCCGAACCGTGAACGACGGCGCCGTCAAGGTGGCGGTGATCAGCAACCGCTCGAAGATCGATGCGGTCGCCGTGTTGGGAGCGGATTCGATCAGGGCGAGCACCGCAGTGACCACGTCCTGCTCGAACCTGGTACCCATCTCCTTGACGAGCGACGATTCGATCGCCGGTGCTTCACCGCGATCGATCGAGCGTGCCACTGACAGCGAGAGATGGTGCAGGACCCAGTAATTGGCGACGGCGTTGCCCAGCAGGTCGGCGAGTTCGTCGGTGCAGATCTCGTGCTCGTGGATCCGCAGCAATTCCTCGACGACCAGGTACGTGCTCAGCCAGCGGTCCGGACCGCCACGTTCGTACGCCAGTTCGCTCGTGTTTTGTGCCCACCCCTGACCGATCTCGCCGAGCACCAGGTCGTCGGGAACGAATACCTGATCGAAGACGACCTCGCAGAAATCAGCGGTGCCGTCGATGAAGGGGATCGGCGTCGCGACGACACCCGGGGCCTTGAGGTCGACGATCAGTTGCGACAGGCCTTGGCGCTTGTCGTCGACCTGGTCGGCTGGTGTGGTGCGGCAGAGCACGATGATCCAGTCGTTGACGTCGGCCCAGGTGGTCCAGATCTTGCGGCCTTCGAGCACCCACCCGTCACCGTCCCTGGTCGCTCTCGACTTGATCGAGGCGAGGTCGCTGCCACTGTCCGGTTCGCTCATCCCGATCGAGAACGACAGCGCCCCGGCGCAGATCCCGGGCAGGAACCGGCGCTTTTGATGCTCCGTGCCGAACTTGGCGATCACAGGGCCAGACTGGCGGTCGGCGACCCAGTGATGGCCGATCGGCGCCCCCCATCGCAGGAGTTGCTCGACGACGACGAACCGGTCGACTGCCGAACGGTCGTGCCCGCCGTACGCAGTCGGTAGCGCCATCCCCAGCCATCCGCGTTCGCCGAGCTTGCGCGAGAAGGCGACGTCCTTGGCGGCGTTCATGCCCAGACACTGCTCGAACGACCCGCGGGGCAACTCGGAAGCCAGGAACTCCTGCACCTCGCGCTGCAGCGCTCGCTCGGCCGCTGAGAGATCAACCGGCTGGAACTCGATCACTCAGATTCTTTCGATGATCGTGGCCGTGCCCATGCCGCCGCCCGTGCACATCGTGATCAGGGCGGTGCTGAGGTTGCGCCGTTCGAGTTCGTCGAGGGCGGTCTGGATCAGCATCCCACCGGTCGCGCCGATCGGGTGACCGAGGGCGATCGCGCCACCGTTCACGTTGACCTTGTCGGGGTCGATCCCGAGGTCGCGAATCGCCTTCATCGGGATCGCCGCGAATGCTTCGTTGATCTCCCACAGGTCGATGTCGTCGACCGTCATGCCGGCCCGCTCGAGGCACTTGCGTGACGAGGGGCCGGGTGCGGTGAGCATGATCACCGGCTCCGCACCGGCAACAGCGCTCATCACGATCCGGGCTCGCGGCGTGAGGCCGTGGGCCCTGGCGTAGTCGGGTGATGCCAACAGCACGGCGCTGCCCCCGTCGACGACACCCGAGGAGTTGCCGGCATGGTGCACGTGGTCGACCGATTCGATCTGCGGGTAGACCTGCTTGCACATGTCATCGAAGCTGCGGTCGTACCCGTCGAAGACTCGAGTGCCCATCGTCTCGAACGACGCCCGTAGGTTGGCCATTCCCTCGAGCGTGCTGCCCGGGCGCGGGAACTCATCGGCGGCCAGTGCGATCGACCCGTCCGGATTCTTGATCGGTACTACGCTCGTGTCGAAGGCGCCCTCGGCGATCGCCTTGGCGGCAAGGTCCTGGCTGCGAACCGCAAATGCGTCGACCTGCTCGCGGGTGAACCCTTCGAGCGTTGCGATCAGATCGGCCGAGATGCCCTGCGGGACGAGCGGGAACTGTTCGCGCAGGGCGCTGTTGCCGGACGTGAAGTCGGGTGGTCCATCCGGCTCGGGCCAGCGTGACATCGATTCGATGCCACCGCCGACGACGAGCTGCTGGTGGCCGGCCTGGATCCCCATCGCCGCGAACGTGACGGCCTGTTGACCCGACCCGCAGAACCGGTTGAGCGTGACGCCGGGAACTTCCACCGGCCAGCCGGCGGCGAGCACCGCCATCCGGCCGATGCAGGCGCCGTGGTCGCCGGCCGGGTTGCCGTTGCCGACGATCACGTCATCGACGTCGCTGATCTCGATCCCGTTCCTCGCGGCGAGGGCGTTGAGCACCTGCCCCAGCAGTTCCTGGGGATGGATGTGATGCAGCGAGCCGTTCGACTTGCCTTTCCCGCGAGGCGAGCGGGCACCGTCGATGATCCACGCTTCACCCATCAGTTGAGTTCCGACATCTTGGTGCGCGGTGTCGCACGAGACAGCAGGTCACGGATGATCGCATCGACCTCTTCGGGTTCGGCCGGTGGGTTGTCGACATGTGGGCCGCGACGCCAACCTTCGGCGATCCCGAGGATCATCCCGGACGACTCGATCACCTGGCCGGTGACGTCGGCCGATTGGGACGACGCCAGCCACGTGACCACGGGGGCGACCCACTCGGGACCGAACCGCCCCATCATCTCGTCAGGCAGACCGAGGTCTTCGGTGAGTCGGGTCAGCGCGCCCGGGGCGATCGCGTTGGCGGTGACGCCGTAACGGGCGAGTTCCTCGGCGGCGATCAACGTGAACGTGGCGATGCCACCTTTGGCGGCGCCGTAGTTGGTCTGGCCCGGGTTGCCGTAGATCCCCGACACCGACGTGGTGTTGATCAGTCGGGCGTCGTTGGTGAGGCCCTCCTTGGCGCGATTGCGCCAGTACTCCGAGGCGACCCGGCTCGGCGCCCAGGTGCCTTTGAGGTGGACCTTGATGACCGCGTCCCATTCCTCCTCGGTCATCGAGAACAGCATCCGGTCGCGCAGGATGCCGGCATTGTTGACCAGCACGTCGAGACCGCCGAAGGTATCGATCGCCAGTTGCACCATCGCACGCGCATCGTCGAGGCTGCTTACGTCGCCGACGTGCGCAACCGCCTCCCCGCCGGCGGCGATGATCTCGTTGACGACCTCCTGAGCGGGGCCGACGTCTGCGCCGGTCCCGTCGCGTGCACCGCCGAAGTCGTTGACGACGACCTTCGCTCCGTGGTGGGCCAACATCAGGGAGTACTCCCGACCGATGCCGCGCCCGGCCCCGGTCACGATGCACACTCGTCCTTCACACATGTTGTTTGTCACGCGGGTCATCCTACGCGACTTGACGAAGATGTCAGAAACCGGAGCGCGGCTGTCGTGGTTCGTAATCCGTGCTGATCTGACAGTAGCGTCAAGTCTCGGTCTGCGTGGTTCGGCTGGTGTGGTTCGGCTGGTGTGGTCGGCTGGTGAGGTTTGAAAGGTGCTGTGATGTCGATTGCCAACAACTTGGAGTGCGAGGGCAAGGTTGCCCTGATCACCGGTGCCAGTCGCGGTATCGGAGCGGCGATCGCCGAGCGCTTGGCCGCGGCCGGCGCAAAGGTCGCGGTTGCCGCCCGGACGCTGGAGCCGGATCCGAAGTACGACGGATCGCTGTCCGACGTGGTGACCCGGATCGCTGCCGCGGGGGGAACGGTCGTCCCGGTCCAGGCAGACATCTCCAAATCGGCCGACCGGCGACGGATGGTCGATGAAACCGTGGAGCAACTGGGGCCGATCGACATCCTCGTCAACAACGCCGCCGTCACGTTTTACGTGCCGTTCGAGGAATTCCCCGAGAAGCGCTACAACCTGATGTTCGAAGTGCAGGTTCGGGCACCGTTCGAACTGGCCCAGTTCGTCGTGCCGGGTATGCGCCAACGCAAGCAGGGCTGGATCCTCAACATCACGAGTCGCGCCGGGATCCATCCGCAAGGCCCGCCGTACATGGAGTTGTACAAGCGCGGGTTCACCGTCTACGGGATGGTCAAAGCGGCGCTCGACCGGTTCACGACGGGATTGGCAGCCGAGGTGTTCGACGACGGGATTGCCGTCAACTCGCTGGCTCCGTGGGACAACGTGATCACACCCGGCGCCGGTGCACACGATCTGGTCGAGGGCTTCCCGACCGAGGACATCTCGTGGATGACCGAGGCGGCACTCGTGCTGTGCAGTTGCGACCCGTCCAAGGTCACCGGACGAGTCGCCTACAGCCAACCGTTGCTGGCCTCGCTCCAGCGCCGCCCGCCACAACGCTGAACACGTGGCGCGGCGCCGAACGGCACGCCGTGTCGAGTCGAATTGCTCTGACGACTGGACCCGAACTGGTCGACAATTGGGCCTGTAGCCAACAGAAGGAGGCCCACTATGGCGCGCAAGTCTCTTTGGGCAGTAATGGTTGTCGGGCTGATGTTGATCATCGCCCCGTTCGCACTCGGGATGCCGTCGAAGGCGAGCGCCGGTCAGAAGATGATGGACGGTTTCCGTCCGATCATGCAACCGGCCAACGTTGAGACGACGGCGTCGTACTACTACGACACGTTCGTCCCGCTCGGCCAGGTCGTGCCGGCGTTGAGCAAGGACAACATCGCCAAGTTCAACACCTACGTGCAGGGCTTCACGGCCTTGGGCGTGGATGCTCAGAACCTGGTGCCGGCGCTCTCCCAGGCGATGAACATGACACCCGAACAGGTTCAGGCGTTCATGGTCGCCCAGTACCCGGCGATGAGCCAGATGCTGCAGAATCTTCCCACGATGCAGAAGGACTTCAGCGATCTGGTCGGCCTGATGCAACAGAACGTGGCGATCTTCGAGCAGGTGCCGGGAGGGCTCGCCCATTACGAGCCGCTGGTGACGACGATGCAGGCCAACGTCGACAACTACCGCAAGGCCGATCAACTCCCGAACATGAACCTGTTCACATGGTTCTTCGTGATCCCGGGGCTCGTCCTGATCGGATTGGGAGCGCTCGGCCTGTTCGCTGATCGCAAGGGCGGTTCGCCTCGCCCAGCCGGCGTCACTTCTGAGTCCTCGTCGATCGAGGACGCCGACAGGACGCTGGTCTCGTCAGGCAGGTGAAGAACTCGCAAGGCGATGATCGCGAGTCGCGTGGCGCCGGGTCAGGCCCGGCGCCATCGCCGCGCCGGTGCTGCTCGGCCGCCTGTCACTTCTGACGTGCGGCAGCCCACATCGTGGTGGCGATCGCCCGGACGATGGCCTCGCGTGAGACCGTGTCGGCATACAACTGCGTGTAGTTCCAGCCGCGTTCGAGCATGCTGAACGTGATCAAGCCGAGCGTCGTCGGGTCATCCGATTGCTTTCCCGACGTGGCAGCCAACTCGACACCGAACTGCTTGCACAGACCGAGGTGGCGTTTCATCCCTGCCAACCGGATCTCCTCGTCCTCGTGGGCTGCCTGGGTCCAGGCGAACGAGAAGCTGCCATGTACGTCGAGCAGGTCGAAGTAATCGCTGACCCACTGCGTCAACCCGTTGCGACTCGAGCCGATCTCACCGAGGCGACCGATGATGCTCGCGCATTCGGTCGCCGAGTGCGCACCGACGGCGATCAGCACGTCCCGCTTGGAGGGGAAGTAGGTGTAGAACGACGCTCGCGACACGTCGGCAAGTCGTGCGATTTCGTCGATCGTGGTGCCTGAGTACCCGCGGGTCAGGAACACGTCACGCGTCGCCTCGATGATCCGGTTGATCGTGCGTTGGGCGCGCGGGCCGAGCGGGTTGGCGGGCTGTCGAATCGAGGCCGGCGTCAAGAACGCGGCATCTCCGTTGGACATGTCGGCATCGGACGTCGGAAGCTTGGAGTGCACGGTATGACGATACTGTCAAGTCGGGTAACCGACGTGTGATGCCGCGCCCGTCATCCAACAATCATCAGGCCGGAATCATCAGTCAGGAACCGCAGGCCGGAACCGCAGGCCGGAACCGTCAGTCAGGAACAACATGGAACACGTTTCGCTCGAGATCAACGACCGGGTCGCAATGGTCACACTCAACCGACCGCCCGTGAACGCGCTCTCTTTCCAGACGTTCAACGAACTCAAGGCGGCGTTCGATTCGCTCAACTCGACACGCGACGCATCGGTGGCGATCTTGCGTGCTTCGCCGGAACTGAAGTTGTTCTGCGGCGGCGTCGATCTGCAGGACTCGCCGAAAAGGTTCCGCCCCGACGGGCGTTTCGAGGACGGCGGCGAGCAGTTCGACGCTCGCTATCAGATCGATCCCGGCAAGGTGGCCAGAGATTGCTTCTGGTCGATCTTCGACTGCGGCGTACCGGTGATCGCGGCGGTGCACGGCAAGGCGATCGGGGCAGGTGTCGCGATCGTGGCGTCGTGCGACCTCGTGGTCGCTTCGGACGACGCCAGCTTCGCACTGACCGAGATCAATGTCGGCGTGCTTGGTGGCGTGCGTCACGCCCAACGTCTCGTCGGTCCGTTCCTTGCCAAGCGGATGTTCCTGACCGGCGAGTTCGTGGGTGCCGACGAGATCTATCGGCGGGGCGGGATCGAGTCGGTCGTGCCTCGCGCCGAGTTGATGGAAAGCGCCCTCGGACTGGCCCGCACGATCGCCGCCAAGAGCCCGATCGCGGTGCGGCTCGCCAAGGAGTCGGCCAACCGGGTGGAACACCTGTCACTCCACGACGGATACCGCCTGGAACAGGACTACACCGGTCGCGTCAAGCGCCACGCCGATTCCGACGAAGCTCGCCTCGCCTTCCTGGAGAAGCGTCCCGCCGACTTCCGCTGGGAGTGAAAAGGGCGTTTGCGGTCCTGCTCGGTGACGAATACGGTTCGGCGATGGTCGAGCAGGAGTTCGCTGGCAAGAACGCGTTGGTGACAGGAGGCGGCCAGGGAATCGGCCGGGCGATCTGTCTCGGGCTTGCGGCGCGTGGCGCCGACATCGCATTCGGATACCGCAACAACGATGCTGCGGCGGCGGAAACCGTCGCTTCGATCGACGCACTCGGGCGACGCACCGTGGCGATCAAGGCCGACCTCGGCGATCGTCTCGAGACCGAGTCGCTGGTGTCCCAGGCGCGGGCGGCACCCGGTCCGATCACGCTGCTCGTGAACAACGCCGCATATACGCATCTGATGACACCCGACGAACTGACATGGGAACGTTGGCGGCGGTTCCAGGCGACCAACGTCGACGGTCCCTACCTCACGACGTGGTCGGTTCGGCCCGACATGCAGGCTGCCGGCGGTGGTGCGATCGTCAACGTGTCATCGTTGAGCGCGGTGTCGCCGAACCCGATGATGGTCGGCTACTCGACGAGCAAGGGCGCACTGAACTCGTTCGGCCGAGCGTGTGCCCGGGCCTTCGCGCCCGAGAACATCCGGGTCAACACGGTCGTTCCCGGCCTGGTGTTGACGCCTCGTTCCGACACCGTGTCACCGGAACTGATGGCCGAGTTCACGGCGGGAATCCCGGCCGCACGCGGCGGTCGGCCTGACGAAATCGCCGAAGCGGTGATCTTCCTCCTCTCCGATCGGGCGAGTTACATCACGGGCGAGGAACTGGTCGTCGCCGGTGGCCAACGATGAACACGCTCACGCCTGACCGGTTGGAGAAGCACCGGTTGGAACGCCAGGCGATCCTTCGTGCGGCGTACAGCCGGCTCGGCCGCAACACCGGCTCGACGACATCGGTGCTCGACATCCTGCGCGTCGCCGAGCTCTCGACGCGCGCCTTCTATCGACACTTCGATTCGAAGGACGAACTGATCCTGACGATGTTCCGGATCGCCTCCGAGCGAGTCAGTTCCGAACTGGCAGCACTGGTTGCCGACGCATCGGACCCCGCCGACGCCGTGCGTCGTTGGGTTCGACAGCAGTTGGCGGTCGTGTACGAGCCGCGGCGGGCTCGCCAGGCGGTGGTGCTGACGTCACCGGAGGTTTCTGCAGCAGTCGGATTCGAGCGGGCCAACCAGGAAGCCGCCGAGGATCGGCGGGTGATGCTGGCCGCCGTGATTCGAGCCGGTGTCGAGTCCGGGCAGTTCCCCAACGCCGAGAACCCTGACGAGGATGCCAGGGCGGTCATCAATGTGATCGGAGGGCTCATCGCCGCAGGCATTGCGGGCAGGCCGATCCCGACGTGGGAGGCGGCGACGGATCACACCACGAACGTGTTCCTGCGTGCCTTCGGGGCAGCCTGACGGTTTCCCGGCTCCCCGGTCTCCTTGTTTACCCGGCGACGAACGCGGCGGCACGCCGTTGCCACGGGACGAGCGCCAGCAATCCGGCCGCCAGCACGATCCCCGATCCAGCGGTCGTCCAGCGCAGTCCCACGGCATCGGCGATCTGACCTTGGATCAACGTCCCGACCGGGAACCCGACGCCGAGGATCATGAAGTTGACGGCCATCACCCGCCCTCGCATCGCGTCGGGTGCAGCCTGCTGGGCGATGCTCGAAAACGAGGTGAATGCGTACCCGTAGCACAGCCCGAGCACGAGCAGCGCCGGGGCCGCCGCCCAGAGGCTCGGTGCCGCCCCGTAAGCCACCAACGCCGGGCCGAGCAGCCCCACGGCCAGGAACATCAAGTTGGTCACACCGAGCCGTTTCGACACGTTGCCGAGCGTGAACGCCGCCGCCACCGCGCCGATTCCCTGCGCCGTCACCAGCACGGAGGTCGTCTTCGCGTCGCCGTCCAGCACGTTGGTTGCCATCTGGGCCACGAACGCGATGAACGGCGAGGCGATCAGGATCGTCAGCAGCATCACGACCAGCATCCGGCGCATCGACGGGTGATTGGTGGCGAACCGGAACCCGTCGGCGAGGGCGCTGAAGATGGGTCGTCGTACGCCGACTCGGTGTGGAACCCGAACCAGCGCGACAGCGACGATCACGGCAAAGAAGCTGATCGCGTTGCACCACAGGGCCGCTCCGATCCCGCCGATCGAAATCGCCACCGCAGCGAGCCCGGGGCCGACGATCCGGCCGAGGTTCCACTGAGCATTCGACAATCCGACCCCGGCGACGAGATCTTCACGCGGCACCAGATCGGGCAGGATCGACTGGAACGAGGGGAACGTGAACGCTCCGATGCACCCTGCCACCAAGCTCAAGCCGGCGATCCCGAGCGGCGTGGCGCCTCCGCCGCCGACCCACACGGCCAGGATCGCGGCAACGATTGCGGACCCGACGCCGCCGAGGATGAGCACGCGCTGACGACTCCACCGGTCGGCCATCGCCGAACCGATCGGACCGAGCAGACCGTTCGGGAGGAAGCCTGCGGCGCCGACGATCGCTGACCACGATGCCTTGCCGGTGGTCTCGGCGACGTAGTACGTCAGGGCCACCGTTTCCATCCACGTCCCGATGTTGGAGATCAACGCACCGATCCACATCAACCGGAAGTTGCGTGATCGAAACGGAGCGAGCGACGCCGAGGCCATGCCGATTCGACGCTACCGGCCGATCGATCAACCCCAGCCCACGAAATCAGTGACCTACTTTTCGACGCTGGCGGGTGCGTCCAACTACTGTTCAACCGGACGCTTTCGAAGGGGGCTGCGATGGATCTCGGTATTGCGGGCAAGGTGGTGTTCTTCACCGGAGGCAGCAAAGGGATGGGCCGAGACGCGGCGGAGATGCTGGCCGCCGAAGGTTGCAAGGTGGCGATCGTCGCCCGCACGCGACACGACATCGACGTCGCCGTCGAGGCAATTCGCGAGAAAGGTGGAACGGCGGTCGGGATCACCGCCGACATCACCAATCTCGACGACGTCAAACGAGCCGTGCAGGAGACCCGTGACGCGTTCGGGCCGCCGTTGATCGCGATCGGGCAGACCAAGTTCAACATCGTCGGCGACTTCGCCGACATCACCGACTACGAGCAGTACGTCCACTCGTTCCGGAGCTACACGATGAGCCAGATCTACCTGCTCCATGAAGTCCTGCCGGGGATGAAGGAGGCCGGCTGGGGCCGGTACGTGCACGTCGGGTCGGCCGCCGCCAAGGAACCGGAAGGATCTATCCACCACGTGATCGCCAACGCAACACGGCCGTCCACGACCGGTCTGCTCAAGACGGTCGCCGACGAGTACGCCCGCTTCGGGATCACCGTCAACACGGTCGCTCCAGGATGGATCGGCACCGAGAACGCTTACAGCTACCTCGAACGCAATGTCGGCCTGACGACCGATGAACAGATCGAGACCTGGATGCGTGAGCAGGCTCGCGTGCCGGCTGGTCGGATGGGCAACCCCCGCGAGATCGCCTCGACGATCGTCTACCTCTGTTCCGATCTCGCCGGGTACGTCAACGGCAACTGGATCGAAGTCGACGGTGGTCATCACCGCTCGGCGTTCTGATCGATCTGACGGAGACATGGTCGGCCACGCCGATCGACAGAAAGGGAAGTCATGTACGACGTCATGCAGGGAATCCGTGTGATCGAGGTGGCGGAGCACACGTTCGTGCCGGCTGCCGCGATGGTGCTTGCCGATTGGGGCGCCGATGTGATCAAGATCGAACGCCACGGTGGCGACGCCTCGCGGGCGCTCAAGATCCTGCAACGACCGGGTCAGAAGCACAACGCCTTCGTCGAGGTCGCCAACCGCGGCAAACGCTCGGTCGGGCTCGACCTGACGAAACCGGAGGGACGCGAGCAGCTCTACAAGATGCTCGAAAACGCCGACGTGTTCATCACCAACCTGCGCGCAGACGCCCGCATCAAGATGGGTATCGAGCCGGCCGACGTGATCAAGATCAATCCCCGGATCATCTACGCCCGCGGTACCGGGTACGGCACTCGCGGCGCGATGGCCAACGACGGCGGTTTTGACTATCCGTCGTCTTGGTGCCGGTCGGGTTCCGCGTTCGTGCAGACACCACCGGACGGGTCGCGGCCACCGATCCAGCCTGGCTCCGTCGGAGACCTGATGGGCGGTGCGACGTTGGCCGGGGCGATCTCGGCGGCACTGTTCCGACGCGAGCGAACGGGCCAGGGGGCGATCGTCGACAACGCGCTCTACATGGTCGGTGCCTACATCATGACCCAGTCACTGGCGGGTGCCAGCCTGGCGGCGCAGGCGGCATCGTCGACGGCGCCGGCGAGCGGTGCGCCCAGTTTTCCGCTCGTTCCCCTGGTGCGGCTGTATCGAACGAAGGACGATCGATGGCTGTCGCTGTGCCTGCTCAACGACGGTTGGTTCCCTGACCTCGCTCGCCACCTCGGTCGCCAGGACTTGATCGACGACCCGCGATTCGTCGACGAGGCGTCCAAGTTCGCCAACGCCGAGGCACTGATCGCCGAACTCGATCGGGAGTTCGCCAAGCAGACGCTCGACGAGTGGAAGGTCACGCTTGCCACGTTGCAAGGTGTGTGGGCGCCGCTCCACAGCCCGGCAGAAGTGATCGCCGATGAACAGGCACTGATCAACGGATTCGTCACCGAAATCACCGACTACGACGGCGAGACCTACCTCGCCGCAGCGTCGCCGGGCCAGTTCGACGAGCGGCCGGTCGGCTTCTTGCGATCAAGCCCCGACTACGCCCAACACACCGACGAAGTGATGCGAGAAATCGGCCTGACGGACGACCAGATCGCCGCCCTCCGAGCCGCCAACGTCGTCGTGTAGCGGGCCCTCCCCTCGCCCCCGGCCCCGGCCCCCGGTCCCCGGGCGCCCGGTCTCCAAATCGATCAAATGCGATTCGGGACCACCGGCGGTTCCCAAACGGATTTGTTGCGATTCGGGACCACAGGGCGGTTCCCAAACGGATTTGTTGCTGTTCGGGACCACCCGGCGGTTCCCAAACGGATTTGTTGCTGTTCGGGACCGGACGGACGGGCGGGCTGCAACTAGTGAAAACAGTATTTTCAATCTGACGGTTGACGGTGCTAATGTCGGCCGTGCAGAACGCCGCAGCGATCGCCGCTGCGAGTGCCGGATCCAGAAGGGGGTGCCAACGTGCGAATCGGAATTGTGTCCGACGTGCATGGCAACGCCCGCGGATTGGCGCTCGCATTGGAGCGAATGGGTGCCGTCGACGAATTGCTGTGCGCCGGAGACATGGTCGAGGAGTTCCGTTTCTCCAACGAGACGATCGAGATCCTCCGCGATCGCAG
This sequence comes from Ilumatobacteraceae bacterium, assembly GCA_043773365.1. Taxonomy (GTDB): domain Bacteria; phylum Actinomycetota; class Acidimicrobiia; order Acidimicrobiales; family Ilumatobacteraceae; genus Ilumatobacter. The sequence continues at coordinate 19,784 of JAYVFI010000094.1, forward strand.
GGCGACATGCGTACTCGGCAACCACGACGTCGGGATGCTGGCGCCACACGGCGCTGGCGCCCGCAGCGCCCGACACGTGCGGCCGGAGTTGGTCGAGTGGCTGGCGTCGCATCCGCTCCGCCATGATCTGGAGATCGACGGCAAGCACCTGCTGATGACACATGCCAGCCCACTCCCACCGCACAGCCAGTACGTGGTTGCCCACTCGCCCGAGCTGAAGCGGCTGGCGACGGTCGAGGCCGACTACATCGTGATCGGTCACTCGCACACGCAGATCGTGCAACGCGTCGGCCGGGCGCTGGTGATCAACCCAGGCTCGGTCGGCCAGGCGCGCGACCACTCCAACGGCAGGCGACTGTCGTACGCCGTGCTCGACACCGCCACCGACCGCGTCGAGATCGACAACTACGACCTACACCCGATCGCTGCCATGAGCGGCGCAGGAGGCAGTCCCGCACGATGACCATCAAAGACAAAGCTGCGATCGTCGGCGTCGGAGCGACGCCGTACTTCAAGCGCGGCCAGTCGTTTCCGGAGACGGAGTTCTCGATGGCCTGTTCGGCGATCCTGATGGCACTCGACGACGCCGGCCTCACGATCAACGACCTCGACGGGTTCTCGATCTACTCGAGTTCGTGCGACCCGGCGTCGGTGGCCGCCGAACTCGGCGTACCCGAGGTTCGTTGGGCGACGACGACCACGTCGGGCGGGGGCGGCTGTGCCGGCGCACTCGGTGTTGCTGCAGCGGCGATCGACGGTGGCATGGCAACCACGGTCGTCACACTGATGACGTTGCAGCAGCTCAACAAGCGACTCGGCGGTTCGGCGGTCGGTGGCATGCTCGCCTACGCCACGATGTCCGACGGTGGCGGCAGTCCGTACGGCGGCAGCGGGATCTCGCCATCGATCGCCTTCACGGCCAACAACGGCCTGTTGTCGCCCGGTCACAGTTTCGCGCAGATCGCTTCACGTCACATGCACCTCTACGGCACCAAGCGCGAGCACTTCGCCGAGGTCTGCATTTCGACCCGCGACAACGCGATCAAGCGTCCGACCGCACTGCGCACCGATCCCCTCACGCTCGACGACTACTTCAACGCTCGGATGATCAACGATCCGCTGTGCCTGTTCGACTACACGATGGAGAGTGACGGCGCCGTGGCGGTGATCACGACGTCGGTCGAGCGGGCCAAGGATCTCCGCCAGCCGCCGGTCACGATCATGGCGTCGGCGCACGGCGGCTCCGGTCGATGGGGTCCAGCGCTGTTCCGCTACTTCCAGATTCCCGACGACGAATTCGCTTCGTCCGGCCATCGTCCGGTCGCCAAACGGATCTACGAGATGGCGGGCATCTCGGCCGCCGACGTCGACGTCGCCTTGCTGTACGACCATTTCTCGCCGATGGTGATCATGCAGTTGGAGGACTACGGCTTCTGCCCGATCGGCGAGGGTGGCCCGTTCGTCGCCGACGGCAACATCCGCTACGGCACCGGGTCGATCCCCGTCAACACCCACGGCGGCAACCTGTCCGAGGCCTACATCATCGGCATGACCCACGTTCGTGAAGCCGTCGAGCAGCTCCGTGGAGTCGCCGTCAACCAGGTCGATGATGCCGAGATCGCCCTCGTCACGGGCGGCCCCGCCGGCCTCCCCGTGTCCGGCACATTGCTGAGAAAGGGCTGATCACGATGAGTCAGGAATTCGGTCAACTGACCAAGGGTGTGTTCCCGAGCATCCTCCACGATCCGCACGCCGATCAGCTCACGCAGCCGTTCTGGGACGCCGCCAAGGACGACCGTCTGGTCGCTCCGAAGTGCACGAATTGCGGCACGTTCCGGCTGCCGCCTTCGGCCTACTGCTTCAATTGCCAGACCCGCGGCGTGGAGTGGGTCGACCTGCCGGGGACCGGGACGATCTACTCGTTCACGGTCGTGCGCCACCCGCTCCACCCCGATCTCGCCGATGCCTGCCCGTACGTGGCGGGCACGGTCGAACTCGATGGGACGCAAGGCGCAGGCGCCCGGATGCTGGTCAACATCATCGATTGCGACCCCGACGCCGTGAAGATCGGCGACAAGGTCGAGATCGTGTGGGAGCACGTCAACCACGAGATGACGACGCCCCGTTTCCGACCGATCAGCACGTAAACGAACCACCGACGTCAGGAGGACGGTCATGTCGAAGATCTGGGCCAACTCGGGCGATTCGCATCTGGTCGAACCCGACGACCTCTTCACGGCGAGCCTGCCTGCGGCGCTGGCGGCAAGGATGCCGCGCAGTGTGAAAGACGAGGATGGCTCGCACGAAACGCTTTTCATCGACGGTCAGGAATTCCGCCGGAGGATGCCCAAGGCGGCCAATCTGCTCGACGAGCAAGGTCGCACCGTGCAGCAGCGGGCACCCGGGGCGAACGACATGAAGCTGCGTCTGGTCGACCTCGATCAGGAAGGGATCTGGGCCGAGTTGGTGTACCCGTCGATCGGGATCTGGATGTCGTCGATCCAAGATCCCGAGCTGCTCGCCGCCGGCTGTCGGGCGACCAACGACTGGGCGATCGAGTACCAACGATTCTCGCCTCGCTACATCCCCACCGCCACGATTCCGCTGCTGACCGCCGAGCACGCCGTCGCTGAAGTCCATCGAGCCGCCGGGCTCGGCTATCACGCTGCCTACTGCTCGGTGACCCCGAGCCTCGGCGCGCCCGACTGGAACTTCGACATGTGGCATCCGCTGTGGGCGGCGATGGAGGAGACCGGGCTGGTCGTCGCCTTCCACATCGGCACCGAGGCGCACGATGCCAATTCGTTCCACGGCGGCTACTTCCGTGGTCCCGGCGGAGCGTTGATCAACTACGTCGAAACGACCTACGGCGGACAGCGAGCGGTCACCAAGATGATCGCCTCGGGCGTCTTCGACCGGCACCCCGACCTGAAGGTGATCGTGTCGGAGGGTGGCGCCACCTGGGGGCCATTCATCGCCGACCGGCTCGACGAGGCGTACCGCCAGCACTGGTCGATGGTGCGTCCCCAACTGCGCCGGCTGCCGAGCGAGTACCTGTTCGAGAACGTCTATGCGTCCTTCCAGCACGACGGCTCTGCGGTCAAGGCAATGAGCGCGATGGGTTGGCGCAACGTGTGTTGGGGGAGCGACTACCCGCACATCGAAGGCACGTTCGGTCACACGCAAAAGACGTTGCACGAGTTGTTCGACGATGTCGACGAGGCCACCAGGCGGCGGATCACGGTCGGCGCTTTCAGCGAGCTGTTCCCGCATGTCCCCCCGGCCCCCGACAACCCCGCTCACGACACGCCGGCTCACGACGCGTCGGCTCACAAAGAGGATTGAGCGGTGACCGAGCTGGTTGCCCGCCGTCGAGACGGTCACGTGTTGGTCGTCACGATGCAGCGCGACGCCAAACGCAACGCCGTCGACCGCCACCTCGCCGATGCGATCTCCGAGGCGCTCGACGAGTTGGACGACGACGACTCGCTGTGGGCCGGTGTGTTGACCGGGTCGAAGACGTTCTTCAGCGCAGGTAGTGATCTCAAATCCGGCGGCGATTACGTCACCGAGCGGGGCGGTCAGTACGGCATCATCCGCCGCGTCAGGCGCAAGCCGTTGATCGCCGCCGTCGAAGGTCCGGCGCTGGGCGGCGGGCTCGAGATCGTTCTGGCCTGCGACATGGTGGTGGCCGCAACGAATGCACGCTTCGGTCTGCCGGAGGTGTCGATCGGGTTGATCCCGACGTGCGCCGGTCTGTTCCGCGCACCGCAGTCGTTTCCGATCAACCTGGCGCGGGAGTTGATCCTGACCGGCGAACCGATCGGCGCCGAACGTGCGTTTGCGGCCGGCTTCGTCAATGCGCTGTGCGAACCGGGGGGAGCAGTCGACGCCGCGCTGGCGCTGGCGGACCGGATCTGTCGCAACGCCCCGCTGTCGGTCCAGGCCTGTCTCGGCGCGGTCAACGACTATCTCGCTCCCGATACCGCGCCCGGCTGGGCGGCGACCGCCACAGCACTGGCGTCGATCACCGGCACCCCCGACCAGGCCGAAGGTGTGCGAGCCTTCTTCGAGAAGCGTCCACCGGAGTGGACCGGCAAGCGGGAGTGATCGAACGATGACCCAGCGAGTTGCAGTTGTGTCAGGTGGGGGCACCGGGATCGGCCGGGCGATCGCGCGTCGACTTGCCAGCGACGGTTTCCATGTCGTGATCACCGGCCGGCGCGCCGAGGTCGTCGAACGGACGGCCGCCGAGTTGCGGCGCGAGACCGGTCGGCCGGTTTCCGGGTTCCGGGCCGATGTCGGCGATCCGGACGACGTTGCCGCGCTCGTCGACCACGTCGCAACGAGTCATGATCGTGTCGGTGCGCTGGTGTGCAACGCCGGTGGCGCCTCCGGGCTGCCGACCGGGACGTTGCACGAACTCGCCTCGGAGTGGCGCCGGACGTTCGATCAGAACGTGCTCACGGCGGTGCTGCTGGTGCACGGTTTCCTGCCGGCGCTGACCCGCCCCGGTGGGCGGATCATCCTGATCGGCTCCAACTCGACCAGGTCGGGCGGAGGGATCCCGTCGTACGCCGCCTCCAAGGCGGCGCTCAGCGGTTGGGTGCTGCATCTCGCCGCCACGCATGGCCGTGATGGGATCACGGCCAACATCGTGTCACCCGGTTACACGCCCGACACGGAGTTGTTCGGCGACGGGCTGCCCCAGGAGCTCCACGATCGAATCGTGTCGCGCACTGCGGTCGGTCGGGCCGGCACGTCGGTCGATGTTGCCGACGCGGTCGGCTATCTGGTGTCTCCCGAGGCGTCGTTCGTCACGGGGCAGGTGCTCGAAGTGACCGGCGGCTCGTTGCCGCCGACGGCGTGAACGCGACCGTCACCGTCTGTCAACGTGCCGCCGCCGGATTGACGAGCTGGACCAGGCGTTGCAGGTCGGACTCCGTGCCGACCGCGATCACGATGTGACCAGCGCACAGCAAGGTGTCCGGTTCGGGGTTCGTCGTGAAGGCGCCATCGGCGTCGCGTAGCGCCAGCACGAGCGTGCCCGACTCCTGCCGCAGGTTCGCGTCGCGGAGTGTCCTTCCGTCGAGTGGCGAATGAGCCGGGATCTCGACCTCCTGCATCCGGAACTCCATGCTGCGTTCGTGCATCACGACGTCGATGAACTCGGCGACGTGCGGGCGGACGACGAAGCTCGCCATTCGCGCCGCACCCAACTCCTGCGGGTTGACCACGCGGTCGGCGCCGGCGCGAGTGAGCTTGCCGATGCTCTCGTCCTGGCGAGCCCGGGCGACGATGAACAACGCCGGGTTCAGTGAGCGTCCCGACAACGTGACGAACAGGTTGTCGGCGTCGTCGGCGAGTGCCGCCACGAGCGTTTGAGCGCGCTCGATGCCGGCAGCCCTCAAGGTGGCGTCCTGAGTCGCATCGCCCACGATCGTCGGCAGCGCGATACCGGCCACGCGGGTCGGATCGCTGTCGACCACCACTACGTGGCGCCCCTCCCGCTCGAGGTCGAATGCCACCGCCCGGCCGACCCGACCCCACCCGCAGAGCACGACATGCCCGTGCAGGTCAGCGATCTGCTTGTCCATTCGTCGCCTCCCGACAATTTCTCGAAGTTGTCCCTCGACCACCATCTGCACGACGAGCGTAAACGTGTACAGCACGGTGCCGACGCCGAAGCCGATCAACACCATCGTGAAGATCTTCAAGCGCGTGTCGAATGTGCCGATCTCGCGGAACCCGACCGTGCTGACCGTCGTGACCGTCTGGTAGGCGGCGTCGATCGGCGACAGGCCGAGCAGCCAGTACCCGACCGTGCCGCCGACGAACACGAGCGCGACCATCACCGACGCGACGCGGAGTCGGGTGAGCGTCGTGATCACGAGCGAACGATAGTCGTCGAGTGATTCGCGAGTCGGCTCAGCTCGGAAGTTCTGGGTGGCCCGGAGCGAAGCTGCGGACGTGGATGACGTCGATCATCTGGCCCCTTGGACGAGTGATCGCGAACACGATCGCATCGGCCATCCACGCCGGGTCCATGCCGGGCCCGGCGACACGCGTGAGGTAGCCGCTCTCCATCCATTCACCGTATGCCAGCTCGATCTCGGACATCTCGAAGTTGTCGCCGAACGCCGTTCCCCCGACCGAACCGGACGTGTAGCGGGTGACCCTGATGTTCTCCGGCTTCAACTCGTGGACCATCATCTCGCTGAACGAATCGAGGCCGCCCTTCGACGCGCCGTACAGGACCATGCTCGGCAGGTACTCGCCGACGATCTCCGACGAGACGTTGACGATGTCGCCACCGCCCGCGGCTCGCATCAACGGCACGACCGCTCGCGTGGTGTAGATCGGGCCGAGCAGGTTGACACCCATCACGAAGGCGATGTCGTCGTCGCTGGCGTGTTCGATGCGGCGGATGCGGGCAACACCGGCAACGTTGAGCAACGCGTCGACCTTGCCGAATTGGTCGGTGATGGCGGCGAATGCCGCCCGCACGCTGTCGGGCACCATCACGTCACAGGTGATCGCCGTTGCCGCGCTGCCGACGTCGGCCGCTGCGGCGTCGAGCCGCTCCCTGCCTCGCGCCAGCATCACGACGCTGGCGCCCTCTGCGGCGCACGCCTTCGAGGCGGCCAGCCCGATCCCGGCCGAGGCGCCGACCACCACGACGACTCTTCCGCTGAGTTGATCTCCCATGACTCCCCCTCGAACGACGCAGATGACAACGGGGCAGAACCTAGTCGCGCGATGCGACCGGGCACGAAGAAAGAGGTTACGATTTATGGGAAGTCGCTCACCTTGGGGGTACGAATTTTGACTGCGATCGACAAATCCATCGATCCTGCCGGTTGCCCGGTCACGCATTACGAGACGATCAATGTTGCCACGGCTCCTGCGGGGTGGCACTTCGACAACTTCGACAAGAAGCGCGAGGAGGCACCGATCCATCAGGGATTGGCGGCCGGCAACGACTTCTTCCTCGTCACGCGTCTCGCCGACATCCGCGCCTCGTTCCAGAACCACGCCGTCTTCTCGAACACGGCCGTGACCCCGACTGACCCGAATCCGCCCTATCGGTGGATTCCCGAAATGCTCGATCCGCCGATCCACACCAAATGGCGTCAGCTCCTGGGGCCGTTGTTCTCGCCCGCTGCGGTCGCCGAACTCGAACCGAAGGTCCGCCAGGTGTTCGCCGAGATCCTCGACGATGTCGCCGCCAAGGGGTCGTGCGACTTCGTCCACGACGTCGCCCTGAGATTCCCGAACACGATCTTCATGGACATCATGGGGCTGCCGCGAGCCGATGCCGAGTTGTTCCAGAAGTGGGAGGTCGACATCCTGCACGGCGGACGTGTGACCGAGGAGGATCAGAACCGGCAGGTCAACGCCATGATGGCGGTGATCGGTTACTTCGCCAAACTGATCGCAGAGCGTCGCGCCGAACCCCGACACGACCTGCTGAGCACCGCCATCGGGTGGGAGATCGACGGCGAGAAGATCCCCGATCAGGACCTGCTCGATTTCTGCCTGCTGATGTTCATGGCTGGGCTCGACACCGTCGCCGCCCAACTCTCCTACAGCTTCTGGCATCTGGCGACGCACGATCAAGATCGTCGGCGGATCGTCGACGAGCCGGAGATCATCCCGACCGCGATCGAGGAATTCCTTCGCTACTACTCGTTCGTCACGCCGGGCCGGAAGGTGATGTCCGACACGGTGATCGCCGGTTGCCCGGTGAAGGCCGGGCAGATGGTCTACATGCCGCTCGTCTCGGCCAACCGCGATCCGCGCGAGTTCCCTGACGCCGACAAGGTGATCATCGATCGTCCGAACAACCGTCACATCGCCTTCGGGGCGGGGCCGCACCGCTGCCTCGGCTCGCACCTTGCCCGCCAGGAACTGCGGATCGGGCTCGAGATGTGGCATGAACGGATTCCGGATTACCGCCTCCAGCCCGGAGTCGAACTGCGCGAGCACGGTGGCCAGATCGGCCTCGACAACCTGCCGATCGAATGGGAGATCTGAGACATGGACAGCACCCGACACACCGGACGCGTGGCACTTGTCACCGGCGCCGCATCGGGGATCGGGCGGGCGACCGCGGTTCGGCTGGCCGGTGAAGGCGCGATCGTGGTTGCCACCGACGGCAACGCCGACGGGCTGGCTTCACTGGTGGCCGAGCACGCCACGATCACAATCGTCGCCGGCGACCTGCTCGACCTGCAGTTCATCAACGAACTCGTTGATGCCGCCGAGGCGCTCGGACCCGTCATGATGCTCGCCAACGTGGCCGGGATCATGGACCACTTCGTCCCCGTCAGCGAGCTCGACGACGGTCTGTGGGACAAGGTCCTGGCCGTCAACCTGACGGCTCCGATGCGACTTTGCCGGCGGCTGATCCCGCTCATGGCCGCTCGTGGTGGCGGCCGGATCCTGAACGTTTCCTCGGTTGCCGGGTTGGGTGGGTCGGGTGCAGGAGCTGCCTACATCGCCTCCAAGCACGCCATGATCGGGCTCACCAAACACATCGCATTCACCTATGGACCTCAGAACATCCGCTGCAACGCGGTGTGTCCGGGCGGCGTGGCGACCAACATCGGGACCACCGCCGCCCCAACCGTGCCCTGGGCGTTCGAGCGTCAGATGTTGGGGATCGCGCTCGGCGAGAAGACCGCTGAACCCGATGAGATCGCGGCGGTCATCTCGTGGCTCCTGTCGGACGAAGCGAGCAACGTCAACGGTGTCGCGCTCTCGGCCGACGGAGGCTGGAAGGCAGCCTGAGTCGCGATCCCGCACGGTCGTCATCCGAAGCGGTCGGTGCTGTCTCGTATCAGACGTGCCGCCAGATCGCGGCCGATCGGGATCGCCAAGTCGTACACCTGGCGCCCGATCTCGATGTCGCCCATGTCGCGCATGCCTTTCAGCTTGATCGCGCACATCGCATCGCTCGGCCCGACGACGATCGGATCACCACCGGTTGCGGCGTTCCATTTGCGTGACTCCTTGGCGACCTGGCGAGCGCCGATCTTGCCGAGCAAGCCCTGGCGGCGATCGGAGAGCGGCGCCAGCACCAGTTGCACATCTGCGGAGTGGGCGAGGTCGGCCGAGAAAGCACTGCGGTGGCCACCGTCGATGTAGCGCTTCCCGTCGACCTTGTGAGGGCGCACGAACGGGAACGGCGAGGAGCTGGCGGCGACGATGTCGGCCGGGCGATGCTCACCGGCCCACAGCACGCGTCGCCGGAACGTCAACATCCGGACCGCCACCCCGCCGACATTGGCGACGTCGAGCGAACCGTAGAGCGACTCGGCCAACGGTGCGGCGCGGACCCAGAACCGCCCGGCCGATTCGACGTAGTCGCGCCAGATCGGAGCGACCTCGTCGAACTCGAGCTTGGCGGCGATTGCGACCGCTGCATGTGATCCGCCGGAGGTTCCGTTCAGCGGCCCGACGGAGATGTCGACCCCTTCGTTCCGGAGGCCGTGGGCAACACCGAGGCAGAATCCGAAGGCATACGCGCCTCCACCTCCACACGAGACGGCGATCGATGGACGGGTCTGGTTCATCGGCTCAATGCTACGACTTGACGTTCGCGTCAAGAACACGAAAGAGTCAATCCGTGCTCGATCTCCCCGGACTCCTGACGTTGCTCGACATCGAGGAGCTCGACCGTGATCTGTATCGCGCTCAGAATCCGAGCCTCGGGTTCGCCCGCCACCTCTACGGCGGCCAGGTGGCGGCGCAGGCGTTGCGGGCCGCCGCGGCGACCGTACCGAACGGCCAGTTCGCCCACTCGACGCACGGCTATTTCCTGCGGATGGGCCGCACCGACCGACCGACGGTGCTGCGCGTCCATCGCGACCGCGACGGCCGTTCGTACTCGCACCGCCGGGTCGAGGCGATTCAGGATGGCGAAGTGATCTTCAGCTTGGCGGCGTCGTTCCACGTCGTCGAGCACGGTCCGGAGATGGACATCGAAGCACCGGACGGCGTGTGGGACGTCGAGTCGTTGCCGGCCGCGGGTCTTGGTCAAGGGAATCCGGAGCACCTCGACATCTTCGAGCTGCGGGTGCTGATGACCGAGCCGCATGCCGAGCAGCCCGATGGTCATCTGCGGTCACCGGCCCGTTTCTGGATTCGACCGAAGGGCGTCGTCGGTGACGACCCGGTGGTGAATGCCTGCATCGTGATGTACCTGTCCGACATGGGCAGCGGGTTCAGCGAGCTCGATCTGCCGGGTGTGCCGTTCGGGGGCGGCCCGACGCTCGATCACGCCGTGTGGTTCCATCGCCCGGTCACGGTCGATCAGTGGCTGCTGCTGCACCTCGAACCGGTCGTGGCGACACGCGGTCGCGGTTGGTATCGGGGAGGGGTGTTCGATCGGACGGGTTGCCGGCTGGCGTCGGTGACCCAGGAGATCGTGGTCCGCGAGACCACGACGGAAGGTGTCCAGCGCGTCGCCGACTTCTGGATCCCTTGGCTCGACCGCCAGGGCAATCCGTCGCTGGATTGAGTCACGGCCCCGCAGGACTGCCCGCCCGGGCCTGACCCGCTCTCAAGTCAGACGCGCTGTCGTTCGATAGATGCGTGATGGATCTGTTCCCCAACACGCTCTCGTTCCGGGTCGTCACCACCCTGGACGTCGGCTCCGAGTCGGAGATACCGAAGGGCTTCACCGGACGCGTCCGGAAATTCGACGCTGGCGTGATCGAGTACGTGGCATGGTTCAGCAGGGGTGTGATGGAGAACCCGGGGCCGCGCACACCGGCCTATGTCCGCTACCGCAACAGCGGCCTGGTCAAGCAGGAGTGCCACTACCGGCTCGGCCGGCTGCACGACCCCGACCCTGGACATCCCGCCGTGCGCGGCTACTTCGCCGACGGCGCTCTGCGCTATGAGGAGCATTTCCGCTACGGCCGTCGGCACGACTCGGTGGATGCTCCGGCGATCGTTCGCTGGCGGCTCGATGGAACCGTACGCAGCGAACTGCACTACCGCGAAGGCTGCCGACTCGAACTGGTGTCGTGAGCGGAAGGTCCGGCGATGCGTGTGATCGACCTGACGTCGGGTTCAGCGCAGTGAGACGAGCATGCAGCCGGAGACGGGTCCGCCACCGGCACCGACAGCGGCGATTTCGATGTCCTTGAGGATCTGACGATCGCCGCCCTCGCGCCACAGCTGCACGCAGGCTTCGTGGAGGTAACCGAGACCGTGCAGACGACCACCGGAGAGCTGCTCGCCTTGCGTGTTGAGCGGTCGTTCCCCGTCGAGCGCGATCCGATCCCCGCCTTCCACGTACCGACCCGCCTGCCCATGTGCACAGAAGCCGAGCGCCTCGATCCACTGCAGGGTGAGGTAGCTGAAGCCGTCGTACAGCTCCATGAAGTCGACGTCGGCGGGCCGGATCGTGGTCATCTCGTACATCGCCTGGGCGGAGTCGTGCGACGCCATCGTGGTCAAGTCGCGACGCTGGTCCCACGTATGCCGCTCGTAGAGCGCGGCACCGACGGCCTCGATCGTGATCGGGGTTCGCGGCAGCCCGGCGGTGGCATCTCGTCGCGACACGATCACGGCCACGGCACCGTCGCACGGCACATCGCAGTCGTAGAGACACAGCGGTTCCGTGATCATGCGGGCGTCGAGATAGTCGTCCATCGTCATCGGGTCGCGATAGATCGCGTTCGGGTTCAACGCCGCGTTGCTGCGACAGGTCAGTGCGATCTGGGCGAGTTGTTCTCGCGTGAGGTCGAACTCGTGCATGTAACGCCGGGCGTACATGGCGATCCACGTCGACGCTGAAGGCGCCCCGAACGGCGCCGTCCACTCGCGTCCGCTGTCGGCCCGCGCCGCATTCGCATACATCGTTGAACGACCACCGCCCATTTGGGCGGACGACTCCCAAACCGAGCGAAAGCAAACGACGTGCGTCGCCAGGCCGGAGGCGACCGCCATCGCAGCGTCGAACACCGGACCCAGCTGCCCGGCGATCTCGGCCGAGCCGAGATGCCAGCGTGTGCGCAGCCCGAGTGCGTCGTGGAGTTCGTTGGCGCCGGCACCGGTGAATCCGCGGTCAGCTCGGCCCCCGGGGTAGGTGGCGACGCCGTCGATGTCGTCGGGGGTCAGCCCGGCGTCGCTGATCGCCCGCAGACAGGCCTCGACAGTGAGGTCGAGGCCGGATCGACCGAGCCGACGGCCGACCTGTGATTGGCCGGCACCGGTCACGACCGCTTTGCCGTCGAGCCAACTCATGACGCGACCGGAGCAAAGAGCGGAATCCACACGTCGTCGCAGTGTTCGAACAAGACGTGGACTGCTTGGCCGATGAACACCGATTCGGGCCGGCACCCGACGATGTTGGTGGTCAGCCGCACGTCGGGTTGCTCGGCCAGCTCGACGATCGCCACGACATAGGGCGGGGAGAATGCCTCGTACCAGGCGTGGCGGACGATGCTGAAGGTTGCCACGGTGGCTTGCCCTGACACCGGCTCCGGCCCGACCTCGGTGCTGCGGCAGCGAAAGCAGACCGGTGCCGGCGGATGGAAGTATTTCGTGCACTGCCTGCAGCGGTGGATCATCAACTGCGCGTCGGCACCACCGGCCCAGAACGCCGACGTGTCGATCGTCGGGTCGGGCAGCACCCGCGACGACGGACGTTGGTACTCGATGTCGATCATGTTCATGCATGCTCCTTCGGTGGGCGGCTAGAGCTGGACGATTCGTTTTGGCCTGCCGTCGAATCGTTGGCACTCGTAGTGCCGCGTCATCGACGACCCGGCTGGACCGAGCGCCATGTGCGTGCGCAGGTTGCGCTTGTGGAACAGCACCGTGAGCTGCTCGTCGAATCGACCGGTGGCGGCGTCGGCGATCACGAACTGCTCGAGTTGACGCTCCGCGTCGATCCAGTCGGTCGCCCGTCTGCCGAGCAGCTCGTTCACGTCATCGAGGTCGGCGTCGTCGAGCACGTCGCCGATCTCACTTCTGCGTTGCAGATGTCGCGCCATCCGGAACGCAAGCCGGGCCTGGTGCTGGAGCTCAGGGTCGGGTGCCGACATCGAACCGAGCGCTCGCACGAGCTGCCCGAACGAGACGTCCTGACGCATCGCCCGTGGGGCCGGAACCTCGACGCTCGGGAGCTCGAGACCGAGGTACTCACCGAGGAAGTCGGTCGTCATCAAGTTGGTCTCACTGTTCCACTGCATGAACGTCATCAGATCGGTCTCTGGCCCCGGTGCCGCCACGGCCGCTCCGAACTGGAGTTGATTGCCCATGCACGCCGCGAAGTGGTGACGCTTGATCGCTTCGAGATCGACCGGTTGACCGGTGAGTTGTTCGTATCGGTCGTACAACTTCCCCATCTCGCCGAACGGGATCAGCGTGTCGCGCATTCGCCAGATGGTGATGTCGCCGAGTGGGTCACCGACGTGGCCGAACTCGAGATCGAGGATCGCGACGAGGTGGCCGCCAACGTGATGGAACTGGCCGCTGTCCCACACGACCGGTGCGATCCGCCCGGCGCCGTCGGGGATGTGCCGTTGCAACCAGCCGACGCAGAACTCGGCGAACGGGTCGGCGTGCTGTTTGCGTTGGCGGTATCGAGCTTCCATGTTGCCGTGGCCGATCATCCCCGAGTTCTCGCCGGGCCGAGGATGGATGATCCCCGCTTCGACGAACGGCGCCGGGTCGATCTGGTGAAGGCGGGCAAGTTGCTGCAGGTACTCGTCGACGACCTGGTCGCGGTCGGCATCGCAGACGCCTTCGAAGTGGGGCGCGCCGGGTACCCGCTCCATCAGCACGCAATCGAGCCCACCGACCTGTTCCAGGTACTCGTAGAGGTGAGGGACGGGGAAGTCGCGCTCCTCCATCAACTGGTGGAAGGTGTACTCGTGGCGTAGTGGGAATGCCTCACTGTCGGGCCGATCGCCGCGCAGGACGACGGGAACGTTTTCGCCGTCGCGTTCCACATCGATGAACCAGGTCGGCCGCCATCGCAACTGCCGTTCGACGTTGACAACGACGCCACCGATCCGGCCACCGACGGCGTCAGCGATCTGATCGAAACTCGGGATCGACATGCTGCTACCCGGATTTCGGTTCGCCGGGGTTGGGCTCGCGCGGTTTGGGCTGGCCGGGTTTGGGCTCGCCGGGTTTGGGCTCGCGCGGCAGACCGAGCGCCCGCTCGCCGATCAGGTTCTGCATCACCTGGTTGCTGCCACCGGAGATCGTGTATGCCTTGGCGTAGAGCAGTTCGTCCTGCCAGCTCCCGCCGTCGATCGCGTACGGCGAGTCGGTTGCGAGCATCCCATACGCCCCCTGGCTCGTGATCCCGTAGTGCGACATGTCCTCGTTGAGCACGGCGAAACCGAGCTTGGTCAATGGCACGTCCATCGCTCGCTCCTGACCGGCGGCCCGGCGACTCATCGCCGCCTGCGACAGCAGGCTGGCAGCCTGCACCCTGGCCGTGAACCCGGCGATCTGCTGGCGTACGATCGGGTCATCGGCGAGACGCCCGGATCGAGACGGTGTGCGGCGCACGAAGTCGATCAGGGCGTCGAGGTTCTGGCGCAGCCGGATCACCAGGGCGCCGACCTCGGCGCGTTCGGCGGCGAGGCTGTCGGTGGCGATGTGCCAGCCGTTGTTGAGTTCCCCGATCAGCGCGCTGGCGGGCATCCGGACGTCGTCGAAGAACACCTCGTTGAAGTCGGATGTGCCGGTCATCTCCCTGAGGGGACGGATGGTGACTCCCGGCAGCGACATGTCGAATGCGAACGCGCTGATCCCGGCGTGCTTGCTGACCGTCTGGTCGGTGCGGGCCAGCAGGTAGCCCATGTCGGAGAAGAAGGCGTTCGTGCTCCACACCTTCTGCCCGTTGACGATGAACGTGTCGCCGTCGGGGACGGCGGTGGTGCGCATCGAGGCCAGGTCACTGCCCGCGTCGGGTTCGCTGAACAACTGACACCACACGTGTTCGTAGGTGCGGATCTTGGGCAGGTATTGGTCGCACTGGGCTGTGGTGCCGAAGTGCAGCAGCGCATGCGACGCCAACGAGCCTGCGCCGATCGGGATCGCGGCGCGGGCACGGGCGAACTCCTCCGTGACGATGAACTCCTCGGCAGGGTCGTAGTCGGCCCGCCCGCCGTACTCGACCGGCCAGTCGGCGCCGTGGAATCCGGCCTCGTACAGGGATCGACTCCAGGCTCGCAAGAGTGCCGACTCCTCGGCATTCTCGGGGGAACGGGTTCCCACGCGATACGGCAGGTCGGGAGCGTGGGCGGCGATGTAGTCGCGCACGTGTCGGCGGAACGCCTCGATGTCGCTTGCCATGTTCAACTCCCGGGTTGACCTGCTCGTCGGCCTCTCGGTCACACTAACCTGACAGTTACGTCAAGTCGCAGGGGGGCGGTTCGAGATGTTCGATCTGACAGGCAAGTGCATCATGGTCACCGGTGGCGGTCGCGGGATCGGTCGCGGGATCTCTCGGGCGATGGCGAATTGCGGTGCCGGTGTCGTCGTGGCGGGCCGATCGGAGGGACCGCTGATCGACACGGTCGACGAGTTGCGCACGATCGGTGTGCGTGCGGTTCCCGTCGTGACCGACATCACCAGTCGGCCGTCGCTCGAGGCGTTGGTGCAGGTCGCACTCGCGGAGTTCGGGGCGATCGACTGCTGGGTCAACAACGCCGGCAGCGCCAATTCATGGGATGTCGGGCCATTGATCGATCTCTCGGAGGAGAGCTGGGACGCGGTCGTCGACTTGAACCTGAAGTGGACGTTCTTCGCCGCCCAGGCGGCGGCTCGGGCGATGATGGGGCGGGGCGGATCGATCATCAACATCTCGTCGCGGAGTGGTTCCCAACCCAACCCGATGACCGGTCAATACGGTGCCGCCAAGGCGGGCATCGAGAATCTCACCGCCACGATGGCGGTCGAGTGGGGCCACCACGGGATCCGGGTCAACGCGGTCGCCCCCGGGTTGGTCCCGACCGAAGACAGCCTCGCCCCTGGCGGCAGCATGAGCAAGCCGAGCCGGGTCGCCCGCCAGATCGAAACCGTGCCGATGCGTCGGCTCGGAACCGTCGACGACATCGGCGCGGCGTGTGCCTTCCTGGCCTCCGACGAAGCGAGCTGGATCAGCGGGGAGACGATCCAGATCACCGGAGGGAGCCGGATCACGGTCGGCTACCTCGCGTACATGCACCGCATCACGGAAAAGTTGGCAACCGAACGAGCCGACTGAGACCGGCGTCGCCCGATTCAGCCGGAAATCGGCGTGGTGCTGGTCGGCGTGGTGCTGGTCGGCGTGCTGGTCGGCGTGCTGGTCGGCGTGGTGGTGGTCGGCGTGTCTTGACTGAAGACGTTGACCCAACCGTCATCACGCCGGCACCACAACGAACTCACATACATCGCTTCGAGGTCTCCCTGCCTGCCGGATACGACTTTCCGGTACTCGGCGCGATAGGCCAGCAACACCGTGTCGGCTGCCACCACGAGGATGCGCGCGGCGTCGAGCGCGAACGCCGCGATCGTCGGGCCATCGGCGAGCTGTCCGACATGTTCCGACCGACTCGCGAAACCGCTCGGGTACACACCGAGGAAGTCGTCGGACAGCAATCGCTGGTCGGCGCTCGGATCGCCGTCGACGAGCGCCGCCCACACCTGTTCTTCGAGTCGGACGAAGCCATCGAGGTCCAAGTCGTTCATGCGCGTCAGTCTGGCAGGGCACCTCGGCCCGACCATCGACCGGCGACCAGAACCACGCCAGACGACCGGTGTCCGCGATTCGTCACATCGTCTTGGGGTAGTACTGGCCGGGTTCGAGTTTGGCGGTGTCGTGGGCGAAGTCGCTGGCGAACGGCCAGTCGGATTCTTCGCCGGGCAGCGGGGCCTGCGTGAAGCGACCGAATTCGCCGCCGACCCGTTCGTTGCCGACGAGCGACCAGGCTTGACGTTTGTAGGTCCAGTTGTCCGGCTGGAGTCGATGGCAGGCATCGAAATGGGGGATCGCGGCGTCACGGTTGCCGGCCCGCCACAGATGGTTCGCCAACTCGAAGTGGGCAACACCTTCGGACATCGACTTCGGACGCGGTTGCGAGCGGGCGACGACTTCGTCGGGCGTCAGGGCGAATCGGCTCGTGCTGCCGTTGGCGGCCCAGTCCCGAATCGCGTCGGGATAGCTGCCACGGTCCTGGCCGCCTCCGAGCAGCTGAGCGATTCCTTTGCGCTCTGGCTGGCCTTCGGAGCCACCACGCTTGGCGCGCTCATCGGCGGCGAGCTCTGCGTTGCGTTTGGCGATCTTCATCAGGCCGTCGGGCAAGCGCGACGGTCCTGGCCAGCCCGGTTCCGGGGGTCGCACGATCGTGCCAACCTCGTCGATCCAGATCACATTGGGGATGTTGACGACGCCGAACAGCGCATCCATCCGATGTGTTGCGTCGATCAACGACGGGTGCTCAGGTGCGGCCGCTTCGATGTACGGGCGGGACACATTGGCGCCACTCAGCTCCAACGAGACCGTCACGATCTCGACGCCGAGCGGATGGAGTTCGTTGCGGAGTGCCTGCCACCCTGGCAGGTCGTAGCAACAGCCTCAATAGGGTGCCCACGACACGATCACGACCTTCTGGCCACGCAGCGACGACAGGTGGAACTCGTTGCCGTCGATGTCGGGGAGCACCAGATCTGGCGCCGTGGCGCTGACCAGGGCGCGTCCGGTGACCGATTCCGGACCGATCGCCCACAACCCGACGGACTGATCGTGTACGACCGCCATCCCCAGTCGCGTGGTCGTGTCGATCAGGTCGAAGCCGTTCGACTGATCGGTGCGACCGAGCGGAACGCAGACACCACCCTTGCACGCTCCTTCCCGCTTGATCTCCCAACCCGTCGCCTCGCAGAATCGGTCGGCGGATATGTCGAGTTGATCGAGAATCATGCGTTGCTCGCTTTCAATTCGTCTTCAATTCAAATGGGTCCTGTGCGCGGCGGGCCCGGGTGACGTGCCTGGCGTGGGAGCGACGGCCGCCGAGTTCGGAGTGGAGCGCCATCAGCCGCATCGTCCAGGCGACCAGCCCGTACTCGCTGGTGACGCCGATCCCGCCGGTCACCTGGTGACAGTCGTCGTACGCTTCACGCGCCGTGATTGCCGCGAACGTGGCGGCTGAGGCCGTCAGGAACTCGTCGGCGTGGTGCCAGGCGCCGCGTCGCGCCAGCCACTTGGTCGCCTGCGAGTTGGAGTACGACTTGGCGAGTCGGTGCTGCACCGCCTGGAACGATCCGATCGGTCTCCCGAACTGGTGACGGTCGGTGACGTGTCGAGCGGTCATCTCGACCGCGGCCTGTGCCAGCGCCCCGACCTCGGCGGCGATCCCGACCTGCCAGGCTCGACGCAGCGCGTCGACACTTCCCACGCCGAGTGACTCGCCGCGCAACATCCGGACGCGACCCATCGGATACCCGGCCCGCGAGCCAACCGGTTCGACTTCGACATCGTCGGCTCCCGCCACACGGGCGACGTCGCCGTCGAGCACGAGGTACGCCTCGCACATACCTGCCCAGCGGACCAGCCCGCTCGGCGCCGCCACGAGTCCGACGAGATCGGGGAGATCACGGCCGCCGGCGAGGGGTGCCACGAGCACACGCGCCACAACCGGCGCGCAGGCGACGAACTGAGCGGCTCGTTCGGCGACCAGGATCGCTTCGATCGGACCCGCGTCGTAACCGACATCGAGGAACCCGCCGGACTTCAGCCGAGCGACCAGCTCGTGGTCGACGTCCTTTCCGACCACCCGGAACCGTTCAGCCCCGGCATGGTCGCCGAACAGCGATCGAACGGCGTCGTCGAGCATCTCCTGCTCGGGCGACAGTCGCAGGTCCACCTCAGCGCCCTCTTGGGAGATCGAGGCAGAGGCGGGCGATCAGGTCGAGCTGGACTTCGTAGGCGCCCGCCGCGATCATCGCCGTGGTGCCGGTGACGACCTGCCGATCGGCTTCGGTTCCGCCCTGGAGGGCTTGATCGCCGAGCAGTTCGTGACACGCCCAACCGGCGATCCGTTCCATCGGTCCGGTGATCGAGCGGGACACGGCCGCCATCGGGCGTGAGCCGTGCGGGTCGGTGATTCGCTCGGACACGGCGACGTAGTTCAGGGCGCGGGCCGCTTCACACCAGGCGTAGGCGATCCCTACCGTTTCCTCGGCGCCCGAGTCGGTGACGTCGATGCCCAACGTGATCGCATCGCGCACGGTCTGATCGATCACGTACTCGGTGTGCTGGTGGCGGGCGATGCCGACCCGTTCGTTGGCGAGCGCGTTGCGCACGATCTCCCAGCCCAGATTCTCGTCACCGAGTCGGCACGACACCGGCACCATCACATCGGTGAAGTGGATCTCGTGGATCAGGTGGGTGGCGTACGGGTTGGGAATCTCACGGACCTCGATCCCCGGCGTATCCATCGATACCAGCAGGATCGTGATCCCTTCACGCTTGGGCGAATCGGGATCGGTTCGAACGAGCAGGAAGCAGTACTCGGCGGCGTGGGCATACGACGTCCAGATCTTCTCGCCGTTGACCACGTACGTATCGCCGTCGCGCACCGCCCGCGTGCGCAGTGCGGCGAGGTCGGAGCCGGCGTCGGGCTCGGAGAAGCCTTGGCACCAGTTGACCTCACCCCGCGAGATCGGTGGCAGGTGCAACGCCAGCTGTTCCGGCGTGCCGTACTTCATCAGTGCCGGGCCGATCCAGTTGGTGTTCATGTACTGACCACCGCGCGGTTCGCCGACCGCCCAGGTCTCCTCACTGATGATCAACTGCTCCCACGGCGACGCCTGGCGACCACCGTGCTCGACCGGCCAGTGTGGTGTCAGGAATCCGTCGTCGCCGAGCGCCGCGCAGAAACGCTTGACGGCCTCGACGTCGTCGCTCTCGGGCATGTCACGGTCATCGAGCGTCCAGCCGGGCCGCAGATGCTCGGCCACGCTCGACCGGAGCGCGGCTCGGAAGGCCTGCTCCTCGTGCGTCCACTCCAGCTCCACGAAACCCCCCGTGATCGTCGGTCGGTACCTGCGTCGATCAACCAAGTTGATCAACCACCGTCGATCGACCAACGTCGATCGTAACGAAAAGAGTGCACTGATTTAGAGTTGGGGATGACGGATTTCGACTTCTCGGCAGCCCGGTCAACCCGATCGCCGTGATCTAGCTACTTGCTCACTACTTGGTCGCCGTTCCCGAGATGAAGTGGCGGACGTGGCCGGACTTGGGGCCGGTGTCGATCTCGGTCAGCTCGACGCCGCCGAAGCCGGAAGCACGGATCACCGAAGCGGTGTCACGGTTGATCTCGCAGCCGTTGAACAGCCAGCGGTGCGGGCGCAGCAACACCTTCTGAGCGGTCCGCGTCTTGGTGCCCTCCGGCGCGATCACGTGCTCGACGAAGAAGAAGGTACCGCCCGGCTTGAGCACCCGCCGGACCTCGCTCAGCACGCGGCGCGGATCATCCACGCCGCACAACACCAACGTGGCGACCACGCCGTCGGCGGACGCGTCCTCGACGTCGATCGATTCGCCGCGCAACGTTCGGATCTCGAGATCGACGTCATGTTCGGCAGCCTTGGCGCGGAGTCGATCATGCATGGCGGGGTTCGGCTCGATCCCGATCACGTGCACGCCAGGGGCGTAGTAACGCATGTTGGCGCCGGTGCCCGGACCGAGTTCGACGACGGTTCCTGTCATGGCGCCGATCGCATCACGCTTGGCGGGCCCATGCACCTTGTGGGCCACGCCCGCTCCCGCGTCGAGGACGAACGCCTCGAACTTCGATCGAATCCTCTGCCGCTCCAGATCAGGCACGAGGGCACGATACAACGGCTGTCGTGGCACCGGAGTTCCACACCCGGGCTGACTCTGATCTCCCTCGCCCTTTTTCAACGGGCTAACCTCGGCCGTCGGAGAGGAGGGGCGATGCGGGTGACGGTGTTGGGAGCCGGATCATGGGGGACGACCGTGGCGACGCTGGTCGCCGGACGCCATCAGACGATGGTGTGGGCGCGTGACGCCGACGTGGCCGACGAGATCCGCACCGATCGCACGAACAGCCGTTATCTCCCCGGCTTCAGGCTGCCCGCCGGGCTCGATGCCACCGACGAACTCGACAAGGCGGTCGGCACGGCCGAACTGTTGATCGTCGGTGTGCCGTCGCACGCCTTCCGGTCGACCGTGGAGGCAGCCAAAGCCCACGTCCATCCGTGGATCCCGGTCGTCAGTCTCACCAAGGGTTTGGAGCAGGAATCGTTGCTGAGGATGACCGAGGTCATCCGAGACGTGCTTCCCGGGCATCCGGCGGCGGCATTGACGGGACCCAACATCGCCAAGGAGATCATCAACGGCCAAGCCGCCGCGAGCGTGATCGCCACCGAGGATCTGGCGGTCGCCAAAGCGCTGCAGCGCGTCCTGCGCCAAGGTCTGATGCGGATCTACACCAACCACGACGTGATCGGCTGCGAGATCGCCGGCGCGCTCAAGAACGTGGTCGCGATTGCGTGTGGGATCGCACAGGGGCTCTCGGTCGGCGACAACACGCGATCGGCGGTGATGACACGCGGGCTGGCCGAGCTGACCCGGCTCGGTGTGGCGATGGGTGGCGAGCCGGCGACGTTCGCCGGCCTGGCCGGAATGGGCGACTTGATCGCGACGTGCGTGAGCCCGCACAGCAGGAATCGCTACGTCGGTGAGCAACTCGGCGCCGGCCGGCCGCTTGCCGACATCCTGGCGGAGATGTCTATGGTCGCCGAGGGCGTCAAGACGGCCGTGACCGTCCACGAACTGGCGCAGCGGTACGACCTCGAGATGCCGGTCTGCGACGAGATCTACCGCGTCGTGGCCGGCGAAATCAGCTCGGCAGAGGCGTACCGCGGGCTCAGCCTTCCCCCCGGCCGCGAGTCCGACCCCGGCTAGTCACGGCGGCGGGGATCGGCGGATTCGCTCGAGGTGATCGAGCAGGACCGGGACCTCGGCGAGGGCACGGAGGGCGTCGTTGAGGTGGGTGCAGCCGTTGGTGCGGCTGAGCCGTTCCAACACGACGGCGCGCAACTCGGGGAGTTGCGAACCGATCACCGCACCGGCGCTGTTGACGGCCGAGGGGCACTCCATGAACGGCAGAATCCGGGCGTCTGGTTCGACCGACAGCACGGTCATCGTGTCGGGGTCGGCAGTCGCCCGCAACCCGTATTCGTGCACCGCCACGCGCCAGTGATCCGGGTCTCCCGAGCTGTCCTGGAAGGCGGAATCGATCTGGATCAGGCCATCGTCGTCGAGCCACACGTCGATCCGTCTGGCGCGTCGCATCGACACGTCGGGCAGGTCGGGCAGATCGTGCCATCCGTAGGGATCGTCAGGGTTGGTGAGTGGACCGACCGGTTGGGTTCGATGCGTCATCTCACCCGAGGCCTGTTCGAGCAGGGCGCTCGAGCCGGGACGGAATCCGATGCAGACCCCTTCCATGCTGGGCCGAGGAACCCGGTCGGGTGGTGTCAGCCAGTCCTTGGTCCAGCGCGACCATCCGAAGCCGGCGATCAGGCTGCAGCCGGAGATGTCGTCGAGCAACAGGTACAGCGGGGATCCGAGCGCTCGCTCGCCGGGTAGGTATTCGTCGAGCGCGGTTCGCAGGTAGCCGCCACCGCGACAGCCGACGAGTTGTTGCAGGCCGTTGCGGTCGGGGTCGGCGGCGATGTCCTCGATCGTCCGGTTGAAACCGATCCCGACACGGACTGTTGCGGCGTCGACCACGACCGGCGGCAGGTCGGCTGCGAGCGTGACGACATCGCGGGCGCGACCGTCGAGCCGAAGCTGGCTGCCGTACCCTCCGGGCCAGGTCATGTCGACGCTCGAGGTCCGACGCACGGAGTTGGCGCGCCGGATCGGGGCCGGCCCAGCGGGGCCGGCGACGGCCTGCTGCTCGGGGATCGGAGCGTTGCTCAGTTCCGCGATCCTTTCGTGCCGAAGCGGATGCCCGCATCGAGGCGGATCACTTCGCCGTTGAAGTACGGGTTCTCGATGATCGCGAGTGCCATGTGGGCGTACTCATCGGCATGGCCCATCCGCTTCGGGAACGGCACGACAGGGCCCCACTCGGCCTCGATCTGGTCGATCGCCTTGCCGTAGGCGGGAGTCGCGAACACGCCGGGGGCAATCGTGCCGACCCGGATCCCGACCACCGAGAGGTCACGCGCAGCCGGCAGCGTCATGCCGATGATCCCGCCCTTGGCGGCGCCGTAGGCGACCTGGCCGATCGTGCCTTCGTAGCCGGCAATCGACGCCGTGTTGACGATCACGCCGCGCTCACCGGTTTCTTGTGGTTCGTTCTTGGCCATCGCTGCGGCCGCCAGACGGAGCACGTTGAACGAGCCGTTCAGGAAGATCTGGACGACCTTGATGAAGTCGTCGAACGCCAGCGGGTTGCCGTCGCGGTCGAGCGTGCGACCACCGCCCGGCCCGCCGTGGGTGTCGACCGAGACCCGCAGGTCACCCATCGAGACCGCCACGGCGATCGCCGCGTTGACGCTCTCCTCCGACAGCACATCGGTCTTGACGAACCGTGTCGCGTCACCCAACTCGGCGGCGAGTGCCTGCCCCGTCTCCTCGGCAAGGTCTGCGATGACCACCTTCGAACCGGCGGCGACGAGCCGGCGAACCGTTGCCGCTCCCAATCCACCAGCACCACCGACGACGAGCGCACTAGAACCCATGAGCTGCATCTGAACGACCTTTCCGAGAATCTGACAAGAGTGTCAAGTCTACCGTCGGAGGCGTCGCGGCCCGAAGTCGGCAGGCACGACGACGCAGGTCAGCGAGCCGGGGCAACGAACGAGCCCGGTGCAGCTAGAACGTCAACACCTTGTCGGCTGCGACAATCAGGTTGGCGACGTCGACCGGCGTCGCCCATGTGCCGCCGAACCGGGCCAAGTCATCGTCGGTTGCCCCACGGGCAACCGCGCAGCCCTTTCAAACGAAGATCGGGAGCTCGCGCTCTCGGGCCTTCTTGACGAGTTCGGCCATCGCCGGAATCCCGACACCGGTCGTGGCATTCGCCGTATCGCCGACGATCAGTTGCGACCCGTCGCCGACCAGCAACAGACTTGCCTGCTGCCCGGCTTCCAATGAGCCGTTGACCGCGAGGTGAATCGGGATCGAAGCCCGCGTTGCGTCGCCGGGCCCCGTTGCGGAGATGTACAGGACATGCACGATTCCCTCACTTCCTGAGTGGTCGATCGGAAGCGTAGACGATCTGGTGACGCCCGATCAGCGGGCGAGTCGATCTCGGAGGTCGACCTTGCGGATCTTGCCGCTCAGGCTCCTCGGGAACTCGGCCACGAACTCGAGATGCTCCGGCGTCTTCTGCTTGGCGACCCCGCAGGCGCTGAAGTGCCGGCCGATTTCGAACAGATCGATGATGTGGCCCGGACGGAGATGCACGAACACGGCAACCTTCTCGCCCAGGCGCTCGTCGCGGATCCCCACTGCGGCTGCTTCGATCACGCTCGGATGCAGCATCAGGATGTCTTCGACCTCCTTGGAGGCGATGTTCTCGCCGCCACGAATGATCACGTCTTTCTTGCGATCGGTGATCGTCAGGTAGCCGTCGCCGTCGAGGCGGCCGATGTCGCCGGTGCGAAACCAGCCGCCAGGCATGAACGACTCGTTGTCCAGTGCCGGGTCGGTGTAGCCGAGGAACAACTCTGGCCCACGGCTGATGATCTCACCGTCGACGCCATCGCCGACCTCGCGGTCGTCGTCGTCGAGCAGCCGGATCTCGTTGCCGGGCGTCAAGCGTCCGTCGGTTTCGGCTCGCTTGTGGAGCGGGTCGGAGGGGGTCCCGGTGGTGATCACCGGATGCTCGCTCGACCCGTAGGCGCGATAGACCGGGATGCCGGCCGCGTCGGCACGTTCGACCAACGCCGCTGGAACGCTGGCGGCGCCGACCATGTAGTTCGTGATCGTGCTCAGGTCGCTGCCCTGGCGCTCGGCTTCGTCGAGCAGTGATGCCAGGTAGAACGGCGCACCGGCGGTGGCGTTGATGCGGTAGTGGGGGACGAGCCTGGCAGCAAGTGCAGCGTCCCACTGATCCATCGAGACCGACGAGGCGCCGAGCACGAACATCCGCAGCAACCCCAGCACGCCTGCGATGTGTCCCGACGGGAAGGCGGCAAGATTGACCGCACCGCGATCACCGAGTGCCGCTGCGGTCGAACGAATCTCGGCGATCAGCGTGTTGGCAGAGTGCTGCACACCCTTCGGATCGGCGGTCGTGCCCGAGGTGTAGATCAGCACGCACCGATCGTCGGGCGACGTTCGCGGCAGCGTCGTCAACGCCTCGTGCTCGATCAACCGGGACCATCGAATCGCTCCCGTCGGTCCATCCTCGCCGATCAGCACGACGTGCTCGAGCCGTGGTATGTCGGTGATCGCGTCGAACCGTTGGCGGTAGTCGATTGTGCGCCAGCGGTCCGGCATCACCAGCACCTTGGCGCCCGACTGGCGCAAGATGAAGCCAACTTCGCGCGGCCCGTAGATGTGGATGATCGGCACGACCGTCGCCCCGAGCAGCAACGCCGCCTGATAGGTGAGCGCACCCCTCCAGCCAGTTGGGGACCCAGATCGCGACGACATCACCGGGGCCGACACCGAGCATCGACAATCCGTTGGCCAGCCGGAGGGCGCGGCGGTACATCTCGTCCAACCGGATCGACGACGTCTCCGGCCCGGGACCGCCCACGAAGTCCATCGTCGCCTGCGGGAACGATTCGGCGCCGCGCCGCATGTGGTCGGCGATCGTCTGCGGTCCGTAGAAACCCTCGGCGTACCAACGTGCCCGTAGGGCGAGCTGGTCGTTGGTCAGGGTGCCGTGCCGATCCATCAGTGGCGATTCACACGTGAAGCGCGAGACCGGGGCGATGCCACGTGCAGCGGACCAGCCGGCCGGTCATCGAGCAGGTCAGATAGGCGGTCGTGAGGTCTGGCCCGCCGAAGCAGATGTTGGTGACCATGCTGTCGCTGAGCCGATCGGGAAGTGTCCAGTGCACGATCCCATCGGCGTCACCATCAGCCGGGATCTCGACGATGCCCCCATCGACCAGCGCCCCGACGCAGACGGCGCCGGAGGCGTCGATCGCCAGCGAATCGAGCTCGGTCGCACCGGGGAGTCCGACCAGCAGGGCGAACGGGTCGATGGCACCGTTGCGGATCAACGCCGTCGTGTCGTGCCCGGCGGACGGTACGAGCACGCCGGGCTGCTCGATGTGGCGGCGCAGGACCTGACGGGTCTGGGTCTGGGCCCAGTACAGCACGCTGCCATCGGGCGACAGTCCGATCCCGTTCGGCGTGTGGAGGTACTTCAGCACGGTGCGAACCGACGAACCGTCGGGTGCCGCGTAGTGAATCGTGTGACCACGCATGTCGGTGAAGTAGAAGTTGCCGGTGTGGTCGAAGACGAGGTCGTTGGGAGCGACGAAGGGGGCGCCGTCCGAGGTGGTGTACAACGTCGTCGCCAGATCGGTGTCGAGGTCGACCCGCTGGATGCAGCCGACGCCACGTTGCTTCGGTTTCATGCCGCCGTTGTTGCAGACGTAGATCGCCCCGTCGGGGCCGATCGCGGCGCCATTCGGCCCGCCGCCGAGATCGGCGACGACCGACTTCGAGCCGTCCTGCTGGACTCGGGTCAGCGTTTCGCCTCGGACCTCGACGACCAGCACGGATCCATCGGGCATCGCGATCGGGCCTTCGGGAAAATCCAACCCGTCGGTGACCAGTTCGACGTCAGCGAGTTCCTGCGTGCGCATTGCGGTTGCCCTCACCTGCGGCGGCGCTGCGCATCGAGTTCGCAATGACGGGCGAACATCTCGGCTGCGAGCCGTTCCAACTCGACCGGCACCTTGGGGAACAGTGGCAATCCGCCGGCGCGTGACGGCAAGGCGACCGTCGCCGTCCCGTAGGCGGTCTCGGTGTCGCGCTGGTTGATCATGTGGAGTTCGAGATCGACGAGTTTGTTGCCGTGCTCCTCGCGTTTGGCAACGACCTTGCCCGAGAGGAATTGCACGTCACCCATGTAGTTGAACTTTCGGATCGAATCCTCCTGGTTGACGATGCAGGCGTCATCGCCGGCCCAATCGGCGACATGGTGGTAGAACCAGCACTGGCGTTGGACCCCGTAGTCGTATGCCATCGGATTGCCGATCGCCTTGGCCCACTCGGAGTCCCAGTGCAGCCGTTGCGCGACGTCGTAGATGCCCTGCGCGTTCTTCACGTAGAACGGGGCGATCCGCTTGCGATTCTTGTAGCCGATCCGCGACGACCGGAGCCCGTAGGGAACGAACCCGTAGCCGCCTGCGTGGAAGGCGATCATTTCGGTGATCGTCGTCGGACCCTTCACCATGGGAGGCAGTTCGTCGCCGACGGCGACATCCTCCCAATAGCGCTTCTGGGCTCCGAGTGGTTGCTCCTGGGCGTAGACCGCGTCGATCCGTTCGTAGTCGGCGTCGGTGTAGTGAGCCGCTTCGATCTCTGCGTACTTGCCCTTCTCGCGCGACTTGCTGCGCTCCGTCAGCACCCGCAGGATGCGATAGACGCCGAGCACCTCACCGAACTGGTTGATGGCGACGTCGCGGCTGACCTGGATCACCGAACGCCCGGCGAACTCCGATTGCTTCACGTCGAGACTCTCCTCGCCGCGGAAACTGAAGATCCGATCGCCTGGTCGCAACGGTCGATACCACTCCCACGTACCACCGGAGACGAACACGTGGACGCCCCGGAACATGCTCTTCGTCTGGGCCTTGATCTCGGCAGGGATCGGGTCGCCGAGCATCGGTGTCTTGATGTGACCCATCTGCGTTCCGTGGCCGATCTGGCTGCCCCAGCGAGTGGCGTTGCCGTACTCCTCGTCGGTGTAGAGCGGGTTGTCGTCGCCGACCCCGAGCGCCCAGTTGCGAATCGCATCTGGCGTGGCGACGGCGTTGAGTTCGCGCTGCTTGCTGGCGGTGTCGATGCCGAGCATCAGCTTCGCTTTTTCGATGTCCTCGTCCGTCAACTGGTGCTGCAACGCCTTTTGGAACTCGGCCTCCAGCTCGTCATCGACCTTGAAGGCCTGATGGGTCGCCTCTCGATGGTCGGGACCGGCCTCCGCTTCGCTTGGGCTGCTCCCTCCGTGCGGCTCGGTGCTGACTGGCGGAGGGCCGGCGCTGCTCTCGCCGCCTGTGCTACTTGTCGTTCTAGTCATTTGTCTCGCTCCAGGTATTCGTCGCGGATCTTGCGCTTGTACAACTTGCCGGCTTCGGTCCGCGGCAGCTCGTCGCGGAACTCCCAGCGCCGCGGCCGTTTGTAGCTCGCCAGCCGATCGCCGCAGAACGCGATCAACTCGTGGCGCAATTCGTCATCCGGTTCGACGCCGGTCACCGGCTGCACGATCGCCACCACGGTCTCACCCCAGTCGGGGTCGGGCACGCCGATCACGGCTGCGTCACGAACCTTCGGATGGTCGAGCAGCGTGCCCTCGATCTCGGCCGGATAGACGTTGGTGCCGCCGGTGATGATCATGTCCTTGGCCCGATCGGAGATGAAGAGGTAGCCATCGGCGTCGAGATGACCGATGTCACCGAGGCTGAATCGTTTGCCCTTGAACGCCGACTCGGTTTGATCGGGGTCGTCGTGGTACGAGAACCCGACCCCGTTGTCGAGATAGATGTGACCGACCTCGCCAGGCGGCAGCTCGTTCCCGTCGTCGTCGAGGATCGCCAGCCGCATCCCCTTGATCGCCCGTCCGACGGTACCGGGCTTCTCCAGCCAACGATGCGGCTTGGCGATCGTGGCGGCGCCTTCCATGCCGCCGTAGGTCTCCCAGATCACCGGCCCCCACCACGCCATCATCTGTTCCTTCACGGGTCGCGGGCACGGCGCAGCGGAATGCACGATCGCATGCAGGCTCGACACGTCGTACTTGGCCTTCACATCGTCGGGGAGCTGGAGGAGGCGATGGAACTGGGTCGGGACCATGTACCCGGTGCGAATCCGATGGCGATCGATGAGCTGCAGCGTCGCTTCGGCGTCGAACTTCGCCATGATCACCAACGCATGGCCGACGTGCAGGCCGCCCATGTAGTAACTGTGCGACCCACCGTGGAACATCCCGGTCGATACCAGCATCGGTCCGTCGAACGGTTGGAAGTCGAAGGCCCTCGCAAAGATCGCGCCGTCGTTGGCGACCTGCCCGACGTCACCGTCGGGGATCGGGCGGCGGATGCCTTTCGGTTTGCCGGTCGTGCCCGATGTGTAGACGAACAGCCCACCGGGATGCCGGTCGTCGGGAGGGATCCGAGGGTGCTCGGCGCGGGCGTCGGCGAGCGCGCGGACGCCCGGAATCGTTCCGACCGCGAGCACTGCCAGACCGGGCGCGACCGGTTCGAGCCCGTCGAGCAGATCGGCGAACCGCTCACCGATCACGAGCACCTTGGCCTGCGAGTGCTCCATGATCGCCGCCAGCTCGTGCGCCATGAGGTGCACGTTGAGGGGGATGAAGTGGATCCCCGATTCCTGACAGGCGAGTGAGGTCTCGATCAAGGTGTTGCCGTTGTCGACCAACACACCGATTGCGTCCCCGTCCGATGCACCCAGGGATCGGAACAGATGGACGAGTTGATGTGCGTCACCGGCCAGTTCGGCGTAGGTCCGCGGCCCGTCCGGCCCCTCGATGATCGCCGGCATGTCCGGATGGTCTTCAGCGATCCACCAGAACCCCAGTCGCTGTTCCCATCCAGTCGTCACAGCTAAAATGGTAACCTATATTCGTCTGGCGGGGCCAGTCCGGTCGCCGCGGTCGCCGCCAGGCTGTCCCGGTGATGTCCCGGTGACGTCACGCTGCTCTCGCGTTTCGACCTCCGTGTTGCTTGTGAGGTAAATCTTCACCTATTTTGGCGGGATGACAGATCGCGACGTGGATCAATTCGGGATCGAGCAACATCTGCGCTGGACTGCTGCCGATGATTCGATCCATCCGGTCGGCAATCCTGCGCTCGACTGGACCGAGTCGATCTGGTTCTCCTTCAACGTGCCGGAACGATCGATCGGCGGCTGGCTGTACGTCCAGATGCGTCCCAACATCGGCACCGTCTCCGGCGGTGCGTTCGTGTACGACCCGTCGTCGGCGCTCCCCTGGGAACTGCCGTGGTTCGGCTACCAGCATCATCAACGCCTGCCGGAACCGCTCGACCTGACCGACGTCACGTTCCCGACCGGCGTGAGCGTCAAGGTCGTCGAGCCCGGCATGGTCTACGACCTCAGGTACCGCTTCCGTGACCAGACCGACTTCACCGCCGACCTGCGCTTTGTCGGGCTGACCCCGCCCGTGCCGCACCGCAACGGAGCGCCGCCGTTCGTCGGGTCGAGTCACTACGACCAGCACGGGAGGGTGACGGGCACGCTCCACCTGCGCGGCGAGGACATCCCGGTCGACTGCATCGCCGTGCGCGATCGTTCGTGGGGACGGCGTCCCGAACGGCTCGGCCGCGTCGAACGGTTGAGCTATGCGTTCGGTCACCTCGATCGCGATGACGCGAATCAGGATGCGTTCCTGGCGTTCTGCGTGCCGGTCGATGGAGACGCTCAGTCGCTCACCGAACGTTTCGTGAGCGGGTACCTGTTGCGTGACGGTGTGCTCCGTCGGCTCGTGTCGGGTGAGCGCCGGACCACGCGGGATCCGGCGTCGGGTGGCGTCGCCACGATCGAACTCGACTGTGTCGACGAGGACGACCGTCGACTCGTCGTCCGCGGGCAGGCCGCAAGCCGGATGTTCCTGTCTTTCTTCCATCTGTGCATCAACTCGATCCTTCGATGGGAAGATGTGAGCGGTGACAGCGTCGGCGTCGGCCACGGGGAGGACCAAGACGTGTGGGCGCTCGCCGACTTCGCGGATCGAGTCCAGCACGGTGGGCCGACGGGGTGAGCGAACTCGCCGCCTTCCGGGCCGAGTTCACAGCATGGCTCGATCAGCATTTCGAACGACGCGATCCGAATCGCGACGATGATCGACTCGACATCATCAACCGCACCCCCGATGGCCATCACCGATTGGTGGAGCGTGCCCGCGACCTGCAGCAGGCGCTGTATCGCGCCGGTTTCGCCGGGGTCGATCTCCCCGTCGAGTACGGCGGGCGGGGCCTCACCCGCGATCATGCCAAGCTTGTCGAGCGTGAGTTGGCGGGTTACGACACGCCGACCCTGCGTCCGTTGGCGATCGGCATGCACCTGGCGGCGGCGACGCTGATGGCGGCCGGCTCGGAGGAACAGAAACAGCGCTTCCTGCCTGCCCTGATCCGCGGTGACGAGCAGTGGTGTCAGATGTTCTCCGAGCCCGATGCCGGGTCCGACCTCGTGTCGTTGCGGACGCGGGCGGTGCTCGACGGCGATGTCTGGGTCGTCGACGGCCAGAAGGTGTGGTCCTCGTACGCGGCCGATGCCGATTACGGCCTGCTGCTCGCTCGCACCGACCCTGACGCACCGAAGCCACACGTCGGGATCACGATGCTGATCTGCGACATGCACGCTCCTGGGGTGACCGTGCGACCGCTGGTCGACATCGCCGGGGGCCAGCACTTCAACGAGGTGTTCCTCGAACACGTCGAGATTCCCGTCGATCGCGTGATCGGTGCGGTCAACGGCGGATGGGGGATCTCGGCCGGGACGCTGAGCGGGGAACGCTCCGGGTACATGGGTGGATCCGGTGGCGGGCGACGTCGGCGTCAGGTGATCGACGCCACCCGCGCCGCCGGCAGGCTCGATGACCCGCTCGTGCGGCAACGGGCGGCTGACGTCGTCATCGCCGAACGGTTGCTCGAATGGATCCGTGACCGGTTCGTCGGTGGATCTTTGTGCGGTGGCAACGCCGCCGCGGGATCGATGCTGAAGGTCGCTGCCGGGAATCTCGAGCAGCAGTGTGCTGAGCTGATCTACGAGATCACCGGAATCGCATCACAGGCCTGGGACCGTGCAGATCGAGACGGCGACATTCCGAGTCATGGGATCAACGCCACGCGCCAGGCCCGGATCGCCGGCGGCACCCATGAGATCCAACGCAATCTGCTCGGCGAGCGAATCCTCGGGCTTCCCCGCTGAGTCGGCTCGCCGTCGATCACTGAACGGTGACGAGGGTGCCTGCGTCGTTGCCTCGGATGGTGTAGCTCATCTGGGCTTCCCAGTGAGCCGCCGCGCCGGCGGCGTCACCGGCACGTATCAGGTCGATCAGCTTGCGATACGAACGGACGGCGCGGCGCATCTGGGCCTGTTCGACGGCGTCCATCGCCCGCGAGTAGTAGGCCTGCACCATCTCGTGCAGCAACTTCGAGATCGTCGCCATCGTGTTGTTGCCGGATCGCTCCATCAGCGTCTCGTGCATGGTGACGGCGATGATCCCGAAGGCGGTCGGGTCGTTTCGCTCGGCGGCGGCGTCGGCCTCGTCGACGACGGCTTCGAGGGCGGCGATGTCGGCGACGTTCCGGCTCCGGGCCAGCTGTGCGGCGATCTGGGGTTCGATCATCCGCCGGGCGGCATCGAGGTCACCGATCGTCGTGCCCTGCAACTGCAACGAGACCGACAACGCTTTGGCTGCCGGTTCGAGGTTGGGGTGGGTGACCACAGGACCGCCACCGCGGCCGCGCCGGATCTTGAGGAGTCCCTGCGATTCGAGCACCCGCAACGCCTCACGGAGCGTCGTGCGGGCGATCTGATAGCGCACCGTGAGTTCGTCCTCGGGGGGCAGCCGATCACCTGCGGACAACTCGCCGCGAACGATCTGTTGACGGAGTTGGTCGGCCACGACCTCGTGGGCTTTCTTGGTCGCCTTCCGTCCAGCCATCGCCGGGAGTCTACGGTGCGGGTGTGGGTCGGATCGTGAAATCAGGTACCGAGTTTGTACGGATCGAAGTCGTCGATCGTGTCGGCGTGATCACGCTCACCCGGCCGGACCGTCGCAACGCGCTGCACGACGACATGTATGCACCGATGATCGCCGCCGTCGAGGACTTTGCCGACGCTGCTGACGTCGGATGCGTCGTCGTCACGGGTGCCGGGAGCGCGTTCTGCGCAGGTGGTGACGTGCGCGACGGGAGTGGCAGGAAGCCGGGAGAAGTGAAGCCGTCGCTCGATCAGCGAGCCGAGAATCTCGCCGCCAATTCGCGGATCGCGGTCGTGCTCCACGAAGCCCCGATCGTGACCATTGCGGCGGTCAACGGGCCTGCCGTCGGCGCCGGTCTGGCGATCGCGTTGGCGTGCGACCTGCGGATCGCGGCCGAGTCGGCGAAGTTCGTCACCGGCTGGGCGCGACTCGGTTTCTCGGGTGACATGGGCGGCCCATGGCTGCTCGCTCAACGCCTCGGTCCCGCCAAGGCACTCGAGTTGCTGGCCCTCAATGGCGTCGTCGCCGCTTACGAAGCGCTCGCGCTGGGTCTCGTCGAGCGTGTCGCACCGGATCACGAGTTCGAGCAGGCCTGGCGGGACTGGGCGGCGCGGTTCGCTGCCGGCCCGCAGACGGCGATCGGGTTGATGAAGGCGAACGTGCTCAACGCCAGCCGGCTGACCCTCGCAGCAGCCGTCGCCGAGGAAGCCCGCAACCAGGTCGCCAGTTCACAGACCGACGACCATCGCGAGGGGGTTCGCGCCTGGGTCGAAAAGCGCGAACCCCGTTTCGGGCAGTTCTAGAGCGATCGTCCCAGGAACGCGGCGAGTTGATCGGCGCGGGTTGCATCGTCCGGCGCCTGCTGCGCCGGCCCGAATGGCGCCTGGGTGTCGGCCCCCCGGAAAGCTTCTTGGATCGATTGCTGAGCGCCGGCCAGCAACTGCCCCGCAAGCACCGGGTCGAGGTCGGTCGATTGACCGGTTGCCTTGGCGACGTCCCATCCGTGTGTGAAGCAGTCGGTGGCGGCGAGCCCGATCACGGCAGACCCCGGCATCGTGCCGAACGGCAGCGTGATCATGCCCTCGGCGACACCTGGTGCATTGAATGCGGCGATGCAGCGAGCGGCAGCAGCATCGAAGGCTGCCACGAAATCGCCGTCGGCAGGATTTTCGATCGCGTCAGCGGACATTTCCTTGGTGGCGCCCGACGCGAAGAAATCGAGCGCCCCGATCATGTGATTGACGAGTTCGGCGACGTTCCACGACGCGCATGGTGTCGTGCCACCGAGCTGATCGGCCGAAACATTGGCGAGAGTCGAACGCGAGGCGGCAATCGCCTGTTCGAGTACTTGAGTGCTCATGCTGTTGTCCCTTCACAGTGCGGCACGAAGGTGCACCGCAGGGGCTCGACCGTATCAACGATTCGTCATCAACGATTCGTCCGGGCCCTGACACGTGGTCAGATCGCCGGCAGATGGCGGATGGCGAGCACCCCCATGCTGGGGCCGACCACCTGTTGACGTCGCGTCACCTGGGCGTGGCCGTATGGGAGCAGGTCGATCGCCCCCAACGAACGATCGTTGACGCGATCCAGCAGCGCCGCCGAACCGGCCGCCACCGAAGCCGGCCGGGCCCCGAGGAGGCGCGTCAGATCGGCGAGTTCGGCTTCGACATGGGCGCCGCCGACGCGGTTCTCTTCGCGGAGGTACTTCACCACGCGTGCGATGCTCCTGTGACGGCGTGCGGCATACGGGTCGGTGATGTGGGGACCGACGATGTCTCGCATCTGATGCAACATCGCGTCGTAGTACCGAGTTTGCGGCGTGTCGAGCGGTTCGGTCAGGACGACCTCCGGCAGCGCCGTGCCGGTCGCCGCCGCCAACGCCTCGACGGTGAGCCGGCGATGCAGCGCGCCGTAGATCAACTGGTTGCCGTGTTCGGCATCGAGGTCATCGCGCGACGAGATCCGCTCAGCGCCGAGCACCGCGATCCGCAGCTCGGCGAACAACATGTGGTAGCGGATCCGGACTCGATCCGGTTCGACGCCCGCGGCGCCGGCGTAGCACGTCAGGAACCGCTCGAAATCGGGCACCGGCTCCTGTGCGTTGCGGGTGGCGACCCAGGCGAGATCCTCCATCGGATCGCCGAGGTGCCCCAATTCGAAATCCAGGAACGCCGTGACCCGCTTGCCGTCGTGCAGGAAGTTCCCAGGGCCGGTGTCGCCCTGCACCAATGCCGCCATGGCGTCCCCCGTCGCCGGAAGGTGGTCGCGGAGCCATGTGAAGCACGCCGTCAGGAACGGATCGGGCACGCCTGTGGCATCCAGGCGGGACTCCCAGATGTCCAGCTCCTGGACGACATGATCGACGATCGATCCGATCGGCGACAGGCTCGGCAATTCGAGTGTGGTCGGGTCGGTTGCGTGCAGGCGAGCCAGCCACGGCGCGAAGTCTTCGATGATCGCCGCCTGGCTGGCTGGGTCGAGCTTGGCGAACCCGGCGTCGCCGCCGACGCGTTCCAGCAGCACGGCCGGCAAGCTGGGATGCACACCCAAGACGTCAGGGCACGGCAGCCCGATCGAGTGCACGGCGCGGTAGATCTCCGACTCGCGGCGCAAGGTGTAGTGCTCGTGCTCGGAAGGTTCGGCGTTGTCGGCCCGCAGGAACCACTGCCGGCCGGATGGCGCCGTTACGTCCCATGCCTCGTGTCGCCCGCCGCCAGGGCGGCGGAGCAGTTCGACTCCGGGTTCTCCGACAACCTCACCCGCCCACTCCCTGAGCTGTTCGGTTCGATCCTGATCAGTGCCGGCCATCGTGTCGATCCTAGGGACGACACGATGACCGGCACAGGACCGGCGCCGGTGACCGGCACCAATCCGCAGCTTGATCAGTACAGGTAGGCGATCACATCGATCACGAAGTGGGTCGAGTTGGTCCCGGCGAGGACCTTGATCTGACCGGTCGAATCGACAGCCACCGGCGTCGTGACTGCGGCGTTCAACCCAGGCACCGCCCAGTTGATGCTGCTGGTCGGAGGTTCGGGACTGGCGGCGCTGTAGATCTTCAGGAATCCACCAGGTCCGGTCGTCTCGGTGATCGTCAGTGTCACGATTGCACCGGTGGCACCCGGCGGGACGGCGATCAACGTTGTCCCCGCCAGATCTTTCGCCGTTGCGAGGCTGATCGTGCGTGCTGCCCCTGGTGCGATCGCCGTGGCTGGAGCGATGCGTGAGTCGTACGCCCGCAGCGGTGTCGGCAGGAAGTGCGTCGATCCTGCAGGTGCCGGCCCGATTGCAAGCTGTCCGCGAATTGCACCGTTCGGAAAGGCGGCGTTGTGGACGTTGACGTAGAAGCTAGGCGGGGCGGCGATGATCTGATTGGCAAGAATCGCGGTGATCGCGACGCATCCCGAGTCCGACGTCGGACCGACGGCGCCGAAATCGATCACCGGTGGATTGACCGCGCCGGCCGCACCGGGATGAATATGGGCGGCGGTCGGCGTCTCGATACCGCTGTACGACAGGTCCCAGCACGCCTCGGCCTCTGTCGCCGACAAGATCGCGATCGATACGGTGGCAGCGCCGGTCCCGTCCGGATCACCACCGGCTGGCTCGGCCGGGCCGTTCATGCGGGCGATGTACGGCGTTTCGGCTGCCTGTTGCGCCTTCAAACTGCCGTCGGTTCGCCGGGCGTTACCGCTCACGACGGTCGGTACGGCAACGGCCAACAGCACGGCGCCTGCGGCGAATACGGACATTGTTCTCTTGTCCATGTCTTTCCTCCAATGGATTTGAGCTGATTTGACAACACATCAGCGGGCACGAACTTAGGTCGCTTCGCGCGCCGGAATGCCGCGGCCCGGGAGAAACGGCTTCTCACGGCCGACGATCCCGTGCCGGAGCTGACGTCACGCAGCGTGTCATCCTCGGAAACGGCAGGGAAATCCGCTGCGTACGGTCGACCGCAAGAACTCCGCCGAAGCGTTCCTGCCCGCCTCACGTGTCAGGGTGATGCCAGGCGAAAGCTGCTGGATCGATGACTGGCGTCCGGAGGACGAGCGTTCTGGAACTCGAGTGGTTCGACGATCGCCCGCCGGAATCTGGTCTTCTCGATTCTCGCCGAGCACGTCGGTTTCTGCATCTGGAGTCGGTTCGGGCCGCTGCTGGCGTCGATCATGCGCCCGACCGGCGGCAAGCTGGCCGGTCTCGCTTATCGGTGTCGATCGCCTCGGCGCGAGACTTCTGCGATGGCTGATCGTACGACCTCTGAGTTGGTTGCCGCAGTCGAGGACGTCCTCCGGACAACGCTCGATCTCGCCCGTGAGATCGGCGAGGACGAAGCGGATCGCCCCACCGATTGCCCGGGTTGGACCGTACGCGACCAGCTCTCGCACATGGTCGGTCTGGAACAGGTGCTCAACGGTGCCCCGTTCCCGACGATCGAACTGCCGGTTTTCGATCATGTGCTCAACGACTTCGACGTCTACATGGAGAAGATCGTCCACATCCGTCGTCAACTTCCGTTGTCCGCGATCGCCGACGAGTTGGCCGGCCTGCTTCCGCGCCGCGTCGCTCGACTTCGCGCGCTTACAGCGGAGGGCGACCCGATCGTGCTCGGACCGTTTGGTGAGCGGGCATTGTCGGCCAGCATGCCGATCCGAGTGTTCGATCTGTGGGCTCACGAACAAGACATCCGGCGGGCGATCGGGCTGCCGGTTCGAACGACCGGAGTTGCCGCTGAGGTCGCCATCGAGCGGACGCTGCTCGGCTGGAGCGGGCTGCTTCCGAAGAAGGTCGAAGGAGTCGATGGCGTGGTGTCGATTCGTGTGACGGACAGTCCGTCGTCGGACGTCTCGATCACGCTTGGCAATGGTGGTCCGACGGCAACGCTGAGCGGTGATATCGGGCGCTTGACGTGGCTCGGTTGTGGGCGCGGTGCTGCCGATCCTGCGTGGTTGGATGGCGATCCGAACGTGATCGCGGCCGTGACACCGCACCTCGGCTTCACTCCGTGATTTCCTGGGGTCCACCAGGTATCAGCCTCATCAGCCTCGTGCGTCGGGTCGGTAAGAGCTTGTTGTGAATGGGATCCCTCGACGTCGCGGGATCCGATCGAGCACTTAGTTTTGCCTGCATGGGACCGACCGAGTCGATCATCAACCGCCGCCGAATGCTGGGACTACTTGCTGGTGCCGGCGCGGCAGTCATCGCCACAGCGTGCGGCTCCTCCAGTGACGACCAATCCGGCGAGAGCGCCACGGCGAATTCGCTGTCGACATCGTCCGCCGATGCCGCCGGGGCGGGCGGGACGACACCTCCGCAGGTGACCGCCGACTCGACCGCTGCTGCGAGGGCGTCATCTACGGCGTCAGCTGCCGCCGGTGATGATGCGACGTGCGACGTGATCCCGACCGAAACGGGTGGCCCGTTTCCTGGCGATGGATCGAATGGGCCGAACGTCAGACCGCTGGAGGGCGTCGTCCGCCGAGATATCCGGCAGAGCTTCGCCGGTCCGACGGGCGTTGCCGACGGGACGCAGCTCGAGATCGAACTGACGATCACCGACTCCGGTGATGGTTGCACCCCACGCCCCGGCGCCGCCGTCTATCTCTGGCACTGCAACCAGGACGGCAAGTACTCGATGTACGACATCGCTGACGAGAACTACCTGCGCGGCATCGCAGAAGCAGACGTAGATGGCGTCGTGCGCTTCACGTCGATCGTCCCCGGTTGCTACGCCGGTCGCTGGCCACACATCCACTTCGAAGTGTTCGAAAGCCTCGCCGACGCGATCGGGACCGCCTCGCCGTGGGTGACGTCGCAACTGGCGTTCCCCGAAGCGACGCTGGCTGAGGCCTACACGGCAGTTGGCTACGAAGTCAGCGTCTCGAATCTCGGACGGGTCTCGCTGAGCAGCGACAACGTGTTCGGCGACGACGGCGGCGTTCACCAGCTGGCGACGATGTCCGGCAGCACCGCCGAGGGCTACACCGCCAAACTCGCCGTCAACGCCTGATCGTCGCGCCGCGAGTCCTAATGTCTGGCGATGGCGTACGAGACGATCCTGTTCGAGACAACTGAACACGTTGCGACGATCACGCTGAACCGGCCGGAACAGCTCAACTCGTTCACTCGCACGATGACCGAGGAGATGGCCGACGTGTGGGGGATCGTCCGTGACACCGACGAGATCCACGTGGCTGTCTTGCGGGCCGCCGGCGACCGAGCGTTCTGCACCGGGATCGATATCAAGGGCGGGATGTGGTGGGGCGATCAGAACGTGTGGAATCAGGTCGATCCCGGCGTCTGGCTCGGACCGCGATCCAACACGGTGTGGAAGCCGGTCGTCTGCGCCGTCAACGGGATGTGCGCCGGCGGCGGTCAGTACTTCGTCAACGAGTGCGACATCGTGATCTGCTCCGACAATGCGACGTTCTTCGATCCCCACGCCAACGGAGGGATCGTCTCAGCGCTCGAACCGATCGGGATGCTCCATCGCGGTGTGCCGCTCGGCGATGTGTTGCGCTGGGCGCTGATGGGCACCGAGGAACGCCTGACTGCGGAGACGGCATTGCGACTCGGGCTGGTCAGCGAGGTCGTACCGATGGCCGACCTGTGGTCACGGGCGGCAGACATCGCCGAACAGATCGCGGCCCGCAATCCGGTCGCCGTGCAGGGCACGATCCGTGCGATCTGGGAGTCGATCGACATGCCGCCGCACATGGCCAAGCAGAACGGTCTCGCCTACACCCACATCGGCAACCAACCAGCCGCCGAACGCAAGACCCAAACCCGCATCAACCGCAAACCCACCTTCCGCTAAAACCCGATTGTGTCAGCAACAACGCCCTCCCAGGGCGTTGTTGCTGACACAAACGGATTGGGGGTTATTCGGGTTTGAGGCGGGTGATTTCGTGGTCGAGCATCGTGTCGATCGTGCGGGCGGGTGGTTTGGGGAGGGAAACCGGGCCGTGCTCGCGGCTCGGGAGCAGCACCACGGCGTGGCCGGGGCTGGTGACCACCCGGCGCTGATTGGTGCAGCGGATCTCGACCCGTACCTCGCTGCGAATTCCATCGGCGGTCTCCGTCTGGGTCTTGTCGACGACCTCGCCGGTCAACCACGTGGTGTCGCCGATGAAGTTGAAGCGGCGGTGCTGGCAGTCCATCTTCCAGAGCCAGGCATCGTCGCCCATCCAGTCGGTGACGAGATGACACAGCCACGTCTCTCGCAGACCGCCGTAGTCGTACGACGTCGGGAGGCCGAGTTCCTGTGCCCGCTCCGGCTCCCAGTGCAGGCGCTGCACGGTGTCGGGGATGTTCAAGTTGTTCGGCGGGAACAGGCCGGGGGCCTTCTTGCGGACCAGGTACGAGAGCCGGAACGCTCCGGGGGGCGTCAGTTGCATACCCCAGCCGAGATGCCAGACGACGATGTCGGTCGTGCGTAGTGGTCCCTTCACCTTGGATTCGATCTGATCACCGATCTCGACGTCTTCGAAGTAGCGCGGCTCGGCGCCGCGACGAGTCTCCGCCTCGTAGGCGGCGTCGATCTCGGCCAGTTGTTCCGGCGTGTAGGGCTCCGGAACTTCGCTCTCCTTCTTGCGTTCCCTTGACGTGTGGCGCTCGGCGTTGATCCACGTGCCGCGTTGGATCGCGTGCAGCTCGCCATGTTGGTTGGCGTAGATGAAGTCGTGCGTGACGTGGGCGGTGCGGCCGCCGAAGTCGCTGCGCTTGTCAGCCACGCCAACCTGCGCCCGAAGGCACTTCAAGTTGTCCCCGAGGCCGATCGGGCGCCACCACTCGAACTCCATCACGGCCTGGTACGAGCCGAGCCCTGCGAACGGGTCGCCCTTCAGGAGCGCCTTGTTCTCTGGCGGCACCGGCCGCGGGGAAGCGTCCTCGCCCATCGTGTAGAGGAACGTCGGGGGAGCGATCAGGCCCTGCCATCGCGTGGCTTTGGCGTACGCCTCGTCGCAGTACAGCGGATTGTCGTCGCCGTACCCGTTGGCGAAGTGGCGCAGACCGTCGCGCGACACCTCGTAGTTGTGAGGTGGGGTCGGGATCGGCTGGGGCACGCCGATCCGGGTTCGTGAACGCTCGAACGAATCATCGGTCAGCACACCGAACGTTGGGTCACCGACATCAGTCATGGAAGTCCTTCAGCGATGGAGGGGGCAGCGATCGAGGGGGCAGTTCTAGAGGGGCAAGTTCTCGAGGAGGGCGACCGTCGCTCTGGCGTAGGCATCGATCCGTTTCGGTGACACCATGAACGAGGGCGGTGAGTGGAAGCGAACCTGGGGGAGCCTGCGGCGGGCGGCGATCCGGTCGCGTGCGTCTGCGGTCGTGCCGTAGATGGCGATCGAGTCGAGCATGTCCTGTGGCACGGCGGCGGCCATGCCATCGATGTCGCCGCGTGCGAACGCTGCTCGCACTTCGGCGACATCTGCGCCCCAGCCGTGCAGTGATGTCAGCGTGTCGTAGGTCTTGACCGTGACGTAGAAAGCGATCATCAGGCGGGCGTCGCGTTCGGCCCGCCCGGGGTCGTCGTCATTGACCGCCGTGATCACCCACCCCCAGCGCAGCAGATCATCGACGTTCCGGCCCGCTGCCGAGGCGCCATGGGCGAGGTTCGGATCGATCGTTTCGGCCCACCATCGATCGGTGAACAGGCCGTGCCCGATGATCCCGTCGGCGACGCGACCGGCGACTTTCAGCATTCCCTGATTGAACGCCCCGAGCAGGATCGGGACGTCGATCGGTCCGAGCACGGGGGCCCGAATGGCGGCGTCGAGGGAGTAGAACTCGCCCTCGTAGCGCACGGTCTGCATGCTCTCGGCGTCGAGGTAGGAGCGGATCGCACCGACCATGTCGGCCATCCGGGCGAGTGGCCGATCGGCGGGCGCCGCGAACCACGACTCGTTCATGCGGTGGGTACCCGACCCGAGGCCGAGGAACACGCGGCCCTTGGCGAGTTTGTCGACATGACGCACCGCCGAGGCATGCACGAACGGGGATCGGGCAAAGGCATAGGCGATACCCGTTCCGACCTTGGCGGTGTGAGTCGAGGCGGCCATCTCCGCCAGCGCGACGTACGCGTTCCGGTCGGCGAACTCGCCGGAACAGAACGCCAACGCGCCGGCGCGCTCCGCTTCGGCGGCGATTTCCGGTCCCGGCCACGGCATCGCCCAACCGTGGATGACGGTCATCCCGAGCCCGTTTCCGACAACTTGGCGTTGTCCCAGCTGAGCATCCGCGCGTCGGGTGTGAATCTGATCCATCGCATCGAATCGGCGTACAGCGCTGCCGTCCGCTCCGGCATCTGTTCTGGCGGCGTGCGGAATCGGTCGTACTTGCGGGCGGTCTCGGCGCTGATCCGCTGCTCGAGGGCTGGTTCGAGTTCGACCAGCTCGGCCCGTCCGGTGAGATGGACCGCCTTCAGTTCGGCCCATCGTTCACCTGACTCGACGAGCAGCGAGGCGCGTGCGTCGTGGGCGATGCGTTGCAGCTTCCTACCGCGTGTGTGGACGTAGATCATCCGGTCGATGCAGGCGAACCACAGCGGTAACGAGATCGGCATGCCGTCGTGACGGAGCGTCGTCATGATCCCGGTGTGGGCGTCGGCGACGAACTCCCAGATCTCCTCGTCGGTCAGTCGCGCCGATGATTTGCGATTGTTCATGACCGCCGCAGATCTCGGAACGGGATGTCGTTGTCGTTGCCTGGTTCGCGCGGCAGCCCGAGCGTGCGCTCACCCAAGATGTTGCGTTGAATCTCGTTCGTGCCGCCACCGAGCGACGGAGCGAAGGCCGACAGGCCGGCGCGCTGGATCCGTCCCCCGTCGCGGGCGTCGTCGTCGATCAGCATCCCCTCGGCGCCGAGCATCGCCAGCGACAGGTCCCGCGACTGGTGCGAGAGCATCGCCAGCCACAGTTTCAGCATCGACCCGTCGGGTCCGGGTTGCTTCGACCTCGCCAGGTCGCGGCTGCGTAGACCGGTCAATCGATAGATCTCGGAATTGACGTGGAAGCGCATCAACTGATCGCGTCGAGCCGGGTCTGCGGCGGCGCCGGTCGACTTCGCCAACGCGATCATCGTGCGCGAATTGAGCATCACTTCGAAGCGCTTCTTCGGATCGCGGGCGGCGGAGGCGGCCTGCTCGATCAACTCGCCGACCGAGCGCCCGAGATTCCCGGCGATACCCCCGGCTGCAATGTCGACCAGGCCGCGTGAACGGCCCGAGGCGGCCCCGGCACGTTCGTGGGTGAGCGTGGTGCGGGCCACGTTCCACCCGTCGTTGATCGCGCCGATCACGTCGGTGACCTTGGCGCGTGCTTCGGTGATGAACACCTCGCAAAACTCGGCGGCACCGTTCATCTGCACGAGCGGGCGAACCTCGATGCCCGGCTGATCCATGTCGAGCATGATGAAGGAGAGACCGCGATGCTTCGGCACGTCCGGATCGGTGCGCGCCAGCAACATCCCCCAGCCGCTGACTTCAGCGCGCGAGTTCCAGACCTTCTGGCCGGTGACCACGAATTCCTCGCCATCGCGTTCTGCTTTCGTGGCGAGGCTGGCGAGATCCGACCCGGCGCCCGGTTCGCTGAACAGTTGGCACCATTGGTGTTCCCCCAACGCGATCGGCGGCAAGAAGCGATGTTGTTGCTCGGCGGTGGCGTGGGCGATCAGTGTCGGGCCGCCCATGTTGGGTCCGTTCCCGGACGGCGGGCCGATCACGCCGGCTGCCCCGAGGGCGGCTCCGATCGCACGCGTCTGCGCCGGATCGGCGCCGAACCCGCCGAGCCCTGTCGGCCATGTCGGGAACGTCAGGCCGGCCTCGAACAGACGACGCCACCACTCCGCCAGGGTGATCTCGAGGCTCCAGTTGGCCGCAATCCAGTCATCGATCCAGTCGGCGACCGACTCGGTTGGGTTGACGCTCACAAAAATAGGTTAATAGATTCGGACGGACCACATGGAGTCGGACACGGACCGTGTTCCGACACGGGGGAGACCAGCCGCGCCAAGGGTCGCGGTCGCCCTAACTCGTCATCTCCGACGCGGCTTGGACCTCGATCCCGCCACGTGGACGTTGCGTGAGGGTGACCATGACGCGTCGGGGTTGGGCGGTCGTCATCAACTCGCCTGCGATCTCTGCCGCCAACGCCTCTGCGAACACGGCTCGATCGCGGAAACCCCACAGGTACAGCTTGAGGCTCTTCGACTCGACGCACCATTCGCCCGGCACGTACTCGATCACGACCGTCGACAAGTCGGGCTGCCCGGTCACGGGGCAGATCGATGTCAACTCGTCGTTCGAGAACCGCACGATCGTCACGTTGGCCGGAGCGGGGAACACCTCGACATGCTCGATGGCGTGCCTGATGGTCGCTCCCAGAACCGTCAAACCCGGATGGTCTTGGTCATCCATCGCAGCACTCCTTGCAGCTGATCATCAGGCGAATCCGGCGAGGGTGTGCGGGGTGTACGGCTCCTCCAACCGGGCGATCTCTTCGGCGGTGAGCAGCAACTCGACGGCGGCGACGGCGTCGTCGATGTGCTCCGGCTTGGTGGCACCGATGATCGGTGCCGTGATCACCGGTTTGGCGAACATCCAGGCGAGCGCGATCTGGGCCCTCGGGAGGTCGCGCTCGGCGGCGACCTCGGTGACACGATCGACGATCACACGGTCACTCGCCGACGTGTCGTACAAGACCTTGCCGAACTCGTCGGTTTCGGAGCGTTTCGTCTGCGTGTCCCAATCACGCGTCAGGCGCCCACGCGCCAGCGGGCTCCACGGGATCACGCCGACACCTTGATCGGCGCACAACGGCAGCATCTCGCGCTCCTCCTCCCGATTGAGCAGGTTGTAGTGGTTCTGCATGCTGACGAAGCGGGTCCAGCCGTTGAGCGTCGCCGTGTACTGGGCCTTGCTGAACTGCCAGGCGTACATCGAGGAGGCGCCGATGTAGCGCGCCTTGCCGGCCTTGACGACATCGTG
The DNA here is from genome assembly GCA_043773365.1 of Ilumatobacteraceae bacterium. Taxonomy (GTDB): domain Bacteria; phylum Actinomycetota; class Acidimicrobiia; order Acidimicrobiales; family Ilumatobacteraceae; genus Ilumatobacter. The sequence continues at coordinate 64,712 of JAYVFI010000094.1, forward strand.
GAGCGCCTCCATCGTTTCCTCGATCGGCGTGCGGGCGTCCCATCGATGGATCTGGTACAGGTCGATGTAGTCCGTGCCGAGCCGCCGCAGGCTGGCATCGACCTCGGTCATGATCGACTTGCGCGAGAGTCCGATTGCGTTGCGCCCGCTGCGCATCGAGCCGTGCACCTTGGTGGCGATCACGATCTCGTCGCGGTTGGCCATCTCTGCAAGCGCGCGCCCGACGATCTCCTCGCTGGACCCGAGCGAATAGACGTTGGCGGTGTCGAAGAAGTTGATCCCCTGGTCGAGGGCGCGCTGGATGAAGGGTCGACTGGCCTGCTCGTCGAGTGACCACTCATGGGTGCCCTTGTCCGGCTCGCCGTAGCTCATGCAGCCGAGGCAGATCCGCGACACGTCGAGGCCGGTGTTGCCGAGTTTGACGTACTTCATGCTGTGCACTCCATCCTGTCACCTGCCCGATCCAGCAGGCCCGAGATCATCATGTCGCCAACACGCCGCCGGCGTTGCGCTGGACGGCGCGTCCTGCAAGACCTTCGGTCATCGTCTCGTCGATCAACGACGCGTCGGTGCTGGTTGCCCAGCCGCGTTCTCCGGCCGGGGTGCGAACGGTCGCCAACAGATTGACTGGTCCATCGCGATCGAAGATCACGGTGGCTGCCTCGACCGTGACCGCACCGCTCCAGCCCTCGTCGACCGCTCGCCGTGGTCGCAGATCGGCGAGGTGCTGGGCGTCGATGTAGGCGTACCGATCGGGCGGCTCGTTCGAGCAGATCGCGATCGCCTGCTTGGTGGCATTGCCGCCGTTGCCGTGGACGAGCCCCCAGCCGCCCTCGCGCAGTAGGGGAACCATGGCGGCGATCGATTGTCCCGCCGAGTTGGCGATCGGTGCGCCGGCAAAACCGAGCCCTCCTGTCACGGTCAGCTGGCGCCGGAGATCGAAGCCGAGCGCTTGCGCAGTCATCTGTACGATCGACGGGAAACAGGCGTAGAGGTCGAGGTGGGTGATCTCGTCGGGTGCGATGCCGACATGATCGAACGCTGCCTTCCCCGCTGCCGCGAGCGCCGTCGAACGGTGCAGTTCGTCGCGGTTGACGACCTGCCAGGTCTCGTGGCTGAATGCGACGGCGTGTGGGAACACGAGACGGTCGGCGGCGATGCCGGCCGCTCGGGCCGCGGCCGTACTGCACAGGATCACCCCTGACGCCATGTCGACGGTGTTGTTGGCAACCATTGCTTTCGTGTACGGGAAGGCGATCATCCGGTTGGCCTTGGTTGCGGTCGCAATCTGATCAGCGGTGTAACCGGTTTGATCCCAGGCGAAGGGATTGGTGACGGCGACATCGCTGAATCGACTCCACAGCTGGGCGATCCGATCGCGATGGGCGCCCACGGTTTCCCCGAGTTCGGCCCGACGACTGTCGTCGAACAGGGCGTAGGCGGTTGCCGCACGCCCCAGGAACCTGAACTCGGCGAGCATCTCGTCGGACAGCATCGACAGTCGTTCCGGATGACCGGTGCCCGGAGCGCGCAACCACGCCGGTGTGATGCCCTCGCGTTTGAGCCGCTGCTGCGACCAGCGTGCCTCACCGCCGACGATCAGGGCGACCTCGATCTCGCCCCTAGCGATCCGCTCGGCGGCGACGCCGAGCAGGTCGACGGGCGCCGCTCCGGAGATGCCGGTGAGTGCCGTGTGGGCGTCGGGCGAGCCGATCCGTTCGGCGATCAGTTGGCCAGGATTCTGGTATGTCCACAGGCCCTCGACGACACCGACCCAGTCGATCTGCTGGAGCAGGCGACTGTTTCCGGCGTCGTCGGCAGCAGCTCGGGCGGCATCGACCATCAACTCGATCGGCCCTCGGGCTAGTTCCAGGCTCGGCCCGTCACCAGGACGTTGGACGACTCGCGCCGCGCCGCAGATTGCCGGCAGTCGTTCGTCTGCCCTCCCTGCGGTCACGGCTCACTCCCTCGTACGATCGGCCAACCGAGGACCTCTGCTGGCGCGATGCACACTACGGCGATGTGGGCTTTGGTCCGGCCGCACGGTGGCCATCGCCGATCGCGTGCATACGACCGCTGACGAGCGGGACCGCACGTCTGAGGCGTTCGACGGCGCATCCGACGCCTGGGATGAGCGAGCCGAGGCCCGGGACGAGCGAGCCGAGGTCACCAAGGAGGCTGACGGAAGATGTACCCTGGCGCCGCTTCAGACCGCGCCGGAGCCAGGGCGCTGAGGCATTTCGACGTCTCCACCTGGTTCGTTCCGAACGCCGCCGGCAGCCTGATGGTCGACTCCGCCCCGCCGACGGCCGTGACGGCGCCGAGGGTACGGTCACCGTCAGCTGGACCGGGGCCACGCCGGCCGGTTCGGTGTACTACGGCGTCGTCGATCACACCAACGGCAGCGATGTGCTCGCCCAGACATTGGTCAAGGTCACCGGCTGAGCAGTTCATCGACTTGATGGCAAAGGGCCGTCGCGGAGGACCTTTGGCGGGCGCGAGTACCGTGAGTGGCTGCATGCCGAGGTGGCTGCCGACCTGGACATCGAGCGCCCGTGTCGCGATCGAGAAGAACCATGATCGAGGAACGAGGGAGACGATGGTGATACCGGAGACGATGAAGGCTGCCGTGCTCCACGAGCACCGCAGCAGGCTGTCGGTCGAGCAGGTGCCAACCCCGAGCCCGGGGGACGACGACGTGCTGGTCAAGGTGATCGCCTGTGGGGTGTGTCACAGCGACCTGCACGCCGTCGACGGTGACTGGACGCCTGGCTCGGTCATCCCGTTGATCCCCGGTCATGAGGTCACGGGCACCGTCGTTGCCGCCGGCGCCGACGTCGACCCGACGATCGTCGGCTCGCTCGTCGGGGTGCCGTGGATGTACTCGTCGTGCGGGGTGTGCGAGTGGTGCCTGGCCGGGATGGAGACCATCTGCCCGCGCGGCGAGGCCACTGGCTACAGCGTGGCCGGCGGATACGCCGAGTTCATGGTCGCTCCCGCCGCGTTCGTGGTCGCCCTCCCCGCCGACGTCGACCCGGTAGCGCTCGCCCCGGTGCTGTGCGCCGGCGTCACCACCTATCGCGGTCTGAAGCGCACTGCAGCGCGTCCCGGGCAGTGGGTGGCGATCGTCGGCATCGGCGGCCTCGGTCACCTGGCCGTGCAGTACGCCCGGGCGATGGGCCTTCGGGTCGCTGCCGTGGACGTCGCAGCCGACAAGCTCGAACTCGCCCGATCGTTGGGTGCCGAGCTGATCATCGACGCCAGCGCAACCGACCCGGTGGCTGAGGTCCGTGCACGCACCGGCGGGGTGCACGCGGCGGTCGTCGCGGCCGTTGCCAGCAGGGCCTTCGAGCAGGCGCTCGGCATGCTCCGCCCGGCTGGGACGGCCGTTTACCTCGGCATTCCGGGTGGAGCCGCCGACGAGATCAAGGTGTCGATCTCGTCGATCGTCAACGCCGAGTTGTCCATGCGGGGTTCCAACGTCGGCACTCGTCTCGACGTGCGCGAGGCAGTCGATCTGGCCGTGCGTGGGAAGGTCTCGGCTGTCGTCCGAGCGGTGCCGTTGGATCAGGTCAACGACGTCCTCGACGACATGCGCGCCGGTGTGATCGTCGGACGCGTCGTGCTGACGACCTGAAGGCTGAGCGACGTCGCCGCTCAGTAGTGGGGCGGCGTGATCACCCACAGCACCTTCACGGGTGTGCTGCCACGGTTGGCGCAGATGGGCCACGGTGCTGTCGAAGGCCAAGCTGTGGCCTGATTCCACGTCGTGACGAGTGATTGCGATGCCGTGATAGCCCCGCGCCCATTCGCCGACGTCTTCCCGCGGGGTCCACGAAGTCGACCTCAGGCTTCGTATCGGTGCCGACGCCGTGGCGGTGGCCACCGTCACGCTGCGCTGCGGCAGTAGCACGACGACCGGACCGGCACCTCCGAGCGTGCGAGCGCTTGGGCGAGCAGCGCCTGCACGTGCGGCCGCTCGACCGTCTCGCCTCGGGCACCGAGGCACTCCTCGAGTCCGTGCAACGACCAGACGTTGCGTGGGTGCTGGACGGCACGTGGCAGCGTGTCGTCGAGGCCGAGGTCGGCGCGGTAGATCGCCTCCGCCTCGGCATGACGGCCCTGGTCCAGCAGCAGCGCAGCCAGTGCGTGGCGCGGTGGCTGCATCCAACCCCACGGCTCGTCGTACAGGAGTTCGTCGGACGCGACGACTGCGTCGCGCAGGTGGTCGAGCCCTTCGTCGATGTGGCCCGACTTGTAGGCGAGTTCACCCTGTGCCATGTGTTCGGCGATCACCAGCACGCTCTCGGCCGGATTGTTGAACATGTAGCGGGTTTCCTGGACTGCCGCGCGAGCAGGGTGGAAAAGGTCGATCTCGGCCTCGGCCTCAGCGATCTGGCCGAGATTCGCCAGCGCCACGATGCGCGCGTAGTGCTGCAGCGCGGTCGTGAAGCTGAAGAGCTCGGCATCGTCGGGCAACGGCTCGTCGAGGATCTCCTGCCACATCCCGAAACGGGTCAGCACGTGCAGCCGGATGCCCCAGAACGCCTCGAAGAAATCCGGGAGGAAGGCCACTGTCTCGACCGGAAGCAGCTGCCGCAGCGCATCCGCCGCGGCGAGCGCCTGCGACTTCCGGCCGATGAACATCGCACCGTACGCGGTGAAGTGGACGTTGTGGATCCGATAGAGGGTGTAGAAGTTCGCGCTCCCGGCATAGTCCTCGAATTTGCGATCGACCACCGCTGCGCGCTGATTGCGAGTGATCACGGTGTGGTAGTCGCCGCAGAGCACGTCGATGTGGGTCGCCATGTGTTGCAGATGACCGCTGTCGGGGACGATCTCGCAGAGACGATCACCATGACTCAGTGCGAGCTCCGGCCACGGCGACATCTCCATGAGATGGATGTAGAGGTGAAGGAGCCCAGGGTGGTCCCAGGCCCCGGGCGTGTCGGCGAACGCATGCTCGAGCGCGGCGCGTGCCTCCTCGGTCGACGCGCCGTCCGCCGGCGTCCGCGTCGGGAGGTCCCACAGGAGCCAGGGAGTCCGGTTCATGCAGGCTTCGACGAACACGGCCACCGCTTCGAGATCGTCCGGATGTGCCTCGTACACCGGGCGCATGGCGTCGGTGAAGGCGTCGTTCCACGGCCCGAAGTCCTCGATCTCGGGGTCGGTCGGATATCGCGCGGCAAGTGCCCGGATCATGGCCGTCTCGACCGCCGACAATCCCGGCACGGCCTGCGCCGTGTCGAGCGCCGTGTTCGCCTCGGTGAGCGCGGCAACCTTCTCGTCGGGCTCGAAGAGGTCCCACGGCTTGTTGTAGTTCGGCCCGATGGCGTACGCGAGACCCCAATAGGCCATCCCGCAGGCCGGGTCGGCGGCGATGGCCTTGCGGAAACACTCCACCGCCTCCTCGTGGTTGTACCCGTGGGTCCACCTGAGACCCCGGTCGAACCAGGTCTGCGCCTCGGCAGAGGTCGTGGTGACGGCACGCGTGTAATCTCCGAGGTCGAAATACTCCATCGTGTTCCCCTCTCCTCATCCGAGCGTAACAAGCCCGGAACTGCCGAGAATCAGGTGCCCGCCCGATGAGTTTCACGACGAGCGTAGCGCGCAGTGACAGACGCAAATCGCGGATGCTACGAGTCGAGCGTTGCGCCCAGGCCCGATCGTTCGGCCCCGAAAACCTTGAGTGAGCCTGCGGCACTCGACGTCGGATTGCGATCGCCGGCGGTCCCACACTCGTTCGGTTCGCGCGTCATGTCGGCGCTGACGCCGACGACTTGGCGCCCTCGGCCGGTTCGCGTTCCTTGAGTCGCAGCAGGAATGCGGTCGCCCCGAGGAGAAGGACGACGACACCGAGCACGCCGATCTGCCACAGCTGATCGTCGAACGCAGCGCCCTCGCCGATCGCGTCCGCGGCCTTCACCGACAGTACGACGATCTCCTTGATCGACGCGATGATCCCGACCAGCAGGAACGGCTCGGCGATCAGCTCCCGCTTCGAGACCGTCACCCTCACCGCCGACAACAACTCGACGATGATGAACACCAGCAGGAGCGTGTCGAGGACCTCCACGATCGGGTCCGTCGCGAGGCCGTGCCGGATCTCGAGCAGCTCGTCGCCGGCGACCACCAACAGCACACTCGCGGCGACCACGAGCAGGAAAGCGATCCCGACGTAGACGACGTTCTCGGCAAACTCGAACGCAACGTCAATCCGGTGCCGGGGTTGTTCTCCCGTGGGGCGGTCGGTCACTGACGGATGATGCCACGGGCTCGTCCGGGACGCAACCCTGCGGTGCTTGCACCGGTCGTGCGACTCACCGTCGACGTCGGATCGACGGGCGTGTGGCTGACCGTGCTGGACAAATAGCGACGCTCTCTCGAAAAGAGGTTACGGTTTTCTGGTGGACCTCAACTTCACCGCCGAGGAGCGGGCTTTTCGTGACGAGGTCCGTACTTGGCTGCTCGAAAACGTGCCGAGCGAGCTGCGACCGGATGGTGATGTCGCCGAGTGCCGCGACTACGACCTGGCCTGGCAGCGCCGCCAGTTCGATGGCGGCTGGGCAGGGATCTCGTGGCCTGCAGAATACGGCGGGCGGGGTCTTTCGACGATCCAGCAGTTGATCTGGTACGAGGAGTACGCCAGGGCCGGCGCACCATGGATCGGTTCGTGTTTCGTCGGCATCAATCACGGTGGACCGACCCTGATCGCACGGGCGACCGACGAACAAAAGGCGTTCCACCTTCCCAAGATCCTGCGTGGCGACGTCGTGTGGTGCCAGGGCTTCTCCGAGCCGGGGGCAGGTTCCGACCTGGCGGCGATCCGAATGCGTGGCGTCATCGACGGTGACGAGCTGGTGGTCACGGGACAGAAGATCTGGACCAGTTCCGCGCACATCGCCGACTACCAGGAGCTGCTCGTGCGGACCGATCCCGAGTCGGCCCGCCATAAGGGCCTCAGCTGGGTGATCTGCGACATGCACGCGGCGGGGATCACCGTGCGTCAGATCCCGACGATGGACCGCGGCGCCGAGTTCTGTGAGGTGTTCTACGACGACGTGCGGATCCCGTTGTCGAATGTGGTCGGCGACGTGAACGACGGGTGGAGCGTGGCGATGTCGACGCTGTCGCTCGAACGCGGCACCGGCTTCATGGCGGAGATCATCGACACCGCCCGGATGGTCGACGACCTGATCGGCGAGGCGGGCCGGCGCGGCCTCCTCGACGACGACGAGATCGCCCGTCGACTGGCGATCGTCAAGGCCGAAGTGACCGTGCTGCGGTCGTCGACGTATCGGGCGATCTCGCGCAACATCGGCGGCGCCCCGCCCGGTCCGGAGGGTTCGATGCTGCGACTCCACTACGCCGAACTGCTGCAGCGGATTCACCGGCTCGCGGTCGACATGCTCGACACCGAAGCGCTCGCCTATCGACCCCTTCGCCATCGCGACGGTTGGACCGGGATGTGGCTGCGGACGTTCGCTTCGACCATGGGCGGTGGCACGTCGCAGGTGCAGCGCAACATCATCGGCGAACGGATTCTCGGACTGCCGAAGGGCTGAGAGTGCTGCCATGGACCTGATGCCCAGCGAGGAACACGAGCAGATCGCCGTCACCGTGAGGTCGTTGCTGGCCGACCGAATGCCGGTCGTCGGTCGTGGTCGCCAGCACGTCGTCGCCGGCCCTGAGATCGATCCGTTGTTGTGGCACGAGTGTGCCGAACTGGGTTGGCTGTCGCTGGGGCTTCCCGAGTCGCTCGCCGGTGTCGGCTACGGCCTCGTCGAGGAGACGATGCTGTTTCGAGAACTCGGTCGCGGCGTCGCTCCCGGGCCGTTCCTGCCCGGTGTGCTGGGCGCCCGCGTGGCCGCGTTCGCGGGAGACTCCGGGCTGGCGGAGGCGTTGGTGAGCGGTCGCCAACGGGTCGCCCTGGGAACCGTCACGAGGCGCGGCGGGTTGTCGATCACCCATTGCAACGGAGCCGACCTGGTCGTCGTGTGCGAACCGGATCGAGCGGTGTTGTTCGAGTTCGGTGAGTGCGCGGTCGCACCGATCGACCCGGTCGACGGCACGATTCCGACAGGCGTCGGCGTGCGCCCGGCGGGAACCGGTGTGGCGTCCGTCGATGCCACCATCGATCCCGTCTACGAACGTGGTCTGGTGTTGGCGGCGGCCTGCGCGGTCGGGATCTCCGAGGCGCTGCTCGAGCTCGCCGCTGATCACGCCCGCCAGCGCGAGCAGTTCGGTAAACCGATCGGGGCGTTCCAGGGGATCAAACACCTGTGTGCCGACATGGCGGTCCGCGCTGACGGCGCCTACGCCCAGGCCGGCTATGCAGCCGTCGCTGTGCAAGATCGGCTGGCGGGTTGTGGGTTCGAAGCGGCGGTTGCCAAGTACTACGCCGACGAGGCATCACGGCTCAACGGCGAGGGATGTGTTCAGACCTTCGGGGCGCTCGGCTTCACGAGCGAGGCCACGCCGTATCGCTACGTGCTGCGCGGTCATGTGCTCGCCCGCAGCCTGGCGTCGCGTGCTGCGTTGCTCGACCGGATCATCGACCGTTCGGAGCTGTCGGGTTGACCTGGGCATTCGACGTCGACGGCACGTTGGTCGGTTCGATCCGCAGCAACGCGTTGCGGCCTGGCGCGGTCGATCTGCTGCTGGCCCTCGCGGGGCGTGGCGTCGACTGTGTCCTGTGGAGCGCAGGCGGCGCCGAGTACGCCCACCTGATGGCCGTCCGGCATCGCATCGACGGACACTTCGTCGCCTGCTACGCCAAAGCGAGCCGCGATGCTGACGGTCGCTACCTGACCGACCACTTCGCCGACGCCGATCAGCCGACAGTGTTCGTCGACGACTCGCCGATCGATCTCCCGATCAACGCCCAGATCATCCCCGTCCCGCAATTCCTCGGCAACAATCCCAACGATCGCGGCTTGGTCGTGGTCCTGGCAGAACTCGATCAGCACCTCCTGGCGGCGCAGGCGTGAGTGACGAGGCGCGCCGATCGGTGACCGTCCGCTTGGCATCGTTGTTCACGACCTGGGCAGACGAGCAGGCGATCCAGTTCGAGGATCAGTGGTCGACCTGGGGTCAGATCGGCTCGGTCCATGCGGCGCTGGTCGAAGCACTCCAGGCCCGATCGATCCAGACCCGATCGATCCAGACCCGATCGACCCAGACCCGATCGACAGCGGATGAATGTGCAGTTTCGATCGTGATGCGCCAGCGACCGGCGTCCGTTGCCGCTGAGCTGGCAGTACTGGCGACAGGGCGGACTGCGATCCTGCTGACGCCGCTCCAACCTGACGCCGGTCTGGCCACCGACGTGATCGGCGCCGACGCTGCCGTGGTGATCGCCGATCCGATCGACTGGGCCAGACCCGGCTTCGTAGAGGCTGTCGAATCGACAGGTGCGTTCGGGTTCGAGATCAACGGTCGGTTCGAGTTGACGATTCGGGTCGATCGCCCCGAATCGTCGGCGGGACAGGCGCTCGACGCCGCCGTCACCGTGATGACGAGCGGAACGACGGGGCCACCGAAGCGGCTGGCGGTGGCGTGGGAGACGTTCGTGCAGCTCGGAGGCGGCCCCGAGGGCAAGACGCCGCGATCGGGGCAGGGCGCCGTGATCCTCTCCCTTCCGCTCACGACGCTGGGAGGATTGCTGTCGATGTCGCGACTCGTGTTCGGCGGCCGGCCGATGTCGATGATGGAACGGTTCGACGTGCATGCCTGGGCTGCGCTCGTGAAGCAGCATCGCCCGAAGGTGATCGGGGCACCACCGCCGGTCATTTCGATGATCCTCGACGCCGACATCTCGCCCGACCACTTCGAAGGAGTCACCGCCTACATGACCTCGTCGGCGCCCGTCGCTCCCGAGCTCGCTGCGGAATTCGAGCGTCGTTACGGGATCCCCGTGCTGCTCGGCTACGGGGCAACCGAGTTCTTGAACAGCGTCACCGGCTGGACGCCCGAACTGTACGAACGCTTCGGTCCGACCAAGCTCGGCAGCGTTGGACGGGCGCTCCCCGGCGTGCAGTTACAAGTCGTCGACGGGATCCTCGAAGTCGATCCGCCGCAGCGCGCGAGCGGTCTGCCGGCCGGGTGGTTGCGCACCAACGATCGCGCCCGGATCGACGACGACGGCTTCCTCTGGATCCTCGGACGGGCAGACGATGTGATCATCCGGGGCGGTTTCAAGGTCGATCTCGGTGCGATCGAGTCGGCCCTGCTCGCCAATCCTGTGGTCAGGGAGGCGTTTGCGATCGGGCTCGACGATCCGCGTCTCGGGGAGGTTCCGGCTGCGCTCGTCGTCGCCGCCGACCCGAGCGATCCTCCCGCCGAGGCAGCGCTGATCGACTGGTTGCGAGATCGGCTCAAGCCATATGAGATCCCGACCACGATCCGGGTCGTCGAGGCGATCCCGAGAACCACGACGTTGAAACGTCATCGAACAGCCGCCCAACGACTGCTGCGGTGACCGATGAGACCTTGAGCGCCGAAGCGGATGAGACTGCTGTCGGACAAGCCCTGGGTGTAATCATCAGAATCTGCCTAAGACCAACCACCGTCAGATCACGTGCTTTCCCAAACCATCGGACAGGCCGGTTTTGGAGCGCTGCGCGGAGAATCTGTTGACGATGCCTTCGAGCTCGGCAACAGTGATGGCAGCGATGCCCTCCGACCGCGCGCGACTGAGAGCGCCCTTGTCGTTTGTTACAAGTGTGGCGCCGTGTCGATGCGCGGTGGAGGTAATGAGGGCATCCTCGGAGTGTTTGCTTTTCGTGTCTCGGAGTCGTTCGAGCAGAGCCTCGCCAGCACCATCGACAATCGCCGATTGACCGACCCGAGAGCGGCCGATTACGCACCCATAGGTGATCATGTACTCGACAGGAATCCTTACGAGTGCATCTCGAAGCGCATCGCGTCGTTCCGACCTGGAGTTGGGCGTTTCGCCGATCTCGTCAACTTGAAGGTGTGTGACCATTAGCTCGATCTCCCCTGCGGCGACCGCGTCGCAAAGGCCGCCCGTCAATGCGGCGCTGCCGAGCAGAGCGTCGACGACGTTTGTGTCGAGCATGAACCGAATGGCAACCATCGCTCCATTCTCGCGCGCTGATCTGCTCCCGTTCCGATACCTTTGGTGCTCGGCCCACAAACTGGTACCCGTCGGCGCGTGCGGCCGCGCGAACGAGTTGGTGGGCGTGTTCATGTCTCCGGTTCTGGTGGGAGCCGCCTCGAGATGCGGATTGCGCGGCCCTAACTCTGCCCAGGCCGGGACGATGACGACGTCCTGAATAAGATGACGTCTGGCTGATTCCTGCCGTGTGGCGACGATTGTTCCGCTGGTCTTCGGATTTGCTGAGGTGACCGATCGGGGCGATGGCGGTTGTGAAGCACGCCTAACCCGTGCATACTGGGCGGGTCGAGGGGGAGTAGCCTCACGGGACCGGTCGTCAGTACGGCGAGTAATCGCCCGGCCCCCCGCCTGCCATAAGGCGGGAGCGAGACCTTCGACTGTTCACCCAGTGACCAGTCGGAAGGTATCCCCATGAAGTTCTCCCAGATCCTGTTTGCCGTCGAGAGCGATCGTTCCAAGTTCGTCGATCTCGATGTGCCGCTCGGGGCATGGATCGCGCTGATCGCCGTGATCGGCCTGATGTTGGGGATCGACCTGTACCGGCATCGCGAGGCGCACGCCCCATCGCCGAAGGAGGCGCTGACCGAATCGATCGTGTGGGTTGCGTGCGGTCTCGCCTTTGCCGGCGTGATCGCGGTCTCGTTCGGGTCGGCCGCATTCGGCGAGTACATCAGCGGCTACCTGATCGAGAAGTCGCTGAGCGTCGACAACGTGTTCGTGTGGTCGATGTTGTTCGCCACGCTGTCGATCCCGGTCAAGTACCAGCACCGAGTCCTGTTCTGGGGCATCTTCGGTGCGCTCACGCTGCGGGCGATCTTCATCGTGCTCGGAAGCGCGTTGATCAGCCGGTTCTGGTGGTTGCTGTTGGTGTTCGGCGTGTTCTTGATCTACACCGGGTTCAAGGTCATCCGTCACCGCGCTGACGAAGGTGAGGGAGAGGCGACACGCGGGCTCGGCCTGTTGCGCAAGGTGATCCCGGTCACCGATCAACTCGATGGTCAGAAGTTCTTCACGATGGTCAACGGTCGTCGGGCGGCGACACCGCTGCTGGCTGCCCTGTTCGTGGTCGAGATCACCGACATCATCTTTGCGGTCGATTCGGTGCCGGCGATCCTGGCCGTTTCGAACGAGCCGTTCCTGGTGTTCGCATCGAACGCGTTCGCGATCCTCGGGCTGCGGGCGATGTACTTCCTGCTCGCCAACGCCAAGGAGCGGTTCCACTACCTGTCACATGCGCTCGGTGGGATCCTGATCTTCGTCGGTCTCAAGATGGCCGTTTCGCACTGGTACCACCTCAACACGTACGTATCCCTGGCGATCATCGTGTCGATCCTGACGGTCGCCATCGTGGTCAGCCTGCGTCGGACGGTCGAGCCTGGTTCGAGCGCGCCGTCGATCGCCTCGGCCGGCCACGGTAACGTCGTCCCACGTGACTGATCTGGCGCTTGCCTACCAGGCTGCATGGCGAACGGCTGAGCTGATCCGGGAGGCGGAGTTGTCGCCGGTCGAGGCCGTCCAGAACGCACTCGACCGGATCGCCGACGTCAACCCGGCGCTGAACGCGTTCTGCTTCGTGTGGGACGAATCGGCGCTCGCCGAGGCCCGGCTGGCGGCGGACGCGGTTGCCCGCGGCGACGCCCTCGGGCCGCTGCATGGTGTCCCGATCGCGCTCAAGGACACCACTCCGACGGCCGGTCGTCGTACCACGCTCGGCTCGTACACCCACGAACACTGGGTGCCGTCCCACGATGCTGCGATCGTCACCGCCCTGCGCCGCTCAGGGGCGATCATCGTCGGCAAGACGACGACACCCGAGTTCGCTCACTCGTCGGTCACCGACAGCCCGCTGTGGGGTCCGACCCGCAATCCGTGGGACCTGACCCGCACCCCCGGCGGTTCATCGGGTGGATCGGGGGCGGCCGTCGCGGCAGGATGCGTGCCGCTCGCCGAAGGCAGCGACATGGGCGGCTCGGTGCGGATTCCTGCCGCGTGGAGCGGCGTCGTCGGCCTCAAACCGAGCCTCGGTCGGATACCGATGGACGTGCTCCCCGGCCTGTTCGACAACATCTCCCATCACGGCCCGCTGGCTCGATGCGTCGATGACGCCCGACTGTTCCTGGCCGCCACGCAGGGCCCCGATGACGCCGACATCTTGTCGATCCCCGGACCGCTCGACTTGAGTGCGCCGGTCGATGGCGACATTGGCGGCATGCGACTGGGGCTCAGCGTTGACCTCGGCTGCTGGGAAGTCGACCCGATGATCGCCGAGGCCGTGGAGCACGCCGCCGAGACACTCCGCCGGGCGGGAGCAAGCGTGGTGCACGTCAACCCCGCCTTCACCGCCGACGACGACGAGCTGTGGGTCAAGCTGTGGGGCGTGTTCATGGCGGCCTACTTCGGGCACTTCACCGATCATTTCGCCGACCGAATGGATCCGAACGTGCTGGCGTTGATCGAGTACGGCCGTTCGTTCAGCGCCGTCGACTACAAGCGTTTGGAGATCGAGCGAACCGACACCTGGCAACGCCTGCGCGGTGCGATGCGGGATGTCGACGTGTTGTTGTGCCCGACGATGGCGACGGCGCCCGTTCCCGCCGAGCGACTCGACCAGATCCACCCGCCGAAAGTCGACGACGGTCGTGTCCGCTCGAACGACATGACCGGCGTGTTCAACCTGACATCCCCGTGCCCGGCGATGTCCGTCCCGATCGGCTTGCACCGCGAGGGCACCCCGATCGGTCTCCAGATCGTCGGCCACCGCTGGGACGAGCCGACGGTCCTGCGGGTCGGCCGGGCCGTCGAGCTGAACCTCGACCCGATCGGCCACCCCCCGATCTGACGCGTCGCCGCGGCCTGGTCGTCGCGGTCAGCGTGCCGGTTCGGCGTTGACCGATTCGGCGTTGATCTCGCGGACGAGATCGAGCACGTGCGCCAGCGTGTCGAGCTTCTCGGTCGCGGTGCGACCCATCGGTTCGAGTCGCAGCGACGTCACACCCGCTGCCCGGTACGCACGGATCCGCTCGCGGACCTCGTCGGCGGTGCCCATCAAACTCGTCCGCAGCACGAGCTCGTCGGGCACCGCCGCCACGGCCCCGTCGCGCTCGCCGGCCAGCCAGAGGTCGCGCACACGGTGGGCGGCCGACTCGTACCCGATCTTCGAGAACGCATCGTTGTAGAAGTTGGTGGTCGGCGAACCCATCGCGCCGAGCTGGAAGGCGAGCGCCTTCTTGCGGCCCCGCAGCGGTCGTTCGAGGTCATCGGTGAATACGACCGGACCGCCTGCGGTGACCTCGAAGTCGTCGAGCGAACGTCCTGCCGCATCCGCCCCGGCCCGTATGCGATCGAGGTAGTACGCCGCCGTTTCGGGCACGAAGCACGTTCCCACCCAGCCGTCGGCGGCGGCCCCGGTGTACTCCAACGCCTTCGGCCCGAGCGTCGCCAAGTGGATCGGGATCTGTGGCCGCGCCGGCTGGCCGATCGCGATCGGCTTGCCCTGACCACCGGGCAGCGGCAACACGATCTGGTTGCCGGTGTAGGCGACCTTGTTCCCGGAGAAGGCGAGCCGGATCACCTCGACGGTCTCCCGCAGACGTTCCAGCGGTCGGTCATAGCGCTGGCCGTGCAAGCCCTCGACGACCTGCGGGCCACTCGCACCGAGACCGAGCACGAAGCGCCCGCCGGAGACGTGATCGAGGGTCATCGCCGTCATCGCCGTCATCGCCGGTGCGCGTGCCGTGATCTGCAGGATCCCGGTCGCCAACCGAATCCGCGAGGTGCGGGCGGCGATGAAGGCGAGCGGTACGACACCGTCGGTTCCCCATGCCTCCGCCGACCAGATCGTGTCGACCCCGAGCGCCTCGGCGGCGACGACGTGGTCGGCGACCTCGGTGAAGCCTGGCGACGAGTCGAAGATGAAGTCGTTGAGCGTGATGGCAGTCTGCAAGTGCTTCACCTCACCTCCCCGTGAAGTCCGGCGGTCGCTTCTGGAAGAAGGCCTGCATGCCCTCTCTGAAATCGGTGCTCCGGATCGTGAGCTCGACCGCCATCGACTCGGCATGCATTGCTTGTTCGAGCTGATAGGTGCCGCTGTCGTTGAGCAACCGTTTCGTGGCCGCCAGTGCTTGCGTCGGGCCGGCCGCCAGCCGATCGGCGAGATCGCGGGCGGCAGTGGCGAGATCGTCGTGACCGACGACCTGATGGATCAGCCCCCACGCCAACGCCTCCTGCGGCTCGAGTCGCTCCGCCAGATAGAGGAAGTGCTTCGCCCGCGTCAGCCCGATCAGGCGTGGCAGCAACCATGATCCGCCGCTGTCGACGCTGAACCCGCGGTCGGTGAACGGGTCTTTGAACGAAGCCAGTTCGCCGGCCACCACGAAGTCGGCCGCCAGCGCGAGGTGCAAACCGAATCCCT
Organism: Ilumatobacteraceae bacterium; assembly: GCA_043773365.1. Lineage (GTDB taxonomy): Bacteria > Actinomycetota > Acidimicrobiia > Acidimicrobiales > Ilumatobacteraceae > Ilumatobacter. The sequence continues at coordinate 80,263 of JAYVFI010000094.1, forward strand.
GAGCGGCGCCCTGCACGGCCGCAACCACGGGAACCCTGCAGTTGAACACCGAGGCCACGCAACGGTGATGGGTGCTCGCCAGCGATCGAATCATGTGACCGCTGACTGGCCGCTCGTCGCCCCCGGCACCAGCCCCGGCACCAGCAGTGCTGCGACCGCTGACATCGGCGCCGGTGCAGAACTGCTTGCCGGCGGCCTGGATCAACACCGCCCGAACGTCGCCTGTACCGAGCGAGGCGTCGTCGATCAGATCGGCGAGCGCCGCCGCCGCTGCGCCGCTCAAGGCGTTCCCGCGAGCTTGATGGTCGAGTGTCACGACCAGTACGGCGCCGTCGTGTTCGGCCGTGAACTCGGTCTCGCTCATCCGAGCACTATACGCCGAACTCGAATATAGGTGAAGATTTATCGTGGTCTCGGCTGCGCTCAGGCGAGCGAGTTCCAGTGCCCGATGATCGCCGCAGAGGTGGTCACCAGGGCGATGTTGCGGATCGTGTACCGCAACACGTGCTCGGCGTACTCGGGGGGATCGCTGGCGATGCAATCGCTCGGGACGATCACCCAGTATCCGAGGTTCATCGCTTCGATCGCGGTGCCGAGCACGGCGATGTTGAGCGACACGCCGGTCACGATCACCGTGGTCACACCGGTGTTCCGGAGGTAGCCGTCGAGCCCTGTGCCGAAGAACCCGGTCAGCCCTTGCTCGCGATGGAACACGATGTCTTCGGGTTGGGGCGCGATCGGGGCAACGACGGGGCCGTGGCCACCGACCTGTTCTTTCTGATCGGTCATCCGGAGATGGACGAACAGGTTGCGATTACGCCCCCAGCCGTCAGCACGTCGATCGTCGGTGCAGTAGTAGATCCGTGTGCCCACCCGGCGGGCGGCGTCGAACAACCCGGACAAATGCTCGACCAACCCGCCCTCGGCGGCGGAGCGCGCCAAACCGGGCAGCACCGACGTCGGCCCGATCAGGTTCTCCTGGCACTCCATGTTGACGACGGCGCATGTCGTCGGGTCGAGATACGGCGCTGGATCGATCGGCATCGGGCCCTCGTCATGGCACGATCGGGGCGTAGTACTGCTCGGCCCCGATCGCCTGCACGTCGTCGAGCCAGTTGCCTTCGTAACGCTCCATCGGGCCGGTCGAGTTGGCAGTCTCGAAGCTCCACGCCTGACGCTTGTAGGTCCAATTGCTCGGGTCGAGCCGATGCGCCTCGCGCCAGTGCACCACGGCGTCGTCATGGTGTCCCTGGCGGAAGAGGTGTTGGCCGAGTTCGAATCGGGCCGCGGCGGTTGCCTGGTCCATGCCGCGGGGTAGCGAACGGGCGATGACCTCGTCCGGAGACAACACGTACCGACTCTCGGAACCCTTGGCGGCCCAGTCCCGCAGCATCATCGGGGCGGCGGCGACGTCGATCCGAAACCGGCGGATCTCATCGAGCACGGCCTTGCGCTCGGGGGGAATGTGGGCAGTCAGCGCCGGCAACATGTCGAGTACCGGTGTGCTGCCGGGCCAGGCCGGTTCTGCGGGACGCACGATCGTCCCGTGCTCGTCGATCCAGACCGACATCGGCACGTTGACGAAGCCGAGCAGGTCGTCGCAGATGTGGGCCTGATCGATCAGCGACGGATGTGTCGGTTGTGCCGCCTCGATGTACGCGCGGACGGCGTCGGCGCCGCCGGTGTCGAGCGCGACGGTGACGATTTCGATGCCGAGTGGGTGGAGTTCGTTGCGCAGCGCCTGCCACACGGGCAGGTCATACCGGCAGCCTCACCACGAGGCCCAGGAGACGACGACCACCTTCTGCGGGCGAAGGTCGGCGATCCGCACGAGCGAGCCATCGAGTTGTGGGAGCGTGATGTCGGGGGCGACGGCCGTCGTGAGGGCGCGCCCGGTGACTGCCGTTTCGGGCCCGAGCGCCCAGATGCCGTGCATTTCGTCGGCGACGAGCGGCATCCCGAGACGGTCGGCCAGTGCAGTCGCTTCGATCCTGCCGGCTGGGTCTACTCGGGCTGCATTGTGTCCCGAATGGAGCGGGACGCACACGTCGCCTTTGCATGCGCCCTCCGGTTTGATCGCCCAACCGGTGCGGGCTTCGAACTCGGCTGGATCGATCGTCATCGACTCGAGGATCATGACGAGACCTTAGATCCGGAGTGCTCGCAGGCAGAACTCGGTGACCGCCGCTTGATCGTGGTTGGTGGCGACGAACGGAGCGCTGAGACCAGCGGCCCGCATCACGGCTGCGGCAATCAGGTCGGCGTGCAGCGCCGGGTTGTCGCTTTCGAACACACCATCGTCGACGCCCGACTCGATCGCCGATCGGAGCGGTTCGATCAGGAGTTGACGGGCGCCTGCCGCCTCGTCGTCGATCTCCTCCGTTCGGCTTCCCGTGATCGATCCGAGCACGGCAACCCGCTCGGCGCGTGTCGAGTCACCGACGAATCCGAAGATCTCATCGATCCAATCGATGACGGCGGCAATCGGTGACGTCGCCTCGGCGAGACGCTTGGCAACCCGCTGTGCCGCCCACTCGGCGTCGCGCCGGTACATCGCGCACATCAACGCATCCTTCGACGTGAAGTGGCGGTAGAACGAGCGCGTCGACACCCGCGCTGTCGTCAAGATGTTGCCGATCGTGAAGTCGTGCCCATGATCGCGCAGGGCGGCATAGGCGGCATCCAGAATCATCCGGCGTTCGGATGCGTCGTCGTACTGACGCGGCCGCCCGACGGGCCGCGTGGCCACCTCGTCGTCGTTCACGTCAGGCCGCCAGCAGCGCCGCCGGTTCGCCGACTTCGGGGAACAGGTCGAGGAAGGCACCCCGCGTGATCCGATACTTGGTCTCGTCGTCGACGCCGTCGAACAGGCCATGCAATGTCTCTTGGGTGTGCCCGTAGGTCCCCTCCATGTGGGGATAATCGCTGCCGAACATCACGTTGCGGTAGCCCATCGCGGTCACCGCAGCGATCGCCGTCTCGTCATGTTGGAACGAGGCGTACACCTGCGAGTACAGGATCTCTTTCGGCGTACGCGACAACTTCGGCCGCACCATCATGTTGTGCTGGCGATAGCCCTCCGTCATCCTGTCGCCGAGGAACGGCACCCATGTTGCCCCGCCCTCGGACACCAGCACCTTGAGATCGGGATGCCGATCCAGCGCTCCGGAGGCGACCATCTTCATCGTCGCCCGCTGCCCGGAGAACGTGGTCTCCGTGTAGTTGAGCACGGCGCCGCCCGGGCCGCGGTAGGTGATGCCGATCTGCTCACCCTGGTCCATCTGGACGGGATCGGTGCCGATGTGGAAGGCGATCACCATGTTGGCCTGCTCGGCGAGGTTCCAGAAGGGCTCCCAGTCGTCGCGGTTGTAGTCGGGAGTGATGGACGGCGGTGTCGTCGGGAGGAACACGGCGCGGTAGCCCATCTCTGCCGTCCGGGCCAGTTCCTCGACGGCGTCGTCGATCGAGATCATCGAGACCTGAGCGGTCGGTACGAGACGAGGTGAGACGCTCATGATCTCGCTCTTCGACCAGTCGTTGCTGACCCGAATCGCCGCCTTGAGCGCGTCGCGAGTGGTGAACGACGCGTTCCACAGGCCGAGCGACGGGAACACGACCTCGCCCCACACGCCCTCCTGATCGAGATCGAGGATCCGCTTCTGGAGGTCGAACGCCCCGGGGGCGCGCATCGACGAGTTCATGAATTCGAGCTGGGCAGCGCCCGGCAGCTTGCGCCGGAACGACTTACCGTCGACGTGGACCGTCTCCCACTCACCATCGGGGTCCTTCACAGCGTGTGGCATCAGGTCGGCGAACTGCTTGGGCACGTTGTCGCGCCACAGGTCGTCGGGCTCGATCACATGTGAGTCGCCGGAGTGGGTCCAGATTTTGTCCATCACGCAATCGTAGACGATCTACGGCTATTTGGCAATAGTATTTGCAAATACATTCAAGCGTCGAATTCCGAGCGTTGATGTCGGTTCGTCGTCGGTTCGTCGTCGATGCCGCCGACGTGTCAGCCGGGCGTAACCTCTCCCGATGCGCTGGCTGTGCGGTTGCGTCTTGGTGCTGACGTCATGCGCCGGCTCGGCGACGGATGATCGGGCGTTGACGACAACGACAACGACATCGATCGCCAGCCCACCGGCGACCGCCGATCCGGCTGCCGGATCGACTGCTCCGACGGTGACCGAGAATCCCGACGCGATCACGCCGGAGGGTTACGAACTCGTCGCTGCCCGGGCCACGAAACCCGATGGCAGCGTGTGTCAGCTCTGCTTGTGGCTCGCCGAATCGCAGGATCAACGCAGCAACGGCCTGATGTTCGTCACTGATCTCGGACCAGCCGACGGCATGGCGTTCGTCTACCCTGAACCGCACAGCGGTGCGTTCTGGATGAAGAACACGGTGATCCCACTCTCGATCGCGTTCTACGACGCTGGTGGCGCCTTCCTCGGCGGATTCGACATGGCGCCGTGCACCTCCGATCCGTGCCTGCAGTACCCAACGCCCGACGGCTTCACGATCGCGATCGAGACCACGCAGGGCGAACTGCGCGAACTCGGCCTGGAGGCGGGCAGCGTGTTCGAATTGCTCGCCACGCCCTGCCCGCCCGCCCCGAGCCCCTGACCCGATCCGACGCGACTTGCGTCAACCCCCGGTCGCCCGTTCCCCAACCGCACAAACCCGATTTGGCACCACCGTTGGTCCCCAATCGCTTTTGTTGCTGCTCGGCACCGGTTGGGCATGCTGCGCATGGTTCCCAATCGCTTTTGTCGCTGCTCGGCACCACCGTTGGTTCCCAATCGCTTTTGTTGCTGCTCGGGACCGGGTTGGGGGACCGGCGTTGGTGACCGGGGGGTTGGGTGGGGGGCGGCGTACAGCTAGACGGCGGGGTCGGTGGCGGTGGCTGACAGCCAGGCTTCGTACAACCTGGTGTAGGTGCCCCCGGCGTGGACCAAATCGTCGTGGTGGCCGTCTTCGACCAGGCGTCCGTCGTCGAGCACGAGCACGCGATCGGCGCGGGCCGCGGTCGAGAGCCGGTGGGCGATGGCGATCGTGGTCCGTCCTGCGGCGAGTTTGGCGAGCGCCCGAGAGATCCGGACTTCGGTGAGTGCGTCGACGGACGACGTGGCTTCGTCGAGTACCAACACGTCGGGGTCGGCGACGCCAGCCCGCAGCAGCGCGACGAGTTGACGTTCGCCTGCAGAGAGCGAATCGCCCCGCTCGCCGACCTGGGTGTCGAGCCCGTCCGGGAGCGAGTCGACCCAGTCGGTGACGTCGAGGCGGTCGATCATCGCCTCCAGTTCGGAGGTCGTCGCTGTGGGCCTGGCGAAGCGCATGTTGTTGGCAATCGTGTCGCTGAACAGGAAGGGCTCCTGCGACACGACGACGAGCCGGCTGCGCAGGTCGACGTTGCTGACCCGGTCGAGCGGCACGCCGCCAAGCCGGATCTCACCAGTGATCGGGTCGGCCATGCGGGCCACCAGCCGGCCGAGGGTCGTCTTGCCGGAGCCGGTCGCGCCAACCATCGCGACCTGTTGCCCAGCGGGGATGTTGGCCGAGACGCGATCGAGCACGACGTCGTCGACGCCGTCGGTGACGCCTCGCGTGCGGTACGAGAACGTGACGTCCTTGATCTGGATGTCGAGATTCCCGAACGGGAGCGGTTCCGGGTTTGGAGGTTCCGGCGGGCCGATCGGGATCTCGAGCACACCGAGCACGCGACGCAGGCCGGCCACCGCGGTCTGCGTCGCGTCCATGACTTCGGTGAACTCGGCGATCGGCTCGAGGTATCGATACGTGAGGAAGATGAACCCGATCAGTGAGCCCGCAGTGAGCCCGTGTTCCGGTCCGAGCGCCACACCGATCGCCACGATCGCCGAGATCGTGACCACCGAGAACACCTCGCCGAGTGGGAACAGGAATGCTCCGAACAGGTTGCCGCGGATCTGCGCGTCGGCCCGCCGCTTGATCGCCGTGCGAGTACGGCCGAGGAACATGTCACCGGCCGCGTAGGCCCGAATCGTCTCCGCCCCGCTGACCAGTTCGCTGACCGATGAGAGCATCTCACCGTTACGGCTGCGGGCCTTGTCGTAGGCCGCCACGAGGTGCCGCTGAACGATTCGCAACACCACGAACAACGGGATCGAGATCCCGATCGCGACCAGCGCCAGGATCCAGTTGTAGGCCAGCATCACGGCGGCGACGATCACCATCAGCGTCCCGTCGATCAACAGCGCCAGACCACCCCATTGGAAGAATTGGGCGAGCGTCTCGATATCGCTGGTGACCCGGGCGACGAGTGCGCCGCGCCGCTCGTCGTTGTGGTCGGCCAGGCTGAGGCGATGGATGTGGTCGATCAATCGGGTTCGTAGATCGTTGAGTGCCTGCTCGCTGCGGGTCCCGAGTCGAATCGTGGCGGCCCGCCCGAAGAGCGCCGACACGAGCACTGCCACTGCTCCGATCACGGCGCAGATGACCACGAGTTGGATGTCGACGCCACGGTCGCCGCGATCGATGATGCCGCGATCGATTGCCTGTTGGATCACGATCGGTACGACGACCCGTCCGGCGGCACCGACGGCGGCGATCAGCCAGGTCACACCCAGGCCCTGTCGCAGGATCGGCGCCTCTTCGAGACCTCGGCCGATCGTGCCGACCGTTGAGAGGCGTCCGGTTTCGTCCGTCATCGCGGGACCCCTCCCGGCGCCGCGCTGCGGTCGGCCTCGAACGCTTCCACCAGCTCGCGGTAGGCGGCTTCGTCTCGCATCAGGTCGTCATGGCTGCCATGGGCTGCGATCCGACCATCGACGACGAAGATCACCTCGTCGGCGAGCGCGATCGTCGAAGGACGAGATGCGACGATCACCACCGTCGTCGTTGCCATCGACGTCCGAAGGTTTGCAAGGACGGCGAGTTCCGTTGCCGGGTCGAGCGCCGACGTGGTGTCGTCGAGCAGCAGCAGCGCCGGGTTGCGGGCGATCGCCCGTGCAAGTGTGATGCGTTGCCGTTGCCCGCCACTGAGCGAGACGCCGCGCTCGCCGACGACGGTGTCGAGCTGATCGGGAAGGTGGCTGACGAAATCGTCGGCGCATGCCAGCCGAAGCGCCTGCCAGATCGTTGTCTCGTCGATCGGTGCGCCGACCTCGACGTTGTCGCGCACGGTGCCGGCGAACAGGAAGGCTTCTTGGAACACGAGCGCGACGGGTCCGGGGGCACGTCTCACGCTCCCCGAGGAGGGTGCGATCAGACCGCCGATCAGATCGATCAACGTGCTCTTGCCGGCCCCGGTGGCACCGACGATGGCGGTGACGAGCCCTGGCTGGATCGTGATGGTGGCGTCGTCGACGGCGATCCGATCGTCGCCGGGATACCTGAACGACACGTGATCGAGTTCGAGCGCAGCGTGGCCCGACGTGCGACCGATGACCTGGTGTGGGTCGTTCTCGAGCGGCTCGTCGAGTACGGATCGAACTCGGTTCCATCCGGCTTGGGAGTGCGGCAGATCGGCGAGGGCGTAGCCGACCAGGCGGAGCGGGAACACCAAAAGGGTGAACATGTAGATGAAACCGGACAGTTCGCCGATCGTGACGTTGCCCGAGTCGACTCGGTACGCACCCAGCACGACCAGCCCGATGTTGGTCAGTGACGGGGTCACTTCGAGCAATGCCTCGAACGTGCCACGCAGATGCACGGCGCGCACACGTGCGTCGCGGATGGCGCCGGCCATCGCCGTCAGCCGGTCGGTCTCGCGCTGCTCGGCCCCGTATGCCTTGACCAGTTGGACGGCTTCGAAACTCTCGTGAACCGCGCCGGAGAAGTCGCCGAGCGCGTTCTGAGCGTCGTCCATGTGTTGCTCGACGCGGTGCTGATAGACGATGTTGGCGACGATCAGGATCGGGAACACTCCCACCGCAACGAGGCCCATCACGAGGTCGGTGATCAGCAGCCAGGCTCCGGCGACGACGATCATCAACAAGGTGCTCGTGGCGAACGGAATCGGTGCCATCACCCCGACCGAGGTGTCGACATCGACGCCCGCTCGGGCGACGAGTTGCCCATCGGACTGACGCTGGTGCCAACTCGGTGGTTGTCGGACGAGCCGCTCGGCGACCTGATTGGAGAGCGTCTCAGCGATTCGCCATTGGGTGATTCCGGCGAACGAGCGACGCACCACAACACCGATCGCTCGCACGAGGCCGATCCCGATGATCAGGGCGCAACCCGTGACAACCGTTCCGATGGCGACGTCGCCGGACTCGAAGCGGGGAATGATCACGTGGTCGATCGTCCAGCGAATCGCCACGCTCGAAGCGACGGTGCAAAGAGCGAAGACGAACGCCCCGCCGACGGCAGTGAAGAACGGTCTCGGGTGGAGGGCGACCAACGTCCGGATGAAAGCGGCACTGCGACGGGCCCGTTCGAAACGTTTCGTCCCGGTCACCGTTTCCACGGAACGTGTCTACCAGCGTAGGCTCGACCTCCGGCCGTGGGTTTACGATCTCAACCTCGGTCAGCGTGTGTTCCGTCTGACGATCGGGGTGATTTTGGGTGATCGGCGAGCGGCTTGACTCGGCTCAACGTCCCTGGTCGCCCCTTGCTGCGACGGCCTGCTCGAACTGGCGTGCGGCGGTGTCGAGCAGGTGGTCATGGGCCCACTTGGCCAGCGGCGGGGCGACTCCCATCAGCAATCCGAGCGTGGTCGAGCGCGGTGCCAACGCTGATGTCAGCCGGATCTCGCTGCCTCCGGCTGGTCGTGGCAGGATCCTCAACGAGGCTGGTCCGACGAGATCCCCCGTCACGCTCGCGGCGATGTGACTGGGATCGGTGACCACCTCGAGCGTGATCGTGAATCGCAACACGATCTGGATCGGGGACCGAACGGAACAACGCCAGACCATCCCCGGTGCGAGCGCCCCGGCCGCAGCCTGACCTGTCCCTGCCTGACCTGTCCCTGCCTTACCGGTCCCTGCCTGACCGGTCCCTGCCTGACCGGTCCCTGCCTTACCGGTCCCTGCCTGACCGGTCCCTGCCTGACCGGTCCCTGCCTTACCGGTCCCTGCCTGACCTGTCCCTGCCCTACCTGTCCGTGCCGTGCCTGTCCCTGCCCTACCGGTCCCTGCCTGACCTGTCCCTGCCGTGCCTGTCGTTGCGGCGTGTGTCGTGTCGAGCTCGTCGAGCCACGGCCACCATGATCGGTAGTCGTCGACGCAACGCAGCGCGTCCCAGACCTGGTCTGGATCTGCCGAGAAGCAGTAACGCCGGTCCGATTCGAGTCGCATCGCCTGTCAGCCTCGCAGGCACGAACGCAACTTGAACATCGGATACTCGACGGCCACGAATTGTCGCACCTGCGTTCCCGTTCCGACTGGAGCGGAACCGATAGAATTCGGATCCGAGAGACAGTCGATGAGACGGGCCCGACGATGACCGATACGCAGTACGGAACGGTGGTGCGGCCCGACTGGGCGGAGCAGATCATCCGCCTCCGTCACCCGGTCGACGGGTCCAAGATCTACACCGTCTCCGATCATCCCGGGTCCGGTCGCGGGTCGCGTCGCGACGTGGAGCCGCTGCTGTTGCTGCACGGTGTCGGCAACAGCGGGGCGATCTTCGGCCCCCTGCTGCCGTCGCTGGCACATCTCGGCCCGATCGCGGCGCCGACGCTGTCGCCCGAGCTCCTGACGGAACGTGGCGACGAGCGCCACGATTCGATCTCTGCACTCGTCGACTGGCTGGGCGAGGTGCACCCTCCGCCGTGGCGGCTCGTCGGCCACTCGATGGGAGGTGTCCTCGTCGGACTGATACTCCGGACCCGGCCAGAAGTGGTCACGAGTGCCGTGCTCGTGAACGCGCCGCTGCCGAGCATCGTCAAGCGGATCAGGCGTGTTGACACGTTCGACCGGACCGGTCGGGCGCTGCTGGCGATGAAGGCGCTGGCGCGGATCACCTCGTTCGGCCGCCCGAGACTGCCCGGCTGGTTGCGGGGTACCGAGTTGCTGGTGGTGCGCAACGCGCTGCGGGGGTTTGCCTATGACCCCGGCGAACTCGATGACGAGGTGATCAATCGCGCCATCCTGCGCTCGAGGACCACTGACGGTGTCGATTTCCTGCGGCTCGCCCGCTTCCTGCCGGAGTGGGAGTTGGAACCGTTCACCGGTCGCCCGGTCGGGATCGTGCTCGGTGACGCCGACCCGATGATCCCGGTGTCGGATTTCGATGCGATCGCCGCCGCCTATCCTGAGGCTGCGGTCAGCATCGCCCCGACCTGCGGGCACTTCGCCCATCTCGAACGGACCCAGTTCACGCTCGACGCGATCGAACGGCTTTTCACCACCACCGGCTGACGTGACCGACTGCCGACTGACTGATCACCGCGACGCCCTCCAGCCGAAACGCCTGCGGCACGATCGGCTTCTGACGACGAGTTCGATTGTGCTGACAGCTGAACGAAATGTGCCAAGATCTGGCTCAGGCGACGTTCCTCGGGGGAAGCATGAGCGCTGCAGTACACGAAACAACCGTGCCGACGAAGGGCTTGAAGGGGGGTTCGCTGGGGCTTGTGGCCGTGATCGTCATCGGCGTGGCGTCCACCGCGCCCGGCTACAGCCTGGCGGCGAGTATCGGCCTGATCACTGACGAGGTCGGCGTCAAGGCGCCGTTCATCATGCTGTTCGCCTTCGCGCCGATGGCCTGCATCGCCGCCAGCTTCTACTATCTCAACAAGGCCGATCCCGATTGTGGCACGAACTTCACGTGGGGCGTACGTGCTTTCGGGCCCCGAGTCGGCTGGCTGGCCGGCTGGGGGTGCATCGTCGCAGACCTGGTGATCATGCCCAATCTGGCGGGCGTCTCCGGGCAGTACCTGGTGCTGCTGTTCAGCGAGTCGTTGGCCGACAACATCTGGCTGACCACCGGCATCGGCATCGTGTTCATCGTTGCGATGTGTTGGATTTGCTGGAACGGGATCGAGCTTTCGGCGCGGTCGCAGGTGCTGCTGCTCGGCACCGAACTCGTCGTCTTGGGGTTGTTCGCAGTCATCGCTATCAGCAAGGCGTTCAGCGGAACGACCAAGACCACGACCTTGGACGGCGCCGAGAAGACGTATCAGTCGGTCAAACCAAGTCTGTCGTGGTTATCACCCACCGGGGTCAGCAGCAGCGCGATCATCGCCGGATTGGTACTGGCCGTGTTCATCTACTGGGGTTGGGACACGTGCGTCTCGGTCAACGAAGAGGCCAAGGACTCCAGCACCACGCCGGGCCGCGCAGCAGTGTTCTCCACGGTCATCCTGCTCGTCATCTACCTGGTGTGCGCCTACGGTGCGGTTTCGTTACTCGGCCCCGAATTCGTGACCGACAACGCCGATGACGCGATCTACGCGCTCGGCAAGGTGGCGCTACCCGATGTGATGGTCAAACTGTTGGTGATCGCGGTGCTCACGTCGGCGGCAGCGTCGTGTCAGACCACGATCCTGCCAGCCACCCGCACGATGCTTTCGATGGGATCGCACGGCGCAGCCTCGCCCAAGTTGGCCCGCATCGATCCGCGAAGGCTGACTCCCGATTACAGCACGTGGCTGTTCGGCATCGGCTCGATCGCCTGGTATGTGCTGCTCGTGGTGATCAGCCACAACACCGACACCGACGCCTACAGCGCCTCGATCGCCGCGGTCGGCATGGCGATCGCGGTGTACTACGGCGTATCTGGCATCTCTTGTATCTGGTACTTCCGCCGATGGGTGACGAAATCGGCCAAGAACTTCCTGATGATCGGCGTGCTGCCCGGATTCGGCGGTGTCGTGCTGATCTTCGTGTTCGGCAAGACGATCTGGGACGCCCGCAACGCCGACTACGGCTACGGCACGTTGTTCGGCATTGGGACCGTGTTGGTGATCGGTACGGTCCTGTTGGTGGCCGGCGTCCCGCTGATGGAGTGGTGCCGGATCAAGTACCCGCGCTTCTTCACCTACAGCCCGGATCCGGCCAACCTCGTGAGGGATCCGAACAGTGACGACACACTCGCTGCGCCACTTGGCACTTACGTGAAGGGCGGCCGATGATGGCACATGAACTGATCGTTGGAATCGGCGGTGACGGGAGCGGAACGGCTGCTGCTCGCACCGCCGCCCGTGTCGCCAGCATGATGAGCGCCAAACTGGTCTTGGTCTTCGGCTTCGACCCGACCAAGATCGGGCCACGCGGTGGACCGCTCGAGGAGGAGATCCTGGCGATCGGTGAGGCTGCGATCGAGGAGGTCCGCGCCGAACTGGCAGCAACGTACCCCGATCTCGAGATCGAGTCCGAGTTCGTCAAGGACCGCGCCGCCGACGCGTTGATCCGCGTCGCCGAGGCACGCCAGGCCCAGATCATCGCGGTCGGTCACGGCGGCGAGGGGCCGATGCGAGGCGCACTCCTCGGTTCGGTCACGTACGAGCTGGTGCACCGTGCTCCGTTACCGGTGCTGGTGGTTCCCGACGACCCGACGACTTGAACCATCACACCTATCGCAAACCGGGCGATGTCCGCTGAGCCCTCGGCGCATCGGTGCCGGCGAGCGTAGGCGCATTGATGTCACGAACGCTTCGGTCGAGCAAGAGGGTGCCGCCTCGGCGGCACCCTCTTGCCGACGACTGATCAGCCCGCCCAGTTGATGAACGATGAGGTGAGCCAGGTCCGCTGGTTCATGTTGGACTGGACGGCGGCGATGTATCCGTCTGCCGCTGGTGTGTACCAACGGCCGGCGAACCACAGGCCGACGCAACCCCAGAGGTCACCGGCGACGTAGTCGCGACCGCGTTCGAACTGATTGAGCCACGTCTGGGTGCCTTCGAAGCACGTCCGCCAGCGGGCGTAGGTGTAATCGAGGTTGTAGGCCGACGATCGAATCGAGTCGTCCATCGCATCGGTGTGGTAGAGGTATCGCACCTGGCCGAGCCCGTACGACTCCGGGCAGGCGGTGCCGTTGGTCGTGCGCAATGACGGGTGACACGAGCTCTGGGTCGAGGTCATGTCGCCACCGGTGGCCTGCTTCCAATACGACTCTGTCACGATCTGGGCGCGGGCGATGTCTTCGTCGATACCCCACTTGCATGCCGCCCATTGGATGATCTCGTCGGTCGTGCCGGTGAAGTTACCGGTGACGCGTGGGATCGACGGATTCGGCCTGGAGCCCTTGGTCTGATTCTGGACCGCGTTGACGGAACGGATTTCGACTGACCGTCGGACCCGGCTGGCACATTGGGCTTCGGTCGGCAGGGCCGCTCCCAACGGCAAGGTGTAGAAGTGGCCGGTCGCCGGCGGCTGAGTGGTCGTGGTCGGCGGCTGGGTCGTGGTTGTCGGGGCAACGGTGGTGGTCGGCGGCTGAGTCGTGGTGGTCGGCGCCAGCGTGGTGGTGGTCGGGGCAACGGTGGTGGTCGGCGGCTGAGTGGTCGTGGTGGTCGGCGCGATCGTGGTGGTGGTCGATGACGACACGGTGAACGACGCAGCGTTCCCGTTCCAGTGCTGGAGGCCGCTCCAGCCGTTTCCGAATACCCCGACCCGAACCGTGTAGGAGCCGAGCGTTGCGGTGCTCGGTGCCGTCCAGGTCGAGCTGTACGTTCGCGTCTGGCCGGCAGTGAACGTTTGAAGATCCCAATACTTCTGGCTGACCAGGCTGGCGGGGCTGGTGACCTCGAGATCGATCAATGCGCTGCGCGCACTGCCGGACTTGACGGTGAACGTGACCGTCACCGTGGCGCCCCGTGCGACGGTTGCGCTACTCGACTGACCGTTCGTCGTCCAGCCGCTCGAGGTCACCGGAGCGGCGGAAACGGTGTCGGGTCGTGCCGCGATCAGCGTGACCGGAATCAGCAGGCAGGCGAGCAGCAGGATCACTCGTGTTGCGACCCCGAACCGGGACGGCGTCGCGAGGGATGGGAGGTTCTGTAACATAGGGGCACCTTTCGGGTAAAAAATGTAACTAGATCGTAACAATCGAAATGAGATTGACACACCTTCGCCCGAAAGATGTACTGAGACCACGGCGAATGCAGCCTGTGAGGATGCGTCCGATCGAGGTCGAAGCGCGTATCGGCAGGTTTGTTGTTCGACTTGAATTTCTTTTCGGTTCGGAGTTTGTCCAGTGCTGCAGGAGCGGTTTGAGCAGGTGTTCGATCTCCTGCCATGGCGAGACCGCGCCGGTGAGTAATCTCTGCGTCGTTCCTGGTGTTTCGTTGTTGCGTCGTGCAGAAGGGTCTGTCGTTCATGGCTACGTTTCGAGATCGTCCGTATACACAGTTCAACTTCCTGATCGACCTCGGGACCGGTGACGCCGAGGGGCCAGACGGTGGTTTTCAGAACGTGAGCGGGCTCGACACCAGTGTCGATGTGATCGAGTACCGCAACGGCAACTCCAGGGAGAACACGCCGATCAAACTGAACGGTCTCAACCGCGTGGCCGACGTGACGCTCCGTCGTGGGTTGCTCGGCTCGTTGTCGCTGTACCAATGGTTCGACGCGATCCGCAACGGCGATCCGACGGCGCTCCGAACGGTCACGATCGCGCTCCAGACAGAAGATCGCTCGGGTGTCGTGATGACCTGGAAGTTGCTGCGTGCCAGGATCACCAAGCACACCAGCGGGCCGTTGAACGCGCTCGGGACGGATGTCGCCGTCGAGGAGATCACGCTCAGTTACGAGCGGTTGGAGATCGAGTAGGACATGGCCGTCCAGCGCGACCAGCCGTATGGCAGCTTTCGGTTCCGAGTCGGTCTCGGCGGTCGTGCACGCGCCTCGGAGGGGTTCAGCGAAGTGCGCCTGCCGAGATTCCTCCTACGCCCGGCTGTCGCCGCCGGTCGTGAGGCCGGCCGTGATGCCAGTAGTAACGACAGCGTCGGCGG
>JAYVFI010000095.1:0-19186 GCA_043773365.1 Ilumatobacteraceae bacterium
CGGCCACCCACCGGGTGGCCGCCACGACCCTTGCCTTACAGAGTGGTTCCGATCCCCGGGAGGTACCCGACGAGATCAACCACGACATCGGTCGAGTTCTGGACATAGATGCAGACACGACCCGACTGACCAATTGCGGCGACGACGAGATTCGCCGTGGACGTTCCTGGACCTCGGAAGTTGCCACTCGAGGAATTCGGACGCTGGGTGCCGCACGGGAAGACCGTGATGAACCCCAACGCCGTCTCGTTGGTTGTGGTCACATTCAGGAACGCCGTCGTTGCGGTGGAAGGTACCCGCGCCGTACCGACGCCCGTCACCTGAACCTCGATCGTCTGGTCCCCGATCGGCTTTGCTCCGGTGTAACCGATCCGGCCCTCGCTGATGCGAGTCTCGAGGATTCGCTCGGGACCGGCGGCAACGTGGTCGGATCCGGCCGGTATCACGCCGAGCAGATCGACCACCAGGTCGGTGGATGCCGAGGTGTACAGGCAGATCGTTCCGGCGGCAGAGATCGGGGCAACCATCATGTTCGGGATGGTCATACCTTGCTCGTAGTTGAGTGCCGATGCCAACGGTCTGGTTGAGCCGCATGCGTACACGGTGACGAAGCCGGCTCCCGTCGATCCCGTCGACGTGACGTTGACGAATACGGCTCCGGCGTCGGCTGGGACCTGATTGGTTCCGACCTGAGTGACGTCAAGTGTGATGACCTGCCCTGCCGTCGGCTTGGCACCCGAGTATCCGATCTGACCATAATCGACTCGGGTTTCGAGCAGTCGTTCAGGCGCTGCGGAAACTATCGGCGACGTCGAGGGCACGTAGCCATTGAGGTCGACGACGAGATGACTGGACCTCAGGGTATAGAGGCAGATCGTTCCCGCATTACTGACCCCGACAATCGCCAGGTTGCCAAACGAGTTGTTCGGATCGCCGGTGGTGTTGACGTTGGAGGCGTTCGGCCTGGGGTTGTCACAGTTGTAGGCGGTGACGAAGCTCGGTCCGGCAGCTTCGGTTGCGGTGATGCGTACGGCAACAGCCGAGGCATCGTCTGGTACCAGTGATGCACCAACTCCCGTCACGTCGAGGACAATCACTTGACCGTCAACGGGCTTCGGGCCCGAGTAACCGGTTTGGACGAAATCGCCCGTGCGTGTCTCGAGTAGTCGCTCGGGTTGGATGGCGGAGAACTCCGCCGTTCGGGGTGTCCGCTCGGGGCCTTGATTCACGCTGTTGCCGTGCGGCAACGCGAGATACGGGAACGTGCTACGGAAGTCACGATCGTTGCGATCGACATAGTCGCCCGCCGCGAGTGCTTCGACGATCTGCCCAGACTGCGCAGCGCCCATCACCGTTTGCAACGCAATATCGACGACATCGTCGACTAAGCGGCGGCCGTTCGGGAAACCGTCGAACTGACCGGCGAAGATTCCCAGACGATTCGGCACGGCGGACGGAGCGATCGACATGTTCAGTCGAAGTTGCTCAGATGGCTGCAACGTGGCTTGCACCGTATTGAGGTCGTGACCGTTGAGGTCGACGGGCAGCACCAGGGCAGGGTCCCCGCCGAGTCCGGCGTTCGCCTCGCTGATGCCCTGCAGGAAGATCTCCTCGAGGTCGTTGCGCGGGCCAACTGGGGCTGGAACACCGTAGATCGCTTCGATCAGTGGAGGAAGGATTGGATTCGTGACTGCATCGATAGCTGCGGGAATCGTCGCATCCATCTCGGGGGAGATCGAGTTGAACGCATCCTTCAGCGCGAGAGGGAACACGACTTCGTTCACCAGAGGGTTGCCAAGTCGCGACACCTGCACAAAGGTGCTCAACGGGTCGCCATTTCCGTTGGCGGCTCGGGCACTGCGACGGTCAGTGGTGCTCCAAATCCCGATCACCGGGTTGAGCTCAGGTGAACCGCCTCCGGCCAGAACTGTCTTCGGGACCTGGATTGCGACTGCGTTGACGTTGTATCCAGCGAGGGTGTCCTCACCAACTTCGGTGAGGTTTCCTCCGTACAGCAAATCGAACACCCGCAGGTCGAGGAAAAACGGATCATCGGCCTGGCCGACGTAGGTCTGGCCGCCTCCTGGCAGGTCGTACGTGGCACCGTCGACGAGTGGCGCATAATCAGGGACCGACCCTGGCCCAACGAGTGACGGTGCAGCGACTGGATCTGTCGGATCGTGCACGCCATTGCCGTTTCCAAGCAGGTTGACGGTTGTCGTCACGCCAAGGATTTCAGTAGTCACTGTGAGGTCATACGTTTGGTAGTAGTTCAGATCAGGATCGTCGACGGTGGTGACGGGTCCGGTGTTGTACAGGAACTGAGCGTCGTCACGAATCACCGTGTCGAACACCCACGTGTAGGTCACGTCCGCCAACGCATCGCCGTCGTTGTCGATCTTGATGTTGTACTGCGTGTCGTCTGCAAACGGGTAGAAGTTGGGACCGCCGTTGGGCTCCTCGAAAGGGATCCAGTTGGCGATCAATGTGACCGTGTCAGGTGCGTCGGGGCTGACGAAGGCATAGAGGTCGGTATTGTCAGCGCGCGGATCACCCGCGATCAGCGGTGCTTCTCGGTGGCTGGAGGCGGTGATACCGGATGGGCCGCCGCTGGCGACGAATCCCGCAATCAGCGCCAGCGCAGCGCCGACGACGGCACCACGCTTCACTGTTCGGATGGATGGTCTGTACATGGGAACCTCCTGATAGCGACCACGTAATGGCCGGCGTTTGGGACGTGTTAACCCAGTTCGTTCGTTCCGTAACGTGATCCGGATTGCGAATTCCCGGTCAACTCGACAAGTTCTGCTCCAAACCCGAACTGCTCGGTCTCGCGAGATCGGGCCCGGACCTGTGGGGTTCAGCTTCGCCACTCCAGAACTGTGAAGCCTCCCAGACCTTCCGAATCGAGCAGGGCCTCTGCCTCACGGACTCGACTGCGCATCTTGATTGCCGCCAGGTCAGGTTTAGCGGCGTGCGCCGCCCAGTGCTGCCGACCTTCGTCGACGAGTTCGTCAATCCCGTGCAGTTGCAACCACTGCACTTGCGGGCTGATCACGTCTGGCGTGGGCAACTGATCGACGGCGATCTCCGTCGTGATGTCCTGCGAGCCGGGATCAGCGAGGTAATGACCGCCGCGATCGTGCCCTCGGTAGGTGCGCAGCCACTCCCGCCACGGGCGAGCAGCGAGCGCACCCGTGGTCGGACTCGTGTAGTCGATGACGACGACGCTCCCTGAGCGGATCCGGGACCGAGCGTCGATGACCCACGTCCGGGCAGACTCGTGGAGCGGCGCTCTTGCGCCGAGCGAGGCTTGCGGAGGCAGCACGGTCGGCACCGGATCGAACGGGGCACTCAGCGATTCCACGAGTGAGCCGTCGGGCAGCTCGACGACGAATGCCTCGCGCCATCGACCGTCGAACACCGCCAGCCTGAACGGCAGGTTGTCGAGTAGTTCGTTGGCGATGATCACGCCATCGAGTGGTCCATCGGGCAGTTCGGCAAGCGACTCGACACCGCCAGGGTGCCGGTCCCGGAGGGCTTGTGAGACCTCGACCGCGACGTATCGGATCGCATTGCGGCAGGCCGGTTCGGCAGCCAGCACCGAGCGGGCCAATCCTCCTGGACCGGCGCCGGCATCGACGACGGTGAACTCGTCCGGGCGGCCGATTCGCTCCCACTCGGCATCGAGGAATCGGCCGACGACTGCTCCGAACAGCGGTCCCACCTCGGGAGACGTGATGAAGTCGCCGCGTCGACCTGCGCTCCCTCCGGTCATGTAGAAGCCCTTCGCTCCGTAGAGCGCCTCCGCCATGAACCGGTCGAACCCGACCGCCGGTGAGCTATCTGCCAAATGCCGACGTGAGATCGGGGAGATCGGCGAAGCGCAGCACCAGACCTGGGAGCAGGCCGAGCACGATCGTACCGACGGCGCAGATCCCGAGCGCCACCCAGACCGGTTGCGGCGGCTTGATCGGCGTGATGTCACCATCGGGGACGGGCTTCATCCACATCTCGCGGAGGACCTTCATGTAGTACGCCGCGGAAATCACGGTGTTGACGGCGGCGATCACCGCCAGCACATAGGCCGCGGTGCTACCGGCATCGAGCAGCGTCTTGAACGACTGCAGCTTGGCGATCCAGATCCCGAGCGGCGGGACGCCGGTCAGCGAGGCGATGAAGACCGTCATCAGCGCACCGAGACCCGGGGCATAGGTCATCAAGCCACCGAACGAGCTGATCTCGCCGCTCCGGGTCTTGCGACTGACGGCGATGATCACCGCAAACGCACCGAGGTTCGAGAAGGCGTAGATCAGCAGATAGATCACGACCGACTTGAGCGCCGACTCGGCTGCATCACCGGTCGCCATCACGGCCAGCGGCATCAAGATGAAGCCGCCCTGACTGACCGACGAGTATGCCAACAGGCGCACGATGTTGGTCTGCCGGAGGGCGAGCACATTGCCGACGGTCATCGTGAGCGCCGCCAACACCCAGATCACCGGTTGGTAGACGCTGTCCGCCTTGTGAAGGCCGACGTAGAGCATCGTGACCAGGCCGACAAAACCGGCTGCCTTCGATGCAACCGACAAGAACGCCGTAACGGGCGTGGGGGCGCCTTCGTAGGTGTCGGGAGCCCAGGTGTGAAACGGAACGGCCGAGACCTTGAAACCGAACCCGACGATCACGAAGAGCACGGCGATCACCTGCATCGCCAGCAAATTCTCACCGTCGATGGCGGCCGCGATCTCGGTCAGTTTGGTGCTGCCCGTCGTGCCGTAGAGATAGCTCATCCCGTACAGCAGCACGCCGGAAGCGAACACGCCGAGGAGGTAGTACTTGACCCCTGCCTCGTTCGACTTCCGGTCGCGTTTGCGCCAGGCAGCCATCATGTAGGCCGGTATCGACAACAGCTCGAGCGCCACGAAGATCGACACGAGGTCGCGGCTCGACGACATCATCACCATGCCGAGAATGCTGACCAGCAGCAAGAGGTAGTACTCGCCCTGGTAGTAGCCACCGTGTTCGAGTTCGTCCTGGCTGAGCAGCACGATCACATATCCGACCAACAAGAACAACGCCTTGAGGATCAACGCATATTCGTCGACGACGTAGCGATCGTCGAACATCGAGCGGACATCATCCCCGAGCACCGCCAACGTGACGATCGGGATGAACGCTCCGAGCAGGACGAACCCGGTTAGCGTGGCCATCATCCATTTCTTCGACTCATCGATCCAGAGGTCGACCAGCAACACGACGTTGATCCCGATGATCAGGACGATCTCGGGCGCGATCGCGTGCCAGTCGACGTGGGGAGCCTGCCACTCTGCGGCCTGGGCAACGAGGGCACCGATCACGGGATGCCGGCCCCCACGCGGTCAACGAGCAGCGTGACCGCTGGGTCCATGATCTTGAACATCAGTTGTGGGTACACGCCGAACACGAGGATCCCGACCAGGAACGGTGTCCACGAAATCCACTCGATCTTCGACACGTCGTGAATCGCGTGCTCGTCATGCTCGTTCGCGGCGGCGCTCAACGAATGCGCAACCTGACCGTGTGCATCGTGACCGTGATCATCGTGGCCGCCATGACCTCCACCGAACTCCTCGCTCGGTGTGCCGAACGCTATCCGCTGATACAGCCACAGCAGGTAGCCGGCTGCCAGGACCGTGCCGACCGCAGCGATCACCATCAGCGTGCGATACAAACCCTGACTGAGACCGAACCCGGGCTGGTAGGCCGACAGGATCGCTGGGAACTCACCCCAGAACCCGGCCAGACCGGGGAGACCGAGCGACGCCATCGCGCAGAACCCGAGGATCCATCCCATCTTCGGCATCTGGATCAGCATCCCGGACAGGCGCTTGATCTCGAGCGTGTGGTACCGGTGCTTGATCGAACCGGCGACGAAGAACAGCATCCCGGTGATCAGACCATGGGCGACCATCCCGAACATGGCGGCATTGATGCCGGTTGTCGTCAGGGTCGAGATCCCGAGCATCACGAACCCCATGTGGGCGACGGATGAGAAGGCGATCAGGCGTTTCATGTCGGTCTGCGCCAGGCAACCGAGCGCACCGTAGATGATCCCCACCACGGCCAGGATCCCGATCACCGGCGCCCAGGCCTTGGCGCCCTGCGGCAGCATCGGGAGCGCGATCCGCACGAACCCGTACGTGCCGAGCTTCAGCAGGATTGCGGCCAGGATCACCGAACCCTGCGTAGGTGCCTGGGTGTGGGCGTCGGGCAGCCAGGTGTGGAACGGGAACATCGGGACCTTGACGGCGAAGCCGATGAACATTCCGGCGAAGATCCAGATCTGGACGTCGCGATCGACGCTCGCACCCGCTTCGATCAGGTGGGCGAAGCTGAAGCTCTCGGCTCCCGTCTGGAAGAACAGGGCCAGGAAGGCCACCAGCATCAGTGCTGAACCGAACATCGTGTACAGGAAGAACTTGAGCGAGGCGTACTGCCGCTCCTCGCCGCCCCACACGCCGATCATGAAATACATCGGCAGCAGAACGAGTTCGAAGAACACGAAGAACAGAATCAGGTCCTGGGCAATGAACGTACCCGCCATCCCGACCTGCAACACGAGCATCAGCATCAGGAACGACTTCGGGTTGCCGGCGTCCGGCATGTTCTCCCAGGTGTAGACCACCACCAGGAACGTGACCGCCATCGACAAGATGTAGAGCGGCAGGCTGATCCCGTCGAGGCCGATCGTGTAGTTCGACTTGATCACCGAGATCCACTCTTTGTCCACGAAGAACTGGAGTTTTTCGGCCTGGTCGTACTGGAATTGGATCAGTGTGTACACGCCGACCGCCAGCGTGGCGCCGGAGGTCGCGATCGCAATCTGCTTGTGGGACTTCTCGTCAGATGCCGGAACGAACATCATGAAGAGCACGCCGATCAGCGGCAGGAATGTGCCGGCCGTCAGCAGCCAGGTGTCATTGGTGAGAACTTCCATGGTTGTCGTGCCTTACACGTTGAGGATGATCAGGACGATGGCGCCAACGCCGGCGGCGCCGAACAGCAGTGCCCCGTATTGGTTGACTTTGCCGGACTGCACGGGCTGCAGGACGCCACCGCTACCGGTCGCGACGGCGCCAGAGGCGTTGACCGCGCCGTCGACCAGTCGCTGGTCGATGTTGCGGTAGACCCATTCTCCGGTGCGTTTGCCGGTGCGGCCCGCACCGTTGACGACGCCGTCGAGCACGTGCTGATTGACCCAGTAGGCCGCCTTGGCGATCGGATGGGCAACGCCATGCACGATGACCTTCTCGTAGAGGTCATCGAGGTAGTACTTGTTGACGAGGAACTTGTGGCCGGTGCCCGCCAGCTTGTTGCGCTGCGTCAAGCCGACGAGCGAACGGACCGGCGACTTCTCCCCACCGAACACCGCTTTGCAGAGCATCAGGCTGATCACGAAACCGGCAGCGACGAGCACGAGACCCGGCAGCGCGTTGAGCCACGAGAATTCAGGCGGATGGGGCACCGCGGCGACACCCTCGCCGAGTGGGAGCCCGATCGATGATTCGGTCCAGTGCTCGAACCTGAGCCAACTCTTGCCGAGCGGGGCAGCGTTGAGGTAGCCGGAAAAGACAGCCAGGAACCCGAGGATCAGCAGTGGGGCCGTGATCTGCCATGGTGAGTCGTTGGGTGCGAAAGGCAACGGCGCCGAGTGTTGGACCGGCGCCGGGTCGTGATGATGGTCGGCACCGGACTCGTCGCCGGCGACGTGTTCCGGCTCATGATGTGCGTCGAACGCGTGCATGAAGTGGGCCGCGCCGCCGCGGGGCTTGCCGAAGAACGTGAGGTACGTTGCCCGCGTCATGTACGCCGTCGTCATGAAGGCGCCGACGATGCCGACCACATAGAACACGGTGTAGCTGTTGTTCCTGGCCGAGTCGATGATCTCGTCCTTGCTGAAGAAGCCGCTGACGAACGGCACGCCGCACAGCGCCATCGTGCTCACCATCCACGTGCCGAACGTAACGGGCATCTTCTTCCAGATCCCGCCCATGTCCTCCTTCATGTCGAAGCTGTGGTGGCTGGCCGTGTGGCTGACCGACCCGGCGCACAGGAACAGGCAGCACTTGAAGAAGGCGTGGGTGAAGATGTGGAAGACCGCCGCCGTCCAGGCGCCGACGCCGAGCCCCATCATCATGTAGCCGAGTTGGCTGACGGTCGAGTAGGCGAGCACCTTCTTGATGTCGTTCTGGACGAATGCCAGCAGGGCCGCGATCAGAACGGTGATCCCGCCGATCACGGCGATCAGGTTGAAGGACTGCCCGAGCAGGTTGATTTCGAGGCCGACGTGAAACACCGGGTAGAGCCGAGCAACGAGGAACACGCCTGCCACGACCATCGTCGAACTGTGCAGCAGTGAACTGACCGGAGTTGGTCCGGCCATCGCATCGGGGAGCCAGGTGTGGAGCGGGAACTGACCTGACTTGCCGATACACGCAATGAACAGCGCGATCGCCGCCCACATCAAGATCTGCTTGCTTGCGAACTCGCCGGCACCCGCCATCTCGTTGATCTTTCCGATGTCGAGCGTGCCGAAGATGCCGAGCAACATCGCCGTGCCGACCATCAGCCCGGTGTCGCCGACCCGAACGGTCAGGAATGCCTTGAGCGCGGCGCGACTGTTGGCTTCCTCTTCCCACCAATGCCCGATCAGCAGGAACGAGCAGAGCCCCATGATCTCCCAACCGAGAATCAGTTGCACCATGTTGGGGGCGAGCACCATTGCCAACATGCCCGAGGAGAACAATGTCAGGCTGGCGAAGAAATGCGTGAAGCGCCGGTCGCCTCTGACGTACTCGGTCGAATACAACAGGACCAACGTCGAGATGAACGTGACCAGGACGAGCGCCATCACCGCCAAACCGTCGATGTGTTGACCGATTCCGAATTTGGTGCCGCCGCTCTGCCACCACGTCCATTGCTTGATGACGGGCTTGGCCTCTTCGCCGTGCGAGGCGTTGACTCGTGAAATCCACTGCGAGGCTGTGCCGGCGGCGATCACCAATGACGCGATCATGCTCGCCAGCGCGACTTCGCTGCCGCCCTTCGGCAACTTCTTGCCGAACAGGATGATCGCGAAGAACGCGACGGACGGAATGACAGGGATCAGCCAGGCATGCTCGATGAACCAACCGGCGGCCTGGACTGCCTGTTCTGCTTCTTGCGCGAGCATCTGCTCAGCCCTTCATTTCCGAAAGCTCGTCGAGCGCGATGGAACGCCGGTTTCGATAGATCATCAGCACCATTGCGAGACCGACACCAACTTCGGCGGCGGCAACCGCGATCACGAACAGGGCGAAGATCTGACCGTCGACGTCGTTGTTCATCAAGGCGAACGCAACCAGGTTGAGGTTGACGGAGTTGAGGATCAATTCGATCGACATCAACACCATGACCGCGTTCCGACGAGCAATGACACCGAACACGCCGATGCAGAACAGCACCGCAGAGAGCAGTAAGAAGTTGACGGCGTACATGTGTCGCGACCTCTCAGTCTTTCCGTGCCAGGACGATCGCGCCAACGGCGGCAGCGAGCAGGACGAACGACAGTGCGATCAGCGGAACGAGGTAGTTGCCGAGGTAGCCGTCGCTGATCGCCGTCGTAGATTCGGCGATCCGGGCTTGTGACTGATCGACCAGCACCTGACCTCGGTAGTTGTCGATGACCGAGTAGGCGAGCACACCGAGCAGGAGCAGCGCCACCGGGATCCCGACTGCCCAGCCTTTGTTGTTGAGGTCGGTGTCGGGACCGATCGTGGCACGCGTGAGCATGATGCCGAACAGGAACAGCACCATCACGGCGCCGATGTAGACCAGCACCTGGGAGACGGCCACGAATTCGGCTGCGGCAAGGATGTATTGAGCGGCAACCCCACCGAGCACGACGATCAACCACAAGGCGGCGTGCACGACATCCTTGGTCGAGATCATCGCCAGCGCAGCAACGATCATCGCCGCCGCAATGATCCCGAATCCGATGTTCTGAGCGACATTGACGTCCGCAGCGACGATCACCCCCCAGCTCACCCCACCACCCCCAACAATTTGTTCGTGTCAGCACAAACGACCTCCGAGGTCGTTTGTGCTGACACATACGGAATGGTGGTGCTGGGGGTCGTGGTGATGACGGTGATCACTTTTTCTTCTCCGCCCCGACTTCGAGTTCCGGTGCTTCCGGCACCGTTTCCATCCATTCACCGAGCTTGGTCTTGTCGTGCAGCAGGTCGGCGATATGTGGCTCGGAGTACTCGTACTCGGGGCTCCAGAACAGCGCGTCGAACGGACACACCTCGACACAGATACCGCAGTACATGCACAGTGCGTAGTCGATGTCGAACCGGTCGAGATGATTGACCTGACGCGGCTTGCCACCGGCGCGACGCGGCGGAGCGAGTTGCTTGTGGCCCTCGATGTAGATGCACCAGTCCGGGCATGAACGGGCACACAGCATGCA
Source organism: Ilumatobacteraceae bacterium (assembly GCA_043773365.1). Lineage (GTDB taxonomy): Bacteria > Actinomycetota > Acidimicrobiia > Acidimicrobiales > Ilumatobacteraceae > Ilumatobacter. The sequence continues at coordinate 10,496 of JAYVFI010000095.1, forward strand.
CGCGGTGCAGTTGTCTTCCCGCAGCGCGATCACGCCGCGCGCTCGGATCGGCGGTGTTTCCTTCTCGTGCGGGTACTGCACGGTGTTGACACCGTCGCGGGCCGTGCGCATCATCGTGGCCATCGTCACGCCGAGACCCTTGATCAGACCGGGAATCTTCGGCACGACTTACACCGCGACTTTCAAGATGGCTGTGACCACGATGTTGGCGAGCGACAGAGGGATCAACACCTTCCAAGCAAAGCGCTGCAACTGGTCCTCCCGGAAGCGGGGGTAGCTGAAACGGACCCACATGATGACGGCCGACAGCACCATCATCTTGGTGAACAGGATCAGTGGCCCGACCACGTTCATCCAGTTGTCGACCGAGTCGATCGTCGTCCAGCCGAACCAGCTGAACGGGATTCCCCACCCACCGAGGAAGAGCACAGCGGCGATCAGCGAGAACACACCAGCTGTCGCGAATTCGCCGATGAAGAACATGAGGAACCGGAATCCGGAGTACTCGGTCATGTACCCGGAAACCAACTCGGACTCAGCGATGGGCATGTCGAAGGGAGCCTGGGTCAGTTCGGCCTGGACGGCGATCATGAAGATCAAGAAGCCGAGCAACTGGGTGATCACGAACGGGAAGCCGACACCGTTCCAGCCGAAGATCTCCTGCGTGTTCTGGGCGACGACGATCTTCTGCAGGTTCATCGAGCCGGCCTGGATGACGACGCCGACGACGGCCAGCACCATCGGCAGTTCGTAGGCGATCAACTGCCCCGCCGCCCTCAGACCACCCAGCAGCGAGTACTTGTTGGCGCTCGACCAACCGGCGATCAAGATACCGATCACCGAGACCGAGCCGACCGCCAAGAAGTAGAACACGCCTGCGTCGAAGTTGGTGAACCAGGCGTCCGGGCCGAAGGGCACGACTGCGACCAGCAGGAATGTCGACAGGAGCACGATGATCGGTGCCATCTTGAAGATCTTGGCGTCGGCCTTCTCGGGGACGATGTCTTCCTTCTGCAACCACTTGCCGACCTCGGCGATCAACTGCATCGAACCGTACGGGCCGGCTTCCATCGGACCGAGGCGGCTCTGCATGAACGACATCATCTTGAACAAGAAGACGTACACGATCGTTCCGGCCGGCAGGAGCACGGCAACGAGCCCACCGAGCACTCGGAGCAACGACTGCCCCCAATAGGGAATCTCAACGGCGAGTTGACCCATCACCGATCGATATCTCCGAGAATGAAGTACAACGAAGCCAGGATCGTGATGATGTCGGGAACGTACACGCCCTTCAGCGCCCAGGATGCAACGGAGATGTTGTTGAAGCTGGCCGAACGGATCTTGACCCGGAACGGCCCGAGGTCGCCCTTGCTGATGACGTAGTAACCCATCTCGCCGAGCGGGTTTTCGGTCGACACCCAAGCCTCACCCTCGGGTACCTTGATGATCCGAGGCACCTTGGTCATCACGGGGCCGGCCGGGATGTCGTCAATGAGTTGATCAACGATCTTCGTGGCTTCGCGGGTCTCCTGGAGCCGGACCCAGCAGCGCGCCCACGAATCACCGTCTGGATGGGTCCAGACCTTGAAGTCAGCCTTGTTCCACGCCATCGGGAGGTCCTGGTCACGGCGCAGATCCCAGTCGACGCCAGACGCACGCAGATTGGCACCCGACAGACCGAATGACTTGGCGACATCGGCCGGAATGATGCCGATGCCGCGGGTACGGCTCTGAAAGATCTCGTTGCCGAACAGCAGGTCTTCGATCTGGTCGCAGAACTGGCGCAACTTCTTCATGACCTGCTTGGTCTCGTCGATCCAGCCCTTCGGGAGGTCGTCCTTGAGTCCCCCGATCCGGTCGAAGTTGGGGTGAAAGCGTCCGCCAGTGGCGCCTTCGATCAGGTTGAGCACGTACTCACGATCACGAAAAGCCAGGAACACCGGCGTGATCGCGCCCATCTGCACACCGAGATCACCGAGGAACAAGGTCACGTTGGCGATCCGCGACAACTCGAACAGGATCGTTCGGATGTATTGGGCGCGGGGCGGCGCCTCGATCCCCATCAACTTCTCAGCGGCGAGGATGAACGGCACTTCGTTGGCGAAGCTGCCGAGCCAGTCGATGCGGTTGACGAGCGTCGTGACCTGCGGGAACGTTCGGACTTCGGTCAGTTTTTCGTAACCGCGGTGCATGTAGCCGGCGATCGGCTCCGCCCACACGACTTGTTCGCCGTCGAGATGGGCGACGATTCGAAGGGTGCCGTGCGTGGCGGGGTGCTGCGGCCCGATGTTGAGGGTCATTCCCTCCGTCTCCAACTCGACGTTCAAGCGGGCATCGGCAGCCTGGGCAGCGATGTACGACAGCTGCTGACGTTCGTTGAGCAAGGTCACGGCCGACCTCGCTGGTCGGGACTCGCCGCTGGTGCTCCGGTCGCCTCGATCAGGTCATGCACTGACGTCACCGACCTCTTCGGCCACGTCGGCCACGTCGGCCACGTCACTGACCGGCATCGGTTCGACGTCGACGATGCCGGGCCACGGCTTGACCATTCGCGACAGCAGGGGGAAATCCTTGCGCAGCGGGTAGCCCTCGAAACCGCCGGGAAGATAGAGGTTCCGGAGGTCCGGATGACCCTCGAACCGGATTCCGAACATTTCGTGGGTTTCCCGCTCGTGCCAGTTGGCACCCGAGTACGAGCCGATCCAGGTCGGCATCGACATCGTCTCGGGGACGTCGGATTTGAGCGTCACACTGACATGCCGGCTCAGGTCCGTCAGCCGGGCGAACACCTGAAAACGTGTTTCGCCTCCCGAGTAGCCTTGCTTGATCTCGGTGCTCGGCACGAACGGCTCGGCCTCTGGATCGTCCTCGCCCTTTCCGTACGGCGAAGGCAGCCAGTCGATCGCCGAGAGGAAGCAGAAGTAATCGAAACCCTGGGCTTTCAACGACTGCGCGGTGAACGCCCACGACTCTGCCGCGACCCGGACCCACAGATCATCTTGGGGGACCAAGTGGGTATCGATCAGGTCCTGGCCGAGGTCGGCCCGCAGCGCGGCGACGATGCCCTCACGGAGGCCATCGCCAGGCAGGGCTTGGGTTTCGGCAGCGCTGGTCGGCGTGCTGGTTACGTCACTCAATTGGACCACCCCCGACGACGATCGGCTCACGCGCCAGTCGTTCGCGTTCGGCAGTCATCTGCAGGGAGGTGAACTCCTCGTTGCGCCACTTGGCGGCCATGTCTTCGTTCTTGATCCGCTGCTGGAGCAGCACGATGCCTTCCAGCAGCGCCTCCGGTCGGGGTGGGCAACCGGGGACGTAGATATCGACCGGGATGATCTGGTCGACACCCTTGGTGACCGAGTACGAATCCCAATACGGGCCACCGCAATTAGCGCATGATCCCATCGAGATCACGTATTTCGGCTCCGGCATCTGCTCGTACAGGCGCTTCACGGCGGGAGCCATCTTGTCGGTCACGGTGCCTGACACGACGACGAGGTCGGCCTGCCGCGGACTGGCGGGCAGCGGAATCACCCCGAGCCGCATCACGTCATAGCGGGGAGAACCGAACGCCGCTCCCATTTCGATCGCACAGCAAGCAAGCCCCCACTGGTACACCCACATCGAGTAGGAGCGACCCATGTTGAACAACTTGGTGAGCGGCGCCGGCATGCGGCCCCGATCGACTAGACCCATCGGAGGAGTCCTCGTTTCCATGCGTAGACCAAGCCGTCGAGCAACAGCACGATGAAGATCAGCATGGCAGTCAGACCGAACCAACCGTACCGCTCCATCGCCGCCGCCCACGGGAAGATGAAGACGGCCTCGACATCGAAAATCACGAACAGCAGCGCGAACACGTAGTAGCGGATTTGAGATTGTGACCAACCCATGCCGACCGGGTCGACGCCGGATTCATAGGCGGTGAGCTTTTCCTTGCTCGGGCGCGACGGCCTGATCGCGGCCGCGACGCCGAGAAGCAGACCTGCGACGAGGATCGCGGCCAGGCCAAACCAGACGACAGTGAGGTAATCGCGCAGAAAGAGCGACATCGGTCAGCGAGGCTACCAGGGGTCGCGAACAGCAACCCAAACTCTGCTCAATCAGTCGAAATTCGTCCCGCCCGGCCAGCAGCCGTATCGACCGCTGCGCTGGCGTTCATCGTGCGTGGACCAAGCAATTTCGCCATCAGATGCTCACCTGCGAGGACCGGGGGATACTTCGCCGGGTGGGCCGAATCGGTGCAGGTCGGGACACATTCGATGCGTGCGTCCCAGTTGGCATCGAAGAAGAACGCAGTACTGCGACGCCGGACCGGCCCGGAACCCGGCGGAGGCGGAACGACACGATGAAGCGTCGACTTCCAGCGATCGTTCGTCCACCTGGCGGTGAGATCACCGAGGTTGACGAGCAGCGCGCCCGGCGCGGGCACCACGCCGTGCCATTTCCCGTCGTCGCCGAGAATCTCCAAGCCAGGTGTGGAGTCCGCCCACAGCACGGTGACCACGCCGTAGTCGGTGTGGGCGCCCATTCGTTGTTGTCCCGGTTGCGGCCCTCCGTCACCAGCTCGACGTTCGTAGTTGATCGTGCGCATCGTGGTGGTCGATCGATCCACGAATGGACGAAACCAGTTGTCGGGCAAGCCGAGCGCGAGTGCGAACACGTCGGTCAATGTGAGCGCGACTTTCCGGGCTTCGGCGAAGTAGTTGACCAGCGCCGCCCGCAACAGCGTCGGCGTCGCCGGCCAGATGTTCTCCGCGAACATGCGGTGCCGCTCGGTTGCGTAGAAAGGGTCGGCTTCGTCGACCGTGTCCTCACCGACATTGAATGCCTCGAACAGATCGGGCGACGCCGCGTCACCGATGCTGTACGAAAGTGCTTCGGTGCCGCTCGCCGCGTACCCCCGGTTCACAGCGAGGTCTGGTGGCCGAGCCGCCAGCTTCTGCTCCAACGGCAGATCGAAGAAGGCCTGGCTCTCGGAGACCATCGCCCCAATCACGGCATCTGGGATCCGATGACCGACGATCTGTGCAAAGCCGACGGTGCTGGCCGTCCGATCGAACGCCTGAGCCACTGCCGACCGGCCGATCCGCTCGCCCGACCACCATGGTGTGAGATCGATCGTCGGCACGAGGAACTCACGAGACATCACGTACTCGACCGTACCGAACGAAGCCTGACCCACGCCACCGCATCTCGTATCTTGAAACGGTGACTGGTGAAACGGTGACTGGTGAAACGGTGACTGGCGAAACGGTGACTGGCGAAACGGTGACCGGCGCGTCGACGACGCGGCTGACATCACACCAACGACGCACCATCGGGTTGATCTTCGCCGTCACCTTGACGTCGATCATGGGCAACTCGCTGCTGGCGCCGGCGATACCCGACATCCTCAAAACGTTCGGACGCGATCGGAGTGGTGCCGGCCTGATCATTGCCGCCACCTCCTTGCCGGGGATCTTCATGGCACCGATCATCGGGCTCCTGGCCGATCGCTTCGGGCGTCGCAACGTCCTCGTGCCGTGCCTCGCTGTCTTTGGAATCTCTGGTGTGTTCGTCGCAACCGCCCCTTCCTACCAGGCGTTGATCGCCGCCCGGTTTGCAATGGGGTTCGGTGCGGCGGGCCTGATCAACCTTGCAGTCGTGCTGATCGGTGACACGTTCGACGGAGACGAACGGACCCACTGGCTCGGCCGCAACGCCGGCGTGCTGACCGTCGCGTTGGCCGTCTTCCCGGTCATCTCCGGATTCCTCACCGATGCGGTCGGGTGGCGTTGGGCGCTGGCGCCATTGTCGCTCGGCATCGTGACCGCGATCGTGACCTGGATGATGCTCGAGCCGGGGCGCCCCGAACACGGCCTGACGATTCGGCAACAGCTGAGCGCTGCGAGGGACGCAGTTCGCGATCGGACGATCCTGACCACGGTGGTCGCCGGAGGCGTCGCCTTCGCGATCATGTTCGGCGTGTTCTTGACCGTGTTGCCGAATCATCTCGAAGCAGAGTTCGGCCTGTCGGCCCGTGGTCGTGGCCTGATGCTCGGGCTGCCGATGGTGACGTCGTCACTAATTGCGTTCAACGTCGGTCGATTGAGACGCCGGGTGTCGATGCATCAACTGGCGATCGGTTCGGCAACGATCTGGGCGATCTCGTTCCTGCTGATCGGCCTCGCCCCCACACTCGTGTTGGTCGCGATCGGCTGCTTGCTCTACGGGCTCGGCGAGGGAGGACTGATCCCGAGTCTGCAGGACACCGCGATCCGTCGCGCACCGGACGATCATCGCGGCGCGGTGATGGCGAGCTGGACTGGGTTCGCTCGTCTGGGACAGACGACCGGCCCACTGGTCGCAGGCGCGATTCTCGCCGGATCAACCACGACGTGGGGTCTGCTGGCCGGGACGATCGGGTCCGGGGCGTTGCTCGCCCTGTTCGTGCTCAACCCGATCCGCAGCCAACGCAGTACGGTCGGATCATGACGTCACTCGATGACATCCGGGCCGCGCGGGTGGCTGGTCACGGGGTCGTCAAACACACTCCGATCGTGTCGTCGATGACGCTCACGACGCGAGTCGGCGGTTCGATCGTGTTGAAGGCCGAGAACCTGCAGCGAACCGGCTCGTTCAAGATCCGGGGCGCGATGAACAAACTTTCCGCTCTCGGAGCGTCGGCTCGCAATGGGGTCACGGCCGGCAGCGCCGGAAACCACGCCCAGGCGCTTGCATTCGCGGCCGCCCACCACGGTGTCGCCTGCGAGATCTTCGTACCCGCCGGCGCTTCGATCTCGAAGATTGCCGCCTGTGTCGGGTACGGGGCCACGGTTCGCGAAGGCGGCGCAAGCCTGACCGAGGCGGTCGCCGCGTCCCTTGCCCGCGCCGAACAAGCCGGCATGGCGTTTTGCCATCCATTCGATGATCCACTCGTCGTCGCCGGGCAAGGCACGCTTGGGCTCGAACTCGTCGAGGATCTCGACGATCTGGTGTGCGTGTTGGTGCCACTCGGCGGTGGCGGTTTGGCGGCGGGTGTGGCGATCGCCGTGAAGTCGTTGAAACCCGACGTACGCGTGGTCGGCATTCAAGCGGCCGCCTGCGCGCCCTATCTCGGTCTCGCGCCGCCGCCAGGTTCCGTATCGACGCTTGCCGACGGGATTGCCGTCAAGTCCCCAGGCGTTGTCACGGCTCCGTTGGTCGAGCACTGGGTCGACGAGATCGTCACGGTCGACGAAGAGTCGATCGCCGACGCCATGGTGCTGCTGATGGAGCGCGCCAAGTTGTACGTCGAGGGCGGCGGGGCGGTCGGCGTGGCGGCCCTGATCGGGGGGCGGATCACGCCTCCTCCGAGTGGTTCGACATGCGTCATCCTCTCGGGCGGCAACCTCGACCTCGGTGTCGTTCCCGGCCTGATTCGTCGTCATGAACACCAGTCAGGTCGCCGGCTGATGATCTTCGTTCGGATCGACGATCGGCCCGGCGGTTTGGCACGGCTGTTGAACACGTGCGCCGCGGCCGGCGCCAACCTGATCGATGTCGATCACATCCGCGAAGGGCTGGATCTGCAGGTTCGCGAAACCGGAATCCGGGCGACGTTCGAGGTTCGCAGCAGCGAGCACGGCGACGGTGTGATCGATGCCGCTCGCGCCCAGGGATACAGGGTCACGGACGAACGTGGCGGGCATACCTGAAATTTCACGCGGCCGAACTACCTACCGGTCGGTAGGGTGTATTATTGAGGAGTGCTCGACGCTTCACAGCTCCTGAACGAACTCACGCCCGACGTCGAACGCCTGGTGGAACGCCACCTGGCTACGTCGAAGGAGTGGTTCCCCCACGAATACGTTCCATACGGCCGCGGCCGCGACCCGGTCGAGGGCGAGGTCTGGAGCAAGGACGACGCCGATCTCGGCGGCTTCACGTTGACCGATTCGGTGCGCTCGGCGCTGCTCGTCAATCTGCTCACGGAAGACAACCTGCCCTACTACTTCCGGACCGTTGAAGGTCTGTTCGGCCGCGACGGCGCGTGGGGGTACTGGGTGCGTCGCTGGACGGCGGAGGAGGGTCGACACGCGATGGCGATCTACGGCTACCTCATGGCGACCCGGGCGATCGATCCGCATCAACTCGAACGGGGCCGGATGGCGCAGGTCACCGGCGGTGTCGCACCCGATCCCGACCCCCTGCAGGAGGGGTTCGTGTACCTCGCGCTGCAGGAGCTGGCGACCCGGATCTCTCACCGGGCGACCGGCAAACTGATCGGCGATCCGGCCGGTTATGAAGTGATGGCACGCGTAGCCGCCGACGAGAACCTGCACCAGTTGTTCTATCGAGACCTCGCAGCAGCCGCGATCAAGGTCGATCCCGATGGCATGGTCTGCGCGATGGAACATCAGGTGGCGACGTTCGCGATGCCTGGCGTCGGCATCCCTGGTTTCGCTGGCCACGCCAAACTGATCGCCCAGGCCGGCATCTACGACCTGGCCGTGCATCACGAGCAGATCCTCGCCCCGGTCGTCTTGCGCCAATGGGACGTCGAGAACATCACCGGCCTCAGCGCCGAAGGCGAACGGGCCCGCGAACGTCTCATGGCCCGGATGGCCAAGAGCGAGCGAGTTGCTCGACGTGTGAGCGAGCGCCGAGAGCGCACGCTTGCCAGCGTCGGCGGGTGACACGTCGCGTTCTAGGCGCTTCGCCTAG
>JAYVFI010000096.1:0-57957 GCA_043773365.1 Ilumatobacteraceae bacterium
ATCCACGAAGGCGGCTGGACCGTTCAACTCGCGCCCGACAGAAACCTCACGATCCGGCAACCCGACGGCGAACTCTTCGCCGAGTGCCCGATCCAGATCGAACACGGCAACCGGGCAGCACCGCATCGCCAACGCAAACCCGACAAACACGGCAACCAGACGATGCAAACCCTCCTGGCCTGAGGGGCGCATCACCGCGCACCGACAACCCGGCCAGGGTTTCTGGGGAAACCGATCGGTGGTGAACTCCTATCATTCCGGCAGGATGGAGCGCCTGTGAGCAGCATCAACGTCGCCGAACTCGAATACGCCCCGCCGGGTTCCGACTCGCTGTTCTTCGATGTCGGTTTCGGCGTCGGCCCCGGGGAACACGCTGCGCTGGTCGGCGCAAACGGTGTCGGCAAGAGCACCATCCTGCGGATCCTGTCCGGTGAGTTGGAGGCCGACGAGGGTGAGTTCGGGCTCGGCGGGACGGTGCTGACGATGACCCAGGACGTCGGGATGTCGCGGCCCACCGACACACTGCGATCGATGTTGATCGAGGTTGCTGAGCCTCATCTCCGAGACGCCGGGCGGGCGCTCGTGCTGGCGGAGCGGGCGATGATCGACGGCTCCGACGACGGGATGGCGTTCGCCGAGGCGCTGACGGTGTGGGGCGACATGGGTGGCTACGAACTCGAGTCGCAATGGGCGGCGGCCGCCCGCAGAAGCGTCAAGACACCGGTCGTCGACTTCTCGACGCGGCTCGTCGGTGAGCTGTCGGGCGGCGAACGCAAGCGACTCGTGCTCGACTTGCTGCTCACCTCCGGCGCCGATGTCCTGCTGCTCGACGAGCCCGACAACTACCTCGACGTGCCGACCCGTGTCTGGCTGGAGGAGCAGATCCATGCCTGCAAGAGCACGATCCTGATGGTCAGTCATGACCGCACCCTGCTGGAGCGCGTGGCCACCAAGATCATCGTCATCGAGGGTGCCGGATGCTGGGTCCACGGTGGTTCCTACAAGACGTTTCCCGAAGCACGCGCCCGCAGACAGGAGTTGCTCGGCGACGCGCTCAAGCGATGGAACGACGAGGAGCGGCGCCTGTTCCAGCACATGAAGATCATGAAGCAGCGCGCTGCCCAGAACTTCAAGAACGCCACCAAAGCCAACGCCGCAGAGACCCGTTGGGAGAAGTTCGTGGCGATCGGCCCGCCGCCCCCACCGGTCCCCGACCAGAACATCAACGTCAAACTGCGTGGCGCCGACTCTGCCCGCCGCGTGATCCAGATGTTGGGTGTCTCGGTCGCCGATCTGTTCTTCCCCTTCAGCGACGAGATCCATTTCGGTGAACGAGTCGGCCTGATCGGCCCCAACGGAACCGGAAAGAGCCATCTGCTCAACGCCATCGCCGGCACGATCTCCGCCCATCACGGTGCGATCAACTTCGGCCCGCGAACCTCGGTCGGCACGTTCACGCAGATCAACGACCGACCTGATTTTCGTGGTCGCCTAACGATCGAGATCGTCCGCGATCGCGTGTTCGACGACGAGAAGTCGATGCGTTCACTCGGGCGGTACGGCCTGGCCGGGAACGCCCGACAGGAGTACGACACGCTGTCGGGCGGACAGAAGGCGCGACTCGAGGTGTTGATCCTCGAACTCGAAGGGCACAACGTGTTGTTGCTCGACGAACCGACGGACAACCTCGATATCGATTCGTCCGACGCACTGGAACGGGCGCTCGACCGTTTCCTGGGAACCGTGTTGGCGGTCAGCCACGACCGAGCGTTCCTCGCTCAGCTCGATCGTTTCATCATGATCAACGACGATGGTGAGGTCTACTCTCTCCCCGACTACGAGATCGCCATGACGGCGCTCGCCGATCCCGAATCGGTCGCCGGGCTCCGGCTTGCCAAGAAACTCACCTGAGATCGAACGTGGATACGGTTGCGTCGTGAAGGTGATGCGGGTTCAACGTTGGGCTGACATGTCGAGCGATGCGCGTGGTGCGCTGCTTCGCCGCGGACTGGACGAAATCTTCGATCCGCGACTGCGTTCGGCGATCGGCGAACTGATCGAAGACGTTCGCCAGCGGGGCGATTCCGCAGTGTGCGAGGCGCTCGCCAGACACGACGGAATCGAACTCGAACCGAGCCAGCTACGAATCAGTGACGACGAGCTCGACAAAGCTCGGGTCAGCATCGAACTCGATGACGCGATCGACGACGCGATCGCCCACCTGCGAGCATTCAACGAACAGCAACTCGCCCGCACGACCGACTGGTCGTACGAAGCAGAGCCTGGGCTGACGGTTGGCGAGAAGTTCAGCCCGATAACGTCGGCCGGCCTCTTCACACCGTCCGGCAAGGCCAGCTACCCGAGCGTCGCCTACCAGCTCGCCGTGCCGGCGATCGTCGCCGGTGTCGCCGAGTTGGCACTCGTCGTTCCACCCGTCCCCGGCGGCAACGGCGAGGTCGACCCGGCCGTGCTGGTGGTGTGCCGCAAGCTCGGCCTGCGAAACGTGTTCCGGGTCAACGGTCCGGCGGGGATCGCTGCCCTCGGATTCGGGACCGAGTCGATTCCTCGCGTCCACAAGATCGTCGGGCCCGGATCGCCGGCGGTCACGATCGCACAGGTCGAGATGCAACGCCACGGGGTCACGACGATGATGTTGTTGGGCCCGACCGAGAGTGTCGTGATCGCCGACGCAACGGCCGATCCGATGCGGCTCGCAGCCGACCTGCTGATCGAGGCCGAGCACGGCACCGACACCTCGGTCGTCCTGGTGACGACGAGCGAGACAGTCCAGCGCGCCGTCGAGCTCGAGCTCGATCGACAGATCGCTGATCTGCCACCAGCGCGGGCCGATGCGGCGCGTGCCGCGCTCGGGCCGAACGGAGGGTGTGTGATCGTCGACTCGCTCGACCAGGCAATCGAAATCGTCAACGCCTACGCCCCGGAGCACCTCCAAGTCGCCGTCGGCGACGACGCCGTCGATGCGGTGGTTGGCCGAGTTGTCAACGCCGGTGAGATCCTGATCGGGCAGCACACGCCGTTCAGCGCCGCCAACTTCGTGATCGGTTGCCCGGCCTCGCTCCCGACGAGCGGTTTCGCCCACGTGAGTTCTGGGATCACCGCTGCGACGTTCTTGAAGCGCACCGCGGTCGCCCGATCCGACGAGAACGCCTTGCGACGGATGGCCCCGACGATTGTGTGCCTGGCCGACCACGAAGGTTTTGCTGCCCACGCGGCGGCGATCCGACGACGATTCTGAAGGAATCGAACGCCGCGTGCGCGCGCGACCCCTCTCCGTGACGTACGATTGTTCCCGTGACCACGATCTTGCTGGTTGAAGACGATGAACGAATCAGTGAGCCGTTGCTCCGCGTGCTCGCCACCGAAGGCTTCGACGTCCTCCACGCCGCCACCGGCAACGCCGGAATCGCGGCGGCGACGTCCGGCAAGCCGGACCTGATGCTGCTCGACCTCACCCTCCCCGACATCGATGGGCTCGACGTGTGCCGTAAAGTCCGCGAGGACCGTCCGGGGATTCCGATCATCATGTTGACGGCGCGCGCGGACGAGATGGACGTGATCGTCGGACTCGGCGCCGGTGCCGACGACTACGTGCCGAAGCCGTTCCGTCTGGCCGAACTCGTTGCTCGAATTCGGGCCCGCCTGAGAATTGCTGAATCAGCCAATCAGATCCCACGCGAGCTCTCTGGCGGGCCACTGCGAGTCAACACCGAGTCGCGCCGTGCATATCTCGACGGAGAAGAACTGGAATTGACATCGAAAGAGTTCGACCTGCTGGCGTTGCTGATGAGCAAGCCCGACGCGACGTTCACTCGCGAACAGATCATGTCGTCGGTGTGGGACGAGAACTACTGGGGATCAACCCGAACGCTCGACACCCACATCTCTACGCTACGAAGGAAGATCGGTGACGATTCTGATCCGCCGACACTGATCGTGACGGTCAGAGGCGTGGGGTTCCGGTTCGAAGGCTGACCGGAAGCGACTGTGCGGCGTCGCCTCGTCCTCTCCACCATCGCCATCGTGCTGGTCGTGCTCGCCGCGTTGGCGGTTCCCGTCGGCGTGATCGTCTACCAAGCTGCCGAGCGTCAGATCGATGCCCAGCTCGACGAGAAGGCGACCGAAATTGCCAAAGAGTTCGATCGAGCGCTTGATGAAGGCCGCACGATCGATGTGAGTTTGGTTGGCGCCGAACTCGGAACTCGCGATGGGCTTGTACTGACCGATCCCGATGGTGACGAGCACCGCATCGGCCCGGCCACGCCGAAGTCGACCAGCTCCGCGGACCGTGTGCTCGATGACGGCTCTCGTTTCACGGTGTTCACGGACACCAGCCCGCTCGACAACGAGTTCCGTGACCAGTTGGCAGTCCTGTTGGCGCTTGCGGCCGGCGGATTACTGGCGGCAGCTGCGTTGGCTGCCGTGCAGGCCTATCAGTTGGCACGACCGCTCGAACGTCTCGCCGCCCGGGCAGGGCGGCTCGGCGACGGTGATTTCAGTTTGCAGCCGGTGCCGAAGACGCGGATCCCAGAAATCGACCACATCGCCATGGCGATCGACAGCAGTTCGCAACGGGTCACATCGATGTTGTCCAACGAACGCCATTTCACCGCCGACGCAACGCATCAGCTCAGGACCGGCATCACGGGTATTGCGATGCGACTCGAGATCTTGAGCATGAACCCCTCGGCGGCTGTCGCCGCCGAAGCAGACGCAGCGCTCACGCAGACGCATCAGCTGAATGCCACGATCGACGAGTTGCTGGCGGTGACCAGGAACCGGACCGACCAGGAGCGAACGGTGTTCGACCTGCCCACGATCGTCATGGACCACGTCAAGGAATGGCAACCGCGTTATGCAGCGGTCAAACGGATCGTGTCGATGATCACGTCGAATCCCTCACCACCGGTACTCGGAACGAAAGGGCTAGCCGGTCAGGTCATCGATATCTTGATCGACAACGCACTACGCCATGGCGCCGGCACGGTGACGTTGATCGTCGACGGACCGTCGGTGGTCGTGATCGATCAAGGCCCGGGAGTTTCACCGCAGCGCCTGAAATCGATCTTCGACGGTCCCGTCGATCCCGCCGCCAGGCACGGCCGCGGGTTGGCGTTGGCAAGACGACTGGCCCAGGTCGACGGCGGATCGCTCGAAGTGGTCGGGAACTTCCCGCTCAGGCTTCGCTTTCAGCTCGTGCGCGGCGATCAGCTCGTGCGCGGCGATCAGTTCGTGCGCGGCGATCAGGTCGTCGCCGACGTCGCCTCCTGAAAACGCCAAACGCCGTCTCCAGGGGCGGGAACCCCTGGAGACGGCGAACGGAAGGAAACATCGCAAGTATGTCTACCTTTGCGTGAGCCGACCGCACAGGCTCGGTCAAATTCCTGCAAAATCAGAGGCCGTAATCTGGAACTGCTGGTCAGATGCGTCAACAGTGATCACCCCGCCCTCGTGGACGACGCCTTCGAGGATCAAGACCGCCGCCCGGTCGCCGATCTGGCGCTGGATCAGCCGCTTCAACGGGCGTGCCCCGAAGGCGGGATCGAACCCGGTCGACGCCAACAGATCCATCGCCGCCTCCGTCACCTCGATCTCGATGCGGCGGTCGGCGAGTCGTCGTCGGAGGTGTTCGAGTTGGATCGCCACGATGTGACGCAGATCGGCTTGCGTCAACGATCGGAACCGAATGATGTCGTCGACACGATTGATGAACTCCGGTCGGAAGAACGCCGCAGGATCGCCAGGCAAGTTCGAGGTCATGATCAACACGCAGTTCGTGAAATCGACCGTGCGGCCCTGCCCATCGGTCAGTCGACCGTCGTCGAGCACCTGCAGCAACACGTTGAACACGTCCGGATGCGCCTTTTCGATCTCATCGAGCAACACGACGGAATACGGCCGACGTCGCACGGCCTCGGTGAGTTGACCGCCCTCGTCGTATCCGACGTAGCCGGGGGGCGCCCCGATCAAACGACTGACGGAGTGCTTCTCCATGTACTCCCCCATGTCGATTCGGACCATCGCCCGTTCGTCATCGAAAAGAAATTCGGCGAGCGCACGAGCCAGCTCCGTCTTGCCGACACCGGTCGGGCCGAGGAACATGAATGAACCGATCGGTCGATTCGGATCGGACAGACCGGCGCGACTGCGTCGGATTGCGTTGGCGACCGCAATCACGGCGTCGTCCTGACCGATCACGCGGTGATGCAACATCGATTCGAGCTGCAACAGCTTGCTCATTTCGCTTTCCATCAATCGAGTCATCGGGACGCCGGTCCACTTCGCGACGACTTCGGCGATGTCCTCGGCGTCGACTTCTTCCTTGAGCATTCGAGTCTCGCGCTGCAACTCGTCCAGATGCCCCGTGGCTTCCTCGACCCGCCGCTCGAGCTCCGGGATCCGGCCGTATCGGATCTCGGCGGCGACGTTGAGATCGGTCTCGCGCTCGAGTTGCGTCCGAAGGTGTTCCATCTCCTCCTTGAGATTGCGGATCGCGTCGATCGCCTGCTTCTCCGCCTCCCAGTGCTGCTTCATCACATGTGCTTCGGCATTGAGTTCGGCCAGTTCCTCGTGAAGCGCATCGAGCCGTTCCAGTGACGCCGCGTCGCGTTCCTTGTCGAGCGCCACCTGTTCGATCTCGAGCTGCAGAATTCGGCGTTGCACGACATCGATCGCGGTTGGCATCGAGTCGATCTCGATTCGGAGTTTCGAGGCGGCCTCGTCCATCAGGTCGATTGCCTTGTCGGGCAGGAAGCGGTTGGTGAGGTACCGATTCGACAGCACCGCCGCGCTGACGAGCGCCGAATCCTGGATCCGCACGCCGTGGTGCACTTCGTAGCGTTCTTTCAGGCCGCGCAGAATCCCGATCGTGTCCTCCACGGACGGCTCGCCGACGTAGACCTGCTGGAAGCGGCGCTCGAGGGCCGGGTCCTTCTCGACGTACTTGCGATACTCGTCGAGCGTGGTTGCCCCGATCATCCGCAGCTCGCCGCGAGCAAGCATCGGCTTGATCATGTTGCCGGCATCCATCGCGCCTTCCGCACCCCCGGCGCCGACGATCGTGTGCAGTTCATCGACAAAGGTGATCACCTCACCGGCGGCATCGGTGATCTCCTTCAACACGGCCTTGAGCCGCTCTTCGAACTCACCGCGATACTTGGCGCCGGCCAGCATGGATGCGATGTCGAGCGCGATCAGGCGCTTGCCCTTCAAGCCCTCGGGGACGTCACCGTCGGAAATTCGGCGGGCGAGCCCTTCGACGATTGCCGTCTTGCCGACACCTGGCTCGCCGATCAGCACGGGATTGTTCTTGGTGCGTCGGCTGAGCACCTGGATCACGCGACGGATCTCGTCGTCGCGACCGATCACCGGGTCGATCTTGCCCTCGGCCGCCCGGCGGGTGAGGTCCTGCCCATACTTCTCGAGGGCGGCGAACTTCTCTTCGGGATTCTGATCGGTGACGCGATGGCTGCCGCGCACGTCACGCAACACCTGGAGCAGCTCTTCGCTACCGACCCCGAGTCGGTCGTTCATCGCCAGCAGGAGATGTTCGACCGAGAGGTAGTCATCGCGCAGGTCTTTGCGGAACTGCTCGGCTCGATCGGTGACGTTGTTGAGTTCCCGATTCAACCGCGGATCGCTGCCGCCATGTGCCTGCGGCAGTTTGTCGACGGCCGACTGGGCGCGATCGCGCACCATCCCCGGCGACTGCCCGAGTTTGGCGAGGACCGAGGCGACGACCGTACCCTCCTGCGACATCAGGGCGACGAGCAGGTGGTCAGGAGTCAACTCAGGATTCGAATTGGCCTTGGCCTGGTCGATCGCGGCGGCGAACGCCTCCTGCGTCTTCACGGTCCATTTCTTCGGGTCGAGCGCCATCGCGACAGCCTACGTCCCCGCCAAACTTGATACAATTCTACTCAACTTATATTCCTTCACACCAGTCAGGTTCCGATGGTTCAGGCCGGCCGACTGTGCCGGATGTGCCATAATCACCGTCGGATCGCCGTGTCGGATCAGGCAAGTTGGCCGGCGTCGAGCGCAAACAGGTCGTCGCCCGGCGACAGCACGGCCGGCAGCTGTCCGACCGCAACCGGCAGGATCTGCTCACCGAAGAAGCGGGCCGAGACCACCTTCGCTCGGTGAAAATCATCGTCATGTTCGACGGCCGCCAACGCAGCCTTGGCCAACAGCCCGGCGCACACGGTGGTTCCCAACAGGCGCAAGTACGGTCCGGATGCCCCCAACAGCGAACGCTGATCCGCATCGGAAACGGAGGTGGCGAGCGACGTGAGGTGGGTCGTCGCCGTTCGGCACGCCTCGAGCGCCAACGCCAGTTGCGAGGCGAATCCAGCCAAGCGGGCCCTGGTCAATTGTTCGACTCGTGCGTCGAAATCATCGAGCAGATCGGTGATCACCGAGCCGCCCCGCATCGACAACTTCCGGCCGACCAGATCAGCAGCCTGGATTCCATTGGTTCCCTCGTAGATCGCGGAGATGCGGGCGTCCCGATAGTGCTGGGCGGCACCCGTCTCCTCGACGTAGCCCATCCCGCCGTGAATTTGCAGCGCGAGCGATGTCATCTCGTTGCCGACGTCGGTGCACAGCCCTTTCGCCAGAGGAATCAGCAAGTCCGCCAATTCGCGCCACGCCCGGCCATCGTCGGGGTCGATCGCCGCCTCCGCACGATCACGCGCCGCGGCGTTGGTGTACACGAGGCACCGCATCGCATCGATCCACGCCCGCTGGGTCATCAGCATGCGGCGCACATCAGGGTGATCGATGATCGGACTCGACGTGCCTGGCGATGCCCCCACGGCGCGCCCCTGCGCCCGATCCTGGGCGTACTGGAGGGCCTGCTGGTAGGCCCGCTCACTGAGGCACACCCCCTGGAGGCCGACCGAGAGGCGAGCGTTGTTCATCATCGTGAACATGTTGCGCATGCCTTCGTTCTCGCCGCCGACGAGCCAGCCGATCGCTCCGGTCCGTTCGCCGTACGACATCACGCAGGTCGGAGAACCGTGGATCCCCAACTTGTGCTCGATCGACAAGCACACCGCGTCGTTCCGTGCGCCGAGCGAACCGTCGGCACCAACCAGGAACTTCGGCACCAGGAACATCGAGATGCCCTTGGTCCCAGCCGGCGAGCCGGGGGTCCGCGCCAACACCAGATGAATGATGTTCTCCGTCAAGTCGTGCTCGCCGAACGTGATGAAGATCTTCTGGCCGGTCACCAGCCATGATCCATCGCCGACCGGTTCCGCCTTGGCGCACACCGCTCCGACATCCGAACCGGCCTGCGGCTCGGTGAGATTCATGGAACCGGACCATTCACCGGTCAACATCTTCGGCAGGTACATCGACCGCTGTGCGTCGGACCCGTGAGCCTGAATCGCATCGATTGCGCCCTGTGTCAGCAGGGGACACAGCGACAGCGCCATGTTAGCGGTAGTGAGCATTTCCTGAATCGCAATCGCCGTCACCCACGGAAAGTCTCCACCGCCGTACCTCGGGTCGAACGGAACCGCACCAAACCCTGAAGCGACCCATTGCCGATATGCCGGCCCGAAACTGGGGGGCGTGGTCACCGTTCCGTCCGAATTCCAGCGGGCACCGATCCGATCACCGTCGACATTGGTCGGGGCAACCACATCCGCCATGAGCCGGCCGATCTCCGCCAGGACCTCGTACACCGTCTCATCGTCGACGTGGCCGTATCGCTCCGTGGCCAGGATCGCCCCGAGGTCGGCGACCTGATCGAGCACGAACCGAATGTCACGTAATGGCGGCGTGTAATCACTCACGCTGCCAGTCTCGACTGGTGCGAGCCCGCCGCGCAACCTGACCGGCATCACAGCGTTCGAGCTCGTAGCCTGGGGACAACATGTTGACTCAACTCGTATTGGCATCGCCGCGCCCGGGGGCCCGGCCGTGAACGTACGGCATCACCGCCGTCTCGTGAGAACGATCGTTGTGGCGATCGCCCTCAGCGCCACGGTGGCGACGGCGTCCGCGCCATCGTTCACACGACCCGCCGTCGCTCGCAGCGGAGCGGATCGGTTGGCCGTCGCCGCAGTTCCCCGTGCAGACCTTCGGGTGGCGTTGCTGATGGTGGATCTGATCAATGTCGAGCGGGCGCGTCGCGGACTTGCCCGCCTGACGTGGAACGACAGGGTCGATGCGGCGGCGAAGGCACACTCCGACGAGATGGCCGCCCGACGCAAGATGCAGCACGCCGGCGCCGACGGCTCAGATGCTGGAGATCGACTGACGCGTGAAGGTTTCGTTTGGAAGACGTGGGCCGAGAACATCGCCGCCGGGCAACAGACCGCCGAGGCGGTACTCGCCGACTGGATGGCGAGTGCAGGGCATCGCGCCAATCTGCTCGGGAACTTCAATCTGATCGGTGTCGGCGCCACCGCAACGCCAGATGGTGTGCCCTACTGGACGATCGTCCTCGCAAGCTGACTACGAGCGCCGATTGGGCGTCGAGACGGTCGGACTGCGACACCCCTTCGGTACCCTCCACCTGTTATGTCTCGTGAACGATCCCCGTTTGTGGCGCAGGGGACATGGCGGTCGGGAGCGCTGCACGTATGGGGGTGGAACGGGGATTCTGCGGCGTCCGCGGCGTGGCTGTACGGGGGCTTCGGCCGCAGCAGGTGGAGCGCCGATCGTGATGTCGGATGGCACGACTCACCGATCTCGTATGGCGAGCTGTCGCGTCTGACACTGGAATTGCCGGAGGGCGGGCGCAAGCCGGTGCCGACGGTGCGGCTCGATCCCTTCGGTGCTGCGGTCTGGCTCTCGGAAACGCCGACCGGTGACGAGCTGTCGCCCTCGCTGGCGTGGTTCGCGACCTTGACCCAGTTTGCGATCAGGCTCGTCAGCGCGCAGCGCGTGACGCCGGAGGTGAGCAACGAGGGTCCGTTCACGGTTGCTCGTTGGCGCCCCGTGCTCGATGCCACCCACCGAGACGCGCTCGCCCATGCCGCCTCGATCGCACCGGCAGTGTGCCGCAACGGATCCCACGCCTCGACGCTCGACATCGTCACCACACTCGTCGATGGGGTGGCGCGGTCATTCCTGCACCAGAGCGGGTGGAAGCCGGAACTCGGTCGGCAGCGATCGGTCGAGGTTCAGGCGATGCGGGCCGTGTTCGCGGCGCTCGCCAAGCCCGACCCGGTGATCCGCACTGGCACCGACCAGTTCGGCGACGCGCTCGGCGAGCTGACGCGATCACTCGACCGACACCAACAGCGCGTGAACGGCAATCCGGTCGTTCGGGGCCGCGTGCGGCTGACACTGCCTGACGATGCGCTCGACCCGTGGCTCGTCGATTTGGAGTTGGTCGATGACGCCGACCCCGGGCGGTGGTGCAGTGCCGACGACGTCTGGAACGGATCGCCGAGCGCGATCGACCTGGCCGGCGGCGAGTCGAACCTGCACACGCTGATCGATGAGGTCAACGCGCTCACGGCGACCGTCTCCACCCATGTCGCCGTCTTGGCGGTCTTGGGTACACAACACGAGCCGGCAGGTGTCGAACTCGATCTCGACGAGGCTGACGACTTCATCGAGTTGGCGCCCGGCGAGCTGGCCCGGCTCGGGATCGAACTGATCGGTCCAGAGCACCTCGTGAAGGCCAAGGTCTCGATGCGCGGCACGGCGTCGGAGTCGCCGAAGGACGACCGCAAGGCGCGATTCGGGAAAGACGCGATCGTCGCCTGGGAAGCGATCATCGACAACACCCCGATCTCCGAGGCAGAGTTGGCTCGGGTCGAAGCGGCAGGGTCGACCTTGCTGCGAGCTGGGCACCGGTGGGTCAAGATCGACCCAGCCAGTCTGCGCCGCGCCAGGCAACTCCTCGACGAGCACATCAGGCGGCGGTCGTCCGTCGGGGCGGTCGAGCTGCTTCGGCTCGCATCCGGCGAGCAACTCGACGGCGAGGTACCCGTCGAGATGGTGCACGGCCAGTTCGCCGACGGCGGCGATGGCGCCTCGGAGGGATGGATCCACTCGCTGCTCGGCGGGCTGCCCGATGAGCAGCTCGAGGAGGTCCACGAAGCCGACGTGTTCGTCGGCGAGCTCAGGCACTATCAGCGTCGCGGCCTGGCCTGGATGCAGTTCCTGTCGAACCTCGGGCTCGGTGGCTGCCTCGCCGATGACATGGGCCTCGGCAAGACGGCTACAACACTGGCCCACCTCGTCGAGCGGCCAGGTCCGCATCTTGTGATCTGCCCGCTCAGCGTCGTGCACAACTGGGAGGCCGAAGCCAACCGGTTCACACCTGGGATGTCGGTCATCGTTCACCACGGTTCGACTCGGCAGGTCACCGATCCGGCACTGTTCGGATTGGCCGACGCCGATCTCGTGATCACGACCTACGGCTTGCTGCCACGCGACATCGAAGCACTTTCCGCGGTCGAATGGACCACGGTCGTCGTCGATGAAGCGCAGATGATCAAGAACGCCGCCACCAAGGCCGCAAGGGCGGTGCGCCGGCTGTCGGCGGCGCAGAAGCTGGCGCTCACGGGCACGCCCGTCGAGAATCGGTTGTCGGAGTTGTGGGCGATCCTCGACGCCGTCAACCCGGGCCTGCTCGGCAGCCAGCAGCGGTTCCGTGAGCGTTTTGCGACGGCGATCGAACGCAACAACGACGCTGAAGCGGCCGGGCGGTTGCGTCAGCTCACGCAACCGTTCGTGTTGCGGCGCACCAAGGCCGACCGACGCCTGCTGCCCGAATTGCCCGACAAGATCGAACAGATCGCCTTCGCCCAGCTCACCAAGGAGCAGGCGGTTCTGTATCAACACGTCGTCGATCAGCTCCTGGTCGACGCCAAGGACATGGAAGGCATGCAGCGCAGAGGCACCGTGTTGGCGGCCCTGACCCGACTCAAGCAGATCTGCAATCACCCTGCTCACGCATTGAAGGATGGGTCGCGGCTGGCCGGGCGATCCGGCAAGCTGAACCGATTCGACGAGTTGGTGGAGGAGCTGCTCGACGTCGACGAGCGGGCGCTGGTGTTCACACAGTTCCGCGAGATGGGCGACCTGTTGCAGCGCCACGTCAAGGAGCGATTCCACACCGACGCCCCGTTCCTGCACGGCGGCGTGTCGAAGAACGGTCGTGACCGGATGGTCGCCGAATTCCAGGCCGGGGCGGGCTCACCGCTGTTGCTGGTCTCGTTGAAGGCCGGCGGCACCGGGCTCAACCTGACGGCCGCCAGCCAAGTGATCCACTACGACCGCTGGTGGAACCCAGCGGTCGAGGACCAGGCAACCGACCGGGCGTGGCGGCTCGGCCAGCTGCGCACCGTCAACGTCCACAAGCTCGTCTGCCAAGGGACCGTCGAGGAGCGGATCGGGCAGGTGATCGACGAAAAGCGCAAGATCGCAGACGCGGTGATCGGGACCGGCGAGGCGTGGTTGTCCGAACTCAGCACCGATGACTTGGCACAGTTGGTCGTACTCGACGGGGGGTTGACATGAGCCGCCCCCGCAAACCGTTCGGCGCCAACACGCCCGGCCGGCTACCGGCCACGATGATCAAGGTGTTGGCTGCCGAACTCAGCGATCAGGGTCGCCTGGCACGCGGCAAGCGGTACTGGACCGACAACGCGGTGACCGACATCGTGATCGGACATGGTTCGGTCACCGCCGAGATTCAGGGCAGCCGGCCCACGCCGTACGTGGTCACGATCGAAGCCAACGCCGGCACCGGCGTGCCGGCGAAGCGAGACGTGTGGGTGCGCTGCACGTGTCCCGACGATGCCGGCTCCGGATCGCAGGCATGCAAGCACGCCGTGGCGGCATTGTTTGCGTTGTCGGACGAAATCGCCGTCGAACCCGAGTTGGTCGATCGTTGGCGGCGCAGCACGAGTTCGTTCGCACCGCGGTCATTCGCCGATCACGACGACACCGACGACACCGACGACACCGACGATGACCACGGCGATGACCACGGCGACGAGCGGCGATCGACTCGGATCGCCGCAAGCGCAGATCAACGGCGCAGCGCCGATGTGATCGAGCTCCATCCCCGCCGCGACCCGATCACTGATCAGTTGGCGTTGCTGCTCCAGGCTCCCGGCGGAGCGGTCGCCCCGGAGATTCCGTCTCCGGAGCCGATCGATCACGGGCCGATTCGGGACCGCCTGCTCGCCGACGTGCTCGCCGACGCCCTCCATCACCTCGCCAACCGGTGGGACTGACCCGATCTCGCAGGCGGTTCTTGTAGATTCGTACCGTGATCGGCGATGTTGCTTCGGTGGTGGATGCACTTATTCGGAATCTGGACGGGGCCGTGCGCGGCAAGCACCTCCAAATTCGGATGGCAGTGTGCTGCCTGCTGACCGAGGGCCACCTGCTCCTGGACGACGTGCCAGGGACCGGGAAGACCACATTGGCGAAGGCGATCGCGGGGTCGATCGACGGTACCTGGAAACGCGTCCAGTTCACGCCCGACCTGCTGCCGAGCGATGTCACCGGCGTGATGGTGTACAACCAAGGTGACGGAACGTTCGACTTCCGTGAGGGCCCGGTGTTCACGAACGTGCTGGTCGGCGACGAGATCAACCGCGGGAGCCCGAAAACGCAGTCGGCGTTGCTCGAGGTGATGGAGGAACGCCAGGTCACCGCCGACGGCACGAGCCGGAAGGTTCCTCGCCCGTTCTTCGTGATCGCAACCCAGAACCCGAAGGACTTCCACGGCACATTCCCGCTCCCGGATGTCCAACTCGACCGGTTCACGATGCGTCTCACGTTGGGGTACACCGACCACAACACCGAAGTCAAGCTGCTCGACGAGCACCATCGCCACAACGGCGAACACCCGGTCCGGCAGGTCACCGACGCCGAACAACTGGAACGTGTCATCGAAGCGGTCGATCAGGTGACGGTCGCAACGGGGGTCAACGACTACATCGTACGGATCGCCGCCGCCACTCGGGCCCACCCCGACCTTCGACTCGGCGTCTCGACTCGCGGTTCGATCGCGCTGCTGCGGTCGGCGCGAGCCTGGGCAGCGACTGCCGAACGAGACTTCGTGACACCCGACGATGTGCAAGATGTTGCCCTCGCGGTCTGCGGGCATCGGATCGCACTGACCCCGGAGGCCGAGTTGCGCGGAGCGCAATCCGAGATCATCATGACGCAGTTGCTGGACGAGGTTGCGGTGCCGCGCTCGCGGGAAGGGTAAACGTGCTCACCCGATCGGGACTGGGGGCTGCGATTGCTGCGGTGATCTTGGCGGCGTGCGGGTGGTGGTGGCATTACGAGGAACTCGTCGTCTTCGCCGCCGCAATTGCCGCCGCGATCCTCGCCGCCCTGTCGAGCGCCCGCAGCCGGCAGCGATCTCGAATCGGGCGAGCGATTGCGGCACCTCGTGTCGCTCGCGGTGATCCGATCCAGCTCGTGTACCGCATCACGAACCCCAGTCGGCAGCGTGCCTCAGGGGCCGTGATCGTCGATCGCTGCGACGACGTCGAGGTGCGCGTGCCGTATCCGGCCTTGGGCCGCGACGAACGGACCGAAGCACAAGGGTCGATACCCACCCGGCGGCGCGGCGTGTTTCAAGTCGGACCGTGGTCGGTCGAACGAGTCGACCCGCTCGGACTCGCGATCGGCAGACGGTCCGGCGAGATGATCAGCACCGTGATCGTGCATCCCCGGATTCACGTACTCCAGGGTCCGCACGGCGCGATGCACACCGTCGAGAACGAATCGTTGATGCGACGTACGGCATCTGATCCGCTGAGCGGCTTCGTCTCGCTGCGCGACTACGTGCCGGGCGACGACCCGCGATTGATCCATTGGCCGACGACGGCGCGGATGGGCAACTTGATGATTCGCGAGCACGTCGAACTGCGTCGCCCCGAGTTCACCGTGGTGCTCGACACTGCCCGTTCCGTCTCGACCGAGGCCGACTTCGAGGAGATGGTCGACGTTGCCGCTTCCGTCGCCGTGCACGCAATCCGGAGCGGCATCCACGTCACTGTCCGAACCAACTCTCGCTACCATCCCGGGCTCGTCCAACCGATGGATCGAGACACGCAGGTGCTCGACATGTTGACCCCCGTCGAACAGGTCGAAGGGGAGGCGCTGACACCGTTGCCCGAGTTGTTCCGGCATGGCTTCGATTACACCACGATCGTGCTCGTCACCGGTCCGAGTGGACCGTCCAGCACACTCCTTCACGCCGAGCGACTGTCGGTCGTCCGCATCGGCGAAGGCGCCACGGCGACCGCAGGAGTTGCGTTCGCTGCCGCAGACGCCCTCGAATTCGTTCAGCGGTGGCGACCGTGGCACTGATCCGACTCCGGCTGGTGCTCCTCGCCGCGATGGGGCTGATGTTGGCGTTGATCGCCAGTCGGATCTTCGGCGCCACCCAGCCCTCGTTGTTGGTCGTACCGGCCGTGACCTTCACGTTCGCCGTGTTGGCGGCGGATCGGTCGTTCAAGACACGGGCGCTGGCGGCGTTCGCCTCGGTCCCAGGTGCCGTGATCGCCGCCGTCCTGATCGCCGACGGGAAGGTCAGCGACGCGGGAACTGCAATCCTCGATGGACCGAAGCAACTCCTGAGTACGGAGTGGCCGAGCCCGGTGACGCCGACGCTGATCGCCACGGTCGCGGTGCTGATCGCCTTGGCGATGGCGTGGGCGATGGCGACCGTCAGTCGTGAAGGCACCCATCTCGCGCCACTCGGCGGGATCATCGCCGGCCTGACAGCGTGCATCGCGTTGGCGGCACCGACTCGACCGCCGAACTGGCAGCTCGCAATACTGGGTCTACTGGCCGTCCTGTTCGGGTTGTCCCGCCCAGGCGAGTCGCTCAAGCTCCGCTGCCGATCGGTGTTCGGGGATCGAACGTTGGCGATGTCGGCGGTGGCGATCGTAGCGATCGTGATCGGCGGCTCGGGTTTGATCGCATGGGCCGAGCGATCCGATCCGCGCAGAACCGAGGATGCGTCGATTTCTGCGACGTTGATCGATCCCCTCGAGGCGACCGCAGCGATGCGTGCCGCACAACCACCGGTCGAGCTGTTCCGACTCACGGATCGTTCCGAACTGATCGTCCAATCGCTCCCGATCCGGTGGCGCCTCGCTGCGCTCGACACGTACGACGGACAACGGTGGGTGCCGACCGTGACGCTGCGACCGATCGGTCGCCAGCTTGGCATCGCCGCACCGTCGGGGCCCGATGTGGTCCCACCGATTCGATACACGATCGATGTACTGACCGACGACCTCGATGTGGTGCCGTTCCCTGGCCCACCGCTGACGATCGAGGCGGCCGTCGAAACCGATCGGGACCGGACCGTGGTACGTCTCACGGAGCGCCCAAGTCCTGGTACCTCGATCGATGCCAGTGCGAGTATCGCCCCGACGCAGTCGATCGCGTCGACCTCCGACATCGTCAGACGTCAGGTCGACGAAATGGCGGGAACGTTCACGGATCTGGCGACCAACCTGGGCGGCGAGGGCACGATCTTCGAGCAGCTTCGACGAATCGAAACCACGATGCACGACGAATGGCAACTCGATTCTCGGGCGCCCGGCAACGGACAACAGTTGGCGTTGGTCGAGCGCTTCCTCACCGAGACGAGACGCGGCTCGGAGGAGCAGTTCGTGACCGGTTTCGTGTTGCTCGTACGTTCACTCGGGTACGACGCACGGATCGCAACCGGGTTCGTGGTGCCTCCCGGCTCCGTGAAGTCGCCATTGATCTTGAACTCGGCGGAGGCAGCCGTGTGGCCTGAAGTGCACTCCGATCACGCGGGGTGGGTGGCATTCGATCCGACGCCTTCGACCGAAACCACGGATGTCACCGAACCGCCACCGCCGCCGGAGGCACAAAGTCCCGCAGCCGCCCAACCACCGATCGTTCCCCCGACCGAGACGGGTGACAAACCTCCGGTGGTGAACACCGACCGCGGCACCGATGTGACCGGGTGGCAGTCGGTGCGAGCGTGGGCCGTGCGGGTTGGCATGATTTCGGGGATCAGCCTGGTCCCTGTGCTGGCGGCCGTGGGAACGATCGTTTACCTCAAGTGGCGCCGCCGCCGCCGCCGGCTGCGGCTCAAGAATCCGGCCGATCGGATTCGCGGTGCGTGGGCCAATGCCACGGATTCACTCGTCGACGCCGGTTTGGCGATCGAGCAGTCGTGGACCAACGACACGATCGCCGCAGTCTCTGGAATTCTGGCACCGACGGTGCCACACGAGATTCGTCGCCTGGCATCGATGTCGACGGCGATGACGTTCGGCTCCACCGACGAGGCGCCCCGGTTGATCAACGACGCGACGTACACGGCGCACGTGATCGACGAGGCGATCCGCCTCGATCGAACGCAATGGGGTCGACTCAAGTGGCGCCTCAGTTTGCGATCGCTGCGGGCCTCGACCCGCTCGCCGGTGTTGCCGGCCTAGCGCAGTTCCCGGCCAGCAATCACTGGCCCGTCAGTTCCTTGCGCAGTTCTCGTTTGAGGAACTTGCCGCTCGCGTTGCGCGGCAACTGCTCCTCGCGGAACCACACCTTGCTCGGCGCCTTGTACTTGGCGATCCGTTCCGCCAGGAACGCCCGGAGACCGTCAGTCGTCATCGTCGCACCCGGTCGGAGCACGACCGCCGCGGCGACGTCCTCGCCAAGTCGATCATCCGGTATCCCGAACACGGCCGCCTCAGCAACATCGGGGTGCTCGTAGATCGCCGCCTCTACTTCGGAGCAGTAGACGTTCTCGCCGCCCCGGAGGACCATGTCCTTGGCGCGATCGACGATGAACACGAAGCCGTCTTCGTCGATGCGAGCGATATCGCCGGTGCGGAACCACCCGTCTTGAATCGCTTCGGCGGTCGCGTCCGGCCGGTTGAGGTATCCCTTGATGATGATCGAACCGCGCACGCACAGTTCTCCCAACACCTGCGGGCCAGGTTCGAGATCGTTGCCGAGCTCGTCGATCAGTTTTGCGTCGAGCGTCGGCACGACCCTCCCGCACGAGGCCGGCTTCAATGTGTACAGCTTGCTCGAGCTGGCGGTCACGATCCCGTGCGTTTCGGTCAACCCGTAGCCGGTCGTGGGAGCACCGCCGGCCAGCGACTTGTCGATCTTGTCGACGAGGTCGGGTTGAATTGGTGCCCCTCCTCCACCCATGCCTTTCAGCGAAGACGTGTCGCGGGTTGCCCAGTCGGGGTGCGTCAGCATCTCGCGACTCATCGTCGGGACGCCCGAGAAATTGGTGACGCGTTCGCGCTCGATCAGCTCCAAGGCGCGTCCAGCATCCCACTTGTGCATGAACACGATCTTGCCGCCGACCAGCGTGCAGGGGTGCAGGATGCAGTTGTTGGCGGTGACGTGGAACAGCGGCGTCGGAGCCATGAACACCGATTGACCCGGGTCGGACGGCGGCTGGCTCGGCCGTTCGAGATCGCCGGCGGCGATCGCTTTGGCTTCCGCCGACGCATTCGCCATCGTCATGAAGGCAATGTTCAAGAGGTTGTGGATCGAGCCGCGATGGGTCAGCTGGGCTCCTTTGGGAAAACCGGTCGTGCCGGACGTGTAGAAGATCGTCACGTCGTCGTCGGGGTCGATCGTCGCCTCGGGGAGGCCCGCTGGGGCGGTGCTCGGATCGACAACGTCGACCCATCGTGAGGCATCGGTCGGTAGGTCTCGGTCGCTTCGTACGGCGACGACATGGAGTGGTTGATCGGCCCGGAGTTGAGCAAGCACGGGAAGCACCCGTTCGACTCGTTCGTCGTCGGCGATCAGTACCTTGGGACGCGAGTCCGCCAGCCCGTAGGCCATCTCCTGGCTGGTCCACCAGGCATTCATCCCGACCAGCGCAGCGCCGATCGCAGCGGTCGCCCAATACGAGACGACCCACTCGGGATAGTTGCGCATCGAGACAGCAACACGGTCCCCGGAGCCGACGCCGTGTGTTTCGCGCAGGACATGGGCGAGCGAGCGAACTTGGGCTGCGATCTCGGCGTAGGTGTGGGTCTCGTCCTCGAAGACGACATATGGCTTGTCGCCGTGCAACTGCGCCAACTCCCAGATCGAGCGCATCGTGGGGGGCGCCGAGGCGAAAATCCGCGTCGGCGTGCCGCGCACTTCGATCTCGGTCATCGCGAAACCGGCCCCGTCGGCGGTGAGTTCAGCCCAGGCAGCGTCGAAATGGTTGATCACAGGCGTGGATCATGCCAGATGGGCGACGACGAGACTACGCAGATCGTCGATTCCGTCACCCTTGGCGGCGCTGACCCACACGATGTCACCCTTTTCGAGTTGACAACCGGCCGCCAGATCCTGTCGGCGGGTGGCCCGTTTGGACGACTTGACCTTGTCCATCTTGGTCGCCACGACGGTGTGGGGTACCTCGTTCTCGCGCAACCACGCAAGCATCTGAGTGTCGAGTGGGGTCGGGCCGATCTCGCCGTCGACGAGGATGAAGACCATCACCAGCGACTCGCGTTCGAGCAGGTAACCCTCGATCATCTCCGGCCACTCGCGGCGGATCCTGCTCGGCACTTTGGCATAGCCGTACCCGGGAAGGTCGACGAGCGTGCCGCCGGTCGCCAACGAGAACATGTTGATCAGCTGCGTCCGCCCGGGTGTGTTGGAGACGCGGGCGAGTTGCTTCTGGTTGGCAAGGGCGTTGATCAGCGACGACTTGCCGACGTTGGATCGCCCGACGAAGGCAACCTCCGCATTCGATTCCGGGAGTTGACCGATTCGGCTGGCCGACGAGACGAATTGGAGCTGAAGCGTCTTACCGGCCACGTCAGCCTGCGATCAGCGTTGCCAGCGCCCAGATTGCGGCGATCAGGCCGATCCCGCCGTACACCAGGCTGCGCCCGAGCGGGGCGCGTTGCAGGTGCGACTCGTCACGCTGTTGCGACGGCGGTTTCACGATCGCCAGCACGTTGCCGACGAACAGAGCCCCGCCGAGTGCCAGCAACAGCCACGCCAGGAGATCGTCGCCGAGGAACATGCGATCAGTCTGTCAGGCGATCGCTGCGAAGATGCCCTCGCCGGCGACCGCCCTCCGAGTCTTCGTGCTCGACGGCCGCATCGGGTGCGACCTCGCTGGTGCCGAGGAGGTTGAGCCGGGGGCGTTCGCGCAAGCTTCGCTTGATCTCGGCGAAGCCCGGAAAAGTGGCAAGTGTGATGAAGGCGTCCCAGAGCGGGACGGCTTGCTCGTCGGACGGCACCCATGAGATCACCGGCCCGAAGAACGACGGGCCGTCGGGGGGTTGGAACGAGATGATCGGCGTGCCGACGTCGCGGCCGGTTCGCGACAGGGCGAGTTCGGTTTCGGCGAGCAGCATCACGTCCCACGACGCATCGTCGAGCGAGTCGGCGAAACGCGTCGGCAGGCCGGCCAAGTTCAACACTTCGACGGCATGGTCGGTGGTACTCAACCGATCGCGCATGCCGGAGCCCTTGGGTTTGTCCCAGTAGCTCTCGCCGAATGCCGAAACGAGGGGGCCGAGCGGCTCACGCCCGAGTTCGTGACGCACCGCCGCGGCAACTCGCAGCATTCGCAATCCGGCGCGGTGACCGCGCTCGTACTCCGGTGGGAAGTCGGCGGCGTAATCCTTGTTTTGGTTGAGCAGACGCAGGGAGATGAACCGCCAGTCGACGCGGTAGCCGGTCTGTTCGGCGACTTTCACGACCCAGCGTGACGTGATCCAGGCAAACGGGCACACGGGATCCCAGAAGAACTCGATGTCGTACGACGGGTCGGAGGGCGGCGGCACGTCGAACCTCATCAGGCCACCGTAGAGCTGTTGAACTTGCGAATCGCCAGCGTGGCGAACACGGCGATGATGCCGACCGACCACACCACCGACCAGAGCGCGTCGTTGCCGACCGGGTTGCCGTTGTAGAGCGCACGGGCCGACGACACGAACGTCAACGGGAACATCCAGATGAAGCCCGCCGAGTTGGCAGCTTCGACCGAGCCGACGGACAGGCCCATCAGCGCCTGCGCCCAACTGAGGGCGTAGCTGAACAACAGCAGCAGCAACGTCGCCAATCCCGCTTCGAACAGCGATCCCTTGAAGCGGAAGCCGATCAGATCCCACATCGCCAGCCGACTGCGAGGGTCGAGGCCTGTCGTCGGCTCGTCGAGGAACAGCACGGACGGACACGCAATCAGACTCATGGCGATGTCGAGTCGACGGCGCATTCCGCCGGAGTAGCCCCGCGAGGGACCTGCAGGTCGACGCCATCCAATGCCAGGTTGTCATCGAAACGTTTGACCAACCCGCGCGCGTCAACAGCCAGATCGGTACCCATCCGTTCATTCTGCCCACCGAGCGGAACGGATCGGCGACGACAACGACGACCAGAATCATTCATCGATCACGGCTGCGAGCCTGATGACGTTCCTGAAGTCGTCGGCCTTCGGTCGTCTACCCTGGCTCGATGGATCCCGGTGCCACCCTGCACACGTTCGACTCCAACGTCGCGGTGTTCGCCGAACGCGTCTTTTCGTACGTGCTCGATCGCATCAAGATGGCGCCGCCACCCCTCGACGGCCCGCGTTCGCCGACCGAACTCAAGGCCGAAGCGTCGGGTTCGATCACCGACGAAGGTCTCGGCTACGACGCTTCGTTCGATCTCTTCCAGCGCGTCCTGGCGCCGGCGTGCATCTCCAGCGACCACCCTCGCTACCTCGCCTTCGTCCCGACCGCCCCGACCGAGGCAGCGACGCTGTTCGACCTCGTCGTGTCGGCCTCGTCGATCTACGGCGACTGGTGGGTGGAGGGAGCAGGCGCGATCCACGCCGAGAACGAAACGCTGCAGTGGCTGGCCGGGCTGGCCGGCCTGCCCGAAGGCGCCGGCGGGGCGTTCGTGAGCGGCGGCACGCTCGGCAACCTGGCAGCGATCACCACGGCACGTCAGACGTGGCGGCAGCGCCACCCCGGTGGCCGGCCGGCTGCGATCGCAGCGGCAGGCAGCGCCCACTCGTCGGTGCGACTGGCGGCGATGGTCACCGATGTGCCAATCGTCGTCGTCCCCGGCGACGAACGCGGCCGGCTCACCGGCGACAACCTGCGATCCGCGATCGCCTCTGCCGATGTCGACGTGTTCGCGGTGGTGGCGTCGGGCGGTGCCACCAACACCGGCATCGTCGACGACTTGGAGGGCGTCGCTGACGTCTGCGCCGAGACCGGCGCCTGGATGCACGTCGATGCGGCCTACGGCGGCGCCGCGCTGGCATCGACCAAGGGGCGGCCACTCTTGCACGGCATCGAGCGCTCCGACTCGTTCGTGGTCGACCCGCACAAGTGGCTGTTCGCCCCGTTCGACTGCGCCGCGATCATCTACCGCCACCCAGGTTTCGCACGGGCGGCGCTGACACAGAAGGCGGAGTACCTCGAGACGCTCGACGCCACGGCCGACTGGAACCCTTCTGATTTCGCCGTCCACATGACGAGGCGGGTGCGAGGCCTGCCGCTGTGGTTCTCCCTGAGCGCCCACGGCGCGGCCGCCTACGACCGGGCCGTCACGGTCGGCATCGACCTCGCCGCCGAGGCCGCTCGGCGGATCGACCGCGCCGATCACCTCGAGTTGGTGATGGAGCCGGAGTTGTCGGTCGTGCTGTTCCGTCGTCGCGGCTGGGAGCCGGCGGAATACCAAGCGTGGAGCGACCGGATGCTCGCCGAGCAGGTCGCATTCGTCGTGCCCACCATTTACGAGGGCGAGACCGTGTGTCGGCTCTGCTTCGTCAACCCGCTCACCACCACCGACGACATCGACGTGATCCTCGCCTCGATGACCTGACCGCCGCTGGGCGATCTTTGAGAACCCTTCGTGGCGCGGGACGAGCCGAGTGGAGGTGCTTGTGTCAGCCGGTTGCTGGGATCGATCCGGCAGGGGCGTGCGACCCGACCGTGGTCACGGTTGGTGCGGTCGGCGTCGTCGGTGGGGGGGCGACTTCGACGATGCTGATCGCCAGTTGACGATCGAGCGGGTAACCACCGGTGTTCGTGGCGGGATCACCAAACCACGCTTGGATCGCGACCACGCCACCTTGCATCGGGGCCGTCCAGTCGAAGGTCCAGTGGGCCGCTCGCAGCCCGGTCTTGATCACGTGCGTCGATCCGTTGATCACCCACAACTCGACGGGGCCGAGCGGTTGCCCGTCGACAACCCAACAGGTCCCTTCGATCGAGATCGAATTGCCTGCGCCGACGACGACCACTCCATCCGGCCCCTGCGACGGTGAGGTGACACTGAGCGGCACCGGCGACGGACGTGGAACCGCGCGGGTCGTGGTCGTCGTGGTAGTCGGCGTCGTGGTGGTCGTCGTGGTAGTCGGCGTCGTGGTGGTCGGCGAGGTGGTCGGCGAGGTGGTCGGCGATGTGTCGGGCGGTGCGTCGGGTGTCGCCAGGCGTTCGCCGAGCGACGCTGCGCCCGCCGGGTCGGGGCCGACCGAACCGATCATCAACAGTCCGCAGGCAACGACTCCGGCGGAGACAACCACCATCGCCGCACCGCCGAACCGACTTGCCATGCAAGAATCTTGACAGATCGGACACGCGGAGTGGCGGAGTCACCGCATCGAACACCGAGCGTCACGTAGCGCTCAAACCCCGCGGGCGGCGTTGTCGAACCGTGTGTACTGGCCGAGGAACACCAGACGCTTCGTGCCGATCGGCCCGGAACGATGCTTCGCCACGATCACTTCGGCCGAACCTTTGTCGGGCGAGTCGGGGTGGTAGACCTCGTCGCGATAGAGGAACATCACGACGTCGGCGTCTTGTTCGAGGCTGCCGGACTCACGGAGATCCGACAACATCGGGCGCTTGTCGCCACGCGCTTCGAGGGTTCGGCTGAGTTGACTGAGGGCGACGATCGGGACTTCGAGTTCACGCGCCAGGATCTTGAGGCTTCGGCTGATTTCGGACACTTCGAGCTGACGGTTCTCGGCGCGTGTATCGCCACCCATCAGTTGCAGGTAGTCGATCACGATCAGACCGATGCCACCGAAGCGGGCCTTGATCCGGCGCGCCTTGGCCCGAATCTCCATCACGGTCACCCGCGGGTTGTCGTCGAGGAACAACGGCACTTCCAACCGACCAATCGCCTTGCCGATCTTGGCCCAGTCGGATTCCGCCAGTTTGCCGGTCCGAATCTTGGTGGAATCGACACGCGCCTCGCTCGACAGGATTCGTTGGGTCAGTTCGGTGTGCCCCATTTCGAGCGAGAAGACGAGTACCGGCTTGGTGCTGTGTTGGGCGACATGCGACGCCATCCCCAGCCCGAACGCGGTCTTTCCCATCGCCGGCCTGGCACCGACGATGTACAGGGCGCTCGGTTGCAGACCGGAGAGGAGTTCGTCGAGATCGGTGTAGCCGGTGGCGATCCCGGTGATCGTGTCGCCTCGGTCGTATGACTCCTGGAGGCGATCCATCACGCCAGGGAGCAGTTCTTCGAGGGTGCGGGTCGAATCTGTGACGCGCTGCTCGGCGACGTTGAAGATCTTCGTTTCCGCCTCGTCGAGCGCCTTGATCACGTCGTCGGGTTCGCTGTAACCGATTTCGGCAATGTCGCCGGCAGCGAAGATCAACTGCCGCAGCAGCGCCGTCTCCTGGACGATCTTGGCGTAATGGCCCGCGCTCGAGATCGCCGGTGTGGCGTTTTGCAGCTCGTGCAGCGTTTCCGAGCCGCCGACTTCGACGAGCAGCCCGGCCCGGCGCAGTTCGTCGGCAACGGTGACGGTGTCGGCCGGAGCGCCGCTGGAGTACAGGGAACGGATCGCGTCGAAGATGTGGCGGTGGGCGGGCCGATAGAAATCCTGCGGTTGCAGGGCCATTTCGCTGACGACGCCGATCGCATCGCGAGAGAGCAGCAGCGCCCCGAGCACCGACTCTTCGGCGTCGATGTTGTGCGGTGGCACGCGTCCGCGCGACCCACCACCTTTGGGACGGTCATTGCGTTGGGGTGTGTGGTCGGTCGGGAAATACTCATCACCGGGCATGGGGAGTCCACTCTCGCGGGTTTGCCCTGTGGGGCGCTAGGGGAACAACCGTGTGGATTGCCCTGTGGATACGGCGCGCGCCCATGTGGACATCATGGATGGGGGCTGTCACAGTCCCCAGACGCGCAACGGCCCCGCGCGTTCGCACGGGGCCGTTCCGATTGTGGCGGTCGCCGGGCTGGTGTCAGCTGATGGCGACGACTTCGATGCTGATCGGGAACGAGATGTCGTGATGCAGCGAGGCAGTTGCCTGATGCGCACCCAACGTCTTGATCTGCTCGTCCAAGTGAACCTTGCGACGATCGATCGAGATCCCGGTCTGGGCCTCGACGGCGGCGACGATGTCGGCGGCAGTGACGGATCCGAACAACTTGCCTTCGGACCCGGCCTTAGCGGCGATCGTGATCGTCTTGGGGACCAGCGTGGATGCAATCGTGCGGGCGGCGTCACGATCGCTGGCGTCACGAAGGTCACGTGCTCGCCGCATCTTGCCGGCCTGCTCGATCGCACCGGGCGTCGCCTTCATCGCCAAGCTCTTCGGGAAGAGGTAGTTCCGGGCGTGGCCGTCGGCGACGTCGACGACGTCACCGCGTTTGCCGAGCCCGGCAACGGTGCTGCGGAGAATGACCTGCATGATCAGCCCTCGCTCGCTTCGGTGATCGCCTCATCGGCGCCCACCGCCTCGTCGATCTCGACCGCTGCGCCCTCGACCTGAGGGGTTGCGTCGCGATCCTCACGCGGGCCACGGCGCTCGCGGTCACCGTCACGCGACGGCCGCGAACGGCCTGCTGACGACACGCGCTTGGCGTACGGCAGCAATGCCAGCTCGCGAGCGATCTTGATCGCGTTGGCGATCTCGAGCTGCTGCTGACGGTCGTTGCCCGACACTCGCATGCCGCGGATCTTGGCGCGGTCGCTGAGGAACCGATTGAGCAGATCGACGTTCTTGTAGTCGACGTACTCGACCTTGTCGATCAGCAGCGGGCTGGTCTTCTTCTTGAACTTGCGAGGGTTGGCATCCTTCCCGCGAGGTGCGCGGGTCGGGGCTTTCGCTTTCTTGGACATTCGGGTGGGTCCTTCCTGGACGAATCAAAATCGGTATCGAGATCATGCGTGTCGACCGTTGCGGTCGACCGCGGCTGGGTCAGAACGGCTCTTCGTCGCCGTAGACGGGGTCCGGCTGACGGGAACCGGCGTTGCCGCCGCCTCCACCGCCACCACTGCTGCCGCCTCCGCTGTTGCCGGAGAACCCGCCCTCGCCGCCGCCCGTTCGCTCGGTGCGTTCGATTTGGGCCTGCGCCCAACGGAGGCTCGGACCGACTTCGTCGGCGATGACTTCGACGATCGACTTCTTCTCGCCGTTCGTTTCGTAGCTGCGCTGTTCCAGGCGACCGGTGACGATCGCTCGCGAGCCTTTGGTCAGGGTCGCCGCGGCGTTTTCGCCGAGCTCGCCCCAGCAGACGACGTTGAAGAACGAGACCTGCTCGACCCATTCGTTGTTCTGCTGGTACCGCCGGTTGACGGCGATCCCGAAGCTTGCGACGCCACGCCCGCCGGTGGTGTACCGGAGTTCGGGGTCACGCGTGAGGTTGCCTATCAAGGTGATGGAGTTGGATGACATGGTGGGTTCCCTTCGTGGGTCTGCCGGATCAGGCAGCGGCGCCGGTCATGCCGCGGCGAGCCGCCTCGGCATCTGGCAACCGGAGGAGCTTGTGGCGGACGACTTCGTCCGCAAGACGGAGCTGACGCTCAAGCTCGTCGAGCGCGCCACCGACGGCGAGGCACTCCAACACGAGGTAGTAGCCGGAACTCTTCTTGTTGATCTGGTAAGCGAACGGGCGCTTGCCCCACCAATCAGGCTTTCCGTGAACCGTCCCGTCGGCTTTGCCGATCTCGTCCACGATCGTCTTGATCCAGGACTGGGCCTTCGCATCTTCGACGTCGCCGTCGATGATGACCATTAACTCATAGGCACGCATCATGCGTGGTGTTCTCCCTTCGGACTGTGGGCGCCGGTTGGCGCCCAGCGGCCCCGACGCGATGTCGGAGCAGGGTCAATATGACCTGGCGAGTGTATCGGTGCGTTGGAGCACATGCTCACAGTGTGAATCGGGGCTGTGACACAGTCCGCAGGGTGAGTTGCTTCAACTGATCGTGACCAAGCTTGATGAATCCTTGAGATTTAGGTCCGAAAACGGTCTGAATTCTTGACTGATAACGGTTACAAGACAGCTTCGCGTGAATGATTACCCCACCTCTTGTCAACGATTCGACAAGTGAGTACGTTGACGCGCGACCACATACGACGACGGGTTCCCAGCCCTGAGTCGTCGAAGCGCCTTTTGGCGGAGATTCATCATGAGCGGAACCCGAGACCGAATATGGCCACGTTCCAACTGACGTAAGTCCGGCACGGCGCCGATGTGACGCGTCGCCAGCAATGGTGGCGCGTCACGCGGTGGCGCCCTCTCGGACTTGTGCAACTTGATCCGGATTTTCCCTTCTCGCGCTTTCGCTGCCCCTACTTCGGGCGAGAGAATGGAGCCGTGAGGATGAGCGTCGTACGACTGAAATCCGGCGGGCCGCGATAGTGCGACGCGTCACGATCTCGGTTGTTGCGAGATGGGTTGTCGTGATGCCGGCGCTCGCCCTGTCGGCTTGCACCGGCGATGACGCCGCCCCCACCACCACCCTGGCACCGGTCACGATCCCCGACCCGACGACCTCGACCACGGCGACAACAACCGTGACCACGACAGAATCGGTCGTCGCCACGACCGGCACCACGGTCGCAGTCCCGACCACCACGATCACCGAAGCAGCAGCCAAACAAGCCGTGATCGCCGCCGCCATCGAAAGCTGGCGGGTCCTGAACGAGGCACGCCTCGACCCAACCAACGACGACAAACTCGCCGCCGTGGCCGCCCTAAGAACCGGCGATGCGCTGGAGGCGGCCGTTCAACTCATCGCCGATCTTCGACTGACAAACCAGATCGAGATCACAAATCCTGATCTGCCTGCCACAGCGGTGCCGTATCCCGAGTCAGTCATCGTGGACCTAGCGAAGTCAACCGCAACCGTCGACTACTGCCGACTCGGATCGAATATCTGGATCGAACGAAACGGGAACCCTGATGGCAGCAACAGGGTGATCGACGACACCGTGAACTCCTACCTTGAACATGACACTTTCATTCTCTCGAACGGAGCGTGGCTGAAGAGCCGGGGCGAATCAGTAGCCAAGTATGAAGGAGCGACCACATGTCCCGACTTGGCATAATCGTTGGAACCGCGTTTCTTCTTTTCGTCGCAATTGTGGGTGCACCACCCGGTGGCAAGCTTCGCGCCGATGGTCCAGTCGACCAGACGGCGCCTCCTCCTACGTTTGTGGTGACGGTGACATCGCCCGGGGGGACGGTGGAGGGGTCGCCGGGCGAGGGCGGGGAGCCGGCGCCGATTCCTTGTTCGTGGCGCGGTGATCCCGCTGACGACGCCACGGCCGAGCAGTGGAACACGGTCCTGGAGGTGATCGGCCAAGTGATCACGATCGCGACCGGCTGGACCTTCGAGATCACCGTCACCTTCTACTCCCAGGACGACGTGCTGCACCGCTACAACTCGGCCAACAACCAATTCGAAACACGACAGGTCGCCGACTGCTCCAACGCCACAACACCCAACGGCGTCAACACCGGCGAGTCCCGATGGGTCACCGTGCAACCACCCAGCCCGGACATTCTCCTGCCCGGCACGATCGCCACCGCCACCGGCCAGATCAGCTTCCCGGACCCCGACATCAGCCCACCCGACAAGGCACCGATCAACCTCGGGCTCTGGCTGGCCGTCGAACCAGCCGGTCCATTCACGATCCGCGCCGAACTCGGACCGATCTGGGCCGAATCGACCGCCACCTTGACGACCACCAGTTTCGACCCCGGCAACGGCGACCCGCCGATCGTGTGCACCACGAACGGGACACCGATCCCGACATCAGCCAGCAACCAGATCGAACAAGGCCGGTGCGGCTACACCTACCGAAGCCACGACGACCTCGACACCGAACAGATCACGATCACCTCGACATGGACCGTGACGTGGACCCTCTCCGACGGCCGCACCGGCACCCAACCGGCAATCACCACCACCACCGCACTGCCCTACCAGATCTACGAAATCCAAACCATCGGCCGCACCCCCTGACAACCAAACGCCTTGCGATGGTCAGGTGGCTTGACCGGCGAACTGAGCGCGGTACAGGCGCGAGTACGGGCCGTCGCGGGCGACCAACTCGTCGTGGTTGCCCTGTTCGACGATCCGGCCACCATCCATCACGAGGATCACGTCAGCCCCGCGGATCGTCGACAAACGGTGGGCGATCACGAAGCTGGTGCGATCGGAACGAAGCGCATTCATCGCATCCTGGATGAGCACTTCGGTGCGCGTGTCGACCGAGCTGGTGGCCTCGTCGAGGATCAGGATCGACGGGTCGGCCAGGAACGCCCGGGCGATCGTGACGAGCTGTTTCTCCCCGGCACTGATGTTGTCACCCTCGTCGTTGATCACGGTGTCGTAACCGTCGGGCAGCGAATGCACGAACCGGTCGACGTAGGTGACGCGGGCAGCATCACGAATCTGTTCGTCGGTGGCGTCGGGGTTGCCGTAGGCGAGGTTCTCGCCGATCGTGCCACCGAACAGCCAGGTGTCCTGCAGCACCATGCCGATCTGCGAGCGCAGCTCGCGGCGCGGCAGGTCGGCGATGTTGCGCCCGTCGAGGCTGATTGTGCCCGAGTCGAGCTCGTAGAACCGCATCAACAAGTTGACGAGCGTGGTCTTGCCGGCGCCGGTCGGGCCGACGATGGCGATTGTCTGGCCGGGTTCGGCAACGACGTTGAGCCCCTCGATCAACGCCACGTCAGGGCTGTACGAGAAGCGGACGTCGTCGAACACGACGCGCCCACGCACCGGCGCCGGGTGAGCGGTGTCGCCCGGTTCGGTCGACTCCTCCTCGGCGTCGATCAGCTCCAGCACCCGTTCGAGCGAAGCGATGCCGGACTGGAACGTGGCGGTCATCGAGGCGAGGTGGGTGAGCGGTTGCGAGAACTGCCGGGCGTATTGGATCAGGGCCTGCATGTCGCCGACCGAGATCGCGCCGCTGGCGATTCGCAGCCCACCGACGACGGCGATCAACACGTACTGGATGTTGCCCATGAAGACCATCATCGGCTGGATCAAACTCGAGGTGAACTGGGCCGCGAAACTGGCTTCGAACAGCTGCTCGTTGTCGTCGCTGAAGCGCGCTTCGGCGTCACGTTGACGCCCGAAGCTCTTGACGATGGCGTGCCCGGTGAACACCTCCTCGGCCTGAGCGTTGAGGCTCCCGGTGTGGCGCCACTGCGACATGTAGCGGGGTCGCGCCCTGGCGCCGATCGCCTTCATCAGCCACACCGAGGTCGGCACGGTGATCAACGCGATCGCCGCCAGCAATGGCGAGATCACGAACATCATCGCCGTCACGCCGATCAACGTCAGCAGCGACGAGAGGATCTGACTCGTCGTCTGTTGGAGACTTTGGCTGAGGTTGTCGATGTCGTTGGTGACTCGGCTGAGCAGGTCGCCTCGTGGCTGGCGATCGATGTAGCTGAGCGGCAACCGGTTGAGCTTGCGTTCGACCGACTCACGCAGCCCGAACATCGAGCGTTGGATCACCCCCGCCAGCAGGTAGGCCTGCGAGTAAGCGAAGAACCACGACGCGAGGTAGATCGCGCCGACCTCGAACAGCTTGCGATGGAGGGCGCCGAAGTCGACACCACCGGCGTCGCGGTTGCGGACACCCGACACGATCAAATCGGTGGCCTGCCCCAGCAGTCGCGGCCCGAGGACGACGAGCGTCACGCTCGCAACGGTGAGGGCGACCACGCCGACCAGCAGCGGCGTCTCACTGCCGAGAATCGTGCCGAGTCGTCGCACCGACGCACCGAAGTTCTTGCTCTTCTCGGTCGGCATCCCGGCCCCGCCGCCCGGCCCGAAGCTGCCGCGCCGGGCGGCTCGTCCCGTGGTCGCGAGCACCTCTCGATCGTCAGAACCTTCGTGCTGGTCATCGCGGCCGTCGATGGCAACGTCACGGTCGCTCATGCCGGCGCCTCCTGACCGAGTTGGGAGGCGACGATCTCGGCATATGTGGGGCACGACTCGAGCAGCTCGGTGTGTGTCCCACGACCGACGACTTCACCGTCCTCGACCACGAGGATCTGGTCGGCGTCGATGATCGTCGACACACGTTGGGCAACGATCACGACCGCCGCGTTGCGGGTGTGCGGCTCGAGCGCCGCCCGCAAGCGGGCATCGGTGGCGAGATCGAGTGCCGAGAACGAATCGTCGAACACATAGATCTCTGGGTGAGCAACCAGGGCACGTGCGATCGAAAGCCGCTGGCGCTGCCCACCCGACACGTTCGAACCACCCTGTGCGATCGGGTTGTCGAGCCCTTCCGGCATGGCCTGCACGAATCCCGCCGCCTGTGCGATCTCGAGTGCCTGCCACAGGTCGCCGTCAGTGGCGTCGGGCCGCCCGAATCGAAGGTTGGAGGCGACGGTGCCCGAGAACAGATAGGCCTTCTGCGGCACGTACCCGACCTTGCCCCACAGCAGATCCGGATCGAGTTGGCGCACGTCGACGCCGTCGACCAGCACGGTGCCTTCGGTGGCGTCGAACAGCCGGGCGATCAGGTTGACGATCGTGGTCTTGCCGGCACCGGTGCTGCCGATGATCGCCATCGTCTGCCCCGCCTCGATCCGGAACGAGATGTTGTGGAGCACCGGTTGCTTCGCGCCGGCATAACGAAAACTGACATCGCGGAACTCGAGCGTGCCGTGTTCGACGACCTCGCGGATCGGCCGATCCGGCGGGCGCACCGACGACTGCGTGTCGAGCACCTCGACGATCCGTTCGGCGGCGACGGCGGCGCGTGGGATCATCGACACCATGAATGTCGCCATCACCACGGCCATCAGGATCTGGATCAGGTAGCCGAGGTAGGCGACCAGCGAGCCGACCTGCATGTTGCCGTCGCTGATCCGGTTGGCCCCGATCCACAGCACACCGAGGCTGGCGACGTTGACGATCAATCCGACGGTCGGGAACATCGCCGCCATCAGCCGGCCGGAACGCAATGCAGAATCGGTCAGCTCGGCGTTGGCCTGAGCAAAACGGGCCGCCTCCTGCGGCTCGCGGACGAAGGCACGCACCACGCGGATGCCGGTGATCTGTTCCCGCAGCACCGCATTGACGCGGTCGATCCGGACCTGCATCACCTGGAACGTCGGGACCATGCGGTACACGACCTGACCGAGCAGCAACACCGCGCCAGGGATGGCGACGAGCAGGATCACCGAGAGGCCGGCATCTTCACGGACCGCCAGGACGATCCCGATCACCATCGTGATCGGGGCCGCCACCATCATCGTGGCGCCGAGCACGACCAGCATCTGGACCTGCTGCACATCGTTGGTGATCCGAGTGATCAGCGACGGCGCCCCGAACTGGCCGACCTCGCGTGCCGAGTAGCCGGTTACCTGATGGAAGAGGTCGCGCCGGAGGTCACGACCGAACCCCATCGCCGCCCTCGCCCCGAACCACACTGCCGTAGCAGCGAACACGATCTGCAACACGCTGAACCCGATCATCACGCCGCCGATCCGCCAGATGTGCCCGTTGTCGCCGCGCAGTACACCCTTGTTGATCAGGTTCGAGTTGAGGGCCGGGAGCGTCAGCGTGGCCGCCGTCTGGACCGCTTGCAGCGCCACCACGATCCACAGCGTCGCGCGGTAGGGCGCCAGATGCGTCCGCAACAGTCGTCGCAGGCTCATTGTCGCAGGCTCATCGTCGTACCAACCCGCCGTGATCAGTTGGCCAGCGTGAAGAGGATGATCGCCTGGATCAGATGCGCTGCGCCCACTCCGATGTCGAGGCGCCGCAGCTTCGTCAGTGGTGATGCGTCCGACATCGACTCGACGGTACACGCCTCACGCGATGATCGCGTTTGCAGGCGCACCGATCGCCGGTGACGCTCGTCATACTGATGTCCCATGATCCAGTCGGTGATCGATCTCCTGGCAGACAAGCCGATGCTGCTGTTGGGAACCGTGTTGGCGATCGGGTCGATGCTCGGCGCGATCACAGTGCGCGGGGTCAGCATCGGCCCTGCCGGCGCACTGTTTGCCGGGCTCGCTGCATCGGCGATCGACGATCGGCTCGTGATCCCCTCGATCGTCGGGATCGTCGGGTTGGCGCTGTTCACCTATTGCGTCGGGTTGGCCGCCGGGCCGGAACTGCACCGGGTGTTCCGGTCGAGTTTGCCACTGCTCGGCCTCGTCGTCGTGCTGTTGGCAGCGCTCGGGCCCGTGTCGGTCGTGATCGGCAACGTGCTCGGGTTGCCTCGCGCCGAGACCGTCGGGCTGTACGCCGGCAGCCTCACGAACACGCCGGCGCTGGCGGCGGCGCAATCGTTGCTGTCGCCCGCCGAACAGAGCCTGCCGGTCGTCGGCTACGCCTTGGCCTACCCGTTCGGCGTGATCGGGATGCTGTTTGCCGTGCTCGCCGGAAATCGTTGGCTGCCTGCTGCGGCAGGTTGGCGCGCCGACGTCACGCTCCAGAGCCTCTCTGTGCGAGTCGGCTCGGGTCGCGCCGAGACGGTGCAGGAATTGCAGCAGCAGTTCGCCGGGGCGGTGATCGTCTCGCGGGTGCAGCGCGACGGTGAGGTCTGGGTGCCCGAGTCGTCGGATTCGCTCCGTACAGGTGACGTCGTCGCCGTCACGTGCCCGTCCGACCAGGCCGACGCGGTGATCGCCAGCCTGGGCGATCGGAACCCTGCGCCGCTGACCGACGACCGATCGCGTCTCGATTTCCGTCGGATGGTGGTGTCGAACCACAACATGGTCGGGAGGCCGCTGGCGAGCTTGCGGTTGACGGCCCGTCACGGGGCCACGATCACCCGCGTCAAGCGCGGCGAGATCGACCTGCTGGCGAACAACGACCTCCTGCTCGAACCCGGCGACCGGGTGCGGGTCGTGGCGCCTCCGGACCGGATGGCGCTGATCGCCGAGGAGCTCGGAGACAACGAGCGCCGTGTCTCGGAGTTCCATCCGCGCGGGTTCACGATCGGCCTGCTGCTCGGCCTGATCGTCGGGGTGGTGCCGATTCCGGTGCCCGGTGTCGGCACGATCGAACTCGGTTCGGCCGGCGGCCCGCTGCTGGTCGGGTTGTTCCTGGGGTGGCTCGAACGAACCGGCCCGCTGGTGTGGATGGCGCCCCACGGCGTCAGCTTCACGTTGCGTCAACTTGGCTCGCTGCTGTTCCTCGGGATGGCCGGCACGTCCGGTGGGGCGGCGCTGCGATCGGCCCTCTCGAGCGGCGACGGCTACCTACCGATAGTGGGCGGGATCGTGATCACGTCGCTCTCGGCGATCACGCTGTTGCTGATCGGCCGCTGGCGCAAACTCGGCCCGGCGGCGACCGCCGGTCTGATTGCCGGCGCACAGACCCAGCCGGCGGTGCTCGCCTTCGCCACCGAGCGTTCCGGCGACCCGAACCTCGACTTGACCTATGCGCTCGTGATCCCGGTGGCGATGGTGACCAAGATCATTGCCGCCCAGCTGCTGCTCCTGTTCTGACGAACTCGGGCAGGCGGGCTGTTCGAGACGTCCATCAACCCGCTATTCGATCCAATCGCGGTAGCGGTGACGGCTCGCCCTGCGATACGCCTTGCGCCACTTCGGGTGCAGTTCGGCGTGTTGGGTGACGAACCGATCGGCAATCGCCAAGGCGGCCCGGGCCGCGGGCGTCTCGTGTTGCCTTTCCAATTGAACGGCGGTCTCGGTCGACCAGGCCGCCGCCACGGCGAGGTCGTGCAGCTCACCGAGCTCGTCCTGGATCGCAGCCATTGCCGAGGCGAATCGACGCG
Organism: Ilumatobacteraceae bacterium; assembly: GCA_043773365.1. Lineage (GTDB taxonomy): Bacteria > Actinomycetota > Acidimicrobiia > Acidimicrobiales > Ilumatobacteraceae > Ilumatobacter. The sequence continues at coordinate 35,964 of JAYVFI010000096.1, forward strand.
CTACCGGTCCGAACGCAGGTGACACTGCCTGTGCGGCGTAGCGGGCTCGCTTGGCGAGCAGCCGGACGCGGTGCAACTGCGCGTCGGAAGGTGTGTCGCCCAACTCTGAAACCTGGCGTTGGAGATGCCGCCACTGGCGGCGCACCAGCGGCGCCAACCGTCGCGACGCCGATCCGACGGCTCGGGTGTTGGTGGGCGGGTCGAGAGCGGCAGCGACGACCATTTCGTACAGCGCGAGCGCACGCCGCGACCCGATCACCGTCGCGAGATCCATGCGCACCGCTGCCCGCTGCGCCTCGAGCACGGCGACGACCTCGGCCGCAGCCAGGTTCGCGCCGGAACCTGATTCGATCGCGTCGTTGGTCGTGGTGTTGGTCGTGGCGTTGGTCGTGGTGTTGGTCGTGGTCTCGACGAGGGCGTTGATCCGTCCGAGCAGCACATCCGCATCGCGTACCGCCCCGAGTGCGCCGGCAAGCCATTGCAGCTCGGCGCGCAGCACCGACGTCCAGGCCGGATCGAGCATGGTCGCGAACGTGCGCAGATCGGAGCGCAGCCGGCGTGTGGCAACACGCGCCTGGTGGACACCTTCGCTGTCGTCACCCAGCAATGCGGCCGGCAGGTGGAGGATCAGCATGCGCGCCGATCCTGCAATCGCGGTGTGGATCACCTCGCGACCAGAGGGTCGCCGGTCGAGCACCGGCAGGCAGATGTCGGGGGGGCCGATCGAGCGTGTTGCATCGATCGGGTCGGCGGCGATCCGCGAGAGGGCGGCGCCGCGCGTGAGCGGAGCGAGCGCAGCGCGTGCGCCAGATGGGATCGCGCCTTGTCGGCCGTCGAAGCGAACCTCACGTCGTTCGACCGGGTCGTTCTTGTCGGGCACCGGCACGACGATGTACCAGCCGTCACCGGATCGATGACGGAGCGAGCAGTCCCAACGGGCCAGCCTGAAATCGCCGGTGTCGTAGAACGTGTCAGTCGCGGACGCAGGCGCGCCGCCCCGTTCGGCATCCGCGCCGCCGTCGATGACAACCGCGTCGCGAACCGCGGCAGCCGGCCCTTCGAGCCTGGCCATTGCGGTTCACGGTAGCGGCCTTCAGGTCAGGTACCTTCGAGCGGGTCGAGGCCGAGCGCCAGCCGCCCGCTGAAGCGTTCCTGCTGTGCGGCCGGAAGCGGGTGGTACAGCGCGCCGTGGACATCACGCAGCAGCCGTTCGATCCCGCCATCTCGGGAGTGCCCGTCAGGCGCAGTGAGCCTTGAGTGCCCAGGCGCGAGCGGGAGCTCGATCGGGCCGTCGCCGACAACCGCGCGTAGTCGCTGCCGCAATCCGTTCCTCGCGTCGTCGTCGAGGCTGATCAGATAGCCAGGCGCAGGGCCGGCGCCGAGCGTGAACGGATACCAGAACGATTCGAAGTCATCGAATCGGGTCGCAACTGCGATCGGTTCGACCTCGACGTGTCGAAGGCCCGCGTCGTTGATCTCCGAACGGAGTGTGCCGGCAGTACAGAACGGGAATCGGCTGGCCTCGTCGAGTGCCCGCGCCTTCGGGTCGACCGACACCGCTGCGGTCCAGAAAGCATCGATGAAGCCGATCCCACCGCCCGGATAGTCCCAGACATAGAACGAGATCGTGGCGCCAGGCCTGGCCACGCGTCGAAACTCGCGTAGGGCAGCCGGGCGGTCAGTCACGAAGTTGTATGCCAAGCCTGATGTGACCACATCGACCGATTTGTCTTCGAGAGGCAGCGCTTCGGCCGTTGCGACCGCGAATCGGGCGCGTGTATCGGGCACCGCGTCGCGGGCGTGTTGGACGAATCCATCGGACGGATCGATTCCGACCAGTGAGCGGGGAGCAACATCAGCGATCACCGTGGCCGACAACGCCCCGGTGCCGCAGCCGACGTCGACCCAGTCGAGGTCACCGGGTTGGTCGAGCCAGGTCACGAACAAGGAGGCGACGGCTCGGCTCCAGCGGCCCATGTAGTGGTCATAGCTGCGCCCGGCACTCCACACGTCGTGCTGGTTGCCGTCAGTCATCGCGATCCCCTAGCCGTTCGGGATCACACCTTATGCGGCGCAGACTCGTGGTGCCGTCGACGCACGTGCGGTCAGCGTTGGGCGGCGAGCATCGGGGTGTACAGCAGTCGCTGGTAGTCGGCGACCATCCGGGCGGCGGGCACCTTCGGGCCGAGTGTGCGCCAGTTGTGGCGGACGCGGTCGAGCCACGCCGCCGACGGGTGACCGCGGCCGTCGGCGTGGAACTCGGCGGCGATCCGGGCCAGGAGTTCGAGTGCCGCGGCCGACTCCGCGTCGTCGCGGTCGGCGTCGGCGATCGCCATGGAGGTCGGGATGTCCCAACCGTTGCGTCCGTCCGACATCTCGGCCCACCAACCATCCAGGATCGAACAGTTGAGCACGCCGTTCAGGGCGGCCTTCTCACCGCTCGTGCCCGACGCCTCGTGTGGGCGGACCGGGTTGTTGAGCCACACATCGCAGCCGTGGTACATCGCCCGTGCCACGGCGATGTCGTAGTCAGGTAGGAAACTGAAGCGACCGTTGGCGGCGGGTGTCCTGGTGTAGGCGACGACCTCGGCCAAGAGTGCCTTGCCAGGTACGTCGGCCGGGTGGGCTTTGCCGGCAAAGACGAAGTGCACGGGCCGTTGGTCGTCGGCCAGAAGGGTGGCCAGGTCGTCGGCGTGGCGCAGCAACAGGTTGGCGCGCTTGTAAGTCGCGAAGCGGCGGGCGAAGCCGATCACGAGCGCCTCGGGATCGAGGGCGACGTCGGCCCGTTCGGCGAGCAATTCGGTGAGCCCGGCACGCGTCTCGTTGCGGCAGTCGACGATCGCGGAGGACGGAAGGTCGTCGACCAGTGACCACGCCGACGGCTCACCACGGTCCCACCCTTCGCCGAGATGGATGTCGAACAGGTCCTGCAGCTGCGGACTGACCCAGGTGCGGGCGTGGATGCCGTTGGTCACCGAGGTGATCGAGTGGCCACCGGGAATCGCCGCGAACAGGGCGCGGCTGACTTCGCCGTGGAGTTGCGACACGCCGTTCGCCCGAGCGGCGATCCGGAGGCACAGCGCCGCCATGTTGAACGCGTCGACACCGTCGGCGGGCTGGGCGGCGGGGTCGGCGCCGAGGGCGATGATGTCGCCGAGGTCGTCGCCCCACGCGTCGGCCCACGGCCGCAGATGCGGCGCGATCAGGGCGCTGTCGAATCGGTCGATCCCCGCCGGCACCGGTGTGTGGGTGGTGAAGAGGACGCGGGGCGTGATCGCCTCGATCGCCGCCGCCAGCGTGGTCGCCCCACCCGACGTGCGGGCCCGGTCGAGCAGTTCCAGCGTGAGGAAGCCGGCGTGGCCTTCGTTCGAGTGGTACACACCGGGGTTCCAACCCATCGCTGCGACGGCGCGGGCGCCGCCCACGCCGAGCACCAGTTCCTGCTCGAGCCGGTGGAGCCGGTCGCCGCTGTAGAGCCGGTCGGTGATCGATCGGTCGGCAGGGGCATTGGTGGGGAGGTCGGTGTCGAGCAGCAGCAGCGGGATACGGCCGACGTCGAACCGCCAGACCTTGGCGGAGACGATCCGGTCGGCGATCGGAACTTCGACGACGATGCCGGTGTCGACGCAGCCAAAATCGGTTGCCTGATAGCTGTCGATCCGTTCCGACTGGTGGTCGTGCTCGATCAGTTGACGGAAGAAGCCGTGTCGGTAGAACAAGCCGATGCCGGCCAACGAGGTCCCGATGTCGCTCGCAGACTTCAGGTGATCGCCGGCCAGGATTCCGAGCCCGCCGGAGTACTGCGGTACGAGTTCGCTGATCCCGAATTCGGGTGAGAAGTAGGCGATGTCAGGTCCGGTGACGGCAGTCTCCATCGTCTCGTTGAGCGCAGCCAGCTGGCTCGACACGGACCCGACCAGATCGCCGTCGGCGAGTAACCCGTCGATCTGCTCGTCGTCGAGCGCTCTGACCGCCAGCACCGGGTGGAGATCGGCGGTTGCCGTGGGCAGCGCCGAGAAGATGTCGGACGTGCGGTACTGCCATGTCCAGGAATGGTTTGTGGCGAGGGCATCGAGGGCCTCGCGCAGCGCGGTGCGATCCACGTCGTGCTCCAAAGGTTCGGTTTTATGACCCTCAGAACCTATCGTCGGATAGGGCCCATCACGGCGACGATCAGGCGCTCGGGGTCAGCCTGGCGGGCCGCATCGCGAGTGGCGGTAGCCGATCACGGCGCCGATCACGGCGGTCGGGACGACCTCGATCATGGCGTGGCCGCGATCCCAGAGCGTCGGACCACGCATCCCTTCGAAGCCGAGGATCACGACTGCCGCGAGGAGTGCGATCCCGGTCGCCCCGATTGCAGCCCGCCGCGTGTCGACGATGCTGGCGCGGAGTGCTCTCGTACGCAGTGTCCACGGCCACGCTCCGGCGACGAGGGGCGGCGCCAGATGGTAGGTCACGGTTGGCCGCCACACCGCCAGCCCGACCCAGGCGATCGCGATCGCAACCGACAGCGCCGCGCCGCGTCGATGGGCGCGAGGGCCGACGCGCTCCCACGGCTCCGAGTCGATCATCGTCTCGTCGACCGCGTGACGAAATCATCGTCTGTCGCCAGGAGTCGTGAGGCGCGGTCGTAGGTCAGGTAATTCCAGGTCCAGTTGACGAGCACATTGGCTCGGTTGCGGAACCCCATCAGGTAGACGATGTGCAGGCCGAGCCAGGCCAGCCAACCGAGCGGTCCGCCGAGCCGGAAGCCGTTCGAGAATTCGGCGACGGCGTCGTGCCGGCCGATCGTCGCCATCGATCCCTTGTCCCTGTAGTGGAACGATTCGGTCGACTGCCCGTCGAGTCGTCTGACGATCTGGCGGGCGACGTGCCTCCCTCCTTGGATCGCCGGCTGGGCGACCTGCGGCAGCGGCGACGTCGGATCGATCGCGATGTCACCGATCGCGAAGACCTCGTGATGGCCGGGCACGGTGAGGTCGGGGGCGACGAGGATCCGCCCGCCACGTCCGAGTGTGACACCGAGCAGCGTCGCCAACGGGTTGGCACGGACTCCCGCCGCCCACACCACGGTGCGGGTCGGGATCGCCCGCCCGTCGGCGAGATGCACGGCGTCGAGTTCGACCTGCGAGACAGGTGTCGACGTGATCACGTCGACACCGCGTTTGGCGAGGGTGCGGCGGGCACGTTTGCCGAGTTCGTCGTGGAAGCTGCCGAGCACCTGATCGGCCGCTTCGACCAGGGTGACTCGCGCCGCTGCGACGTCGAGGTCCGGGAAGTCTTTGGCGAGCACGCGCTGGTACAGCTCGACCAGCCCACCGGCCATCTCGACCCCGGTCGGCCCGCCACCACACACGACGACGTCGAGCGCGCCCGCGCCGATCTCGCCGGTGAGTGCGGCATCTTCGAACTGGGTGAGGAGGTGGTTACGAAGTGCCACCGCATCAGCCGCCGACTTGAGCGGGAAGCCGAACTCGGCGACACCCGGTGTTCCGAAGTCGTCGGTGACCGAACCGGCGGCGATGACGAGCGTGTCGTACTCGAGCGGATCGCCTCGATCGGTCAGCACTCGACGGGCGTCGAGTTCGAAGCCGGTCACGCTCGCCATCCGCACCGATACGTTGTGCTGGCGGCGGAAGATGCCACGTACCGGGTAGGCGATGTCATCGGTGTCGAGCCCAGCCGTCGCAACTTGGTAGAGCAACGGTTGAAACGTGTGGAAGTTGTGGGCATCGACGATCGTGACATCGACCGGAGCGTTGCGCAGCCCGCCCACGACACGCAGTCCACCGAACCCTGCCCCGATCACGACGACTCGATGCCGCACCGCCATAGAGGACCAACGTACACAGCGGAGTCACCAGGCACGTCGGCCGCGCAGAGCCTTCGAGGATCCCAGGAGGCGACGGACGCCACGGCGACGCAATCCGACACCGTCGTGCACAACGGTTGCGACGACAACCTCGTCAAGGTTGTCACGGGCACGCAGGTCTCGATAGTCGGCTCGTCGACGAGGCCGTCGATCGCGCCGACGCACCAGACGTTCCAGCGACCACACTCGGGTTGAACGTTTGTTCCATCCGCACTAAGGTTCATGCGTCGGCGCTCTGGGTGGGAGTTCACGACCTTCATGACACGACTTCCATACGACTTTCATTAAGGGGAATCCCTATGCGCATCTCCAAACCAGTCGCAGTGTTCATCGCCGGCGGAACGATCGCAGCAACGATGGCTGTCATCGGTGATCCGGTGACAGCGACGTCGAGCGAGACCACGTACGTCGTGCTCGCCGCCAGTGCCGGCGAAGTCGACAACGCAATCGCTGCCGTGGAGGCGAACGACGGGCGCGTCGACCGTGTGAATCGGGCGATCGGCCTGATCACGGCGACGTCATCGAACTCCGGATTCGCGGCGCGGGTCGACGCATCCGCCAACGTGTCCGGCGTGGCTCGGAACACGCCGATCGGCTCCGCCCCGAGCAACGCGATCAATCGGCGGGACGGGGTCGAACGCGAAGGTCAGGCCGAGGCAGTCCAGGCGCGAGCGAGCGCGGCCACGAGTGACGTAACGACTGATGACGATGACGATGACGATGACGACGAGGTCGGCGCTGAGCCACTCGCATCCTTCCAGTGGGACATGCGCATGATTGGAGCGACGCCGGACGGGTCATATGACGAACAGCCCGGACGGCGCGGCGTGCTCGTGGGTGTGATCGACACCGGCATCGACGGGAGTCACCCCGATATCGCCCCGAACTTCAACGCTGCACTGAGCCGGAACTTCACCGTCGACATCCCGCTCATCGACGGCGCCTGCGAAGACGAAGCGGATGGTTCGTGCAACGACGCCAGCGACGTCGACGAAGACGGCCACGGCACACATGTCGCCGGCACCATCGCCTCGCCGATCAACGGCATCGGCATGGCTGGCGTGGCGCCGAACGTCACCCTCGTCAATCTTCGGGCCGGTCAGGATTCAGGATTCTTCTTCCTGCAGCCGACGGTCGATGCCCTCACCTACGCCGGCGACAACGGCATCGACGTGGTCAACATGAGCTTCTTCATCGATCCGTGGCTGTACAACTGTCGCAACAACGCTGCCGACTCTGCGGCGGAGCAGTCCGAGCAGGCGACGATCATCGATGCCACACAGCGCGCCCTCGACTACGCCCGGGCCCATGGCGTCACCCTGATCGCTGCGCTCGGCAACGAGCACCAAGATCTCGGCGCCGCTCTCAAACTCGACGAGACCAGCCCGGACTTTCCACCGGGAACCGAGAAGAGCCGCGAGGTCGCCAACGATTGCCTCGACATGCCGACGGAGGGCAACGGTGTGATCGCCGTCTCGTCTGTCGGGCCGAGTGGCAAGAAGTCGGATTTCTCGAACCACGGTTTGGAGCAGAACGACGTCGCCGCACCAGGAGGGTTCTTCCGGGACTACATCGGCACGCCGCTCAATCGCCGTCCCGAGAACTTGATTCTGGGCCCGTATCCAAAGAACGTCGCAATCAACAACGGTGACGTCGACGAGGTCACGGGCGAATCGTTGTCACCGTTCGTGATCGCTCAGTGCACCGGCCCGACGATCGACTCCTGCGCCTACTGGCAGTTGATCCAGGGCACTTCGATGGCTGCGCCACACGCCGTCGGCGTCGCCGCCTTGATCGTCAGCGAGTACGGCAAGGGGGAGCGCCTTGGTGGCGGACGCACGATGGATCCGGCCAAGGTCGAGAAGATCCTGCGGCGATCGGCAACCGATGTCGCCTGTCCAGCGGCCGTGATCACCTATGCCGCCGAGGGGCGCCCGCCGTCCTTCGACGCTCCGTGCATCGGGAACGCGAAGCGCAACTCGATCTATGGCGACGGGATCGTGAACGCGCTGCGCGCCGTCGACTAGGGATTGCGCACAACGCGTGCCGACGGGCGTCACGGTACTGAGTCCGTGGCGCCCGCCTCTGGAACGGCTCGAGGCGAAGCGCCATCGACGACCTGCGTACATATCGGAGCAACCAGGCACGTCGGGGGAGACCCTTCTCCACTGACTCGACCTCGTCGTGACCTGAAGCGACTCGGTGACACCGCTGGTTGCGCGTGTCGACGTGCAGCCCGACACGACACATCCCGAGCTGGTCGCATATGGTGACGCTCGGCCTGCTGAGAAGTTCGGGGTATGCCCGATGTCCGATCCAAGCCGGCGGGGTGAGGGTTCGCAAATGGACGACACACTGTTTCCAGGACGAGGTCGGCTACTCAGGGCGCGGGGGATCGGTATCGCCTTCTTGCTGATCGCCTCAACAGTCTGTGTGGACGCGTCGGCAGGACCCGCGGTACTTGCTGCAGCCGCCACGTTCGACCCGGTGCCGTCCATCCGGATGGGCGCCCAGTCGGTGCACGGGCGAGTCGTCACCGACGGGGCAGGGACGTTCCACTCGATCGTGCGCGAGGACGGCGTCAACCAGGTAATCGTCTACCGGCGCAGCGTCGACGGCGGCGCGACCTGGACGGTTCGCGGTCGGTTCGCCGGAGACGGCGGAGGGGCGGGTCGGCCCTGGATCGCGGTCGACGGAGATCGTGTCGCGATCGTCTTCATCGGCCTCTGGTGCGAACCGGGGAAGAGCTTCTGCGAAGAGGTGCCCTACCTCGTGGCGTCAGCCGACGCCGGCATGATCTGGGCTCCGCCGAGGCGGCTCGACACACAGGCCTTCGACGTCAGGGTCGCCGTCGACGACAACCGCACCTGGGTCTCGTGGCAACGTCAAACCAGCGTGGAGTTGCGGGGCACGACCAACAACGGCGTGACGATGTTCGCCAGTCGGACCTACCCCGGGTGGGGCCTCTCGATCGATGCCGCCGACGAGACGATGGTGTTGGCGCTTCGGTCCGAATCGCCGCCACCGAGCACCGATTCGCTGCTGAGCGTGGTGACCGCCCGCGGTCAAGTCGTTGCCCCCGTGCAGACGGTCCCGCGACCGGCATTCCTCCTCCCTTCGGTCGCCACCGCCGACGGAACCTCGCACGTGTTGCTCGTCGACAACCCGCTCGACCCGATCGCCAACCCACCCTCGGTGTGGGTCATGTCGGCAACCGGGACCAATCCGGTCGGGGCCCCCGTGGTGGTGATGCCGGCCGGCCAGTCGGCCACGATCGATGCCGCCAGCGGCACCGTCGCGGTCGCCGTCTCGGATCGCCAGGGAACGACGTGGGTGGCGACCAGTTCGAGCACCGGAACGGATTTCTCTGCGGCGATCCCGGTGTCGTCGAGTGGCGGATCGACGCCGCTCGCCGAGTCGCAGGTCGAGCTTTCGATCGCCACCCCGCCGCAAGGGAGACCGCTGGCCCGCTTCGACTGGTCGGTACCAGACCGGTACATCGACACCGACGGCAATCAGCTGCCCGATCCGGCCAACGGCACGGGGAACGACGTCCTCGATCAGCTCCGTGTGTACGCCAACCAGGCGATGACGGTGGCGCTCAAGTGCGGTTCGCAACCGAGCACCGGCCGCCCGATCGCCAACTACACCTGGTACGTCGACGGTACCGTCCACGACTCCGGCCCGGCGCTGTGCGAGACGACGATCACCGTCGATGATGGGGCGACGGCGATGGTCCGGCTGCTCGTCGAGGACGACGCCGGGACCTCGTCGTCGGTCGAGCAGGCGGTCTCACCGCGCGATCACCTGATCGTCTCGATCGGTGACTCCGTCGCGTCGGGCGAGGGGAGCCCGCACACGGGCGGAGCCGCGGTGGCGACGTGGCAGGACGGGGCGTGCCATCGGTCCGCCCTCGCCGGGCCGGCGTTGGCGGCGCAGCAACTCGAGGCGAGCGATCCGCGCAGCTCGGTCACGTTCGTCCAGCTGTCGTGTTCCGGGGCGGCGATCGTCGACGTGCCCGAGCTCGTGGGCGCCGACGATCCGACGACCGGCGGGCTGCTCGATTCGTACTCCGGCATCGTTCCCTCGCCGAGTTCGCTGCGACCCTCACAGCTCGAACAGATGACGGCGCTCGTCGGCAACCGGCCCGTCGACGCATTGCTCGTGTCGATCGGCGCCAACGACGCCAAATTCTCCGAGGTCGTCAAGGACTGCCTCAGCTCGGTCTATCCGTCGTGCGATCGATCGTCGACCCGGACCACGTTCGAAAGCCGGATCTCGTCGCTGCCCGGTCGCTACAGCCGGCTTGCTTCAGCGATTGCGGCGCGTGGTGTTCCGGCCAATCGCGTCCGTCTCACCGAGTACTTCGACCCGACCTCGGACGACCTCGGCATCACCGAGATGCGTTGCGCTGTACGGGTCAATCCGGCCGTGCGTCTCGCCTTCGGGCTCCCGAATGTGGTGTTGCTCGAGGACGACGAGGCGATCTGGGCGCGTGACGGCGTGATCGGCGCCCTCAACGCGGCAGGTCGATCGGCGGCGGCGTTCGCAGGATGGCGGTACGTGGGGGGCATCGCCCAGCAGTTCAAGCAACATGGCTACTGCGCCGGCGACCACTGGGTCGTACAGCTCGGCGAGTCGACCGAGGGGCAGGACGACATCAACGGGGCCTTCCATCCGAACCGTGCCGGCCAACAGGTGTACGGCTCGGCGCTGTTCGCCGATCTGCGGGCGACGCTGTTGGTCCCCGCTCCCGCCACGTCACCGGGAACGACGGGCGGGCCGACCGCGCTCGGCGACATGATGGTCGTCACCACCACGTACGAAACGGTCACGTCGGCGGCCGTCGACGTCACCGGCGGCGCGCCGCTGCCAGGTGGCGTGCGTCGCCTCGATCGGTTGGCCTTGGGCGACGAAGGGTTGCTCTACCCGGCCGGCCCGCCCGCCGTCGATGGCGCCGCGGCCGTGGCGATGTGGACGGAGCTTTCTGGCGTCGGTGCCTTTTCAATGCAAACGCTGGCGGCACAGATCGCCGTGCGCCCGAATGCCGCCGTTCGGAAGGTGAACATCGTTCAGGCCCCGGCCGATGGCTCGCTGATCGTCGCCGGCCGGGAAAGCCTCGTTCAAGCCACGATCGACGCCATGATCGCCGGCCCGCAGTCGCTCGACGTGACGACCACGGTGACGGCCAGCGTTGCCGGCGGCGAGCGCCAACTGGTGCCCCCGACGACGGAGCGGATCACGTTCAAGCAAGGCCGCAACGTCGTCTTGCTGCCGGTCGGTTCGACCTTTGCGGCAGCGCCGGGAGAGACGTTGTCGGCGATCGTCGAGGTGTCCGACCCGATCGGCGCGTCGGCCAGCGATGACGTCGACAACGTCGTCAGCACAACCTTGGCGCAACAGCGTGAAGCAGTGACGACACGGCCGTTGCAGGTGATGGTCGGCCGAGCCGGGCTGGGTGGGTCGACGCTCTCGTGCCAGACCACCAAGGGCGTTGCCGAACGAATGGTCGACTACGCCACGGTCGCGATGCCCGTCGATGCGCAGGGGGTCGAAGGCGACCTGTTCTGCGGGGTGCAACCAGCGCTCGTTCAGAGCGAGCCCGGCCTGCTCGCTGGTCTGGCGACGCTCGACGAGTTGGCCCGCTATACCGGCAGCGACGCGGTCGTCCTCGTGGTGCCTGACGGGTGGTTGCAGGCGGCTGCCGGTGGCGCCGTCGGCGCTGCCGTTGCGGGGATGCGCGGCGTGATTCTGGAAGCGACCGCTCCGGAAGCGACGTTGTCGCACGAGTTGGCGCACATCTTCGGGCTCGGGCACACCGTCGGCCTCGTACCCGCATTCGGGGCGCGCGTCGACACTCGTGCCGATCGGGCGGGGTCCGACTGGATGGCGGAGCGAGCGCAGGCGAAGTCGTGGACCGGTGGGGCCAACTGGGACCGACTCGCCCGCACCATCGGGGGGCCGGCCAACGCGCCCCAGCCGCTCGATCCGACCGGCGGGGGCATCTGGGTGCGCGGTACGGTCGCTCAGCGGTCCGACGGTTCGTGGGGCGTGAGCAGCGGTCAGTGGCTCCCGGCCGGCACCGGCACCGCCACCGATCCGATCGCCACTGCCGCGTTGGACCTGTCTCGGATGTCGGTCGACCAGGTCGACGCCAACGGCAACGTGGTCGATTCGAAACCAGTCGGGCTGGGTCCCGCCGCCGGTCTCTACGCCGCCGATGCCACGCCCGCCGGACCCTTCGGATACGGCTTCTCCACGCGCGTCGCCATCGACCCTCTGGCGGTCTCGCTCAGCCTGGTGCTGGACGGCGTCGTGGTCGAGACGGTCGCCATCTCGGCGGCGCCGACCGTCAGCCTGGCGAGTCCGACGGCCGGCGCCAACGTTCCGCGTGGTGACCCGCTCACGGTCGAATGGGCCAGCACTGACCCGGACGGCGACCCACTGACCGCCGACGTGTTCATCTCCGATGACAACGGCGTGACGTGGCGCCCGCTGGCGGCCGGCGTCACCGGACAGGCGATCACGGTGCCGGTGCCGCAGGATGTTGGCGGCACCGCCGTGCGCGTCCGGGTCGTGGTCTCCGACGGACTCCGCTTCGCCGAGGCGGTGTCAGGGGCGTTCTCGGCCGAGCCGGACGTTTCGCTCGGCGAGGAACGACTGGTCTTCATCCGCGACCTGACATATGCCACGCTTTCCCGGCCACGCGTGACCACGATGCGCCCGGATGGAACCGACGTGGCCGAGTTGGCACTGCCCGCTGCGTCGGTGTACCCGACCCTGCCCGGCGGCGAGACGCTCTGCACCCTGGGCTTGCGGTCATGCGACCTCGCGTACCGCGACCCCGACTGGGGTGCTGACGATCGGATCTATTTCTCCTCCGATCTGTTGATGCCACAGTACGACGGCCCCGACGACACGGTCTGGGAGCGCGGTTACCGGATCTGGTCGTCGAAGCCTGACGGCAGCGACCTGCAGCGCGTGACAGCGCCGGCTTCCGACGCGTCGTACTGGCCGGCCAACACATTCGGTCAGAGTCTCGGCAACCTCGACAACCAGTGCCCGGCGATCAGCCCGGACGGCAACCATCTCGCATGGGTCGGGAACGGTTCCGCAGCCTTCTCGAACGTCAACCATCTCTGGATCGTCGATCGCGTCGGCACCGGCTGGTCGAGCCCGACGGCGCTCGTGACGGCCGGCCCGCAGCCGGCGCTCACGATGCACCCGAGCTTCCCGACCAGCACGGCGGTACCGACACTCTCCATCATCGGCAACGGCAACGAGTTCTCGCTCGACTCCTGCCCGCACTGGTCGCCGGACAGTACATCCGTGGCGCTGATCGGTCCGGTCACCTACGGAGACGGTGCGCCGACGCCGCGGATCACGTTCGACTACTCCGCCGTCGTCGTGGCCGCAATCGACCGGTCGTCGATCAAGCTCGTCTCACCGATGCCGACCTACATCCCGGGGACCGGCCCCCGCGTCGGCAACCTGTGGCAGGCCGACTTCTACGAATCGGTCGATTGGCTCGGCAACTCGCTCCGGGTCACGCGCGGTTTCGAGGACCTGGCAACGTTCGACCCTGGTGGGGGAATGGCTTCGAGCCCGAAGTCGTCGGGCGTGTTCGCGCTGAACCCGCTGGACGGCAGCCTGACGCGACTGACCCCGCAACCCGACGTCTATCTCACGATCAGGCCGAACAAGTTCAAGGTGGCGCCCGATGGCACGCTGTACGGCACGCTCTACCGGCCGGTCGAACCGCAATGCCCGTACGGAGCATCGGATCTGGTGCTGTTCCAACTCGGATCGGGCGGCGTCGGTCAGGTTCAGGCCGACCGACCCGCTGGCTCGTGTACGGTCCAGGATCGTTCCTTCGACTGGACCGTCCGGCCCGGATCGGGTGGCACGGGTGGCGGACTGCCGTTGCTCGTCGTCGATCCCACGCTGGCGCCCGATGACGGCAACGCGCCGGTCGACATCGACGTCACGACGATCACGGCACCGAGCCAACAGCCCGCCGCTGGGGCCGACGAGATTCCCTCGGCGCCACTTCCGAGGGCGGCGACGTTGAGTGGCATCGTGGTGCCCGCCGACGCATCGACCGAGCTCACGCTTCGGACGGTCGACGGCACGCCGGCGCCGTTCCAGATCGGCCAACTCTCGCCGCCCGGAGAGATGAGGATCACGACGTCGCGACCCGATGGATTCGCCGTGACGACCGAACTCGACGGGCGTGTGTTGGTGACACCTGCTCCCGGTTTCCGAGGGGTGACGACGTTCACGTTCTTCGTGCTCGGCGATCCGACTCACGTCGCCACAGCGACGATCACGGTCGTCGGCAACGCCCCGCCGCTGGCGGCCGACGACAGCCTTGTCGTTCCCGTAGCCACTGAGACGACATTTGCTGCCTCGGCGCTGCTCGACAACGACGTCGACCCCGATGCAGCAGGTCCGGCCGGTTCGAACCGCCTCGTCGAGGCGACTTCATCGTCGCTTCGCCTGGTGGCGGTGTTCGCCAGCGGCAACGGCAGGGCTTGGCTCGACGAGGCAGGCATCGTGCACGTGCTCGCCGAACAACCGGGGGCATACAGCTTCTCGTACATCGTCGCCGACCAGGCCGGGGCGACCGACAGCGCGTTGGCACGCGTCACGTCACTCCCCGCAGCCGTCGACCCGACGAGCACCACGACCACTATCCCCACGACCGTCCCGCCGGGAACCGCCACCACGACCACGGTTCCGGCTGCCAGCCCTCCGGTGACGACATTGGCGCCCGCGCCCGGTGGAACGCTGCCGCGCACGGGTGGCACGTTGCGGTTGCTCCGGTGGGCAGCGTTGTCGGTCGCGCTCGGCGTATCGATCCTCGTCCTGGGTCGACGTGCGGGGCGTCGCGTGGGACGTGGTGGCGTGTCGTGACCCGATCGGTGCGATTCAGCCGGGCGAGGTGATGGCGAGTTCGAGCGGGTCGTAGAGCAGGCCGGCGAGTTCGGCGCCGGTGAACGAGTCGGCTTCGAGCACGAGGTAGGCCCCGTAGCCGTCTTCCAGATCGAGCCATGGGACGGCGCCATAGGCACCAGGATCGCGGATCCGGCCGTTCCTGCGGTCGACCCACCATCCCATCGCGTATCCCGTGTCGGCACCGACTGAACCTCCATAGGCGTCGTCGATCCGGTCGGCGTGAAGCCGCTCGAGCGCCGCTTCGGACAGCACCCGGTTGTCGTCGCACATCCCGCCTCGAAGGTGCATCAGAAGCAGCTTGGCGTAGTCGCCCGGGGTGACATAGGCGCCGCCCTCCATGTTCGGGTTGTCGGTCGGTTGGAGTGTCGACGGGTCGCCCTCGAACGCTCGCGGGTAGGCGAACCCGGAGGCATCGAGCTGGTCCCATTGGTTGTTGTAGCCGAGTGTCTCGAGCCCGCACGGCCGGACGTAGATCTCGTCGATCAGGTCGGCCCACGACTTGCCGGAGACGGCCTCGGCGACCGCCCCGGCAACCTGCCATTGGGCGCCGCCGTAGCGGAACTCGGTGTCGGGTGGTGCGATGTCGGCGTCGTCGTCGGGTGTGGTGAAGATCGCCGCGGCGCAGTCTTGCATGGAGCCGGCGGGATCGAACTGACAGCGGTACGGTCCGTACCGCGGGTCGGGCAGCAGGCCGACCAAACCCGAGCTGTTCGAGATCAACTGTGCCGGCGTGATCGCCGGATTACCGGCGCCCCAATCGACAGCATCCGCAACGGGCGCGTCGATGTCGAGCAGGCCGTCGTCCTGCAGGCGCAGCAGCACGCCGGCGGTGATCATCTTGCTCGACGAGGCGATCAGCGAGATCCGGTCGTGGTCGAACTCCCCCCAGTAGTGCTCGTAGATCACGCCGTCGTCGCGCTGCACGATCACAAGTCCTGCCCCGTTCAGGCGGCGTTCATCGACGAAGCGCTGGACGATCGGGTCCAGTGCAGCGAAGTCGTACGGGAGTGGTGCCGGTACCGGCACCGTGGTGGTGGTCACCGCACCTTCCGGGTCAGGAGCCGCGGTGGTCGTGGTCGCGGTTGCGGTCGCGGTTGCGGTCGTGGTCGTGGTCGCAGTTGCGGTCGTGGTGGTGGTGACCGGCGTTCGGTCGATCGTCGCCGAGGGGGTGGTCGTGGCCACCGAATCGTTGGTGACACTGCTGCACGCCGCCAAGGCCAACAGCCCGGCGCCGACCAGCAGTTTCCGGCGTTCGATCATACGCTCAGGGTACGGTCGCCGATCGATGATGTGGTCGGCGTGCGGTGACCCCTCGGGCTTCACCGCCGTGTTCAGATCGGAAAGCGATGCCGGATCCAG
Source organism: Ilumatobacteraceae bacterium (assembly GCA_043773365.1). Lineage (GTDB taxonomy): Bacteria > Actinomycetota > Acidimicrobiia > Acidimicrobiales > Ilumatobacteraceae > Ilumatobacter. Next base: position 52,156 of record JAYVFI010000096.1, read on the forward strand.
TCGGCGTACAACGGGTCGACGACGCTCACGGCGTGGCCGACGCTGACGATCTGGCCGCGTTCGATCAGGCGCTGTCGGGCATGCTGAGCCGATGATCGAGAGAGCGACAGCAACTCGGCGTCGCGACCGAACAGCACGCCGTTCGATGCAGCGAGACGCATCGCCGCCTGATCGGCCGGGGACATCGTCGAGAAGCGTGTTTCGTGGCTGTCGGCGGTCCCGACCCGGCATCGTTCGAGCGCCGATTCCCACACGGAGCGAGCGTCGATCTCGTCGTTCGCCACGATCCATGCCGCGTCGGCGAGCTGCATCGAACGCTGCGGGTGACCGGCGGTGAAGGCGTGAATCCGACCGGCGAGGCCACCCGGAGGTGTCCCTCCGAAACCGCGGTCGATGATCACCGTCAATGCCTCCAAGCTCAGTGGGCCGACTTCCACGAGATCCGCCTGGGCGTAGAACGGCTGGTCGGTATCAGTGAAGAGCATCCGCATCGTCGACGGCTCCGAGCCGGCGAACAGCAGACCGATCCGTTGGTAGTGGTGCTGGAACTTGGTGCGCAACATCCCTGCCGCCCCGTCGACGCGGGTGATCGACGAGAACTCATCGAACACGACCACGGTCGGATGTGACCGGGCATGACCGACGACAACGTCGAGTAGTCGCTCGGCCGTGACGTCGGGCTCGGGCCGGGAGGGACGCGCCAACGTCGCTTTGACGAGCCCGAGATTGACCTCGAGCCCCGCCGCGACGCGGTCGAGGCCGCGGCGTCGCGACGTCGGTACGGCGACGAGCGCGTCGTCGAGCCGTGCAGCGAAGTCGGCCCATGACCGGAGTTCGTAGAGATCGACCCGCACCACCGTGACGGTCTCGTCGAGCTGCTGCTCGATGCAACCGAGCACGCTCGTCTTACCGTAGCGACGCGGGGCGACGAGGACCGTCGGCCGGTGGGTGCTGACCCGCTCGACCAGCTCTTGGATCAAGTCGTCACGCCCGTGCACCTGCCCAGGTTCGAGCGGGCCATGGTGCGGAAACGGGCTGATCATCGACATCGCGACATTATACCAGTTAATGGCAGGCTGCATATACCACGTTGTGGCATCTTCTCACCGTCGCGGGTCACGGGAAGGCGACGAAGTTTTCAGCGGTGAGGTCGCCGCCGTCCCAGCGGTAGGCGACGAGCGGGCCGCCGCGGCCTGCGCTGAAGTCGACGCATGCCGTTTTTCGGGAGTCGACGACGCTGTGCTTGGTGCGCCAATAGTGACCGAAGATCACCGGGACGGTGTCGCGGTAGGCGTAGGCAACCGCCTCCTCCAGGGGGTCGTCAGGGAGCGGTGGGAAGTCGTCGCGGGCTTTCACCTCTCCGGGGATTTCGGCCGCGCTCCGCAGAGTGGTGGCGGTGGCATCCCACCATCGCAGCCTCGCCCGTTTGCGCACGGTCCCGTCCTTGTCGCGGTAGGTGCGCCCTCGCAAGTCGATCTCAGGGCCCTTCAGGAGCACGTCGATCGCCTGGTACTCCGGTGATCCCCTGCGGCTCCCTTTGACCACGAGTTCGTCGGTGAGCGTCTGGCCGACGACGTTGATCTCGTCGCTGCTCCAACAGGCGTGGACGACTCGGAGATCACCGAGATCGAGCCAGATCGGCAGCGTCCGGAACCAGTCGACATACTCGTTGTGGAGGGCCGACTCCTCACCTACTTGCGACAGGAAGGCGGCGTGCTGTTGACGGTTCTTGTCGGTTCGGCGGCGCAGGTGCTCGTCGAGGTTGTCAGGGTTCCGGGTCAGCCATCCGATCGCATTGAACTCGTGGTTTCCGAGCACCGTCTGAGCGCTGCCGGCGTCGATCATCGACCGGACGGTGTCGACGGTTCGACGTTGCTCGGGGCCGCGATCGATGAGGTCTCCGACGAAGATCGCTTGGCGACCCGAATGTCGCCACGCACCATTGCGTTCGACGTAACCGAGCTGGCGCAGCAAGCCGTCGAGCTTGTCGGCGTGGCCGTGCACGTCGCCGATCACGTCGTAGCCAGTCATCGTCCTCCTTCCGTACGGTCCACGCGTGGAGCATGCGGGCTACGTCATCGACGCGATCGTAGCAACCCCCGATCGGTGGCCTGTTCGGATGAGCATCCCGAACGTTCCGATGACGTGCTCGAGGCTGCGGGCCGGAGAGCGACCGCGGTGTAGCGTCGATCACGGCGTCGGGGGATGCCGGGGACCAAAGGGGGACGCAGTGACGGACGCTGTTCACGACGGGCAATGGACGCCCCCAGGGCCCGGACCTTGGAGGCAGGACCGTGCCCACCTCCCTGCTGCGGTCACGCTGCTCCTCCAGGAGATCTACCCGGCTGGCTTCGCGCAGGGTTTCGCCGAGACCTTCGAGCCTTGGGGGGTACTGCTCGACACGATGCGGCTCGAGTACGTCAACGGGTTCTCGTACGTGCAACCGGTGCCCTTCGACGCCCCAGGTCCGGACGGGCCCAAAACTCGCGATCAACTCGGCGCCGAGATCGGCCGTCGTGCGGGCCTGGCGTCGGCGGCATTCGAACAGCGGATCTGGCGTGAGGCGGTTCGCATCTGGGATGAGGATCGCAAGCCGGCGTCGATCGCACAGCACCAGGCATTGGCCGATGTCGACCTGGGCACGCTCGACTCCGACGGTCTGCGAACGCATCTCCATGAGTGCATCGAGCATTTGGGCAAGATGTGGTGTCAGCACCACCACTTCAACTCAATGGCGATGGTGCCGGTGGGTGACTTCATCCTCCACGCCGCCCGCTGGACCGGCCAACACCCCGTCCCCATGTTCGCAGTGTTCGACGGATGCTCACCGGTGTCGGGCATCGTGCCACCCGAACTGATTCCTGCGATCGAGGTGCTGCAAGCAGATCCGGACGCTCGCGCACTGCTCGACGGCGACGGATCCGCCCAGCAACGTATGGCTGAACTTCGGCACCGAATTCCCGCTGTCGACGACTACATGAAGTCGTCGGGCTACCGTCTGGCGGCCGGCTTCGACCTGACCAATCCAACGATCGGGGAACGTCCCGACATCGTGCTGGATCGGATCCGAGCCTGCCTCGATCACGATCGCGACGCAGCTGCGAGGCGAGCGGACGGCGTCGCCGCCGAGCTTCGCCAGGCGGTCCCCGAGGAACACCGCGCCACCTTCGACGACCTGCTCGCCGAGGCCCGCTTCGTCTACCGACTTCGCGACGAGCGCGGTCTCTACAGTGATGCCGCAGCCGTCGGCCTGTTGCGGCTGGGGCTGATCGAGCTCGGGCGCCGGTTGTTCGAGGCGGGCCGGATCAACTTCATGTACGACACGCTCGATGTATCGAGTGCCGAGATCGATGCCCTCCTCGATGGCTCGCCAACACCTACCGCCGACGAGTTGTCGGCCCGGGTCGCAACGCGGAAGCAAGCGAGTGCGGCCGGCGCTCCCCGGCTGCTCGGCCCGCCTCCTCCGCCACCGCCTGCACTCGACGGGTTGCCGCCATCGCTGGTGCGGGTCATGTCGGCGCTCGGCTTCTACATCGACGGCGTGACGGGCGATGTCGAGTCGCCGCTGGGCGACGCCAACGTGATCATCGGTGTCGGCGGCAGCGGCGGGACGTACGACGGCCCGGCCCGCATCGTGCGCAACTTCGACGATCTGTTCAGCCTGGAGGAGGGCGACGTCTTGGTGACCGCCGCCACCGGCGAGTCGTTCAACGCCTTTCTGGCGCTCGTCGGCGCGATCGTCACCGACCACGGCAGCTTCGCCTCACATGCCGCGATCATGGGTCGAGAGATGGGATTCCCTGCCGTGGTCGGCACGGTCGATGCCACCACCAGGATCAGCAATGGCGTTCAGGTCCGAGTCGACGGCGACGCCGGAACGGTGACGATCATCGGCGCCTGACGACGGTCGCGAGGTCTTCGACCGCTGGCGCGCCGAGTGCGATCCGACGCCGCGGAAATTGGACGTGATCCTTGCGGCGCCAACGTTCGAGCTGCACGCAAAACGGGGTCTGGACGAGCCAACGGCAAGCGGCTACCTTGAGAACCCGTAGCCCAGTGTGGGGAACTCTGGCGAGGAGAGATCATGCGACGCAATTCCTGTCTCGGATTCGTTGTGACGTTGGTGGCAGCGAATGTCATCGTGTTCGTTGGCGATTCGCACGTCGCCCAAGCGACGACGATCACGGTCAACACGGCCCTCGACATCGCGCCGGACACCAACGGCAACTTCCCCAACGATGGCCTGTGCAGCTTGCGCGCCGCGATCCGGGCCGCCGAGTTCAACTCGAACGCCACCGACGTCAACTGCGCCACCGGCGTCGACAGCGCACTCGATCGGATCGTGCTCGCCCCGTCATTGGCCGGACAGACGTTCAGGCTCACCTACGCGATCAGCGGCCAAGTGCAGCCGTTCGACATCATCTTCGGCGCGCTCGGCGGCCGGGGCCCGATCGAGATCGCCGGCAGCACCACCAATCCCGCCGACTACGTCATCTCCGGCGAGAACGTGGTGCGTCCGTTCTCGATCGGATTCGGCACCGTCGCCGCTGGAGCCCTCAAGCTGACGAACCTCACGGTTGCCAACGGCGATGGCACCGGTAACGGTTCGTCCAACTCGTTTGCACCCGACGGTTTCGGCGGGGCGATCGCGATGGGCGCCCTGCTCGACTTCGAACCGCCGATCGTGAACGTGCGGCCAGAGCTCACGCTCGACAACGTGGTGCTGCGTGACAACGTTGCGACATCGAACGGCGGTGCGATCTACGCCTCGATGCCGATCATCACCAACAACGGCGGCGCCTACCTCCGCAACACCGCCGCCCGAGGGGGAGCGGTCGCGAGTACCGACGGCGACTTCACGCTCAACGGCTATGCCGTGCTGTTCGAGGCCAACACCGCCAGCCAGTTCGGCGGTGCGATCTACTCCAATCCGGGGAGCACCACCGCCTTGTCGCTGGCTCATCTCGAACGCAGCCTGCTCAAGGACAACTCGGCCACATCGGCGGGGGGTGTGATGTACGTGGATTCCAGCGTCGCCGGCCGCGTGTTCGAGCTGCACGACAGCACCGCCACGGGCAACAGTTCGGTGCTGTTCACCGTCTCCAATCAGCAGTCGTTCGAGTTCCTGCGCGACACGTTCGTCAACAGCGGCCAGATCTTCCGGGCCGGCGCCGGCTTCATGGCAAACACGATCGTGAGCGGCGGTTCCTGCGCCACCACCGCCTCCACGACGAACTTCGGTGGAAGCCGAAACCTGATCAGCGGAGCGACGGGTTGCGGGCTGGCGGAGCTGGCCGACATCGGCGATGTGACCGGACTTGGGGTGCTGGCACAGAACGGTGGGCCGGCGGTGCAGCGCACGTTTGCCCTCGCTCCCACGTCGAACGCCGTCGACAACGGCGCCGCGGCGTACTGCGGCACGGTCGACGCACGCTCGGTCGCTCGCGGCATCGAGGGCAACGGTACGGCCAACAACCCGCAGACGGGCGACTGCGACATCGGCTCGTACGAGTACGCCAAGTACGTGGTGAACTTCGTCACCGGGACGACCGTCGTCAACGAGGCGGCCGGCACCGCCGCGATCCAAGTTCGCCTCAAGATGCTCGATCCCGACGTCACGTCGCTGGCGTCGCCGCTCACGGTCAGCATCGTGCAGGGCGCTGGCTCGACGGCTCGGGTCAACACCGGCTTGTTCGACGACGTCACGATCCCGGGTGGTGGTGTCATCTTCCCGACCGGCGCCACCGATGGGACGATCGCCAACCTCACGATCACAATCGTTCAGGACGACCGCGCCGAGCT
>JAYVFI010000097.1:0-11255 GCA_043773365.1 Ilumatobacteraceae bacterium
TGGGATCCCGCCCGCGATCAAGTGCGCTGGATGACCGCCTGGGACACGACCGAAGCCGACGTCGAGCGGTTCGCCGCCGGTGTTTCGAAAATACTTGCAACATGCAATTGACTGACCGGCGGAGTGGTTCTAACTTCTCAAGGATCATCTTTCTGCAAGGGAGTAGGGGAACCTTCCATGGCCACTGTCGACATCAGCATGCGGTTCCCGACCGATGACGACTGGATGGATGACGCCGCCTGCAAGGGGCTGACGCATCTGTTCTTTCCCACGGCAGCTGAACGTCCGCAGGCACGCGAGCGCCGCGAGGCAACCGCTCGCGAGGTGTGCGGAAGTTGTTCGGTCCGCACGCAGTGTCGAAACTTCGCTCGAGACCAACATGAGTACGGTTTCTGGGGTGGCGAGAGTGAGGACGAACGCCACGCCGCCGGGTTCCGCCTGATCGCCCCCATCGGTGTTCGTGCCCGCAACGCCAGCTGATCGGCTCGGTTTCGACGTCTGTGTCGTCGGCAGTGCCAATCTCGACCTGGTCGTCACGACGCTTCGGATTCCCGGTCCCGGCGAGACCGTGCTCGGCAGCAACTACGCGGAACACGCCGGCGGGAAGGGTCTCAATCAAGCGGTCGCAGCGGCACGCAGTGGCGCCCGCACGACATTCGTCGGGGCGATCGGCAACGACGACGCAGGAGTCCAGCTCGCCGGGGTGCTCACCACCGATCAAATCGACGCGACCTACCTCCGGACTTTCGAGCGAACGACCAACGTAGCCACCGGCCGGGCGCTGATCGTTGTCGACGATCACGGTGAGAACACGATCGTGGTCGTCCCCGGCGCCAATGCGCGGGTCAGTTCGCCGGCGCCCTTTCCGTCCGCCCGGATCGTTCTCGCCCAGCTCGAAATTCCCGTCGAATCGGTCGGCGATGCATTCAATGCGGCGCGCGCACTCGGGGCGACGACGATCCTCAATCCTGCACCGGCAGCCGAACTGCCCACTTCGCTGCTCCTTCTGTGCGACATCGTGGTTCCGAACGAGCACGAGTTGGAGCTGTTGGGCGGATCCACAGCGCTGCTCGATGGGGGGTGCGGCGTCGTGGTGGTCACCCGTGGCGCCGGCGGGGTCGACCTCGTCACCCATGCCGATGTCGTCCATCTCGAAGCGTTCAACGTCGATCCAGTCGACACGACAGGCGCCGGCGACGCATTCTGCGGCTCGCTCGCCGCTCGACTTGCGGCCGGGGACGAACTGGTCGATGCGGTCAGGTGGGCGACTGCAGCCGGCGCCCTGGCAACCACCGTTGCCGGCGCAGTGCCCGCCCAACCGACTGCATCGGCAATCCGAGACCTCTTGTCGCGCCACTGATCGACCCGACGGCTCGACGCGACGGATCGACGCGACGGATCAATGGCTGTTGCGGTTGGCAGATTGGCGACGCAGCTCAGGGATGACGCAACTCGACGGCGACCCAGCCGTCCGACTCGGCGGTCGACACGACGGTCATCGGTTCGAGTGCGGCGAGCACATGATCATGACGGTCTGCGAGAATCCCGGAGACCACCAACCGCCCGTGTGGGCGCGTCAGCCGGCGCAGCGACTCGGCCATCTCGACCAGTACCGGAGCCAGGATGTTGGCCAACACGACGTCGTACTCACCGTCGACGTGTTCGATCGGCGTGGCGCTGATGGTGATCAGGTCTGCCACACCATTGCGGGCAGTATTTGCCGCCGTCGCTTCGACGGCAGCCTCGGAAACATCCACAGCGACGACGGTGTCGGCACCGCACAGCGCGGCAATGATCGCCAAGACCCCGGTCCCGCACCCGACATCCAGCACGGAGTCGCCGGGGCGCACGAGCCGTAGACAGGCTGCGGCCGACAACGACGTGGTCGGATGATCCCCGAGCCCGAAGGCGGCGGCTGGTTCGATCGCGACCTCGAGCCACCCCACGCGATCAACGGCCGGCAACCAGGCCGGACGAATCACGAGCTCGTCGCCGACGAAGATCGGCGTGGCGAACTCACGCCACGCAAGCGATGGAGCGTCGTCGACCGATACGAACCGTGCCGTCCAACCAGGGGGCAGCGAACCGAGACGATCCAGCGAAATCGCGTCATCCGTGGCGAGCGTCGTCCACAACTCGATCTCGCGAGCTTCGTCCACCGTCCGCTCCTCGACGGCCTGTGCACCGCAGGTCCACAGTCTGTCGGCTGCCAGTTCCGCCTCGTCCTCCGGAACCGACAGTACGAGCGCTCTCATCCGACTCGGCGCATTTCCTGGCGGAATCGTTTCGTCCGCGCCACGTATGCCTCGACGCCTTCCGAGATCATCTCCGACTTTGCCCTGCCGAGTTTGATGACGGCCGGCGAACCGACCGCAATCGCCCCGCTCGGCACGTCGACGTCGTACAGGACAACCGAGTTGGCAGCGACGATCGCTCCCGTACGGACAATCGATCGGTGGAGCACCATCGCGCCGTTGCCGACCATGCCGCCGTCTTCGATCGTGCACGCCTCGAGATGCACGATGTGTCCGATCAAGCACTCGTTTCCGACGATCGTCGGGATGTCCGGCATGGTGTGCAGCACCGAGTTGTCCTGAATGCTCGTGCGGGCACCGATCCGAATCTCACCTTCATCACCTCGCAGCACCGCGCCCGGCCACACCGAACTCTCCGAACCGATCCACACCGAGCCGATGATCACCGCATCGGGATGAATGAATGCATCGCCATCGATGACCGGTTCCTGGCTGCCGAGCGCGTAGATGGGCACGTCACGGACGGTACTCGGCGTTGAATCGTGAGACACCAGGGACCGACCTACCCGTCACCGATCCAATCGACGCGAGCTTTTGGGGGGCTGAACGCAACACAGGCGCTACCGTTTGGTGCTTATGTCTCGACGGATCGACATCGAACTCACCAGCTCACTCGGTGACGGCACCTGGACCTGGCGAGCAGCCGGGGCGAAACAGCCCAAGGGCGTCCTCAGCGAATCAATTCTGGGGAGCGGAGCCCGGGTCGGTGATGTCCTCAAAGCCGACATCGAACAGGGAATCGACGGTGTCTCCGTGCTCGCTGTGATGCAGCCAAAAGACAAGCAGGAGCGCCCACTCCTCGCCCTGCTCCCTTCGGACAAGCCGTTCCAAGCCGTCGTGGAACAACGCGCGTCGCGCGATCGCGACGATCGGCCCCGCCGCCCACGTGACGGTGCTGATCGCCCGCGGGGCCCACGTCCCGAAGGTGATCGCCCGCGCGGTCCACGTCCCGAGGGTGATCGCGGGTCGCGCGACGACCGTCGTGGCGACGGTGGTCGACGCGGACCATCGTTCACTCCCCCACCAGAGCTGCCACAGCGCCCGAAGCCCAACAGGCTGCGGCCTGGCAAGGCGAATCGGACTGCGCTGCTCGCGTCGCTTCCCGAGGAGCAGCGCGCGATCGCCGAGCTCGCGCTGCAAGGCATGGGAGCGGTGCGAACCCGGGTTCGAGAGGAAAACGCCAAAGCCGCAGCTGAGGATCGTGCCTTGATGCCAGAAGCTTCGGTCGTCAAGATGGCGGAGGAAATGCTGCCGAAGTTGCGCGTCGCCGAGTGGCTCGACCGGGCCGAAGCTGCCCAGCGACAACTCGATCGGCTCGACTTGCGTGATCTCCGAAGTGTGGTCGTTGCCGCAAGCGATCCGTCGGTCGCTCGCGACGAATCCACTCGAGCGTTGGCTGCGGAACTCAAATCGGCACTGACCACCAAGCAGGAGCAGGAACTCGTGTTGTGGTTCGGCGACATCGATGCCGCCCTCGCCGTCGGCCGCGTGATCCGTGCGCTGCGGCTTTCCTCGCAGCCACCGAAGGCAGGGGTTCCATTCCCCACCGAGATCTCGCACCGCCTCGCCGACAGCACCAACGCCTCACTGTCGCCGCTGGACGCCGCTGATCGCTGGTCGGCGACGCTCGAAGCAGCCGCTTTCTCGCCGGTTCGCCTGTTGATCAAACCAATTCGCAAGCCCGACGTGATCAGCGAGGAGTTGTTGGCCACGGTCAAGCGGCTCGCCCCGGCGATGCCGCAAGTCGCGGCACTGTTCGAAGTCGAGGTCGATCCAAAAACTCCGATGCCCAAACCGATGCGACCCGACTTTCCGGCCCGTCGCGGCAAAGGTGACGAATCGCCGGCCGCCGGCAAGCCGAGACCGGACCGCAAGGACGCGCCTCGAAAGGATTCCAAGCCAGCAGAAGTCGTCGTCGAAGCGCACGTCGCCAACGAGCCCACTGATTCGGCCCAACCGCCCGTCGCAGACGACAGCACCGTGGCAGAGACCGTCCATACACCGGCAACCGATGTCGCTCACGACACACCGGCAACCGACACAGCGACCGCCGACACGCCGACAACCGACACCGACACAGCCGACACGCCGAGAACCGATGTCGCTGACGACACGCCGACAACCGACACCGACGCAGCCACCGGCGACACGCGGACAACCGACACCGACACAGCCACCGGCGACACGCCGACAACCGATGTCGCTGACGACACGCCGGCAACCGACACCGACGCAGCCACCGGCGACGCGCCGGCGACCGACACCGACACAGCGATCGCCGATGTGCGGCCCACCCACGCGCCTGCCACCGACACAGCCGCAGGCACTGACGACGCATCGGCGACCGTCACCGCCGACGCGCCCGTCACCAACGACGACCCCATCGCGGACGACAGCTGACAGCCTCGCTCGGCGGTCCGTGCCGGGGAATACGATCGGGTGATGTCCCACATCGTTGATTACGAAACACGCGGCCGCGTCGCGATCATCACCTTGAACCGTCCAGAGGCGCGTAACGCCGTCAACGGTGAACTCGCAGAGGCCCTCGAAGCAGCGGTCGACCGGATGGAGGCCGATGACCACGTCTGGGTGGCAGTCCTTGCGGCCAATACGGTCGGTCAGGAGCGCCCCGTCTTTTGTGCGGGCGCCGATCTCAAGGCAATCAACGATGGACGAGCCGGATCATTGTCGACTCGCCGCGGCGGGTTCGGCGGGTTCGTCTACCGTGACCGGAAGAAGCCGGTGATCGCCGCCGTCGATGGCCTCGCAACCGCCGGCGGGTGTGAACTCGTGCTCGCCGCCGACCTCGTGGTCGCCACGACACGCTCGTCGTTCGGGCTGGCCGAGGTCAAGCGAAATCTGATCGCCGGGGCGGGAGGCCTGTTTCGATTGCCACGCGCGATCGGGCAGGCGGCGGCGATGGAGGCGATCCTCACGGGAGAACCGATTCCGGCGCTCCGCGCCTACGAGTTGGGGCTGATCTCGCGACTGACCGAACCGGGGAATGCCCTCGACGAGGCGCTCGGCCTCGCAGCCCAGATCACCGCCAATGCTCCGCTAGCCGTCTGGGCTTCCCGCCGGGTGGTGTTGGCGGCGGCGAACGGGAGCGACGAGTCCTTGATCCGCATGACCAACGAGGCATTCGCGGACGTGTTGGCATCCGACGACACGAAGGAAGGCCTCACCGCCTTCATCGAGAAACGAAGTCCCAACTGGTCGGGTCGATGACTACGAACCGTTAGAGGTCGATTGAGACTGTAATCAGACGAGCCTTGATCCCTGCTCGCTCGTACAGGTTCTTCGTGTCACGGTCCCCTGGAAGCGACTCGCCTTCCAGGGTGCTCACGCCGGTCGCACGTGCACGCTCGAGGGCGAGCGCCAACAGCGCGTCACCGAACCCGTTCTCGCGTGCTTGCGGTGCGACGAAGACCTCATCGATCCGAGCGATCGTCCCAGCCGCCGACATGGCGAGATACCCGACGAGCACTTCGCCGATGTGGGCCACAGCAACGAAGTCCTCGGTGACCTGCGCCGTCCAGCCTGCTGCTCGTTCGGGATGAGTTTCCAGCCAGCGCCTTCCGCCACGCTGGTCGCCCAACACCTGACGCGCTTCTCGTTCGAGCAAGCGCAATTGGTCGACGTCGTCAGCAACTGCCACACGCACGGTCGGGTCGATCACGAACTGACCATGCATTGCAGGCTCCGGGTCAGTTGAAGATCGGACAGGTGTCGTCCTCGACCGGGCACCCGGGAGCCGAGGCCCTGACAAGCAGGAAACAGGTGCTGCACAACGACTCGTCGGCCCGCTTGGGCTGCAGTCCGTCACCGGGTTCGCTGCGCTCGTCGGCGGCCGCAATTTCGTCGTCCTCGTCCTCGTTCGTCTCGTCCTCGGCAGCAACCATGCGGTCCTTGAGAATCCGATCGAGATCGGCCTCGACGTCGTCCGGGGCGAGCATGTCGTCGTCGTCTTCGTCCTCTTCCTCTTCGGCGCCTTTGCGTTTACGCGCTCGCGCCGACTTCTCTGCGTCCTCGTCGTCGACTTCTTCTTCGTCGACTTCGTCGACGACTTCGAGGTCGCTGTCATCGTCGAGCACATCGACGTCCTCGAGCTCGGCCTCGAAGTCTTCGTCGGGTTCGACTTCCAACTCCGCGTCGAGGTCCTCTTCCTCCTCGACTTCGATTTCCGCGTCCAATGCAATGTCGTCGTCCACAACGTCGTCGTTGTCCATTATCAATCCTCAGGTCCAGCGTGCGCGCCGGGGATACTACGTCGATGACGTTGTTACGGTCGCGCCCGACAGTGTGACAACGGTCACACCAGCCGTTACACCAGCCGTTACACCAGCCGTTACACGGTCGTCCGGCGGGATTCGGCCTTGCGCTCCGACGCGAGCCGCTCGAGTTCCGGAGCCTCCGTGGTCATGTGCGACATCGCTGCGGCCACGGCATAGTGGCCGGCCTTCTCGGCAATCAGGCGATGCATCTCCAGCGCCACCCGCCGGTATGACGGATGACCCTGCGGAGCCGATCGAAGCTCCAACATGTGCATCGCCTCGCGCGCATTGAGCTGCATCACATATCGCAGCCGATATGCCATCGAGACGGCGTACGACGCTTGCTGGGGAAATCGACCCTTGAGGTCGTCGAACAGCTTGGCCGAACGATGCATTGTCTCATCGAACAACGGACCGGCACCCGATGTCTCGATCAACTCAGGGCGAGTGAACCCATGATTCGGCGTCAGCGATTGCCACTCGATCGTCAGCAGACGATGCCGCTGGAGGTCCCTGAATGCTCCGTAGTCCGACAAGATGTCGAACCGGTAGCCCACACGCTCAAACGCTCGACCGGGCTTGTGGCGTCGATTGTCGCGTTCTCCGACGTACGCCCGAATCAGGGAGATCCGGTCGTCGGCACCGAGATTCCGAACGCGCTCCATGAGCTGTGACTCCGGGAGGTGTGAACTGCTGTAGCAGATCGCCGCCAACAACTTGTCCTCGGCATCCGGATCGAAATCGACGAGTTCGACCTCGGCCACCTGTTCGACGGGAAGATCCCCGAACAGCTGGCCGACGAGTTCGGCGGTGTCACTTCGCGTGGACGCCAGATACTCACTCCAACGGCCGCCACGATCCGGCAGATCGACACGCCGGAGAAAACTCGGGATCACCTTGCGGAGTTCGTGCAACATCAGATCTGCATACGCCCGTGCCTCCGGAAGCGGATGCGCCCGCATTCGCAGTAGGAGTGCCTCGAAGCCCTGACCCGTCCCGTAGATCCCAAGGTTCGACAGCGACGCAGCAGGGAGCATGCCGCGGGTTGCATCGAGCGCCTTGGCCCGTGTCGCCTGGCGGTACACGAACTCGCTGTCTTCTGGCTGCCTGGGAATCGTGTCACGAACGTGATCGGTGACCACGCCGACGGCCGTCGAGTAGGCGTCGAACATCCGGTCCATGTCCCCGACGTAACGGGTACCGAACGAGCTGCCCAGTACGTCCGGGTCTCGATGGAATCGATACCGACCACCCAACCTGGCGTCATAGCTGATGTATCGGGTGCTCTGCTCCAGATAACTCATCAAGCGGCCCCATTCGAGGATCTTGGTGAGGATGTTGGACGCCTGTTCGCACGCAAGGTGGACACCACCGAGTTGGGCGACCGAGTCGTCGCCATACTCGAGGAAGACCTTCTCGTACAGATCTTCGGCGCGTTCGAGCCCGATCGTGGCGTCGATCGACTGATCGCCCTGGATGTCCAGTTCGCCGACGAATTCATCGAGAAACAGCCGGCGGAGGCTCTTCGGGCTGCGGCTGTAGCGGGCGAACAAGGCCCCTTTGACGACCTCTGGGAGATTCACGAGCGCGAACACCGGGCCATCGAGGTTCGTGAAGTATCGACGCAGCACGTCGGCCTCGGTCTGCGTGTAGTCCTCGGGGACGTAGACGGTCACGGGGTGCAATCGTACGGGGCGAGCGGGCCTGCCCCGTGGAATGCTGCGCCGTATTCCCGCTGGTCAAACGTGAATTGCGAAAGCATCCGGTTCGATTCGCACGGTCAGCTCACGCACCGACCCTCGATGGACGCCGTCGATCCACAACTGGTTGGCGTGTGTGAACACCCATGCCTCGTCTTGACCCGTCCGGACCGCGATGTGCGGGTGCGGTACGTGCGACCCGTTCGGAAGCCGCCGGCGGGCCATGATCCGGTCTCGGAGCGACATCGTCGGAGCGACCTCGACAACGTCGAACCGACCGTCGTTCGGGTGAGCGCGCGGCGCCACATTGAAGATGCCGATGTGGTCGGCGTTCATGACCGCGACCACGCCGCCGCGCCACCACGAACCTCGAAGCAATCGAGGCCGCACGACAATGTGTGCCACCGCGACGTGCGCGACGCCATCGGCAACGATGTGCAGCAGGTCGATCGGGAGCCGATGCACGACATCCCTGTCGTGCGGTGCCGGGGAGCCGATCGTGCGGTGCAAGTCGCCGCCCGTCAGCCCCAATGACGGTGGATCGAGACGTTCGGCGGCGACGGCCATCACCAGCGACTCATCCGTATCACAGTGTCGCAAGCCGATTGGACGAGCGACGACGGTACCCCACTCCTCCCCCTTGCGGATCGTCATGCCGCAACCATCACTTCTCCACGATCGAAGCGTCGGCGACAACGCCTCGGAACGCACGGTCTGCGGCGTTGTTGGCGGCAGACCGAGTCGCCGGATCGGTCGCGACCTGAGCAACCTGGCCCAGCACGTCAACCAGCTGTTTGATCGTGCGCACGAAGTCACCACCTGTCAGGTCCTCGTCGGACACGACGGATGCGAAACCCTGCCCCGCAACCCAAGCATGCGCGACAGAGAAGAACGTCGGTTCAGGGGGGCGATGCTGCGTGAGCCCGTGGCGGGCTTCGAGGACGGCCAGTTCGGCGCTCAAATCCGAAATGCGTCCCCACCGCTCACGGACATCACGATCGGGGAACCATGGGGCCGGCGGGTCGTCCGGCGAACGGTGCTCGTACACGAACGTCGAAACCAGCCCCGCAAGAACTGCCGGATCGACGCCATCGAGAATGCCCGCCCGGATCACTTCGGCGACGAGCAGATCACATTCGTGGAAGACCTGCGACAGCATCTCCCCCGCGGTGGTCAGCCGCCACGCCTCGACGTCGACATAACCGCGTTCCGACAGCACCGCCAGGACCCCGTCGAACTCCCGCGCCAACGTTGCGTCACGGTGCTCGACGCGAAGCTCCAACTCAGCGATCTCGCGACGCACGCGGTCGGCCCCGGCGGCGGCTTTGAGGCGCTCACGGAGGTCAGGGTCGCGCTCGATCGGATGAAACCCCGTGCCGGGACGAGGTGGTCTGCTCCGGCGCCCCGCGTCACGGTCGCGTGGCGCCAACTTGGCGTGTTTGATGCGTTTGCCGACCTCGACGCGGTAATCCCTTCGATTCGGCGAATACGTCCCCGGGAGGACGACCGCACCGATCTGAGAGGGCGGCACGTCGAAATCCTCACCAATCAGCTGGATCGAATCGCCGGATGGTGTGATCGCAGTCAATCGGAGCCCACCCTTGCGTTGGGCCGTCGCAACGACCGCGACCGGTCCGTGGTGCTTCCCTTTGGAGGCGTGAATGATCGCCCCCGGGCGGAGCCCAACGAGCGCCAATTCGGTGGGATCGTCACGCAGCCGCGGACCGCGTGCTCCGTCGATCGACGCACGGTACTCATCGATGTCGCCGAACGGACTTGTTGCGTCCCGCTCGAGTTCGACCAGACGTTCGCGTTGACGCTGGAGGCGTCGTTCGATCCTGACAACGTCACGGTCGGCCTGGAACTGAGCGAACGACAGGCTCAGCAATTGACGGGCGGTCTGAGCGTCGTACGTGCGAACGAGATTGGCGACCATGTTGTACGTCGGCCTGAACGCCGAACGAAGATGAAACGTCCTGCTCATCGCCAATTCGGCGACCTGGTCGAACCGGACGAAGGGGCTCCACAGCACGACGGCGCTCCCCAACTCGTCGATTCCCCGACGCCCTGCCCGGCCGGTGAGTTGGGTGTACTGCCCGGGCGTAAGCGTCTCGTGGTGGTCACCCGTGAATTTGGTGAGCTTCTCGATCACCACGCTCCTGGCGGGCATGTTGACACCGACCGCAAGCGTCTCGGTGGCGAAAACGACCTTCGTCAGGCCCTCGATGAAGCAAGCCTCAACGACCTCTTTGAACGGAGGGATCATGCCGGCGTGATGTGGTGCGACACCAGCTTCGAGTTGCGCCACGAACTGCTGAAAGCCGAGCACATCGAGATCCGCTTCGAGCAGGCCCTCGAGCCGCCGATCGACGATGGCACGAATCCGATCGCGTTCGTCCTGGTTGGTCAGTTGCAGACCGGCGGCCACACAGGCGCGAGCAGCCTCCTCGCACTGGGCGCGGCTGAAGATGAAGAAGATCGCGGGCAGCAGGCCACGCTGATTGAGCACCTCGACGGCCTCGAGCCGGCTCGGCGGTGAGAGTTTGAGCATCCCGCTCCCGCGCAGACCGCGATTGTCGCCGCGGCCGCGCTGGAAACGAACGGCACTGGCATCGAGACGAAGCGCATCCGAGTTCGGCTGACCATCGACGATCGTCGGCATCAGGCGGAGACGATCATTCGTCCGGTCGGCGACGAAGTAGAAGTTGTCGAGTTGGACGGGACGGCGGTGCTCCACGACGGCTCTGGTCGGGCCACGGACGGTCTCGATCCAATCAGCGAGTTCTTGAGCATTGCTGACCGTTGCCGACAGGCACACCAGCCGAACGTGTTGCGGGAGATGGATGATGACCTCCTCCCACACCGGCCCGCGATACGCGTCCTGGAGGTAGTGCACTTCGTCGAGCACGACGACGGCCAGATCAGCGAGGTCACGCCCGGCGTAGATCATGTTTCGCAACACTTCG
>JAYVFI010000098.1:0-58949 GCA_043773365.1 Ilumatobacteraceae bacterium
TCGCTCTGCGCCGGCAGTACGACCTCGTCATCCAGACCCTGGAACACGATCAACGGTCGATCGAACCCGTCGAGATGGTGGATCGGTGAGCGGGCCTCGTAGACGTGGCGTGCCTCCGGCCACGGTCCGATCAACCGGTCGCAGTAGCGCGCCTCGAACTTGTGGGTGTCGGCCGCCAAGGCTGACAGATCGGCGATGCCGTACGAGCTCGCTCCCGCCGCGAACACATCGGTGAACGCCAGCGCGGCGAGCACCGTGAACCCGCCGGCCGAGCCACCCCTGATCACCATTCGATCAGGATCCACGCGTCCGCTGTCCGCCAGCGATCGGGCTGCTGCGCAGCAGTCTTCGACGTCGATCACCCCCCACCGGCCATCGAGTAGGTTGCGGAATTGGCGACCGTATCCAGTCGATCCGCGATGGTTGACGTCGACGACGGCAAAACCGCGACTCGTCCAGAACTGCTTGGCGAGCGAGAAGAACGGGACCGCATCCGATGTCGGGCCGCCGTGAATCATGACCACGAGCGGCGGTCGTTCTCCTGCCGGGCCCGACACCGAGGCGTTGGCCGGCGGGTAATACCACCCGAACGCGTTGACGCCCGCTGCGGTCGCGTACTCGATCGGCTGCGGCGCAGAGATGTCGGCTGCTTTCAGCGTCAACGTCCGACCCGCAACCACGCTTCGCATCGCAGCAGGGTCGTCGAGATCGAACCGAACGATCGAGGCATCGCGGTCGCAGAATCGGGCGATCACGGTGACGATCGAACGTTCGACGATCCGATCGTCACCGACCCGATCACGAACGGTCGGATCGTCGATGGGCGAGTCAATTGTCCAGTGGTCGAAACCGGCTGCGTCGGTCTGGGTGTTGAAGCCGTCGACCACGACGGAACCGCCGACAGCCCACGCGAGCCGGCCATCCGATGCCACGACGTAGTCGCGCTCGCCGAATACCCAGGCGGGGCCGCTCATCTCGGCCTCGGCCGGGAAGATCGGACGCTGACCATCACCGTCGAACTGCCAGACGTTCCACCAGTTCGAGCGGTCGCTGACCACGAAGTCGCCTACGGGCTGCATGAACGACTGCCCGCTCCCGAGGCGCACCGGTCGATCAACCGAACCAACGCCGGTGTCGAACGACGCCTCGTACAGACTGGTGTCGTTCCAGGGCATGTTGGGATGGTCCCAAGCGACCCAGCGCAGCCGACTGTCGCCAACGAATCGTGGCTGGGTGACGAAGTCGCTGCCCGAGAAGAGCACGACCGGCTGTGATGGCCGGTCGGCGCGGAGCGCGACGATCTCGTTGACGACTTCGGCGGAATGCGTCTCGCGAACACACACGATCCACTGCCCATCGGGTGACACGCGGATGTCGGCGTATCGCAGCGATCGAGGTTCGATTGGTTCCGGGGTCAGCGCTGTGGGATCCTCACCGGCCGTCATTCGATACAGCCGTTGATCGCCCCAGTTGACGAACCAGGCGGTTCCATGCTCGACCCAGGCCGCCCCACCGCCGTACTCATGCACAGCCGATCGAGCACTGAAGCCCTCCGGGAGGAGATCGATGTGTTCACCGCCGCTACCAAGTGCGACGAGTTGCAGGCGTCCAGCCTCCGTCGGGCGGCTCTCCAACCACAACGTTGTCGAAACGCCGGCCCACTCGGTGACCCACAGGTCGACCAGACCCACGACACCTTCGGTCAACATCTCGGGAGTCACCGGCGATGGCCATCGCCCGAAGGGGATCTCGTGCGCGCTCATTACCGCAACCGTACGCCCCAGCCCCGATTGCTCGGTGCTCGGTGACGGCCCGTCAGGTGGCGATCTTCCGAACCACGACGGGCGGGCGTTGCGGAACATCGACGGTTCCGGTTGGCCAGCCGAGATAGATCAGCCCGATGATCGTGTCGGTCGGCTCGAATCCGCACAGTGCCAACGCTCGAGCGGAATCGATCAGCGGGGCGGTCGACCAGAACGAGGCAACGCCGGCAGCGGTCGCTCCGAGTAGCAGGTTCTGGATGCCCGCCGCAACGGCATCGCGATTCTCGGCATGCAGCGACGGCTTGTCGTGAGGTGCACAACCGACAACCACCACGTTCGGCGTGCGGGCGTACTTGGTCAGGGTCTTGGAACGCTTGACGTCGTCGCCGAACTCCCGCTC
The DNA here is from genome assembly GCA_043773365.1 of Ilumatobacteraceae bacterium. GTDB lineage: Bacteria > Actinomycetota > Acidimicrobiia > Acidimicrobiales > Ilumatobacteraceae > Ilumatobacter. The sequence goes on from JAYVFI010000098.1 coordinate 2,164, forward strand.
GACCATGTCGGCCACGAACGCTGCACCGAGTCGAAGTCTTGCGTCGCCGGTCAGCGAGGCAAACCGCCATGGCCACGTCTTCTTGTGATTCGGCGCCCACACAGCAAGTTCGCACAGGCGCTCGACCAATTCCGCAGGGACTTGGCGATCGCGATCGACCAGCATGTGGGTCCTGCGCGCCTGCACCAACGAAGTGAAGTCATCCAACGACGGAGTCACACCCAACAGGATGCCAGCGAGCAGCGCAACCTACGCGGTCGCCCAGATCAGCACTTCCGCCCCATCCGTGCCGGCGGTGAATGTCAGTCCGCTGCCATTCGTCAGCCGGGCGGCGTCGCCTGTCGTGAGTGTTCCGCCCGGATCGAGGCTGCCCGCCCCACGTGCGACGAACACGTGGACATGTCGATCATCGGGAACGTCGACTCGTTTGCCGGGCGCAAGGCGGCCGCCCCACAGCACGGCGTCTCGTTGGTGCAAGGAGATCGCCGCCTCGTGACCCTTCCCCGAAGCGATCGGGACGAGGCCACCGTTCGTCAACTCGTGATTGATGTCGAGTTGCTGGTAGCCGGGTTCGACGCTCTGGGTGTCGGGGGGAACCCACATCTGGAGGAAGTGGACGTCGGTCGTGGCGTTCGGGTTGTGCTCGCTGTGGCGAATTCCCGTCCCTGCCGACATGCGCTGTGCCAGGCCCGGGTAGAGCACTCCGTGGTTCCCTTCAGAATCGCGATGCTCGAGTTCGCCCGACAACACCCATGTCACGATCTCCATGTCGCGATGCGGATGCGTGCCGAATCCCGTGCCGGCGCGCACGACGTCGTCGTTGTTGACGAGCAGCAGGCCGTGGTGGGTGTTGTTCGGATCGTGGTGCTGTCCGAACGAGAACGAATGCTTCGAGTCGAGCCAGTCGGTCTTGGTCGAGAAGCGATCCCCGGCTCGGCGGAAGTCCAAAGACGTAGATACGTCAACCATGTCGTGAGGAACACCACAACGGCGCAGAAGATTCCCGCGCCCGGGACTCCGCAGCGTCCGAAGACGAGCGAGCTGGCACACTCTTCGATCGTGCGTGCCAAGCTGAACGTGCTCTCGATAGCTGCCGTCCTTGCAGCCGCACTGTTGTTCGGGACGACCGGAACGGCCCAGGAACTCGGCCCGGCCGGATCGACCCCGCTCGGCGTCGGAGCAATGCGGCTCGTGGTGGGCGCGATCACGCTGTGGTGCCTCGTCGGCCGATTGCCCGAGATGACGCTCCTCCGGCGACAACCGGGCTTGCTGATGCTCGGCGGGATCTGTGTGGCGATCTATCAACCCGGGTTCTTCCTGGGAACCGAACGATCCGGCGTCGCGCTCGGCACGATCGTCGCGCTCGGGAGCGGGCCGGTCTTCGCCGGCCTGCTCGAACTGCTCTGGCTGCACCGCCGACCATCCAACCGGTGGATCGTGGCAACGTCCGTGATGTTGGTCGGCGGTGTTCTGCTCGTGGTCGGCGGCGGCGGTGACGCGTCGTTCAGCGTGATCGGCACACTCGGCTCGCTGTCGTCGGGTTTCGGCTACGGCCTGTTCGCGATCGTGAACAAGCGATTGATCGAGCGCGGCGTGCACTCGACCACCGCGATGGCTTGGGAGTTCACGATCGGTTCACCGATGCTCGCGGTGTTGATGATCGGCCAGCCGACGGCCTGGCTGGCAACCGTGAGTGGAGTCGCCATGTCGCTCTACCTCGGTGTGTTCGTCACAGGTTTCGCTTACCTGCTGTACGGCTGGGGCTTGCGATCGATCAGCACCTCGACGGCGGTGACGTTGACGTTGGCGGAACCACTCACGGCAGCGGTGTTGGCCGTGGTGGTCCTCGACGAGCGACTGCGATGGTTCGGATGGCTCGGCGCGGTAGTGGTGATCGTCGGTTTGGTCGTCGCCGCTCGCTCGGCGACCGGTTCGGACGCAGACAGCTCGCATCTGGAATCCGAACTCCGGATCGGTTGAAACGACACCGCCCCGCGATTCTGCGAGAATCGCGACGTGGCGAAACTCACGTTCGCGAACGCAATTCGCCGGCACGTCGATTGTCCGGACGCTGAGGTCGAGGGATCGACAGTACGGTGCGTGCTCGACGCGTACTTCGAGCGCTACCCGATCGTTCGCGGCTACGTGCTCGATGATCGTGACGCCGTTCGCCGACACGTGGCAGTGTTCCTCGACAACACATTGATCATCGACCGCGAATCGCTCGTCGATCGCGTGCGAGCGGATTCCACGGTCCATGTCTTTCAAGCACTCTCAGGAGGAGCAGCATGAACCAACTCCAAGCGCTGATCGGCACCAGGAAGGGCCTGTTCACAGTCACCATGGGCGACGACGGTGCGACCATTGCCGGTCCCGAATTCATTGGCACCGCGGTCACGAACGCGATCAGCGACACGCGCGACGGGGCGTTGTATGCCTCGCTCGACCACGGTCATTTCGGTGTCCACCTTCATCGCAGCGACGACGGCGGCGCCAACTGGGTCGAGATCGCCGCCCCTGAGTACCCACCCAAGCCCGAAGGCGTCACCCACGTCAATCCGATGTCGCAGAAGGAAGTGGCGTGGACGACGCAACTCGGGTGGGTGATCGAGCCGGGTCACGCTGACGAACCGGGCGTGCTGTGGTGCGGCACGATCCCCGGGGGATTGTTCCGCTCCGAGGACCGTGGTGACTCATGGCAACTCGTCGAATCGCTGTGGAACAAACCGGCCCGGGACAAGTGGTTCGGTGGCGGCTTCGACGATGCCGGCGTGCACTCGATCTGTGTCGACCCGCGAGGGCGGGGTGGCGTGATCGTCGGTATGTCATGTGGAGGGGCCTGGCGGACCGACGACGGTGGACAGTCCTGGGAGAACGCCGCACTGGGGATGCGGGCCAATTTCCTCCCTCCTGAAGTCGCCGGCGATCCCGACGTCCAAGACCCGCACCGGCTCGCTCGGAGTCCCTCTGATCCCGACGTGATCTGGTGTCAGCATCACTGCGGGATCTTCCGCACGACCAACAACGGTGGCGAATGGGTGGAGATCACCGAAGCAGGCCCATCGACCTTCGGTTTCGCCGTCGCCGTTCATCCGCACGATTCCGGGACGGCTTGGTTCGTACCGGCAATCACGGACGAGGTGCGGGTTCCCGTCGACGGGAAACTGGTCGTGACCAGGACCCGCGACGGTGGCAAGTCGTTCGACGTGCTCTCGAACGGCCTGCCGCAAGAGCACGCGTACGACCTGGTTCTCCGGCACGCCCTCGATGTCGACGCAACCGGCAACCGCTTGTTGTTCGGCTCGACGACCGGTTCGCTGTGGTACAGCGACGACGGAGGGGACCGCTGGCAGACAGTCAGCACGCACCTCCCTCCGATCGCCTCCGTGCGGTTCGTGTAGCCCCGCTCTCGTCGGGTTACTCGGGCTTGCGGGCTCGGCTCGGCTGCACTCTGGGTGCCTCGTTGGGCATCTTCGGATACACCGGCGGCCATGGAGCGTCGGGAATTCCGGCAGCCAGATCGTCGGCGAACTGATCGACCAGCGGGCCGATGTCCTGCGGTTCGTCATCCATCGCTCCCCAGGGGTCCCCCCGGGCGGCGAGACGATCGGGCACGGTGAGGATCGTCATCGCCTCTGGGTCGATCGACATCAACTCGTCCCAGTCGAAGGGCGTCGAGACCTGTGCCCCGACACGCGCCCGCACGCCCCACGCCCCGAACACGTTCTTGTGTGGCGCGTTCTGATTGAAGTCGACGAACACACGACCCTGGCGCTCCTCTTTCCACCATTTGTCGGTGATCAGGTCATCGTGGCGTCGCGCCAGCTCGCGCGCCACCGTGATCGACGCGCCTCGAACCGCAAACGAGTCGTAACCGTCGATCACCCGGACGTAGATGTGGATGCCCTTGCTCCCGGTCGTCTTGGGGTACGAGCGGATCCCCATCTCGGCGAAGAAGAGCCGCACGTGAGCGGCGGCCTCACGGATGTGATCGAAGGTCTGACCGGGAGCGGGGTCGAGGTCGATCCGCAGTTCGTCAGCCCACTGTGGACTCGACGCCCTGTACTGCCAGACGTGCAACCCGAGCACACCCTGATTGACCGTCCACAAAACGTGAGCGAGGTCGGCGATCACGAGCGCCCGAGATGGTGTGCCGTTGATCGTCTGCACCGTGGTCGTCGACAACCAATCGGGCGCCGTATCGGGTATCCGCTTTTGGTAGAACGACTGTCCGCCGACACCGTTTGGGTAGCGCTCGAGCAAGACCGGCCGGTCGCGAATCCATCGCATCAAGGGTTCGCCGACGGAGAGGTAGTAGTTCGCCAGGTCGAGCTTGGTCGCCGCGACCCGTTCGGGTCCGACAGCGGGAAACATCACCTTGTTCGGATTGGTGATCTCGACGGTGCGCCCTTCGGTGATCAGCGCAACGGGCTCGCCGTGATCCTGCTTGGGCATGGCCGAAGGTTAGCCAGTGCGGATTTACGTCGCCTGGCGTTGCGCTCGGGCGGCGATCAGGCCGAGCCCGATGAACATCGAGCCGGAGAACCAACGGCGAATCCACGGAAGTGCCCGACCGCGGAGCAGCAGATCGCGCACCGCGCTGGCAAGGAGTGCCCACGTGCCATCCATCACGATCCCGAGAACGGTGAACAGACTGCCGAGCACCAACGCCTGCGACCATGTCGGGCCGCGCCCGGTGTCGATGAATTGTGGCAGGAACGACAAGAAGAACAAGGCGACCTTCGGGTTCAAGATGTTGACGATCACGCCCTGCGTGAATGCACGTCGATACGACAGGCGGGCCGACTCGCCGATCAGTGCCTTCGGTTTGGTCCACAGTGTCTTGATCCCGATCCCGATCAGGTACAGCGCGCCCAGCCACTTCACGACAGTGAACGCCGTCGCCGAGGCGGCAAGAACCGCGGACAATCCGACCGTGGCGGCGATCACGTGGACGAAGTTGCCCAACTCGAGCCCCGCCACCGAGGCAAAGGCGACACTGCGTCCGTCCGAAACGCTGCGGTTGACGATGTATGTCACCGCCGGCCCGGGGATCAGCAAGAGCACAACCGAGGCCAGCCCAAACGCCAGCAAACTGTCGACCGAAGGCACGCCCACACCGTACCCACCCCGAACGCGTGACCCGAACGCGTGACCCGAACGCGTGAGGTTGTTGCGGACTATTTGCGCAACAACCTCACGCGTTCGGATTCAGTCGTTGGTGTGGAGGGCTTGGTTGAGGGTGCCCCAACTGCCGGTGCGCTGTTTGGCGATGACCTGGCCGGATTGGCCGTCGCGGATGAACATGATCCCGTCGCGACCCGACAGGTGGCGGGCCTTGAACACGCCTTCGGGCGTCATCACCGGGGTGCTGGCGGTGACGTACAGTCCCGCTTCGACGACGCAGTCGTTACCCAGGCTGATCCCGATTCCCGAGTTGGCGCCGAGCAGACACCGTTCGCCGATCGAGATTCGCTCCTTGCCGCCACCCGACAGCGTGCCCATGATCGAGGCGCCGCCGCCGACATCGCTGCCGTCACCCACCACGACGCCCGCCGAGATTCGGCCTTCGACCATCGAAGTGCCGAGCGTTCCCGCGTTGAAGTTGCAGAAGCCCTCGTGCATCACGACCGTGCCCTCTGCGAGGTGCGCACCGAGCCGCACACGTGCGGCGTCGGCGATTCGTACGCCGGACGGGACGACGTAGTCGACCATCCGCGGGAATTTGTCGATCCCGTGAACGTGCAGGAGCTGACCGGATCTGCGAACACGAAGTCGCACGTCGTCGAGTTCGCCGACCGCAACGGGACCGAGATCGGTCCAGACCACGTTGGTGAGGGCCCCGAAGATCCCGTCCATGTTGATCGAATGCGGTGCCGCCAAGCGGTGCGACATCAGGTGCAGCCGGAGGTACGCATCGGCGGCCGAAGCCGGCGCCTCGTCGACGTTGATCGTCAAACGAATCGGCCGAACGGTCACATTTCGTACCTCGTCGTGCTGATCGCGCAACCCGAGTTGTTCGTCGAGTTCCGGGTGGGCGGCGACCATCTGCTCGTCGCCGAACTCACCCCACCCGAGCCAACGGAACCACGCATCCAATGTCGACCCGTCGGCGGCAACCGTCGTCAGTCCTGCCCCCCATGCGGTCCGCGTCATGTCGTCACTCCAGTGCGTACGCCCTGTTCAGGCCTCAGGGTCGGGAACAGGATCACTTCCTTGATGCTTTCCGCTCCCGAGAGCAGCATTGCCACACGGTCCATCCCGATCCCGAGCCCTCCGGTCGGCGGCATACCGTATTCGAGTGCTCGCAAGTAGTCCTCGTCGACCGTGCCCCGCTCGGCGTCGCCGGCTTCCTTGGCGGACTGCTCCTCTTCGAACCGCAACCGCTGTTCGACCGGGTCGTTCAACTCGGAGTAGCCGTTCGCCAACTCCCGCGCGTCGACGAACAACTCGAATCGTTCGGTGATGAATGGGTCGTTGCGATCTGCCCGCGCCAACGGGGAGATCTCGACCGGATGACCCGTCACAAAGGTCGGCCGGATGATGTCGGCTTCGCACAACGCTTCGAACAGCAACTCGATCACACGACCCGGGCCCCATGGCGGTTCGTAACGAACGCCGTGCTGATCGGCGATCGATCTTGCGGCTTCGACCCCCATCGACGGGTGCACCGTCGACCCGACCTTGTCGGAGACGGCGGCACACATCGACAGCCTCGGCCATGGCTCGGACAGATCGATCTGCTGACCCCGAATCTCGATCACGGTCGTGCCGAGTGCATCACGCGCTGCTTGCGTGATCAGCCGTTCGGTGATCGCCATCACGTCGGTCCAGTCGGCGAACGCCTGATACAGCTCCATCATCGTGAACTCGGGATTGTGGCGGGTCGAGATGCCCTCGTTGCGGAAGATTCGCCCGATCTCGAACACTCGCTCCATGCCACCGACGATCAGCCGCTTGAGGTGCAGCTCGAGCGCGATCCGCAGATACAGCTGCATGTCCAACGCATTGTGATGGGTGATGAACGGTCGCGCGTGCGCCCCGCCTGCCTCCACGTGGAGCACTGGCGTTTCGACCTCGATGAATCCCTCACCGTGCAGCGTTCGGCGGAAACTCGAGATGATCTCGTGGCGGATCTCGAAATTCCGGCGCGCCTCCTCGTTGACGATGAGGTCGGCATAGCGCTGACGAAATCGTGTATCGGTGTCGGTCAACCCGTGCCACTTGTCGGGCAGCGGCCGGATCGCCTTGGAGAGCAACTCGACCCGTTCCGCCTTGATCGAAAGTTCGCCCTTGCGTGTCGTCATCACGGTGCCGTACACGCCGACCCAGTCACCGAGATCGAGGTGCTTGACGTCTTCGAAGCCGTCATCACCGATCACGCCCTTGGACACGAATAGCTGGATGTCGGCACCCCGATCGCGCATCGTCGCGAAGATCAGCTTGCCGGAGTCGCGCTTGAGCATGATCCGACCGGCGACGACGACTTGTCGCTCGGTCTCGGTTGCGTCGGGGAGCGAACCCCATTCGGCTCGTACCTGGGCCAGTGTGTGGGATCGATCGAATCGGTAGGGATACGGTTCATCGCCGCGCGTTCGAAGCTCGCCGACTTTCGCGACGCGACGCAACTTCTCCGCCGCGAGGCCGCTTCCGGTCGACAGGTCCAGATCGTCGGGATGCTCGCTCGGCTCACTCACGAGGATCAGACGGTAGCCGGTCAGCGCGGGCCTGACACCCAACGGACCCGGTTGGTCCGTATCATAGGAATCCATGTCGGTGCTCCGTTGGGAAACCCGGGGCCGTTCGATGGTCCTCGTGGCTGCGTTTCTCACGCTCGCCGTCGGTGCGACTGTGTTTGCGGTGACCAATTCGATCGACCAGGCGGCGACCGCCGATCTGACTGCGGATCGCGTCGACCCTGGTGTCGGCGATACGGCGGTCGTGTTCGACGTGGCCGACATCGATCCATTCGTTGTCGAGGCCACCGTCCGGGCGGCTACGCAGGCAGGCGGAATTGCCGTTCCGACGCGTACCGGCTCGCTCGGTATGCAACGAATCACTCGCAGTGGAACCGTCGTTCATGCTCCCCCCGCCGGCTACCTGATCCCAATGGTCTATGTGGCGATGCCTGCCGCCGCGATCGGCGGGACGATCGGCGTCGACGTGTCGAGCGTGCTCGACGCCAACTCGGTCGTGATCAACCAGCTGACGGCCGACATGACGGGTGCCCAGGTCGGCGACGTCATCGACATGCAGGCCGCCAACGGGGGCGTGCAACCGTTCAGGATTTCCGCCGTCAAACCGTCTGCCCAGATCGGCGGGTCAGAACTGGTGTTGACCACGGCGGGTGCGGTTCGCTTGGGAGCCACGGCAGACACTCAGATGGTCGTGTGGGGTTTTCCCTCCCGGCCGGCGCTCGATCAGGCGATGATCGATCAAGGTGTGACCGGGCGTCAAGACACCAAGGTTTCGCGCAGTTGGGACCCGGTCGACCCTGACGGCACGCTGAGCACCGCTCGCACGAAACAGGCGTTGGGGGAGCCGTGGTATCAGTTCGTCTCGGACGATTCGATCGTGATGCACCCGGATTGGGAAGCGGCCAACCTGTCGCCCTCGCGAATCCTGCTCGATCCGAGTATTCCGATCCGGGCCAGGTGTCACGTCAAGATCGTCGCCGATCTCAGCGCCGCCTTGGCAGAGGTGGCGGCGGCTGGACTGGGCGGAGCGATCGAGGTCGCCAACGCCAACACGTACGGCGGGTGCTTCAATCCCCGTTTCAGCCGGACGAGCGGTCAGATCGGCTTCCTGTCGCGCCACGCCTACGGGATGGCGCTCGATACGAACACCACGTCGAACTGTCAGGGCTGCACACCGAGGATGAACTGCGATGTCGTCCGGATCTTCCGCAAGCACAACTTCGCGTGGGGCGGCAACTTCCGACGGCCCGACGGGATGCACTTCGAGTGGGTCGGCGAGCCTCGCCACACGATCTCGTTCGCCTCACCGTATTGCCCGAACGTCGGCAACCCGTTGCTCCAATCGACGTCCACCCGAACCTTGGGGCCCGACGTCTTGCTGGCCGGGCAAGAGGCATTGATCGACGGATAGGCGCTGGTCCCGTAGCCTGGCTGCGTGAGCATGCGATTTGTCATTCTCGGTGGTGGACCCGCCGGTCATCAGGCAGCAACGGTGGCTGCCCGGCTCGGCGCCAAGGTCACCGTGATCGAACGCGACGTGATCGGTGGCGCCGCCCATTTGTGGGACTGCATCCCATCGAAGACGATGATCGCCACCGGCGGCGCGATGAGCTTCACCCGACGGATCGGTGGGATGGGCCTCGAACAGGCTGTTCCAGAAGTCGACATCGAAGCCTTGGCGGCCCGGATCGAAGGCATCAAAGGTCATCTCCAGGGCAACATCGTCAACCTGTTGGAGAGCCAGCGGGTGCGAATCGTGCGCGGTACGGCTCGATTCACGAGTCCCAATCAGATTGTCGTCGACGGGCCTGACGGTTCTGAGGCGATCGACTTCGACGCGGCGTTGATCTCGACGGGATCTCGCCCCCGGATTCCCGATTGGTGCCAGCCGGACGGCGACCGGATCCTGACAACGCGCGACTGTTACCCGCCGAAGACGTTGCCGAAGAGCATCACCGTCATCGGATCCGGAGTGACCGGCGTCGAGTTCGTTCACATGTTCTCCTCGTTCGGCGCTGCCGTGACCCTGGTCGTCAGTCGCCAGCAGGTGCTTCCCGGCAAGGATCCGGAAGTTGCTGCCGTCCTGGAGGACGACTTCCTCCGCCGAGGTGTCAAACTGCTCAAAGGTGCTCGTGCGGAATCGATCGAACGCTCCGAGGAAGGTGACAGCGTGATCGTCAAATGCGACGACGGACGAATTGTCCGGTCGACTCACGCCGTGTTGGCAATCGGTTCCGTTCCGAACACCGACGACCTCGGGCTCGAGGCTGCCGGTGTCACTGTCGATGGATCGGGCTACATCCCGATCAATCACCATTGCGTCACGAACCAATTGCACATCTACGCAGCCGGCGACGTGAGCGGCAAGCTGCCCCTGTCGTCGGTGGCGTCGATGCAAGGGCGCAAGGTCGCCGAACACGTGATGGGTCTCCACACGATCGAACACCGTCACCTCGACTACGACAAAGCTGCGTCCGCAATCTTCACCGAACCGGAGATCGCCGACGTCGGTCTCGCCGAAGCCGAAGCATTCGCCTCCGGCCGCAAGATCCGCGTCACCAAGGTCCCGTTCGCGACCACGGCCAAAGCGTTGATCAACGGTGACTCGCGCGGTTTCGTCAAGATCATCAGCGATCCGGCCACCGGGGAGGTCCTCGGCGGATCGATTGTCGGTCGCCATGCGGCCGAACTGATCTCCGTGATTGCACTCGCCGTCACTGCCAATCTGCGAGTCAGCGACATCCTCGAAAGCCTGCTCGTCCACCCCGCATTGAGCGAGGCGCTGGCCGAGGCATCCGAGTAGTAACGGGTCCTGCCCGGCTCTGCGCTACTCGATCACGGCGACGACGTCACCGCCGCCGACCTTGTCGCCGACCGCGACCTTGATCTCCTTCACGGTTCCGGCTCGTTCGGCGTTGATCTGGTTTTCCATCTTCATCGCCTCGAGTACGACGATGCCCTGGCCGATGCCGACGGTTTGCCCGACCTCGACCAGGATCTTGACGATCGTTCCTTGCATCGGGACCGCCACGCTCCCAGATCCCCCGCCGGCCGCATGGCCTGACGGGTCACGCTTCTTCTTCGCCTTGCTGGACGGGGCGGCAACACCGGTCGACTCGGGCACCCACATCTTGACCGCAAAACGTTTCCCGTTGACCTCGACCGTGGTGCTGCGTTCGACGAGTGACTCGGCGTCGTCGTCGTGGCCCGCCGGCTTGGTCACGTGGGAGACAATGCCGGACAGGTCGAGCGTCTGTTCGACCCACTTGGTCGAGTGGACCACCGCCGAGAAGTCGGGATGGCGCAGGATCGCCAGGTCCGCCGGGACGGTTGTCGCGACGCCCTCGATCACGAGCTCATCGAGCGCTCGAATCGTACGTGAGATGCAGATCTCCCTGGTACGACCCCAGACGATCAATTTGCCGACCAGATTGTCGTAGTACTGGCTGATCTCGTCACCTGACTCGTAACCCGAATCGAAGCGCACGCCGAACCCGTCTGGCGGAACGAGCTTCGTGATGTGCCCGGGCGACGGCAGGAACTTGCCTTCAGCCGGATCCTCGGCGTTGATCCGAATCTCGATGCCGTGCCCGTACCGCCGCGCCGCGACCTCGGCCTGCGTCATCGGCAGCGGTTCCCCGGAGGCGACACGAATCTGCCACTCGACGAGATCGATCCCGGTGATCACCTCTGTCACTGGATGCTCGACCTGGAGGCGGGTGTTCATCTCGAGGAAGAAGAAGTCGCCGTCTTGATAGATGAACTCGACCGTGCCCGCGTTGTAGTAGCCGACCGCCTTGGCGGCCTTGACGGCCGCCTCGCCCATCGCTTCCTCGACGCCGTCGGGCAAACCCGGGGCGGGCGCCTCTTCGACCAGTTTCTGATGACGTCGCTGGGCCGAACAGTCGCGGGTCGACACCCACACGACGTTGCCCTGTTGATCCCCGACGATCTGCACTTCGACGTGGCGTGGCCATGTCAGATATCGCTCGACGTAGACCTCGTCACGACCGAAGAACGCCTTCGCTTCACGCTGTGCGCTGGCCATCGCGTCGTCGACTTCGTCGGCGGATTGCACGACCTTCATTCCTCTGCCACCACCACCGAAGGCGGCCTTGATGCACACCGGCCAACCGAACTCGTTCCCGAATGCACGAATCTCTTCCGGGCCTTTCGCAAACTCCGTCGTGCCCGGAACGATCGGTGCGCCACCGCGCAGTGCCGCCAGTCGTGACGACACCTTGTCCCCCATTTCGTCGATCGCCTCGGGCGGGGGCCCGATCCAGGTGACCCCCATGCCCGTGATCGCCCGGGCGAAGTCGGGATTCTCCGAGAAGAAGCCGTAGCCGGGGTGCACCCCATCAGCGCCGCTCGCGCGAATCGCGTCGAGAATCGCATCCGTGTTGAGATAGGACTCGGCAGCGGTCTGCCCGCCGAGTGCGTATGCCTCGTCAGCGAGTCGGACGTGGTGCGCATTTCGATCGAGCTCGGAGTACACCGCGACGGTCTTGATTCCGAGTTCACGGGCGGCCCGAATGACACGAACGGCGATTTCGCCCCGGTTGGCGATCAGGATTTTCTGGAGCACGAGTGCCAATGTAGGTGGCGTGAACGACTCAGACCATGTTTGGCTCGCCGAACAGCAGGTCAACCCCGCGATCGACTGGCCGGCCGGCTGGCAGCTCTGGTACGTCGACGAGACCGGCAGCACCAATCTCGATCTCGTTGCAGCAGCGACCGACGGCGCACCTGACCGGACCGTTCTACGGACCGACCATCAGACCGCCGGTCGTGGCAGGCTCGATCGGCGCTGGGACGCGCCTCCCGGGTCAAATCTCCTGGTCTCGATCCTGTTCCGCAACGTGCCCGCCGACTCGACTCAGTTGACGCAGAGGATCGCACTGTCGGCGTGCGCTGCGGTCAGGGCGATCTCGAACGCCGCTCCGGCCCTGAAATGGCCGAACGATCTCTTGCTCGACGGTCGCAAACTCGGCGGGATCCTCGCCCAGCGGACGTCGGATGGTTGCGTCGTGGTCGGATTGGGCCTCAACGTCGGTTGGGCCCCGGAGGGTGCCGCCCGCTTGGAGACCACGGCGCCTCCCGCAGCGTTGCTGGCCGAGTTGTTGCGCGCCTTCGACGAGCTCCCGAGTGACATCCACGCGCTCTACCGACGTGCGTTGGCGACGCTCGGTCAACCGGTCACCGTGGAGATGCCGACGGGCAGTTTGACCGGTACGGCCGTCGATGTGGACCGGGACGGACGGCTCGTGGTCCTGGACCACTGCGCCATGACCCATCGTGTCGACGTCGGTGACATTGTTCACCTCCGGACCACCTGACGGACTTCGAGGGCGCGACTCCGCTACCGTTTTCTATCGTGGCTCGTCACCCCCAACCGATCCAGCATCGTCGCGCACGCACGCGCACACCGCTGGTGTGGGTCGTGTTGATAGCGGGAGTGATCGGCACGATCGGTGCCGCAGGGGTGTTGAAGGCGGCTGACAGGCGAACGGTGAATGTCGCCCGGATCGACGGGCTCGAGTCGGTCTTGGCGGAAGTGTCCGATGATGCCGACCTCGAGTATCCCGCAGAGAACTACCTGCTCGTCGGTTCCGACACCCGCGAGGGAGTTGACCCCAATTCACCGGACTTCGGGGCGATCGGCGATGCCAACGATGCCGGCGGTCAACGCAGCGACACGATCATGATTCTGCGACAGGAACACAACGGTGGCGCATCGATCATGTCGCTGCCGCGCGACCTGTGGGTCGAGATCGCCGGCACAGGCGACAGTCAACGGATCAACAGTGCGTTCAACGGGGGGGCCGAGCGTCTTGCGGCAACCGTCACACAGTCGCTCGGGATTCCCATCCATCACTACGTCGAGGTCGACTTCTTCGGTTTCAAAGAGGTCATCGATCGAATCGGTGGTGTCGAGTTGTGTGTCGGCAACGCCGCACAGGACCCGAACACTGGCTTGTCGCTGCAACCGGGGTGCCAGACGTTGGACGGTTTGCAGGCGCTGGCATACGCACGCAGCAGGCACTACTCGGAATGGGATGGGTCCAACTGGGTCGAGGACCCGCGTGCCGATCTCGGCAGAATCGAGCGGCAACAACTGTTCATGCGGGCGGCGATCGACGGCACACTCCACAAGATGTCGTCGTCGCCGTTCAGTTCTGGTGATGCGATCGATGCCGTCGTCGACTCCGTACGGATCGACCACAACCTCGATCCGATCAAAGCCGCCAAGGCACTTCGGCAGGCCGCCCAGACAGGGCTGCGAACGTTCGAGTTGCCGGTCGACAATGCCACGATCAGCGGAAACGCAGTGCTCGTGCTCGCCGAAGGTTCGGAGTCGGTGCTCGCATACTTCAGCGGTCGCGGCCCGGCACCGCTCGAGTTCGAAACGACTCCGGAGTCGACGATTCCCGAGCAAACCTCCGATCCAAGCGGGTGAACAGCGTACCCCCACCGACGCCGGACGATAGGCTCGGCGCCGTCATGAAGGCTCTCATTCTCGCCGGCGGCGCCGGCACGCGGCTGAGGCCGATCACCCACACCCGCGCCAAGCAACTCGTGCCTGTCGCCAACAAACCGATCCTGTTCTACGGAATCGAAGCAATGGTTGCGGCGGGCATCACCCGGATCGGAGTGATCGTCGGGGACACCCGGGCCGAGGTCATGGAGGCGCTCGGTGATGGTTCGCGATTCGGGGCGCAGTTCACCTTCATCCCGCAGGACGAACCGCTCGGATTGGCACATTGCGTCCTGATCGCTCGGGATTTTCTCGGCGACGACGACTTCGTGATGTATCTCGGCGACAACTTGTTGGAGCAAGATCTCGGAGCGTTCGTGTCGGCGTTCCAAGCGGCTCGTGTCGGCGAGCAGCCGCCGGCGGCCCAGATCCTGCTGAAACAGGTGCCGGACCCTCATCGATTCGGGATCGCCACCCTCGATTCGTCAGGCAACGTGATCGCGCTGGTGGAAAAGCCGGTCGACCCTCCGTCCGATCTGGCGCTCGTCGGCGTCTACCTGTTCACCGCTCGCGTGCATGACGCCGTCGCCGCGATCGACCCGTCGCCGCGCGGTGAGTTGGAGATCACCGACGCGATCCAATGGCTCGTCGACAAGGGTGAGCGTGTTCGATGTGAGCTGTTGTCCGGGTGGTGGATCGATACCGGCAAGCTGACGCCGTTGCTCGAAGCCAATCGCCTGCTGCTCGAAAAGATCGAGACCCGGATCGACGGTGACGTCGACGACGACTCGTCGATCGACGGACGCGTCATCATCGGTGAGGGCGCGGCGGTGATCGGATCGACCATTCGTGGCCCGGTCGCGATCGGGGCCGGCACTCGAGTCGAGCACAGTTTCATCGGACCGTTCTCTGCAATCGGGAATGGATGCATCGTGACGAAGAGCGAGATCGAGCACTCTGTGATCATGGATCGCAGCTCGGTGATCGATATCGCCAGGTTGGAAGACAGTCTGATCGGGTCAGACGCGATCGTCTCCCGGAGCCGCCAGCGTCCAAGGGCGTTACGACTGATGGTTGGCGACCACTGCCAAATCGACGTGGAATGAGCGAGCTGGAATGAGCAACGGGGAATGAAGGACGCGGAATGAGATTGGCGTTGCTGTGACTGCCGTTCGTGAATCTGACCTGATCTCCGGCGTGTTCATCGTCGAGCCGACCCTGCACGGTGACGAGCGCGGTCTGTTCATCGAGACCTACCGCCGGGCCTGGATCCCAGGCGCTCGCGAGATGATCCAGTCGAATCGATCCAACAAGCAGGCCGGTGCGCTCGTCGGGTTGCACTACCACCTCCATCAATCGGATTACTGGTACGTCCCGGTCGGCACCGCCCGCGTCGTGTTGCACGACCTACGCGCCGGTGGACCGACCGACGGCCGAACCGAGTCGTTCGACATCTCGGGCGACAGCCACCGGGGCGTGTACATCCCACCTGGCGTCGCTCATGGCTTCGCCGCACTTACGGATGTCGTGATGACGTATCTGGTCGATGGTTATTACAATCCCGCCGACGAGTTGGGGGTGGCCTGGAACGACCCGGCGATCGGCGCCGACTGGGGAGTCGACGAGCCGATCGTCTCCGAACGCGACCGCACCAACCCGGTGCGAGCTGCGCTTCCGGTCGGTCGCACTCCCTACTGGCCGATGCGCACCTAGATTCGAGGGTCGGCAATGAAACTGTTTGTGACAGGAGCGGCCGGTTTCATCGGCTCGAACTACGCCAGGTGGGTATTGGCGAACTCTGATCACGAGATCACGGTCTTCGACAAGCTCACCTACGCGGGAAATCTCGACAACCTGCGTGACGTGATCGATGATCGACGTTGCCGGTTCGTCCTGGGTGACATCTGCGACCAGGACGCCGTCACCGAACACATGGCGGGCCACGACGCGGTCGTCCACTTTGCCGCCGAAACCCATGTCGATCGTTCGATTGCCGAGCCGTATGCGTTCGTCCACACCAATACGTTCGGCACGAACGTTCTGTGCGACGTTGCCAATCGGCAAGGTGTCGAACGATTCCTCCACATCTCGACCGATGAGGTCTACGGCTCGATCGAGCACGGTTCGTTTTCCGAAACCGATGTCTTGACCCCTCGCTCGCCGTACTCGGCCGCCAAGGCCGGTAGTGACTTGATCGCCCTCTCGTACTTCACCACCTACGGGCTTCCGGTCGTCGTGACCCGCTGTTCGAACAACTACGGCCCGTACCAGTTCCCCGAGAAGCTGATTCCGCTGTTCACGACCAACCTGCTCGACGGCAAGACGGTTCCGTTGATGGGCGACGGCGGCAATGTGCGCGACTGGATCCACGTCGAGGATCACAACCGGGCTGCCCATCTCGCGCTGGAACACGGTGTGGTCGGCGAGATCTACAACATCGGCGCCCACAACGAGATCACGAATCGGATCATCACCGAACGATTGCTCGAACTGACCGGCCGCGATGAGTCGTTCATCGAACATGTACCGGACCGTCTCGGGCACGACCGTCGCTACAGCGTCGAGATCGACAAGATCAGCGCGCTCGGATGGGCCGTCAAACGAGACTTCGACGCCGGTCTTGCCGAGACCGTCGAGTGGTACCGGACGCGACGAGATTGGTGGGAACCGTTGAAGTCCCGCACGGTGTCCTGATGCGAGTGCTGATCACCGGCGCAGCCGGCCAACTCGGGCGCGATCTTGCCGACCACTGCGAAGCAACCGGGGATGAGGTGACTGCCTTCGATCGTGGCGCCCTCGACGTCGGCGATCGCGATCAGGTGCTCGCGGCGGTGATGGCGGCGCGTCCGGATGTGGTCGTCAACGCCGCCGCCTGGACCGCCGTCGACGCGTGCGAGTCCGATCCTGATCGCGCCTATCGCGTCAATGCCCTCGCGGTACGGTGGTTGCGTGAGGCCTGTGAACGGGGGGGCGCCCATCTCGTCCACGTCAGCACCGACTACGTTTTCGACGGCAGCCTCGATCGGCCCTACCACGAGTGGGACACGCCCAATCCTCAATCGGCATACGGTGCGTCGAAACTGGCGGGCGAGCGCGAGGTTCGTCCATCCGACACCGTTGTGCGGACTTCCTGGATGTGCGGCGAACACGGCAACAACGTGGTCAAGACCGTCCTTCGGCTGCTCGAAACGCACGATTCGCTCTCGTTCGTCGACGACCAGGTGGGTTGTCCGACGTTTTGCGCCGACCTCGCTGTCGCCCTTCGACAACTCGCTGTCGGTCGTCGTTCAGGCATCCATCACGTCACCAACCAGGGTGCCGTCAGTTGGTACGAGTTCGTCGGCGACATCGTCGCCGCCAGCGGTCGCGATCGCGACATCGTCAAGCCGATCGCCACCGCTGACCTGCACCCACCGCGACCCGCGCCGCGACCCGCCAACAGCGTCCTCGACAATGCAGTCCTGCGACTCACGGATCTGCCGCTGCTGCGGCACTACAGCGAGCCGTTGAGCGCACTCGTCCATCGGATCCAGGCGTCGTAGATTCAGTCGTGGATTCCAGCGTAGATTCCAGCGTGGATTCCAGCGTGATTTCCAGTGTGGATTCGGGTGCCTGATGGGGTTCACGCGTGCCGAGTTGGAGTCGTTCCGGGACTCGACGGTCGCTGATCTCGTCGGGCCCGGTCTGAGGTTGCTGTTCGTCGGGATCAACCCGGGTCTGTGGACGGCGGCCACCGGCACCCACTTTGCGCATCCGGGGAACCGGTTCTACCCCGCGCTCGTGCGTGGCGGGATCATCGGTCAGATCGATCGCACTGCCGAGATGACCGATTCCGACCGCGCTCACTTGATGGCGTCTCATCTGATCGAGCGAGGTATCGGCATCACCAACGTCGTGAACCGTGCGACGGCCAAGGCTTCCGAGTTGACGCCCGACGAACTCCGTGCCGGCGGACGACAGCTTCGCCGTTTCGTCGCCGAGCATCGACCACGCGTTGTTGCAGTCGCAGGCATCACCGCCTACCGGGTGGCATTCGACGATCCGAAGGCGCACGTCGGTCGGCAGCCGGATCTTTTCGAAGGATCACTGTTGTGGATCGTGCCGAACCCGAGTGGGCTCAACGCGCACGAGACGGTGGAATCGCTTGTTGCCGCCTACCGGGAGCCTGCGCTTGCGGCCGGGATTGTCCTGAATCCATCCTGAAGCTGAAGAATCCGGGGCGCTGGCGTGCATCATGGTGCGATGTCTCGCCCGCTTCGCGTTGCCTACACGTTGGAACAGTGTTGGCACGCCGTGCCGGGCGGTACGGCTGTCGCCACGCTGCAAGTCGCTCGCAGGCTGGCGCAGCGTGATGACATCGACGTCATCGGGGTGTCCGGTCGACACCGATCGAAACCTGATGCGGCGTTCATGCCCCCGATTCCCGTTCGCCAACTCCCGTTCGGTCGGCCCTGGCTGTACGAGACCTGGAACCGGTTCGGGCGCCCGCGCGTCGAGACGGTGACCGGCCCGGTCGACGTCTGCCATTCGACCGTCGCGATTCCAGCAGGAACGCGTGCCCCGCAGGTTGTGACAGTTCACGACGTTGCGTTCGTGCACACTCCCGAACGCTTCAGCAAACACGGTGCACGGGTGATGCGGGCTGGGCTCGAGCGCTGCCGTGTTGCCGATCTCGTTCTCTGCCCGAGTCAGGCGACCCGAACGGATCTGACCGCGTTGGGGTTCGACGCCGCTCGGATCCGGGTTGTTCCGTGGGGCGTCACCCGACGCGACGTGACGTTGGAGGAGATCGCCAGGATCCGCTCGACCTATCACCTACCCGAGCGATTCGTCTTGTTCGTCGGGACGTTGGAACCGCGTAAGAATCTCCCAAGATTGGTCGAAGCGATGGCGCTGATCTCCGAGGCGTTACCGCTCGTGGTGGTGGGAGCGCAGGGGTGGGGAAAAAGGGTGGAAACGGGTTCCGCCGACGTTCGCCTGCTCGGGTTCGTTCCCGCATGCGACCTGCCGATTCTGTATTCGGCGGCGACGGTCTTCGCTTACCCGAGCCTGCAGGAAGGGTTCGGGATGCCGGTCGCAGAGGCAATGGCCCAAGGCGCACCCGTCGTGACGGGGCGCGGTACCGCCACGGAAGAGGTCGCCGGGGGTGCTGCCATCCTGGTGGAGCCGAGCGACGTCGATTCGATTGCGGCCGGGATCAACTCGGCGATCGAGGACGCTGCGCACTGGTCGGCGTTGGGGCGCGAGCGAGCCGCTCAACTGACATGGGATGCGACGATCGACGCCACGATGGCCGCGTATCGCGACGTGGCGCGGCGATGACCACGATGTCCGTTGCAGTCAACCTGCTGTGGCTCGCCCCCGGGCGGGTCGGTGGTTCCGAGGAGTATCTCGTCCGACAACTCGCCGGGCTGCCGATCGACCCGGAGCTGTCGCCGGTGCTGTTCTGCCAGCACGGTTTCGCGGGAGCTCACCCCGATCTGGCGAAACGGTTCGAGGTCGTCACCATGCCATTCCGACGCGACCTGCGTGGCTCACGCGTCGTCGCCGAACACACGTGGCTGTCGGCTCGAACGCGCCGGTTCGACGTCGTGCACCACGGCGGTGGGACGGTCCCCGTGGCAACGCCGGGTCGGGTGCTCCTGACCGTCCATGATCTGCAATACCGGCAATTCCCCGACTACTTCAGCAGTGCCCGGCTGAGGTATCTCGCGGCGATGGTGCCGAGATCGGTGCGACGCGCCTCTTGCGTGGCCACCCCATCGGAGTTCGTCCGCGGCACGGTGATCGAGGCCTTTGGCGCCGACCCGTCGCAGGTCGTCGTCGTCCCGCACGGAATTCCCAAGCTCGAGATCCCCGACCCGTCGGTGCTGACAGCAACGCTTCACCGCTACGGGCTCGACAATCGACCGTACGTCATCTATCCGGCGATCACCCACCCCCACAAAGGCCACGCGGTGCTTGTCGAGATGATGCGACACGTCGACCCTGAACTCTCGTTGGTGTTGATCGGTGGCGTGGGGTCGGCCGAGAAGTCGGTGGGCGTGGCGACCGAGCGAACCGGGATGGCCAGCCGCGTTGTTCGACCGGGTCGCGTGTCGTCGAGCGATCGCAACGCGTTGATGGCGGGTGCCCAAGCGCTCGTGTTCCCCAGCGAGTTCGAAGGTTTCGGTGCCCCGCTCGTCGAAGCGATGGCGCTCGATGTGCCGGTCGTGTGCAGCGGTCATGCCGCCGTGCGCGAGGTGGTCGGTGACGCCGCGGTCATCGTTGACGGTGGGCCGGCCGAGTGGGCATCGGCGGTCGACCGGGCGCGACGCGAACGCAGCGACTTGGTCAGCGCCGGCCGCCTCCGACGGCGGGCGTTCACGCTCGAGGCTTCCGGGAACGCACTGGCAGGTACCTACCGTCGGATGATCGAAGGGAACCGCGCCTCATGAAGATCGTCGTGCTGTGTCCCCATTTCGACCCCGATACGGCGCCGACGGGGACGGTGATGACCAGGATCGTCAAGGAATTGGCGGCGCTCGGGCACGAGCTCCACGTGGTGACAGCGTTGCCGTGGTATCGGAGCCATCGGATCGAGCAGGGTTGGGCGGGCCGGTGGGTTCGCACCGAAACGACAGAATGGGGTTCGATCACTCGGGTCCATCCGTTCCCCGGCGACGACAAACGCAATCTCGTGCGAAGGACGTTGGGGTTTGCGGGCTTCTCGGTGCTTGCCGGCGGTGCCGGTCTCCGGGCCGGCGGTTGGTTTCGCAGGGCGGACGCGGTGCTGGCGATGTCGCCACCGCTCACGCTCGGATTGACCGGATGGGTAGTTGGCCTGTTCCGTCGGGCACCCTTGATCTTCAATATCCAAGACGTGTTCCCTGATGCGGCGATTCGCACGGGGGCGATCACGAATCGCAGCGTGATCGCACTCTCTCGCTGGTTGGAACGGTTCAGCTACGGGCGGGCGAAGGCCGTCACGGTGTTGAGCGATGATCTGCGTGCCAACGTGCAAGCCAAGCTCGCCCCGGCCTTACGCCAACGTGTCCACGTGATTTCGAACTTCGTCGACACCGATCAGATCCGTCCGACCGATCGGATGACCGCATACCGGGCCGAACTCGGGATCGGTGACGAACCGGTCGTGCTCTACGCGGGCAACGTCGGCTTTTCACAATCGCTCGACCTGGTTCTTGCGGCAGCGCGCGAATGCCCGGAGGTCACGTTCGTGATCAATGGAGATGGAGCGGCACGCGCCGAACTGGAAACGGCGGCATCCGGCGCGGCGAATCTTCGCTTCGCCGGATACCAGCCGATCGAACGGCTGGCCGAGGTGCTCGCCACCGGTGACGTTCATGTCGTGCCGCTCAAACCGGGGCTCGGTGATGTCAGTGTGCCGTCGAAGACCTATTCGAGCCTTGCCGCGGCGAGACCGGTCGTGGCGGCGATCGACGCCGGGACAGAGATCCGGCGGCTGCTGACGGCGGCCGGTGCAGGGGTGTCGGTCGACCCCGACAGTCCTGAATCGTTCGTCGCCGCGATTCGTGCGTTGGTCGGCGACCCCGTTGGGCGCGCCGGAATGGGCGAATCGGGACGTGCCTGGGTGGAGCGCAACGCCTCACCGAAGGCGGTCGGCGAGGCGTACGCCGATCTGATCGGCCGCTGCCATGAGATGTGGGGCTCGCCCCGATAGCCTGCCGCCCGTGGTAAGTACCTCGTCGTCCACCAAAAGGGCCGCCAAGCTGGCGCAAAAAGGCAAGGGCAAGAAGGTCCGCTTCCAAGGTGGAACCGTCTTCCCGCTCGCTGTCGCGGTCACGTTGATCCTGGGCATGGCACTGATCGTGTGGTCCCGCCAGACCCTCCCCAAGGAGGACGCCTCAGTTCCAGGAATCAACGATCACTGGCACGCCGCCTACGGTTTCTACCTCTGCGACACGTGGTACCAGCTGGCGGGCAACCTCGAAGAGCGCGACGTGACGGGCAACTTGACCAACACGAAGTTCCTCCAGGCCGGTATCCACAGCCATGACGACGGTGTCATGCACTGGCACCCGAACAGCTCGAAGGCGGTCGGCAAGCGGGCCAAGCTCGACGTCTTTCTCGATACATACGGTGTCAAGCTGACCGATGACTCGATCACCTTCCCGGCCAACAACGAGTTGGGCGGTAAGGCGAAATGGTCCGAGAAGGACACCAAGTGCGACGGCAAGGATGCACAGATTTCCGTCGTCGCATGGTCATCGTTCACCGCCACCGACAACGGCAATCGCTACATCGCCAATATGGATCAGGTCCATCTCGACAATGACGGCATGGTGTTCGCGATCATCTTCGGCGCCGACGATGCGCCACGGGTGATGCCGCCGTGGGCCAAAGATCTCCCGACCTTGGGAGCGGCTGACCAGAACAGCCAACCGACCGACGCGCTCAGCACGGACGCTTCGGTGGTGACCAGTGAGGCGCCTTCCGATTCGTCGAGCGCCTCGACCACCCCCGATAGCTCGGTGCCGAACAGCACGGTTTCCAGCAGCACCACTGCTGATTCATCCGGCGGCTGATGTACGCGGTTGTACTCGTGGGCGGGTTCGGGACCCGGCTGCGTCCGCTGACCATCGACGTTCCCAAACCGATGCTGCCGGTCGTGCATCGGCCGATGATCGTTCGACTCGTGGAGCGGCTTGCCGACGCAGGGGTGACCGATGTCGTGTTGGCGCTGGGATTCAGGCCGCAACCTTTCGAGGCCGCGTTTCCCCACGGCGTGCACGCAGGCGTGAGAATTCACTACGCCGTCGAGCCCGAACCGCTCGATACTGCCGGCGCGATCGCGTTCGCGGCCCGATCGATGGAGATCGATTCGACGTTCATCGTCGCCAACGGTGATGTGATCACCGATTTGAACTTCGCCGACCTGGTGGCCGCCCATCACGCAGCCGGCGCGGATGCGACGATTCACCTGACCCCGGTCGACGACCCATCGTCGTTCGGTGTCGTCGAGGTCGATCAGTTCGGCGTGATCGGCCGGTTCTTGGAGAAGCCTTCGGCAGGCGACACCGACTCCAATCTGATCAACGCCGGCACGTATGTGTTCGAGCCGGTGGTGCTCGAACTGATCGAGCCAGACGTGCCCGTTTCGGTTGAACGCAACACGTTTCCCCTGCTCGTCGCAGCTGGTCGGCTGTGTGGATTCGCGACCGACGATTACTGGATCGACACCGGCCGACCCGAGTTGTTCCTGCAGGCCAACCTCGACCTGATCAACGGTGCTCGCGGGTCGGTCGAAGACGGAGTCTCCAGTGGAGCGCTCGTCGACCTCGAGGCGATCGTGATCGAATCGGTCGTCGCCGCCGGTGTGGTCGTCGCAGCGGGAGCATCGGTCAATCAGTCCGTGCTGCTGCCGGGTGCTCACATCGAATCCGGGGCGCTGATCGAGCGGTCGATCGTGGCGGGCCGAATCGGTTCCGGGGCGACCGTTCGGGGCAGTGTGATCGGCGCCGGATTCGTCGTGCCCGACGACGCCGTCGTCGCCGCCGAGCGGCTCCCCGCCCCTGAATGACTCGCCAGCACCGTTCGTCGAAGATGCCGGCTTTGCGTTCATACCTGGCCCGGTAATGCCCGGTCGGGTAAAGATGGACCCATCATGAACGCGATGGTCGTCGGCGGAGCGGGGTTCATCGGGTCGCACCTGGTCGACAGGTTGCTGGCAGACGGCGAGGTGGTCGATGTCGTCGACGATCTGTCGTCGGGTAGTTTGGCGAACCTGTCCGACGCACGATCCGTTGGTGGTCAACTCAAGATCCACCACCTCGACGCGTCGACCGGTGCGGCCGCCTCGCTGGTCGGAATGCGAAAGCCCGACGTGCTGTATCACCTGGCAGCGATCCCCAGGTCGACGCCTACGCCGGAGGGGTACGCGGCCGCCTTCACCACGACGATTGCCGTGCTCGAAGCGGCGCGACTTCACTCCGTCCCGAAGATCGTCGTGGCGCTCCCTGCGACGTCGTTGTACGGTCGTCCGGCAAGTCGCGATCTTCCGCTCAAGGAACAACCATTGGAGCCGCGCGGCGTCCGAGGGATCGTCGCCCGGGCAACCGTCGATCTGCTGGCGAGCTATCGAGAATCCGATGCGCTCGAGTTCACTGTCTTGGCCTTGTCGAGCGTGTACGGGCCGCGTCAGCGTCCAGAGAGCGGCGTGGTCGCAGCGTTTGCTGCCGCCGCCTCCGATCGGCGAGCACCGACGATCACGGGTGATGGCCGTCAGACGAGGGATTTCCTGTTTGTCGATGATGCCGTCGACGCCCTGGTTCGAGCCGGCACACGAGGCAGCGGGCTGGTCATCAACGTCGGAACGGGAGTCCAAACCACCTTGCGAGACCTCTGGGCAGCGATCACGGGATCAGCGGGTATGCAGCCCGCATACACCGCCGGAGTCGTCGACGAAGTTCCGAGGTTCTCGGTCTCCCCGGTGCGAGCTCGGATCCACCTGGCGTGGTCACCATGGACACCGCTGTCCGATGGACTTGCTCAACTGCGTTGAACGGTCGACCTTGAACGCTCGGGTTGGCGTGTGTCAGTCGCGATGGTGATCGATCGCCGCCAGGCAGGCTTCAGCGAGTGTCTGAGCGATTCGTGGAGTCGACATGATCGAGGGTTCGACGACACATCGCACACCGGTCGTTTCCACGGCCGTGACCAACCCGGCGTCGACGGGGTCGATCACGAGGACCGAGGCGATCGGGGCATACAGCTGAGCGACGCCGACAACTGATGGCTCGAGTCCCAGCTCGCTCAGCATCCTGTCGGCGGGGCCTTTGATGGCTGCCCCGCCGACGATCGGCGACACCGCCACGACCCGATCGCGGCGCTCCGCCAGGATCTGGTCGACACCAGGCAGGGCCCGAATCGGGCCGATCGACACGAGCGGGTTGGATGGTGCAATCACGATCGTTTCGTGGGTGGCGAGCGCCTGCCACACCTGATCGGTGACCGTCGCTCCAGGGTGTTCGAATCGGATCGCACTCACGGCAACGTCGTGGCGGAGCCGGACGAAATAGTCCTGAAAGGAGATCTCGGAACCCGTTCCGGCGAGTGTCACGAGCGTTCGGAACCTGGCGTCGGTCATCGGCAACACGGTGAGGTCGAGGCCCCATGCTCGACAGATCTCGGCGGTGACGGTCGTCAAAGAGGCGCCTTCGGCGAGGCGTGCGGTTCGATAGAAGTGCGTCGCCAGGTCCTGGTCACCGAGGTTGAACCACGCGGGAGCGGCACTCGAACCAGGCGGCCGGACGTCGACGTAGCGAGCGAGCGCCTCCATCGCCCGCCAGGATTCACCGGCGAGTCCCCAGCCACGTGCAGGGTCGATTGCCCCGGCCAGGGTGTACACGATCGTGTCGAGATCGGGGCTGATCGAAAGGCCGTGCATGGTGGTGTCGTCCCCCGTGTTGACGATCGCCGTGATGTGTGAATCCGAGAGCGCGCCACGAAGTCCGCTCAGGAAGCGAGCAGCCCCGACCCCTCCCGACAGAACCGCCACGCTCATTGCGCTGCTCGTTTCGCTCGGCCGTACAGTTCGATCAGATCGGAGGCTGTCGCGTCCCAGCCGAAAAGCTTGACGTTTCGGTTGCCTGCCTCGATCAAGGTGAGTCGCGTCGAGCCAGGTTGGAGCACCCGCTCCAATCCCAGGGCGAATTGCTCCGGGTCGCGGTCATCGACCAGAAGTGCCCCCGTTCCCGCGATTTCGCCGATCGCCCCGACGTTCCTGGCAACCACGGGCGTACCGGCCAGCTGTGCCTCCAGGATCGGGAAACCGAATCCCTCGTCGAGCGATGGATACGCCAAGACAGACGCTTGCCGGAGCAACCAGTGCTTCGTGTTTTCGTCAACCGGCCCGAGTCGCTCGACGCGGCTCCGTACGATCGGCGCCAGCGCCTCGATCGCCGCATCGACGGCGGCGCTGTCGTCTCCGCGTGCTCCGGCGAGCACGAGCCAGACGTCCGGGGCACCGGCGGCGACGATCGAGAACCCCTGGACCAGCAGGCCCAAATCCTTGCGTCGCTCCTCGGTTCCGATCGCGACAATGAACTGGCGACCTGCAATCCGCTCGGCGATCGTGGGCCGAGACAACGCCGACACCGGAGGCGGAGGCGGAGGCGGACCAAGGTGGATCATGACAACTCGATCCGTCTCCAGGAGATCTCGTGCCTGGACGGCGGTCGCCTCGGAACTGACGTGCACCCAGGCCCCACGGGCGACGGCGCGACGAAGGGTTTGCCCTGCTCGCCGGACGAGGGGATTGGCGCGCTCGGGATGCCGCAAGAACCAACAGTCGTAGACCGAGATGATCGTGGGCAGCGAACTGGGAGGTGCGACGTAGTTGGTGCCGTGGATGACCTCGGCACTGCCCAACCAACGATCGACCCTCGGATGGTCGGCTCGCGACCACAGGTGAGAGGCGATGATCCCGGGCAGTGGCAACCGCCGATGTGCCTCGATGGCTCGTGCCCGACCACTGACGAGGTAACCGGTGACATCGACCGCCGGATTGCGTTGGAGGGCGTCGAACAGTCCTTCGACGGCGACGCCCACACCGGTTCTGTGGCCGAACAGCGGCCCGACATCGAGAGCGAGGCGGAGGGCGGGATCAGTCATTGTGGCGTCGGTGGTCGGAACGCTTCACGGTAGCCGAGGTCTAGACTCCCGAGGTCCATTCACCAGCTTCGAAGCCGCTTCGGCAGGGAGTTTCTTGTGCCACGCGCATTCATCACCGGGATCACAGGGCAAGACGGTCAGCACCTTGCCGAGTTCCTCCACACCAAGGGTTATCAAGTGTTCGGGCTGGTCAAGGGCCAGAGCAACCCTCGGATCGCGGCGTTGCTCGAGGAGATGCCGTTCATCGAAACGGTGCCTGGCGATCTCGCTGACCTTCCGTCGTTGGTAGCGGCACTCGACTACGCAAAGCCGGACGAGGTGTACAACCTCGGAGCGATCTCGTTCGTGGCGATGAGCTTCAACCAGGCCGAACTGACCGCCAACATCACCGGGCTCGGCGTGCTCCGCATGCTGGAGGCAATCCGAATGGTCGGTGGGTCACAGAACAACCCGATCCGCTTCTATCAGGCCTCCTCGTCGGAGATGTTCGGCAAAGTGCGTGAGACGCCTCAAAACGAATCGACTCCGTTTCATCCTCGCAGCCCGTACGGATGCGCCAAGGTATTCGGTCACGACATCACCGTGAACTACCGTGAGAGCTATGGGCTGTATGCCTGCTCCGGGATCTTGTTCAACCACGAAGGGCCGCGTCGTGGATACGAGTTCGTGACCCGTAAGGTGACCAACTCGGTCGCTCGGATCAAACTCGGTTTGCAGCACGAGATCGTGCTCGGCAACCTCGACTCGAAGCGCGATTGGGGTTACGCCGGGGACTACGTCAAAGCGATGTGGATGATGCTGCAGCAGGATCAGCCCGAGGACTTCGTGATCGCAACCGGAAAAACGTATTCGATCGACGACTTGGTCGACAGGGCGTTTGCCGAAGTCGGGATCAGCGAATGGCGCAGCTTCGTCCGCCAGGACCCGAAGTTCTACCGACCGGCCGAGGTTGATCTGCTGATCGGCGACGCCACCAAGGCACGAGTGGAACTCGGTTGGGAGCCCGAAGTCGCCTTTCCGGAGCTCGTCAGCATGATGATCAAGAACGACCTCGCACTCGAGGCCAAGAAGGCCGGTATCGCGCTCTGACCCGATTGGTCAGCGCGTGATGGTCTGGTAGCGGATCGGAGCTCCGTCGGTCAGTTGGTGGCTGAGTCGAGCTTGAACCGCAGCGCGGCAGCGAACACGATCAGCGAGGCGAGGCTCGACACCACCAACCCGATCTCGATTCTACGGAACAGTAGGTCGCTGGACAGCCAAGTGCCGGCGAAGTAGGCGATCACGCCGACCACCCAGCCCCCGGCCACGAAGGCATGGCCACGCAGCGCGATCACGGCCTGCGAGGCAGCCAACCCGGCCATGTACAGCGCGCTCGACAGCGCCAGCATGGCCAATGTGGCTCCGCTGAGGTCGGCGCTGTAGACGGTCTTGATGATCGGTGGTCCGACCACATATGCGCCGACGGTTCCGAAAACCCCAACCGCTGCAACCAACTGCAGCAGTCGTGTCAACCCGTGTTTGAACTCGGCCCACTCGCCCTTCGCAGCAAGTCGAGACAACCTCGGCAGGAGGGCGGCCTGAACCGCTTGGAACAAGAACAACGGGATGCGAGCCATCAGCACGCCGTACCCGAATTGTGTGACCAGATCCTTCTGATCGTCGCTGGCCAACAACTTGGCGGTCACTGGGCCGGCGTTCAGGAGGCCTGCTGCAAACACCGTTCCGAGTAGTAGCCAGCCGAGGTTCTGAGTCACCTCTGACCACTCCGCATGAGGGCCGGGTTCCGTTTTGAGTCTGCCGCGAGCACTGACGACAGCGACGGCAACCAGCGGCGACAATGCGACACCGAAGGCGTACGGTGCCGGACTGTCGATCCCGAAGGCCATCAGCACCAGGCATGCTGCGATTCGGATGACGCCGTCAGATCCCATCACGACCGCATACGATCGGAACCGTCCGGTTCCCGCACAAACCCCACGAGCGAGGTGGGCGGGCGCATACGCCACGAATGCCGTGACGAGCGCAGCCAGCATCCACCAATCGCCGTCGAAGAGGTGTTCGGTGATCACGGGGGAGGCAATCAGCACCCCGACCAGCACGACGCCGGTGATGATTGCTCCCAGTGCCACCAATCGCAAGACAACGGGCCGACCACCCTCACCGTGTGCTTTGCGGTGGGACAAGGCGCGACCCAATTCCTGTTCGAGCGGCAGGAAGAAGCCGGGCGCCAACGAGAATGTCGCAAACCACATCGCCGTGATCGGCGCGAATTCTTCTTCCCCCCCGAGTGCGATCGTGCCGATCTTGAAGAACGCGTACGTCGCGAAACCCGCAATCAGCAACGCGATGCCGACAGGCATCGTGCCCTCGGGAAGTGATACGCGACGAGTCGCGGGAATGTCGGCTGCAGTCACGAAGTCACAGAGGCTATCTGCAGGACAACGTCGGGGCGTCGGTATCTGTTTGACGGTTGCTGGGTGACCGCTCGCGCCCGATCGCTCCCGCTAGCCTCGATCCATCGTGGAGACCGACACCCAACTTGTGCCGTCGGTCGTATCCGTCATGGTGGTCCATCAGCCTGGCGACTGGTTCGACGAGACGCTCGATGCCCTCGCTTCGCAGGACTATGCCAACCTGCGCGCTCTGTTTCTTTTGACTTCGGCCAACGACGACGAGGTCGCTGCCCTGGGAGCGCAGATCCGGGCCGTGCTTCCGAAGGCTTTCGTGCGCCCACTGGCAGCGAATGTCGGGTTCGGGCCGTCCGTCAACGAGGTGCTTCGACTGGTCGAAGGTGACAACGGGTTCCTGCTCGTGTGTCACGACGACATCGCGCCGGCAGCCAACGCGGTTCGGATGATGGTGGCGGAACTGTTTCGCTCCAACGCCGGCGTGGTGGGGCCGAAACTGACCGATTGGGATCAGCCGAGGACGCTGCAGCACGTCGGGCTCGGATTGGATCGATTCGGTGAGGTCGATCCGCTGGTCGAACCGGGAGAGGTCGATCAGGAGCAACACGACGCCGTTCGTGACGTGTTCGTCTTGCCGTCAGCGTGCTTGCTGATCCGTGCCGACCTGTTCCGGGCGCTGGGCGGATTCGACCCGGCGATCTCGTTTCACGGCGAGGACGTCGACTTGTGCTGGCGAGCCCATATGACCGGTGCGCGAGTGATCGTGGTGCCGGATGCGAGAGTCAGGCATCGAGAGCGCCTCGATCAGCGCCGACCCGAGTTGAATCATCAGGTACTGCGGAGCCGCCACCGGATGCGGACCGTCGCCACCCTGACGGGCGGTTCCCGGTTGCTCGGACGGTCAGTTCAATTGGTCGCCCTGACCCTCGTCGAGGTCGTCGTCGGTTTGTTCACCGGTCGATTGAGCGAAGCATTCTCGTCCTTGCGTGCGCTGATCGGACTGATCCCCAGAACGCGTTCGATCCTGGCGCGACGACGCGCGATCCGCGGCCAGCGAGTGGTACCGGAACGTGAGATCCTCGGGTTGCAGGACCTGGGGAGTTCACGCCTGACTTCCTTCCTTCGGGGTAAGGAGACGGCGACGTACGTGAGCGAGGGAAGCACGGTGCGACGATGGCGGGAGGCCTCGTTCGGGCCATTCCTCGCCTGGTGTGCGGTGCTCCTGGCGATCGCCATCGGCAGCCGTTCGTTCATCCGGGACGGCGTACCGACGGTCGGTGAGTTCCTGCGATACCCGAGTAGCCCTGCAGACCTCCTGGCGCAGTTCCGGTCGAGTTTCGACACCCGCGGATTCGGGCAAACCGGTTCCAATCCGACTGGGTGGGCAATTCTCGCCGTCGCCAGTGTCGTTGGTTTGTTCCGGATGACTCTGTTCATGACGCTGACCGTGATCGGGATGTTCGTTGCGGGGGCAATTGGCGCGTGGCGGCTGGCAACGGTCTTCCCGACCAACCGGGCGAGGGTCGCCGGCACGGTCGTATACGTCGGCACGCCCCTGGTGCCCGGGTTGCTCGGGCACGGCAGCTGGTCGGGCCTGGCGTGGTACGCCGCCCTGCCATGGCTGGTTCACCTGTTGCGCAGATCCGCCGGGTTGGCGACGGCCGATCCCGCTGCCGCAGAGACCGGCTTGACCGACGGCGTGGGGCCGGTGTCGCTGCGAGAACGGGCTCGAGGTCTGGCATACCTGTCGCTCGTTGTGGCAGTCGTCGCCGCGTTTGTTCCCGCAACGGTGGTCCTCTGGGCGACCGTCGGCGCGTTGCTATCGATCGCCACCTTGTTCGCCGGTGGCTCGTGGCGGGTCGCTGCGTGGCTCGCCGGTTCGACGATGGTGTCGGTCGTGATCGGCCTCCTCCTCAATCTTCCATGGGCGTTCGAGTGGACATGGGCCGACGTGGTCGGCCCGTCGCTGGCGGGTTCGACCGGCCGCCATCTCGAAGACGTGGCGTCGCTGGCGCCGAATTCGGAACGGTTTGCGATTCTTGCGCTGGCGCTCTATCTGCCGGTGTTGGCGGCGATCGCGATCACTCGGGCCTGGCGACTCACCTGGAGCGTGCGAGCGGGTCTACTCGTGTTCGGTTTCGGGTCGTTGCTCGTGCTGTCGGAGCGCGGATCACTCGGTTTCGCCGTTCCCGACGCAGCGCTTCTGAGCTCGCCGATCGCACTCGGACTTGCCCTTGGAAGTGCCGCGATCGCCGACGGATTCGGTGCCGATGTGCTCGCACGGGGCTTTGGCTGGCGGCAACCGGTTGCGCTCTTGGCGAACCTTGCGATCGTGGTCGGTTTGGTGCCTGGCGTCGTGTCGATCGGTGACGGTGGTTGGCATGCTCCCCGCACAACCATCGCCCAACTGCTCGAGTCGCAACTGCCTGCCGATCCGATCGGTGGCGACTACCGAGTGCTGTACGTTGGCGATCCACGCGTGCTTCCAGTACCTGGACGGTCATATGTCGACGGCGTGGCCTTTGCTGTGGCGGACTCCGGCCCGCTCGATTTCGCCGATCGATTCGTCCCCCCGGAAACGGGCGGTGACGATGCCGTCAAACGCTCGCTCGACCTGATCGCCACGGGTTCCACGCTGCGCGCCGGCCGCATCCTTGCCCCGCTCGGGATTCGATACATCGTGATTCCGAAGACCGACGGCGTCAGTTCGACGGTTGACGATCCCATTGAACCGCCGATCGGGCTTGTCGCTGCGTTTCAGAATCAGCTCGATCTGGGATCGACGTACGGCCCGCCGTCGCTCGAGATCTTCGTCAACTTCGCATGGATACCCGTCGGTGCACAGCTCACCGGAGCCACGGCAGAAGCGTCGAAGCTGGCGGGTGAGGCCGCCCTGGTTGGCGCAGATTTGTCCGACGCCGTGCCGTCGATGGTCGGGTTCGACGCGGTAGCAGCTGGCACCAATGAGGTTGCGCCGGGCGTGGTTCATCTCGCCGTCCCGTTTGACGACCGATTCACGCTGCAGATCGCCGACACGGTGGTCGAGCCGCGCCCGGGCTTTGGCGTGACCACTGCCTTCGACGTCGAAGGAACCGGCACCGGCGTGATCCGATATCGACGTGACACGCAACGGTCGCTGTGGCTCGCCGCCCAAGCGGCGCTGTGGTTGGTGGCGCTCGTCATCGCAGCGGGCGCCCGTTCCCCATTCGGAATCCGCCGGACCGCAGTCGTCCATGACGAGACGCTGATCGACCTCGCCGACGATCCGTCGATCTCCGGACCTGGTGTCGCGGGCGAAGTGCTCGGCCTGTTGACGTGGGCCGACGACGAGCACGACGCCGACGAGCGGGATGATTCGCCCGACGCCGGCCCTGACATCGACCCCGACATCGACCCCGACGCCGACCCTGACATCGACCCTGACGCCGAGATCGCCGGCCACGACGCCGAGATCGTCGACCCTGACATCGACCACGCCGCCGAGATCGCCGGCCCTGACGCCGAGATCGCCGACCACGACGCCGACCACGACGCCGACCACGACGGCGAGGATCGCTCGTGACCAAACGCCGGCTCCCTGCGGTGCTGTTGACCGTGGCGATGGTCGTCGCCGTCGTCGCCGCTGTCAGGCAACCGATCGACGTCGGCACGCCGACGTTCAGCGTTTCGGTCGCTGGATGGATGCCCGCCGCACCGACCACGGTCGGACTCACCGAGACCTGGTTCTGCCCAGGGGTTCCCGCCACCGGCCTGGACGGAGTCGGTGGTGAGATCGTGATCGCCAACCGCACGGCCGAACTGATGCTCGGTTCCGTGTTGGTGATCAACGACCGAAACGAATCGACCCGACTGAAGCTGGCGGTGAGCGGATGGTCGGCGGCCACTGTCGATCTGGCGGCCACGTTGCCCGGGGCGATGGTCGGAGCGGTGCTCGAGATCGATGGTGGCGGAGCCGTGGTGGAACAGCGCTCGTCCCATCCGGGAGGTGCGAGTTCAGCGGCATGCGCCAATTCCACCAGCGATGTTTGGTACCTCGCCGACGGATTCACCGTCGACGGCAGCCTCGATCAAATCGCGCTGACGAATCCGTATGACCAGACGATTGTCGCCGACCTCACGTTTGCGACTCGTGAGGGGTCGCGCGCTCCCTCCGCCTACTCAGGCATGCCGATTGCGCCACGCAGCATCAAGATCGTCGACCTCGGAGCGCCAGGAGCCGGCGCCCAAGGTGAGTCGATCCTGGCGGTGACGGTGAGGGCGACCCGCGGCCGGTTGGTAGTCGGTCGGTTCCAACAATTCCTCGGTGGCGGCCGGGCGGGCAGCCAGGTGACCGTGGCGTCCCCGGCGGTGCGGGAACAGTGGTGGTTCGCCAATGGTTTCAAAGGCGCAGGAACCACGGAACAGTTCAGCATCTACAACCCGACGGATGAGGACGTCGAGGTCGACGCCGTGTTCCTCGGGATCACGACCGAGCTGGACGTCGCTCCGATCGAACTGCCTGCTCACCAGGTGGCGCTATTCGATCCGGCGACGATTGACGGACTCCCCGATGGGCGTCACGCCGTGGTCTTCTTCGAATCCTTCGGTGAGCCGAGGATCGTGGTCGAGAGGGTGACGACCGAGACCGCCGGTGACCAGACCTCCACGTCCGTGCTTGCAGGAGCGACGTCGCGCCCGGACGGCTACTACGCGTCGACGTGGCATCTTGCGTCGGGTCCCGAGTCGCCCACGGAGGATGCGCTCGTCGTCTACAACGCCGACAACACAGCCGGAACAGTTTCGGTCTTTGCTGTCGGATCGTCCGGCCCCGTTCCTCTCGTCGGTCTGCAGGACATGGTCCTTCCGGGAGCGTCGATCATTGCGATCGACCTCGTGGATCCGCTGGCACTCGGTCGCGAGCTCGTCGTGTCGTCGACCAGTCGAGTATTCGTCGAGCAGTCGTTCCCGACCGGCCGCGGTGCCACCCGAACAGCTTCGTGGGCGATTCCGGCGAACTGACATGGTTCGCTCCCTGAGCGCAGTCGCGATCGTGGTGATCGCGGCGATCGTGGCCCAAGTCGTCAACCGGCGCCGTCGACTCGACCCTCCGACCCAACCCCGACGCGAATTGCCGACGCAACTCGATCGCGGCGACTTCGAAGACGCGGATGTCCCTTGGCTGGTGGTTGTGTTCACCTCGGCGACGTGCTCGACCTGCGCCGATGTGATCGCCAAGGCGGAGGTCCTTCGCTCACGGGACGTGAGCGTGGTCAACGTTTCGTTTCAGGATGCCAGGGAGACGCACGCCCGCTACGCGATCGACGCGGTTCCGTGCCTCGTGATCGCGGACGCGGAAGGTGTCGTGAGAACAGGCTTCCTCGGTCCGGTCACGGCGACCGACCTGTGGGCGGCGGTCGCCGAATGCCGACAGCCAGGCTCGATCGAACGCGATGGTCACTGCGAACACTGAACCTCAGCGAGCGCAGCGACGCTGACTCAGTCGGGGATGCCCTGCACGTTGGCTTCGAGTTGCTCGGTGTTGCCTGAGTCGATCAGACCCTGCTGGATCAGCGAGGCCACCTTCGGCCCGTCGATGGTCTCGAACTCCAAGAGCGCTTCGGCGATCAGATCGAGACCGCGGCGATGCTTCTCGATCATCGCGTGAGCGCGTTGTTCCTGCTGCAGCAGGATCTTGGCGATTTCCGCGTCGAGCGTCTTGGCGGTCTCGTCGCTGTACTCGCGACCAGCGGACATCAGGTCTTCACCGAGGAACACTGCTTGCTGGCTCGACCACGCCATCGGCCCGACGACGTCGCTCATGCCCCACTCACGCACCATCCGGCGGGCGATGTTCGTCGATTGTTCGAGATCGTTGGCGGCACCGGAGTTGAGGTGACCGAACACGATCTTCTCGGCCACGCGACCGCCCA
This sequence comes from Ilumatobacteraceae bacterium, assembly GCA_043773365.1. Lineage (GTDB taxonomy): Bacteria > Actinomycetota > Acidimicrobiia > Acidimicrobiales > Ilumatobacteraceae > Ilumatobacter. The sequence goes on from JAYVFI010000098.1 coordinate 37,289, forward strand.
TCGCTTTGCAGATCGTGTCCTCGAAGAACTCCTTGGAGTAGGTGTGACGCTCCTGGGGAAGGCTCCAGGTCACGCCGAGTGCCATACCGCGCGGCAGGATCGTCACTTTGTGGAGTGGATCACCGTGGGGGAGCACCGTGGCGAGTAGCGCATGGCCGCCCTCGTGATACGCCGTTGCCCGTTTCTCCTCGGCGTTCAACACCAACGACTCGCGCTGCGCCCCGAGCACGACACGGTCGCGCGCGTTCTCGAAGTCGATCCGTTCGATCTCCTTGGAGTTGCGACGGACAGCAATCAGCGCCGCTTCGTTGACGAGGTTGGCGAGGTCCGCGCCGGACATCCCCGGTGTTGCGCGTGCCATCGTGCTCAGATCGACGTCGGCTCCCATCCGCTTGTCGCGGCTGTGAACCTCGAGGATCGCGAGGCGCTCTTCGTACTCGGGGAGGGGCACGACGATGGTGCGGTCGAAACGACCGGGCCTCAACAGGGCCGGGTCGAGGATGTCAGGTCGGTTTGTGGCGGCCATGATCACGATGCCTTCGGACGTCTCGAATCCGTCCATCTCCGACAGCATCTGATTCAGCGTCTGCTCGCGTTCGTCGTGGCCGCCACCCAGGCCGGCACCGCGTTTGCGGCCGATCGAATCGATCTCGTCGATGAAGATGATCGCCTTGCCCATTCGGCGAGCTTGCTGGAAGAGATCACGGACGCGGCTGGCGCCGACGCCGACGAACATCTCCATGAAGTCGGAGCCGGTCACGCTGAGGAAGCCGACGCCTGCTTCTCCGGCAACCGCCCTGGCGAACAGCGTTTTACCGGTACCGGGGGGACCGACGAGCAGGATGCCCTTCGGGATCCGCGCTCCGATTTCCTTGAATCGCTCCGGCATCCTGAGGAAGTCGACGACTTCGTTGATCTCCTGCTTGACGCCTTCGTATCCGGCGATGTCGGCGAACGTGGTCGATGGTTTGTCGGCCGAATACGCCTTGGCCCTGCTGCGCCCGATCGACATGACGTTGCCCATCTGACCCTGAGCGCGACGTTGCATCCAGACGAAGAATCCGATGATCAACAGGATCGGGAGGAACAGGCTGATCGCACCGAACAGCCAGTTCGAACTCGGTCCGTGGGTCTTGTAGTCGACGCCGCGTTCGCGCGCCAGTGCGAGGTCGGCCTCGGTGAGACCGAAATCGCCGCCGCCGTGGGTCACGTACTTGGTTCCGTTCTCGAGTTCGCCGGTGATCTTCCCGGTGGTGATCTCGACATCGATCGACTTCACGTCGCCGGCCTTGACCGACTCGATGAACTGCGTGTACGTCAGCTCGTCGCCCTTCGAGCTGGGGATCACGTTGGTCAGCAGCACACTCGCCAGCAGGCCACCGCCGAGCACCCACGGGAGCCATTTCTTCCAGGCCGTGGGCGGGTTCGGCTTGCTGCTGCCGTCGCCGACCGGACGTCGGTCGTGGCCGGGCTGGGGGCCAGATGGTCGACCGCGACCCGGGGGCGGGGGAGGAGGCGGAGGGGGCAGCTTGTCCATCTCCCCATCCTACGGGCCTCCTGGAACGAGCGGTATCCACCTGGCGATCTCATCGATCTTCTACCGTGACACGGGTGACGAGGCATTGCTCGCGAACGGGCTGCAGCGAGGCTGCGGCGGTGACGCTGACGTACCAGTACGCGCTTGCTCAGGTGTGGCTCGATGAGTTGCTCCCAGAACGCGACCCGCACGCATACGACCTGTGCGGTCGGCATGCGCATCGGCTGACCGCGCCGATGGGGTGGCAGGTCAGAGATCGCCGCTATGTGGTGCAGCCGACGATGATTGCGGTCTGAGCGGATACATTCCGCGGTCGTGTCTGCTCCTCGATCCGATGTCGACGATCAACTGATCCCGCTCGGACCTGCGATTGGGACGTGGGCGCTCGGGTGGGTCGTCGGGCTGTTCCTGTCGGTCGGACTGATCGCCGCGTTCACCCAGCCGGCCGACGATCCGACGATCACACAACTGACGATCAGTGCCTTGGCCGGGTGGGTCGTGCTGCTGGCGGCGCTCAAGATCGCCAGCGACAGGGTCGGCACCCATGATCCGGCAACCGATTTCGCCCTGCGGTTTCGACCGATCGATCTCGTCGGTGTCCCGATTGGGGTCTTCCTGCAACTCGCTGCTGTTCCCCTGTTGTACGTGCCGTTGCAGCACTGGTGGCCGGACACATTTGCGAATGACGAGTTGGAACAACGCGCCAGAGACCTGGCCGACAGTGCCGCTGGGTGGTCGACGGTTGTCTTGACACTGATCGTCGTGATCGGAGCGCCGTTCGTCGAAGAACTCGTCTACCGAGGGATGTTGCAACGTTCGGCGATGAAGGCGATCGGGGTGGCGCCGGGGCTCGTCGCCACCTCCCTCTGGTTCGCCCTGATCCATTTCTCACCGATCGAGATCCCCGGGCTGTTCCTTGCTGGGTTGACGTTCGGAGGCTGTGTCGTGGTGACCAAGCGGATCGGACCCGCCATCGTGACGCACATGGCGTTCAACGCCGCCGGACTCGTGTTGGTCCTGCGTTGAAGCGGTACGCGTTTTCCGGCGAGTTCGATTCTCGAACGTCGATCATGAACATCGATCGAGATGACGGCAACTCGGATCGTTCAGCTGACAAGATGAGAGCCGCTGCATGACTGATCGAACCGACGACCCCGCACTTGATGGCACGGCCGACACCGACGCGGTTTCGGACACGGATGCCGACGGCGGCCGACCGGACGAGTTCGGTTCCTGGTTCGACCGCGAGTTCGGCGGGCTGAACCCGCAAGAACGGCGGAGTGGCGATGAGCGCAACGTCGCTGACCCGACGAGCGTCGATCAGATACCCGATCGCTCGAGGAGCGGCCCGAACCGGTTGATGCCTGACCGGTTGGTCAAGGTGTGGCACCGCGCCGTCAGGCGACCGTCCGAGTGGGCAGCTCGGCCGTGGCCGACCGATCGTGTCGTTCGCTACTGCGCCACCGTGTTCTCGCTGGTCGTCAGCACGGCAATCATGATGAACGTCGTTCATCTCAGCCCGTTCCGCGGTCGTGATCTCGTCTTCGACAACACCACGCCGACCGGTGGCGACTTCGGTGCTCACGTGTGGGGCCCGGCCTACCTTCGGGACCATCTGCTCCCGTCGTTGCGCCTCAACGGTTGGTCGATGGACTGGTATGGCGGCATGCCGGTGTACCGCTTCTACATGGTCCTGCCTGCCCTCCTGGTGGTGTTCTTCGACTCGTTCATGGCCTACGGGGCGGCACTCAAGTTCGTGAGCGTGCTGGGCCTGATCACGTTGCCCGCAGCGTGCTGGGCGTTTGGGCGGCTCGGAAAGTTTCGTTACCCGATGCCCGAGCTGTTCGCGTTCGCCGGCCTCGCATTCGCACTCGACGAGAGCTTCAGCATTTACGGCGGAAACCTCAAGTCGACGATGGCGGGTGAGTTCTCGTTCTCGTTCGCGTTGTCACTCGCCGTGTTGGCGATCGGCGTGCTCTCGGCCGGGCTACGCACGGGGAAGTACCGAGTATGGGCGTCGGTGCTGATCGCCGCCGCGTGCGTTTCGCACGGCATCGTGATGATCTTCGTCGTGATCGCCGCGCTGGTGTTCTCGCTCGTCTGGATCGATCGCACGCGGCTGACCTACGCGGTGACGGTCGGCATCACGAGTGTCCTGCTGTTGGCGTGGTGGGTCGGGCCGTTCCTCCTGAATCACGACTTCATGACCGACATGAAGTATCGCGGCGAGCCGAACAGCGGATCCTTCGACTCGTGGTGGGACATGTTCTTCCCGCTGACGGCACCACTCGACATCTTGATCACCACGTTGGCGTTGGTCGGGTTCTTCTTCTGCATCGTGCGCCGTCATCTGAACGGTGCCGCGCTCGGGGTGACCGGGGTCTTGTTGGTAGCCGCCGTGTACCTGGCGCAAGACAGCCTGCCGGTGATCGGTCTGTTGTGGAACCCGCGCTTGTTGCCATTCCTGTACCTCGTGCGGTACCTCATGATGATGGTCGGGGCGGTCGAACTGCTGACTGTGTCCTGGAATGCGATCGGCAACCGCCGCGCCCAGGAGGTGCCCGGCGTCTGGGCGAACACCGCGATCGGAGGCTCGGCGGCGCTCGGTGTGCTCGTCGTGCTCGGGTGGATGTTCCAGGTGCTTCCCTTCGACGGGACGCGCACGATCACGGTCGACGGCGCGGAGAAGTCGGTGTACTCGTGGGGGCGGCTGGAAGCCACGCAAACCAACGGTTTGGCGCTCGGGAACGGCTGGTCGACCTACAACTTCAAGGGCTACGAAGGTCGCGGCTCGTACTACACGGAGTATCGCCAGGTCGTGACCACGATGCAGCGGATCGGCGAGGACGAGTCGCTCGGTTGCGGTCGGGCGATGTGGGAGAACCACCCCGACAACGGGAATTACGGCACCACGATGGCGCTGATGCTGCTGCCGCACTGGACGGACGGTTGCATCGGTTCGATGGAGGGGCTGTTCTTCGAGGCGTCAGGCACGACGTCCTACCACTTCTTGACGGCCGCGGAAGTGTCGAAACAGTCATCCAATCCAGTCCGCGAGTTACGCTACGTCAACAACGATGCCGGCGCCGGAGTCCCCCATCTCCAAGCGCTCGGCGTGCGGTATCTGATGGTGCGCTCCGACGAGGCGAAGGCGCAAGCAGCTGGGCAGCCGGAGTTGTCGTTCGTCGCCTCGTCGACTCCGTGGGACATCTATCTCGTTCAGGATTCGGAGATCGTGCAGCCGTTGGCGACGCAACCGGTCGTCGTGCGCCATCGTGGCGGTGACGGGCGCGAACGAAACCTGGAATTGGGAACGAGTTGGTTTCAACACCCCGACGAATGGGCGGCGATGCCGGCCGATGACGGACCGGACGAGTGGCAGCGGATCTCCGTGCAGGTCGATCTGTCGCGCCGGGAAGGCGCCCCAGGTGAGGCCGGTCGCCGTGTCGACATCGTCACGCCGGTGGAGGCGATCGAGCCGGTTGCGTTGCCCCCCGTGGCTGTCAGCAACGTCCAGATCGAACAGCAGTCGCTTTCGTTCGACGTCGACCAGGTCGGTGTGCCGGTGCTCGTCAAGGTCGGGTACTTCCCCAACTGGAAGGCGAACGGCGCTGATGGTCCGTATCGCATCGGCCCCAACATGATGGTTGTCGTCCCGCGCGCCGAACACGTCTCGCTGGAATACGGACGCAGCATGACCGACTACCTCACGATCCTGCTCACCCTGGTGGGAATCGGGCTGTGCTTCTTCTGGCGATCGAAAGGTGACGTCAAGCACGGCGCCGAGGTCCCGGTCGTGTTCGCACCGAGCCCGGTGGACCTGGCAATACTCCATCAACGCGTCGGTGTTGACACGGCGCCCGATTTCGTTGCCGACCCGACACCCGAGTCCGGGCAGGCGATCGACCCGTTGTCGTGGGCCGAGGACGAGTTCGGGGAACCTCCCGAGCCGCTCCCGTAAACGTCGCATTGCCGATAACGTTTGCAGCCGCTTATGTCAGTTCTGGATGAGATCGTCAAGGCCTACGACATCCGAGGAACGGTGCCCGATCAGTTTGATGCTGATATCTCGCATGCCCTCGGTGTGGCGTTCGCTCGTTTCTGCGGCACTGACCGCATCGTTGTCGCGCGTGATATGCGTCCCTCTGGCGAGGAACTCGTCGAGGCGTTCGCTCGCGGCGTGATGAACCACGGGGTCGATGTGATCGATCTCGGACTCGCGTCGACCGACCTGCTCTACTATGCCGCAGGTGCACTCGACGCGCCAGGAGCGATGTTCACGGCGTCACACAATCCGGCGCAGTACAACGGTTTGAAGCTCTGCCTTGCGGGCGCCCGCCCGGTCGGCATCGACAGCGGCCTGGCCGAGATTCGCGATGTCGCCGCCGCGATTCTCGGCGGTTCGGAGCCGGCTCGGGCGCACACGTCCGGCGCCTACAGTCAGCAGAACCTGATGTCGAACTTCGTCGAACACGTGTTGTCCTTCGTCGATGTCGCCAGGATCCGCCCGCTCAAGGTCGTCGCCGACACAGCCAACGGGATGGGCGGGCTCGTCGTCCCGGCCGTGTTCGAGCGGCTCCCGATGATCGAGCTCGAGGTGATGTACGGCGAACTCGACGGTACGTTCCCGAACCACCCGGCCGATCCCCTCCAACCTGCCAATCAGCGCGATCTGCGGGCGCGGGTCACTGCCGGCTCGTTCGATCTCGGACTGGCGTTCGACGGTGACGCCGACCGTGTCTTCATGGTCGATGAACAGGGCCATGGACTGAGCGGATCGACGACGACCGCGCTCCTGGCGTCGACGGTATTGCGAGCCAATCCGGGCGCCACGATCCTGTACAACTTGATCTGCTCGCGAGCGGTGCCGGATGTGATCCGCGAGCACGGGGGCGTACCGATCCGGACCAAGGTCGGTCATTCCTACATCAAGCAGATCATGGCCGACACCGGCGCCATGTTCGGTGGAGAGCATTCGGCCCACTACTACTTCGCACGGAACTACCGCGCCGACAGCGGCTTGATCGCCTCGATGCTGATGATCGACGAGCTCAGTCGGACCGGTCAGGATCTGTCGGTGCTGCGTAAGCCATTCGAACGGTATGCCGCCAGCGGAGAGATCAACACCCACGTCGACGACCCGCAGGCTGTGATCGAGCGTGTCAGCACCTTGTTCGCGGGTAACGACCAGGACCGGTTGGACGGCCTCACCGTCGACGTCGGTTCCTGGTGGTTCAACCTTCGCCCGTCGAACACGGAACCGTTGCTCCGACTCAATCTCGAAGCAGCCAACCGGGACGAATGCGAGGATCATGTCGCTGAACTGCTGCTCGTGATCACACAGTCGTGATCCCCGCGAGCATTCCCGTCACCCAGAATTGAAGAATTCCAAGGAGTCCTGATGAGTTTGAGCGCTGCACTGCTGGCAATCCTGGCCTGTCCTGAGGACAAAGGCCCGCTGTACTACATCGAATCCGAACAGGTCCTGTTCAACCCCCGCTTGCAGCGCACGTACGCAATTCGGGACGAGATCCCGGTGATGTTGATCGAAGAGGCGACGACGCTCGGTGCCGACGAGAACGACCGTCTTGCAGGCATCGTTGCCGAACGCGGCATCTCGCCGACCTTCGACGTCTGATAACCGGCATATCGGATTCGGCATATCGGAATAGGCATATCGGTTTGGCTGCTGATCACTCCCTGAACGCTCAGTACGTGTCGAACGCGTTACGATTCGGTCCCGTGAGTCGACCTCCCCGAACAGTCCGTGCCTTGATCCGCGTCAGCGTCGCGATCGCGCTCGTCGTCGGTACGGCGGTGTTCGCCCCCGCTTTGTCGCATGACGAGGGTCGTGTCGTGCAAGCGGCGGGCGACTTGTTGGGCGCGGGCGGCGAGTACCACCCGCTCACACCGTTCCGGATCTTCGACAGCCGCCAGCCTTCGCTCGACGCCGCTCCGTTCGGGCGCAAGGCTTCGACAACGGTCGAGGCCGGTGTTCCGTTCGAGATCCAAGTCGTCGGCAAAGGCGGCCTCCTGCCCTTCACCGACAGCGCTGCCGATGCCGATCTCGACGACGACAACGTGCTCGCGGTTGCGGTCAACGTCACCGTGATCAACCCGACTCGCGAGGGCTGGTTGCGGGCGTTCGGATCGGGCGCTCCAGAGGGCGCCTCGTCGGTCGTCAATTTCGCGGCGGGTCAAGTGGTGCCGAACACGGCGATCCTGCGACCTGGTGCGAATGGCAAGCTCTCGATTCGGCTGTTCAGCCCGCTTCCTGGCGATGCCGACGTGGCTGTCGACCTGTTCGGGTGGTTCTCGACGAGCGCTTCGGGCAATCGTGGGGCACGGGTGATCCCGGTCGGCCCTGGTCGGATCTTCGATTCGCGAGAGGCGTCGTTCGGTGACGCGCCAATCGGGACACGTTCAACCAGGACGATTCAGATTCGCGGGGCGAATTCGTTCTCCCCGGTGATCACCCCGATCGTTCCGAACAACCCCAACGTAACCGGCGTGATGGTCAACATCACCGGCGTCAACGGGGAGCCGACGAGTAGGAACACGTTCGTCTCGGCGATTCCTGAAGCGCTTGCGCCCGGTGAATCCCCCACCACCAGCAACTTGAACCTGGTGCCTGGTCAGGTGCGCGCCAATCTCTCGATCGTGCCGGTCGGTGCCGATGGGGCCATTCGGCTGTTCAACCTCGACGGCGACGTGGACCTCGTCGTCGATGTCGTGGCCTACTTGATCGCCGGGGAACCTGTCTCGAACTGTGACGGACGGGTTGTGCCGCTCGTGGTGCCGTTCAGAGCATTCGACACTCGCGAGTCCTCGTTCTTCAGCCAGCCACTCTCGCCGGCCAGGGCGGAAGACTGGAGTTTCGCCGACTTCGTCAACGACGTCAAGATCGGCACACAACCGGTCGGCCCGCAAGTCGGCCTGCTCGGCAACCTCACGGCCACCGACCTGCAACGTCAATACTCGTGGGGGTCGGTCGAATCGTACGTGACCGCCTTCCCGACTCCACCCGACGGGTCACCGGCGGTGCCCACCGTTTCGAACCTCAACATCAAAGAGGGCAATACCATCCCCAACTTGGCGCTGCTGAAGTACGGATCGAACGCCGACGGACCGAATCGGGTGCGTTTTTACAATCGGGGAGGTTTTGTGCATTACCTGCTCGACGTGTCCGCCGTGATCCTCGACGAGTGCCCACCCGCCTAGCCGCGAATCCCTGCAGACACCAATCGCTGCAGAGACCAGTCGCTGCAGAGACCAGTCGCTGCAGACGACATCGCTGAGGCCGCATACCGGCAACGCCCCGGCGATGTCGGTCGAAGCGCCCGATACGCTGTCGGTCGATTCACGGGCTGACTCGATCGGAGCCAGTGGGCCCCGGCCCGTTCCATCCGATCACACCGATGATCTTTCATCTCGACTCCACGGAGGAACACTGACATGACTTCGACCCTCGCGACGCGCAAGGACTTCCGCGTCGCCGACCTTTCCCTGGCACCGTTCGGACGCAAGGAGATGATCCTCGCCGAACACGAAATGCCGGGTCTGATGGCGATCCGAAAGGAATACGGCCCGTCGAAGCCCCTCGCCGGCGCCCGGATCTCCGGGTCGCTCCACATGACGATCCAGACCGCGGTGCTGATCGAGACCCTGACCGAGTTGGGCGCCGAGGTGCGGTGGGCGAGCTGCAACATCTTCTCGACGCAAGATCACGCCGCCGCGGCCGTTGTGGTCGGACCGAACGGCACCATCGATGATCCTCAGGGTGTCCCGTGTTTCGCGTGGAAGGGCGAGACGTTGGAGGAGTACTGGTGGTGCACCGATCAGATGATGACGTGGCCGGAGGGTGCCGACGGCACCATCTACGACGGCCCCAACATGATCCTCGACGATGGCGGCGACGCCACGCTGCTCGTCCACAAGGGCGTCGAGTACGAGAAGGCCGGCCAGGTTCCTGATCCGACCGAGGCGTCGAACGCCGAGTTGGCGATCATTCTCGGGCTCCTGCAACGCACGTTGAAGGTCAATCCGACCAAGTGGACCCTCATGGCTTCGCAGATCCGGGGCGTCACCGAGGAGACCACGACCGGTGTCAAGCGCCTGTACAAGATGGCCGAGAAGGCCGAGTTGCTCTTTCCGGCGATCAACGTCAACGACTCCGTCACCAAGTCGAAGTTCGACAACCTGTACGGCTGTCGCCACTCGCTCGTCGACGCGCTCTGCCGTGCAACCGATGTGATGCTCGGCGGCAAGACAGCCGTCGTGCTTGGCTACGGCGATGTCGGCAAGGGCTGCGTGCAATCCCTCCGCGGCCAGGGCTGCCGGGTGATCGTGACCGAGATCGATCCGATCAACGCCTTGCAGGCAGCGATGGAAGGGCTCCAGGTCCTGACGTTGGAAGATGTCGTCGAGACCGCAGACATCTTCGTCACCTCGACCGGCAACACCGGCCTGATTTCTGCCGAGCACATGTCGCAGATGAAGCACAATGCGATCGTCTGCAACATCGGTCACTTCGACAACGAGATCGATATGGAAGGGCTCGCCCGTTCCGGTGCCGTTCGCGACGAACTCAAGCCAGGCACCGATGTGTGGCGCTTCCCTGGCGGCAGTCAGATCATCGTGCTTGCCGAGGGCCGTCTGGTCAACCTCGGCTGCGCCACCGGCCACCCGAGTTTCGTGATGAGCTGCTCGTTCTCGAACCAGGTGATTGCACAACTCGAGTTGTTCAACAACACCGAGAAGTACCCGGTCGGCGTCTACGTGTTGCCGAAGCACCTCGACGAAAAGGTGGCCCGCTTCCACCTCGAGGCGCTCGGCGTCAAACTGACCGTGCTCACCGACGAACAGGCCGAGTACCTCGACATGGACCCGTCAGGCCCGTTCAAGCCTGAGCACTACCGGTACTGAGCGACCTCGGGAACGCAACCGGCAGCGCCGCCCGACGACGACAACTCATCGGTCGGGGTGCCCGAGACGCTCGGAGACCCCGAACCGGCCACCTTGTCACACCCCTCGCGTAGAACTGGAACCATGATGTTCCAGTCTCGTTGTGCAGGGTGTGACCGCGTCGGGCCGGTGTTGTGCCGGACGTGTCGATTCGCGCTGGCGGCGCCGGCGGCGATGCCGCAGACCCGCGACGTGATCGCCGCCGTCCCGTTTGCCGGACGCGCACGCGATGTGCTGCTCGGGTTCAAGTATCGGAACCGCCGCCAACTCGGCCATCACCTCGCTGGCTTGTTGGTCAACCGAGTCGTCAGCGCCGGGCTTGGCGCCGCCGACTTCGATGTCGTCACGTGGGCGCCGACGAGCCGTCGGAGGCGTCAACGTCGCGGCTATGACCAAGCGGAACTGGTCGCCCGTCGTGTCGCTCTTCAGCTCGGCGTGCCATGTCGTCGGTTGCTCGAACGGGACGGTTCCAGCGCTGCTCAGACGGGTTTGGCCCGTATCGAACGGCTGCACGGACCGGTGTTCCGTGCGCGTCCCACCGTTGCCGGGAAGCGGATTCTGGTGATCGACGATGTCGTCACGACTGGCTCGACGCTGCGCTCTGCGGCCGCCGCCCTGCGAGCCGCTGGGGCCGGTTCGGTCCAGCGAGCCGCAGTGGCGACCACACCTGCACTGGTTGATCCGGCGCAAACGCGAAAGCGGCCCACGGTGGCCCGGGTGATCCAGGGTCCGTGGGCCGCTTGACGGCTCGGTCACGAGGGCGGATCGTGACCGGCCCGAACGTCGTCGTCAGTTCGTGATTCGTTCCCGAATCGCACCATCGTCGAATCTGACCTCGATCCGCCAGTCTGCGTCACCGTTGTCGAACTCGACCCTGACCCGGTCCGACGCTTGATCGTCGATCTCTGCTTCGAATCCTGCTGACGGGCTGACTGCGTCGAGCGAGAGCGCTGCCCCGTTCCAGGTGACGGTGATCGAACCGCCCGCTGACTGGTAGGTCTTGGTGAACGGTGCCGGAGCTGCCGGTGCGGGCACGCTCGTCGAACTCGATGCCGCCGTGTTCTCGGGTGACGAACTGGTGGTGCTCACGTCGTCGGCCTCATCGTCATCGTCATCAGCGTCGTCATCGTCATCGTCATCGTCGTCAGCGTTCGGGACGGTGGTGCTCGCACCGGCGACGCTGGTCGACACGTTCACGTCGACGCTGGTCGGTACCACGGTCGATGTCACCACGGTCGACGCCACGATCGGATCGATCGTCGTGAAAACCGTTGTCTCGACGCCTGACGTGCTCGGACCGCTCGTTGGAACGACGGTGCTCTCTACGCTCGAGGTGGTTGCCGGCGCGGGATCATCTGAACCGTGGCTGGCCGCAACCCAACCGCCGGCCCCGAGCGCAAAGCCGACCGATCCAGCGATCGCCACAGCCGTCCTGCTCCCGAAGCGACTCCGGATCTTGTTCACCGCTGAAATGACTTCCACTGCAACCTCCTGATCATGCCCGGGGTCCGAGCTTTGATCAGACACGCTCGGCCGTGCCCTCGGGTTGGGTCGTCAGGAGATGTTCTCGATGACGTCGCTTCCGTTGATCCGGATCTCGATACGAGATTGGCCGTCGCCGTAGAAGCGGACGCGGACCCGAAGTGCCTCTTGGATCTCGATGTCGGCGGTCGCTCCGGAAACGGGCGACACGGCACCGAGCGACAACAACGATCCGTTCCAACTGACCGTGATCGATCCGTACGCGGAGTTGTAGGTCCTCGTGAACGGGGCAGGCGGTGGGTCGCTCGGCTCGCTCGTCGTGGATGGACTGGAACTCGTTGTCGGCACACTGCTCGACGACGCCGTGGAGGCCGTCGTGTTCTGCGGGTTCGTGGTTGCCGGCGTGGTACCGGGGACGACACTCGTCCGAGGGGCTGACCCACCCGGTTCGATCTGCGCCGGAACCGACGATGGCGAGGTGTTCGTTGGTGTGGTCGTGGCTGTCGTGGTCGGTCTCATCGACAACGGACCGGTCGACGATGTGACGGTGCCAGACTCGGCGACCTGGGTAACGGTCGCGCCGATCGCCGAATCGTCGCTCGAGTCGTCGCTCGAGAACGGGGGCACTCGGTTCGAACCGATCGTTGTCGAGGACTTCTCCGGCCGGTCAGCCGGCGCCAGTGTGTCGCCGCTGTCACGCGGGAGCAGGATGAAGCCTCCCACGATCATCACCGCCATCGCCGATCCGCCGGCGACCGCGGCTCGCCGACGGCGTACGTGACTTGCGCGCGCCAGCACGGCGTGATGGGCGTTGTTGATCGACGCGGTGCCGGCGTCGCCGCCGGCTCGCCGGCGGAGCGCAGCGCCCAATGCGTCATCAAGATCGTCGTGATCACTCATGGTCGTTCCCAACTGTCTGGCAGCTCGTTGCTGCGCTGTGTTTCCTGCTCCAACACCGGACGAAGCCGACGTCTGGCGTCATGAAGATGTGACTTCACCGAACCCTCGGCGATCTCGAGCGCGACCGAGATCTCGGCGATCGACAGACCATCGACGTAGTACAGCGCCGTTGCCGCTCGCTGCTGTTTCGGCAATTGCGCGAGAAGTCGGTCGAATTCGTCGATCTCGGATGCCGCCGTGGTCGTTTGGGTGCGTCCTGCAAGCCGCGTCAGCGCCCGTTGCTTGCGGCCCGTACGTCGATGTTCGTCACGTAACTGATTGATCGCCACGCGGCGGACCCAACCGATCGGATCGTCGTAGTCCTTCAGCTTGCGCCAGCGGAGATGGGCCTTGACGAACGCCTCCTGGACGGCGTCGGCGGCGCTCTCCCGGTCGCCGGCCACGACGGTCAACGCTCGAACGAGACGTTCGTAGTGCGCTGCGAACAGTTCGTCGAACGTGCCGCTGACCGACGAGTTGGAGGCGATCTCGTTCGATCCCATCAGGAATTGGGTATTCCTTGCGTCCGCCGCCAGAGCACTCACTGGGTGTGACACGCTGGAGGCGTCGGTTTGGTTGGGACGCGACCACGAGTTGTTCGCCGGGAGGCGGTCCAACGGGGGATCTCCGCTCGGGGAGTTTCGGTTTCCCGGCTCGTTCGTCTCGCCCGATGCCACACCGTCAAGCTACGCGCCGCCCGCCCCGCACACTCGGGCGCCGGTAGGCTTGGCAAAAGCATGGGTATTCTCGATCGCATCCTCCGCGCGGGAGAAGGCAAGAAACTGAAGGCGCTTGAAGGGATGATTCCCGACATCAACGCCCACGAAGACGCGATCCGTCGGTTGTCAGACGACGAACTGCGCGGCAAGACCGCCGAGTTCCGGCAGCGACTCGCCAACGGTGCAACGCTCGACGACATCCTTGTCGAAGCATTTGCGGTCACTCGCGAGGCGGCCGACCGAGTCATCGGGCAACGCCACTTCGACGTGCAGATGATGGGTGGTGCTGCGCTCCACTTCGGTTGGGTGGCCGAAATGAAGACGGGCGAGGGCAAGACGCTCGTTTCCACGCTCCCGGCGTACTTGAACGGGCTCGGTGGTCAGGGCATCCACCTCGTCACGGTCAACGACTATCTGGCTCGCTTCCACGCCGAGTGGATGGGTCGCATCCACAAGTGGATGGGTCTGTCGGTCGGCCTGATCATCCCAGGTTTCAAGGACGATCCGGTCGAGAAGCGCCGCAACTACGCGGCGGACATCACATACGGCACGAACAACGAGTTCGGCTTCGACTACCTCCGCGACAACATGGCCCCACGTTTGGACCAAAAGGTGCAACGTGGACACAACTTCTGCATTGTCGACGAAGTCGACTCGATCCTGATCGACGAGGCGCGTACCCCGTTGATCATCTCCGGTCGGGTCGGTGACGCCGCCAAGCTGTATTACCGTTTCGCCTCGATCGTGCGGTCGCTGCAACGCGACGTCGATTACGAGGTCGAGGAAGACAAACGAGTCGTCGTGCCGCTCGAAGACGGGATCGACAAGGTCGAAGCGGCGCTCGGCGTCGACAATCTGTACGACGACGTGTCGGCCAACCTCGTGCACCAGTTCTCCGTGGCGCTCAAGGCCAAGGAGCTCTACCGACGCGACAAGGACTACATCGTCCAAGGCGGCGAGGTCAAGATCGTCGACGAGTTCACCGGCCGGATCCTGGAAGGTCGGCGCTGGTCGGAAGGCATCCACCAGGCGGTGGAGGCCAAAGAGGGCGTCAAGATCAAAGAAGAGAACCAGACCCTCGCCACGATCACGCTCCAGAACTACTTCCGGATGTACGACAAGCTCGCAGGCATGACCGGCACTGCCGCCACCGAGGCCGCCGAGCTGATGAACACCTACGAGCTCGGTGTGGTTCCGATCCCAACCAACAAGACCGTGGTTCGCAACGATCAGCCCGACCTGATCTTCAAAGGCGAGGTCGGCAAGTTCAAAGCCGTCATCGAGGACATCGCCGAGCGCAACGAACAGGGCCAGCCGGTGTTGGTCGGAACGATCAGCGTCGAGAAGTCGGAACTGCTGTCGCGCATGATGAAGCAGCGCGGCATAACCCATGAGGTGCTCAACGCCAAGCAGCACACCCGGGAGGCGGAGATCGTCGCCCAGGCGGGCCGGCTCGGCGCGGTCACTGTCGCGACCAACATGGCTGGACGTGGCGTCGACATCATGTTGGGTGGCAACCCCGAACTGATGGCGCGTCAGCAGGTTCTGAAAGAAGGCTTCGGCGCCGATGTGCTCGTCGACGACTTCGCGATGAAGCGTCCACTCGAGGAGATGCCCGAGGAGTTCAAGGTCGAACGTGCCAAAGCGTTGCAGCGCTACGACGAATTGCTCGCCGAGTACAAGGTCAGCTGCCTGGCCGAGGGTGATCGGGTGCGTGCTGCCGGTGGCTTGTACGTGGTCGGTTCGGAGCGCCACGATTCGCGCCGTATCGACAATCAGTTGCGAGGCCGTTCCGGTCGTCAGGGTGACCCCGGCGCCAGCCGCTTCTACCTGAGCCTCGATGACGAACTGATGCGGCTGTTCGCGACTGGCGCGCTGCAGTGGGCGATGGGTCGCTTCGATGAGGACGACGCAATCGAAGCGAAGATGGTGACGAAGGCGATCGAACGCGCCCAGACGACGGTCGAGACCAAGAACGCTGAGATCCGCAAGAACGTTCTCAAGTACGACGAGGTGATGAACGAGCAGCGCAAGGTGATCTACAAGCGTCGCGATCAGATCCTCGAGGGCGAGGATCTCAAGTCGGCCGCCAAGCAATACCTGGCGGAGGCTGTCGATGCGTTGATCGAGTCACATTGTGCGTCGGTTGCCTCCGACGAGTGGGACGTCGATGGTCTGGCGAAGGAGTTGGCGTTGTTCTGGCCGACCACCCTCGATGCCGATTCGTTGGCGAAGTCGAACTCGAGTGATGAGTTGTACGACGTGGTGATGGCCGAGGCCAACAACCACTACGAACAACGCGAGGCCGAGATGGGCGAGTCGGTGATGCGCGAGGTGGAACGTCAGGTGATGCTGCGGATCATCGACCAGCGCTGGCGTGAGCATCTCGAGGAGATGGACTATCTCAAGGAGGGGATCAACCTCCGAGCGATGGGCCAGAAGGACCCGCTCGTCGAGTGGCAACGAGAAGGCTTCGAGATGTTCGGTGGGATGATGAAGGGCATCGCCCAAGACTTCGTGCGGTACGTGATGCACGTTCAGGTCGTCCAGAAGGAAGAGCCGACACTCGAGCCGAGGGTGATCAACCTGAAAACGTCGTCGAGCGATGACGCGCCGGTCTCGACGGGATTCGACCGCGCCGCAGCTGCGGCCGTCGCTGAAGGCGAACTGCCTCCGCAGGCGATCCCACCGCAATCGCCGGTCAAACAGGCACCGATCGTCAAGGACGCTTTCGACAAGACCCCCCGCAACGCACCGTGCCCATGCGGTTCCGGGAAGAAGTTCAAGCAGTGCCACGGCGCCGCCTGAGGTCCGATGCGCGACTTTACGGACGACCTGCGCGATCAGCGCCGACGGCTCGATGAGGCTGCGACCTACCTCAAGATCGCTGACAGCCGCGATCGGCTGACCGAGCTCGAGTCCGAGATGCAACGCCCAGACCTGTGGGACGATGTCGATGCTGCGAAACAGATCAGCACCGAGTACTCGAACGTCAAAGGCGACGTCGATACGTACGACTCGCTCTCGGCTCAACTCGACGACGCCGAGACCCTGCATGAGCTGGCCCGCGAGGTCGATGACGAGTCACAGGAAGCCGAGATCGCTGACGCCGTCTCGGTCGTGTCGCATGCCCTCGACCAACTCGAACTGCGAAGCCTGTTCACCGGGATCCACGACGATCTGCCGTGCATTGTCCAGATCAACGCCAAGGACGGCGGCGTCGACGCCCAGGACTTCGCTGAGATGTTGCTGCGGATGTACACCCGCTGGGCAGAGCAGCACGGATTCGATATCGAAGTTTCATACGTCTCGGAGGGTGTCGAAGCCGGCATCAACTCCGCCGAATTCACCTTGACCGGTCGCAACGCCTACGGCTTGATGACGAGCGAACGCGGTACCCACCGACTCGTGCGAATCAGCCCGTTCGACAATCAGGGTCGTCGCCAGACGAGTTTTGCGGCCGTGCAGGTCTGGCCGGAGATGGAAGCCCCCGACCTCGAGGTCAACGAGTCGGAGATCCGGATGGAGGTCTTTCGCGCTTCGGGTGCCGGCGGACAGCACATCAACAAGACGTCGTCGGCGGTACGTCTGATCCACGAGCCGACCGGCCTGGTCGCCACCTCGCAGGAGGAGCGCAGTCAGCTCCAGAACCGGGAACGGGCGATGAACCGGCTGAAGGCGATGATCGTCGCAAAGATCGAGGAAGAACACCAGTCAGAACTCGATGCGATCGCCGGCAAGCAGGCCCAGGTCGGTTGGGGGAGTCAGATCCGTTCATACGTGATGCAGCCGTACCAGATGGTGAAAGACCTGCGTACAGAGGTCGAATCGAGCAACGTTTCCTCGGTCTTCGACGGCGACCTCGACCAGTTCATGGAAGGCTACCTTCGCTGGCGCCGAGCCGAATCGAACGCCTGACGTGGTGAGTGTCACGCCGGGCGTCTGATCGGACGACGGTAGGTTTGCGGCAAGGAGGTCGTGATGCCCATCGAACCAGCCGATCAACCAGCCGATCAACCAGCCGATCAAACAGCCGATCAAACACAGGGCCCGGTGTCTCGGGCGATGGTCGACCGGCCCCCGTTCGGGCCGATCGAACGACTCGACCCCGCCCGCCTCCGCGCCGAGCAGATCGCCACCCTGGCCTCGCCCAGACGCAGCCCTTCGCTCAGCGCCCGAATCCTGTTCCTGGTGATGGATCTCGTCTACGGCAGAGCTCGCACACTCGAAAAGTTCCGAGTACTCGAACTGGTTGCGAGAGTGCCGTATCAGGCATGGGAGAACGTCGCCTACGTCGCCGTGACGCACACTGCTCGCCAGCCTGATTTCGCTCGCAGGGTGTTCGACTCGGTGCGCGTCAACCGCTGGGAGCAGGACAATGAGCAATGGCATCTGCTGATCCTGGAGGAACTCACGAATGACGTCCCGCGTTCGTCGTGGATCAAGAGTCGTCTGTTCCCGCAGTTGATGGCATTCGGGTACTACCAGCTTTCCTGGTTGCTGTACGCCGTTCGCCCTTCGTGGTCATATCGACTGAATGCCGACTTCGAGGACCATGCCGAGCACGAGTACGCCCTACTCGTCGACGAGCATCCGGAATGGGAGACGACCCCGTTCCACAGTGATTTCCAAGACGATTTCGGGAGCTACAACTCACTCGCCGACCTGTTTCGTCAGATCGGGTACGACGAACGGCTGCACAAGCAGCAAAGTGAGTTCGCCATGACCGCACCCCGTTTCGGTTGATCCTTCCCGTGCATTTGCGAGGGTGACCGATTGTGACGGATTGATGGCGATATCCTCGTGAAGCCCCTCGGGCATTCCCATGATTCGCCTGGAAAACGTCACCAAGAGTTACTCGTCCGAGGTCGTCGCTGTTCGCGACGCCAGTTTCGACATCGCCAAAGGCGAGTTCGTGTTCCTCGTCGGGCCGTCGGGGTCGGGCAAGAGCACGCTGCTTCGGCTCCTCAACCGCCAGGACCGCCCGGAACGCGGTGCGGTGTGGGTCGCCGGTCGCAACATCATCGACATGCCGCCGAGCCGCGTCCCGCACCTGCGCCGCAACATCGGCAATGTCTTCCAGGACTACAAGTTGTTGTCGAACAAGACCGTGTTCGAGAACGTGGCCTTTGCGCAAGAGGTGATCGGCAAGCCGAAGCACGTGATCCACCAACAGGTCCCGGCGGTGCTCGAGCTGGTTGGGCTCGGTGGCAAGGAAGACCGTTTCCCACACCAGCTGTCGGGTGGTGAGCAGCAGCGAGTGTCGGTTGCTCGGGCGTTCGTGAATCGCCCGCTGATCCTGCTTGCCGACGAACCGACCGGCAACCTCGACCCTGGTACCGGTGAAGGCATCATGCGGTTGCTCGACCGAATCAACAAAACTGGCACGACGGTCGTGATGGCAACCCATGACCAGCGAATTGTCAACACGATGCGCAAACGCGTGATCCAGCTCGACCGCGGCGTGATCGTCCGCGACCAGGCCAGGGGTGTCTACGAATAATGCTGTCCCGACTCCGATACACACTTCGCGAGACCTACGCCAGCTTCGAACGGAACGTCACGCTGACCGTCGCGGCGATCATCACGGCGGCCGTGTCGCTGCTGATCTTCGGCCTCACACTGCTGATCCAACACGGTTTCGACAACCTCCTCCAGCGATGGGAGGGCGGCGTCGAGATGATCGTGTTTGCAAAGGCTGGCGCCCAACCCGAAAGCCTGCAATTCATCGAGCAGACGCTCAACGACCAGCGCGGGATCACGATCAAGACATGGAGCTACTGCGACGTGACATGCTCGCTGGCCGACGCCGACCGCGTACTGGCCGGTGACCCCACGACGCTCGAACTGCTCGACGAAACGAACATCCCGACACTGTTCAAGATCGTGCCGACCGACGGCACCGACGTCGAGGTCCTGCACGGACTCAAAGAGATCTACATCAGCCTTCCGAGCGTCCAGCAGGTCACGCTGGCCGAGGATCAGCTCGATCTGATCAACAAACTGCAGGGGTTCGTCAGTACCTACACGACCGCGCTCTGGATCGCTTTGATGGGTGCCTCCGGCTTGCTGATCTGGAACACGATCCGGACGGCGATGTTCGCGAGACGACGCGAGATCGAGGTGATGAAACTCGTCGGGGCGACCGACTGGTTCATCCGGCTCCCGTTCATGCTGGAGGGTTTGATCCAGGGAGTTCTCGGTGCGATGGCTGCCGTCGGTGCGATGGCTTTCATCAACTGGCGATGGACACAAGGCGTCAAGACGTTCCCCGACGCGTCCGGAATGACCGCGCTCGTGGTGGTCGACGGCTATCAATGGACGGTCGCCATCATCATCTTGATCTTCGGGGCGCTGGTCGGAATGATCGGGTCGGGCATCGCCGCCTCCCGCTTCCTCGACGTGTAGCGCTCCGGTTGACGACCTGGGCGGCCGAACCGAGATTGCTTCGTGAGTCGTTCGCCCGTGTCGTTACGTTGGGTTGATGGATTACAATCAACCCAGTGACGACCAACCCAGTGACGATCAGCACGGTGACGATCAGCACGGTGACTATCAACACATTTCGTACTCGGTCGCTGATCACGTCGCTGTGATCAAGCTCTCCCGGCCGGACCGGATGAACGCGTTCACCGACACGATGCGGTTGGAACTGCTCGACGTCTTCGACACGACCGATGCGGACGACGACGTGTGCGCCGTGATCATGACAGGCGAAGGGCGAGCATTCTGTGCCGGGGCTGATCTCGGGTCGGGCGGCGCCACCTTTGCCCGCGGGGGCAGCCCGGTCCAGACTGCGGCGGGAGTCCCCCGTGATGGCGGCGGGATGGTGGCGCTGCGGATCTTCGAATCCCACAAGCCGATCATCGCAGCCTTCAACGGCCCTGCCGTGGGTGTCGGGATCACGATGACGCTGCCGATCGACATCCGGATTGCCAGCACTTCGGCGCGATTCGGTTTCGTGTTCGCCCGTCGTGGGATCGTTCCGGAGGCCGCTTCCAGTTGGTTCCTCCCGCGCCTTGTCGGCATCAGCCAAGCCCTCGAGTGGAGTTACTCGGGCCGGGTCTTCGACGCCGAGGAGGCCCTCGCCGGCGGTCTCGTGCGCAGTCTCCATGAACCCGACGACCTGCTGCCTGCAGCCCAGGCGATCGCCGCCGAAATCGTCGAAAATGCGGCCCCGGTCTCGGTCGCGCTGACCCGCCAGATGATGTGGAGGATGCTTACTGCCGACCATCCGATGGTGGCCCATCGTGCAGACAGCCGGGCGATTCTCGAACGAGGGCGCAGCAACGACGCGCACGAGGGCGTCACCAGTTTCCTGGAGAAGCGGCCGGCGATCTACACCGACAAGGTCAGCGACGGCCTGCCAGACGTCTTTCCGACCTGGACGGACCCCGCCTTCGACGACTGATCACCGACGGGCCAGGCGGTCGCGTCCGGCGCCCTACAGGCGATGTTGTGTCAAATGACACAGGACGTATCAGGAATGTCTCAAGTTGCTCTGTGTTAAATCCGATACAACAATCGAAGCGCATGCGGGCCAAGCACAGGACAGAAACACCGCAGCCAGACGGAGACGAGATCATGACCACCTTGCTGAACGAGACAATCGAAACCGGAGACGTACTCGAGATCGAGGTCGCCGGCAACGTCATCAGTGCACTCGTGCTGCTGGCTGCCGACGAAGCGGTGATCCTCGATGCATGTGACGGGTCGACGCCTTTCGTCCTCAAGCGTGACGAGTTGGTCTCCTACCGCAAGTTCGTACCCACCTTCTGAGCACACACTCGGTCACCGGACCGAGCAGCTCAAACCAGTCCCCCCAATAGGCTGGGCGCCGTGACTTCCGAGTCCACGGCGCCCAGTCTCTTTTTCCGTGTTGGTGGTATGTCGTTCTTCGAACGACTGGTCGACGCGTTCTACGAGGGTGTCGCCGACGACGATGTGTTGTCACCGCTGTATCCCGAGTACCCCGACTTCACGGGGGCACGCCGCCGGCTGACCCTGTTCCTGGCACAGT
>JAYVFI010000099.1:0-6907 GCA_043773365.1 Ilumatobacteraceae bacterium
CCAACGCCGTCATCGCCAAGATCGGCGACAACGGCCAAGTCTGCATCTACACACTCGCCGCCACCCACCTCATCACCGACATCAACGGCTACTTCCCGACGTAGCCCGCGAAAGTCAGCCAGGCACAGCCGGTTACAGCGTTGCCGCGATCCGCTCGAGGTAGGCCACACTCTCGGCGGCGTCCGACCGGGGCCCTTCGCCCGGAGCGGGCTCGTGGGTCAGAGCGCAGTCCTGCTCGAGCACGTACCAACCTCGGTAGTCGGCGGCCTCGAGATGACGGACGACACCGCTGATGTCGACCCCGCCGGCGCCGAGCGGTTTGAACATGCCCTCGATCACGGCTTGGCGGAACGGAAGCTCACCATTGCGGACCCGCTCGGCGAGGCGATCGTCGACATCTTTCAGGTGGACATGATCGATCCGGTCACTCGCCAGTTTGGCGATGTCGAGTGGATCACACCCACCCAGATAGAGGTGGCCGGTATCGAGACAGAGGCCCGCCTCGCACGACTCCAACATCCGCTCGACGTGTTGCTGGCGGGAGATCGCCATCCCCCAATGCGGGTGGACCGCCGTGCTCAGTCCGTGCTCGCCGACGGTGTCGATCAGACGGTCGAGGTTGGCCACGAACACGTCCCACTCGGCATCCGACATCTCGATCTCGGTGTCGTACCCGTCGTAGTGCGAGGCCGGCCCGACGACGACGACCTTGGAACCCGAGCGGGCGAGTTGTTGGGTGGCTCGATCGACGTAGGCGAGTTGGTCGTCGATCTTGCGGTCCCGATACAGAACGGCAGGGACGAAGCCAGCCACCACGGACAACCCGAAACCTTTGACGTAGTCGACCAACTCGTCGGGGTCGGTCGGCAAGAAGCCGTCGGGGCCGAGTTCCGTGGCGTGCAGACCGGTCTCGGCCATCTCGTTCAGGACCCGCTCGGGTTGCATCAGGTGACCCCATCCGGGGGAACCGTCGACGCCCCAGGTGATCGGCCCGCCGGCGATACGTCTCATCAGATCAGACACGAGCAGCCCCTCGGTTCGACTCAGATATTCCCAGTGCGTAATCTTAGCGCTCGGGGTCGACCGATCGAGGCGAGCACGAGCGTCGATTCGCCGGGTATCAGGCCATCCGAACACCTCGAAAGGGCGACACGTGGAAACGATCCGACTGACCACCGGCCAGGCAATCGTGCGATGGCTCGTCAATCAGCACACCGTGATCGACGGCGTCGAGGTGCCGATCTTCGCAGGGGTGTTCGGGATCTTCGGGCACGGCAATGTCACCTGCCTCGGCGAGGCGCTCGAACAGGTCCAGGACGTGCTCCCGACGTGGCGTGGCCACAACGAACAGGCGATGGCGCTCTCGGCGGTCGCCTTCGCCAAGGCCAAGCGCCGCCGCCAGATCATGGTGGCGACGAGCTCGATCGGGCCGGGCTGCACCAACATGGTGACCGCCGCGGCGGCCGCCCATGCCAACCGACTTCCCGTGCTGTTCCTGTGTGGCGACACGTTCCAGCATCGCCTCGTCGACCCGGTGCTCCAACAGATCGAGCAGTTCCACGACCCATCCGTGACCGTTGCCGACACGTTCAAACCGGTGAGTCGGTACTGGGACCGGATCACCAAGCCGCAGCAGGTCGTTCGGTCGCTCCCCCAGGCGCTGGCGGTGATGCTCGATCCGGCCGACTGCGGCCCCGCCTTCTTCGCCCTGCCCCAAGATGTGCAAGCCGAGGCCTACGACTTCCCCACCGCGTTCTTCGCAAAGCGGGTGCACTACATCCGCCGTCCGGGTCCCGACAGCCGCGACATCGAGGCCGCGGTCGCTGCCCTGCGAGGCGCCGAGAAGCCGCTGATCATCGCCGGCGGCGGCGTCTTCTACTCCGGGGCCGTCGAGGCGCTGACCGGTTTCGCCGAGCGACGTGGGATACCCGTCGCAGAAACCGTGGCGGGCAAGTCGATCCTCGTGCACGCCCATCCGAACTACGTCGGGGCGATCGGGGTGAGCGGCGTCGACTCCGCCAACGCTGTCGCCGAGGATGCCGACGTCGTGCTCGCCGTGGGCACCCGATTGCAGGACTTCACGACAGGATCGTGGGCGCTGTTCAAGAACCCCGATGTCCGCTTCGTCTCGATCAACACGTCCCGTTGGGACGCCACCAAGCAGCACTCGACGGCGGTGATCGGCGATGCATTGCTGGCGCTCGAACAGCTCGACGCGTCACTCGGCGACTACACCGCACCGAAGGACTGGCTGGTGTTCGGCCAGCAACAGATCGCCGCCTGGGACCAACACCTCGACACGTTCCGGTCGCTCGTCCACGAGCCCGCACGCCAGCACGCCCCACATCACGACGATGAGGGAAAGCCCTCGTATGCGCAGGTGATCCAGACCATCAACGAGATCTGCGACGACAGCGACTACCAACTCTCGGCGGCCGGCGGGCTTCCCGGCGAACTGGTGGCCGGATGGCGCAGCAAGCAGGTCGGAAGCTTCGACGCCGAGTTCGGATACTCGTGCATGGGGTATGAGATCGCCGGAGCGCTCGGCGCCAAGATGGCCCGACCCGACACCGACGTGGTGGCATGGGTCGGCGACGGTTCGTACCTGATGATGAACAGCGACATCTACGCCACCGTGATGACCGGGCACAAGGTGATCTTCCTGGTGTGCGACAACGGCGGCTTCGCCGTGATCAACCGGCTCCAGGTGGGTCAGGGCGGTGTCGAGTTCAACAACCTGCTGCGCACCACTCGTCATCACGACTACCGTCAGGTCGACTTCCGACAGCACGCCGAGTCGCTCGGGGCGGTCGCCGAGCACATCGACTCGCTCGACGAGTTACCCGATGCCTTCGCTCGCGCCAAGCGGGCCGACCGCAGCTACGTGATCGTGATCGACGTCGCCCAGTACGAATGGGTCGGCGGCGGGACGTGGTGGGAGGTCGGAGTGCCAGAAGTCAGCGAGCGGGTCGAGGTACGACTCGCTCGCGGCACGTGGGAGGCCGAGTCGAAGCACCAAAGGCGTGGAGTGTGAGGACCCCCCGTTCGAGCACCGAGTTCGCCGGCAAGGTCGCCCTCGTCACGGGCGCCTCGTCGTTCATCGCCACTGCAGTGATCACACAACTCGTCGAGGCCGGGGCCCGCGTCGTGCTCGCCGACGTCAACGAGGAGATCGGCAGCGCGATCGCCGAAGAGCTCGGCGATTCGGTTCGGTTCGTCCGAACCGACGTGACGATCGACGCCGATCTCGACCGGCTCGTCGACACCGCCGTCACCGAGTTCGGCGGCGTCGACCTCGTCGTTTCGGCGGCGGCGGTGTTCGACGACGGACAGATGGAATCGACACGCGAGCAGTGGCATCGGGCATTCGACGTCAACGTGATCGGCGCCGCCATGCTGATCGAGAAGGCAGCTCCCCACATGGTGCGGCGCGGCGGCGGCTCCGTCGTGATCATTGCGTCGATCTCAGCCAAACAGTCGCAACCCGACCGGCTTGTCTACCCCGTCACGAAAACCGCATTGCTCGGTCTCACTCGCAACGCTGCGCAACTGCTGGCGAGTCGATCGATCAGGGTCAACGCCGTCTCACCGGGATGGACCTGGAGTCGCAACATCGAGCGACGCTACGGAACGCGGCAGCGGGCCGATTCGGTCGCCGCCGAGTTCCAAGCGCTCGGACGCCTGGCCGATCCGGACGAGATCGCCGACGGGGTGCTGTACCTCCTGTCCGATCGGGCCTCGTTCGTGACCGGTACCGACCTGGCGGTCGATGGCGGATATGCGGCGATGGGCCCCGAGGCGCTCGGTCAGGCGTTCGTCAAGATCCCGGTGATCACGAGCGAGCAGCAGTGAGCGACATCGCGATCGAGCCCGTCAACGAGATTCGGGCGCTGCTCGGCGAGTGCCCGGTATGGAGTGGCCGTGATCGATGCCTGTATTGGATCGATATCGATGCCCGGATGGTGCACCGCTACGACCCCGACGCGCAATGCAGTGACAGCCGTCTGCTCCCGGGGCGACCCGGCTCCGTGGTGCTGACCGACGACACCGACCGTCTTGTCGTTGCGATGGAGCATCAACTCGTCGATCTGACCTGGTCGACCGGAGCGGTGGCGCCACGCCTCGAACTCGAAGTCGACGGCTCGGCGACGCGGCTCAACGACGGTCGGACCGACCCTGCTGGCCGGTTCTGGGTGGGTTCGATGGACGACCCCGCGTTCAACTTGCGACGAGCGGGAACCCTGCACCGGGTCGACGCCGATGGACGCCACGCGGCGGCCCGCGGTGGGGTCGGCGTGTCGAATGGGCTGGCCTTCAGCCCCGACGGGTCGCTGATGTACTGGGCCGACACGACCCACGACCTCGTCTGGGTGTTCGACTACGAGGTCGCCAACGGGACGCCTCGCAACCAGCGCGTGTTCCTCGACTTCTCGAACCTGCCAGGTCGACCCGACGGAGCCTGCGTCGACGAGACCGGCTGTTACTGGGTCGCCTGCGTGTACGGCTGGGCGCTGCTGCGGGCGACACCGGACGGAGCCGTCGACCGGATCATCGAGTTGCCCGTCGAGAAGCCCTCGATGCCGGCATTTGGCGGCGCCGACCTCGACATCTTGTACCTCACGTCGATCAGCACCGGTGGATCCGTCCCCTCCGCTCCCGGGCAACCCCTGGCCGGCGCACTGCTCGCATTGTCAACCGGTGTACGCGGGCTGCCCGAGCCGGTCTTCAAAGGCTGAGCCGGTCTACGGCTCGGGCGTCAGGGATCGATCTCGGCGATCGTCGCCCATGCCCTGCTGCGATCGGATTCGATGATCGCGTCGATCACTCGCTGGACTTCCCAGGCCTCACGGAAGTCCGGCCAAGGGGCACGGTCGACGGCAGCGATCCCCTCGATCAGATCGCGAACCTCGATCGCCTTCAGATCGTTGAACCCCAGCTGGTGCCCCGGGGCGGGCACGAACTGGGCGAAGTCGCGATGCGCCGGCCCGGCCAAGATCCGGGTGAAACCTTCTCGTCCGATCGACTGGTCGGCGGTGTACAGCTCGAGCTCGTTCAGGCGTTCGAAGTCGACCACGATCGCGCCCTTGGTGCCGCGCACCTCGAAACCCAACCCCATTTTTCGTCCGGTCGCGATCCAGCTGGCTGCCATCGTTCCACGCGCCCCGTTCTCGAATCGCAGCAGGGAATAGACCTCATCCGCCACCTCGATCTTGAGCGTCTCGCCCGCCAGACTGCGTCGTTCGCCGATCACTGTCGAGCGGTCGGCCGACACCGACTCGATCGGCCCGATCAGGTGACGAGCCAACGAAACGACATGGCTTCCGAGGTCGGCGACGACGCCGTCGCCGGACTGCGGATCGAGCCGCCAGGGGCTCACCAGGGTGTTCGGATCCAGCATGTAGTCCTCGAAGTGGTTACCCCGAAAACCGAAGACCTCACCGATCTCGCCGCTGTCGATGATCTCCTTGGCGAGCACGGTGATCGGGTTCTTCAGGTAGTTGAAACCGACGATCGTCTTGACACCGGCTGCTTCGGCGGCCCGCATCAGTTGGCCCGCTTCGGCGGCGGTCGGCGCCAGCGGCTTCTCGCAGTAGACGTGCTTGCCGGCCGCGATCGCCGCCATCACCATCTCGACGTGCAGCCGATTCGGTGTGGTGATGTCGACGAGGTCGATGTGCGGGTCGCCGACGAGCTCGCGCCAATCGCCGGTCGATCGTTCGAACCCGAGCTGCTCCGCGGCACATCGTGCGGTCGACTCGTCGACATCGGCGAGCAGGGAGAGCTTCGGTTCGATCGGCAGATCGAAGACCGCGGAGGCGGAGCGGAACGCGATGGCGTGCGCCCTACCCATGTAGCCGCTCCCGATCAGACCGACGGCGAGCGTGTTCTTCTCGGTCATAGCGCCTCCATGTTGACGACACCCGGTGGCGTCTCGCCGCGCATCACTGCGACCACTGACCGCGTCGCCATCTCGGTCATCGCCGCAATCGCCCGATGGCTGAGACCACCGACGTGCGGGCTGAGCAACACATTCGGCAGATCGAGCAACTCGGAATCGAACGGCGGCTCGTCGGTGAAAGCGTCGAGCCCGGCCGCCGCCAGCCGTCCATGGCGCAGGGCATCGGCCAGCGCAGCCTCGTCGACGATGTGCCCGCGGGAAGCGTTGATCAGGATCGCCGACGACTTCATCATCGCCAACTGCTCGGCACCGATCAGGTTCCGCGTCTGCTCGATCAGCGGTACGTGCAACGAGACCACGTCGGACTCCGCCAGCAGGCGCTCGAGGGCTACGAGCTCGGTCCCTTCCTCTGGTGTCGTCAGGGCAGGATCGCAGACGATCACGCTGGATCCGAACGCTCGGACGCGCCGGATCACGCCACGACCGATCCGTCCCGCCCCGATCACACCAACCGTCGCCCCGTACAGATCGCCGGGGGTGAGCGCTCCACCTCGGTCCCAGCGGCGATCGCGCATCGAACGATCGTGCTCGGGCAGGCGTCGTACGAGAGCGAGCATCAGCGCCAAAGTGTGATCGGCGACGGTTTCCTCGTTCATGCCGGGGGTGGTCGCGATCACGACTCGTGCCCGGGTCGCCGCCGGGATGTCGATCGTGTCGACACCCACACCGGTTCGGGCGATCACCCTCAGGTGCGGGCAGGCGGCGAACACCTCCGCATCGAACGGATCGGTGCTGGCGATCACTGCCACCGCGTCGCCGAGCAACGCGATCAATTCGGTCTTCGACCGCGAGCCGGTCTTGGGCTCCAACCGAATCGACAGACCAGCGTCCCGGAGGACCTGTCCGGTGGTAGGTCCGTCGATGTCGTACACCGGCCAGGTCACGACCACTTCGCCCCGCACGTCGACGCCACCCTGCACGACCGGCAAAGCTAACACCGGGGCAACT
>JAYVFI010000100.1:0-11100 GCA_043773365.1 Ilumatobacteraceae bacterium
CCAACCCTACGCCCGCGCCCCGAGGCTCGGCCAGAGCCATGCTTCAGCGCGCCCCAACACGACCGCAGCTGCCACTTGACGAACAAAGAGGGATCGATCCGCGTCACCTCGGAGATACGCGAACCGAGCAGAACGCGCGCTCGAGATCACGCATCGGGTTCGCCTTGGCTGAGTAGCGCCGATCGGGCCATCGGGCGCGTCAGCTGGCCGCCTCCCCCTAACGGCGCGTTGGCTCACGGCGACGGTGCCGCATACGACCCTGCGACCGACACGTGGCGGCTGATCGCGGACGGCCCCGCACATCCGGGGTTCGAGCCGGTCTGGACCGGCAGGGAACTGTTGATGTTCGCCAAGGGTGGCGTTGTCTCCTACGACCCCACCGCAGATCGATGGTCCGACAACTGCTGCGGAACATCTGGTGGCGTCAGGGGTCCGCCTGTCTGGACCGGCGCTGCAGCCCTGCTGATCGGCAGTGACGATCCCTCGACCGGTGGCGTCGCCTACAAACCTTCCGAGCCATCGGCGCCACCCGACGCGTCGTCATTCTCTCCCACCGAGCGAGCCGACTGCGCCTGGATGCTCGAGCTGTCGTTCGATGACGCTGTGATGGGCAATCGGGCAACGTTCTTCGCCCTTCGCAACGCCGGTACAGCGTCGTGCGTCACGCCCACACTCCAAGCTGTGACTGCTGAGCGCACCCAGGGGTCAACGGTCGTCGCCGATCTTCGTCAGACCTACGTCCCGCTTGAACCGTCTCCGACCGATGTAGCACCCGACAGCGCTGTCACGATCGTCATCGCGTCTTGGAACGCCGGCCCGTGCGGCACCACCCGCGCCGAGGTCCATCGACTGACGATTGCGCTCTCCGATGGCACGACATTCGAGGTTCCGCTCAGACCCGATCGAAGTTTCGTGCACGTTCGCCGCCGACATCGGCGTGCAGTAGACCTCCCGTGCGTGTGTACATCGAACACGGCCACGCCCGTGCCGGGTGCCCGTTCGTTTGCCCGAACGATCATGTTGTCAGACCGAGTTGCTGTCAGATAATCGGCGCATGGGGCAGTATCAGGAGCCGTACGACGACGATCATCCTCAGCTCGAGGAGTTCCACAAGGGCAGGTGGGTGGAATATGCGCAGGAACTCCTCACCAACCACCGGTTTCCGCCGCAGGATCACAAGATCGACGGTCTGTTCGGCCCGATGACGAAGGAGGCCGTGCGCGACTTCCAGGGTCATTGGGGTGTCGAGACGACCGGGGTGATCGACGACCGGACCTGGGCGTTACTCGAAGGCACCGAGGTCTGACTCGCAGGACACCAAGTTCGTCGATGCGTCGAGTTCTCACGCTCGTCTCATCTTCGTCTCATGTAGATCGGCAATGCTGGTCCGTGTGCGGGTGCTCGTGGTTGAAGACGACATGCGGATGGCTGCTGCGATCCGGCGAGCGTTACGTTCAGCCGGGGTGCTTGCCGATATCACCGCCAGCGGGGAAGACGCACAGTGGATGGCGGCCGCTACGGCATACGACGCGATCGTTCTCGATGTCATGTTGCCGGGCATCGACGGGTTCGAGACGTGCACCCAACTGCGCAGGGCGGGCGTGTGGACGCCGATCATCATGGTCACCGCACGCGACTCGGTGGCCGACCGCGTGCGCGGGCTCGACGCTGGTGCCGACGACTACCTGACCAAACCGTTCTCGTTGGAGGAATTGCTCGCCCGCCTTCGGGCGCTCGGTCGCAGAGAAGGTGTAGAACGCCCCGCAATCCTCTCCGTAGGGTCGTTGCGGATGGATCCCGCCACCAGGCAGGTCTGGCGAGGCAGCTCCGAGATCGACCTGTCAGCCAAGGAGTTCGCGCTGTTGGACGTCTTCATGCGGCACAGCGGCCAAGTCCTGTCGCAACAGCAACTGCTCGACGCGGCTTGGGATTTCGGCTATGAGCACCGCTCCAACGTGATCGAGGTGTACGTCCGCTATCTCCGCGAGAAGATCGACCGCCCGTTCGGGATCCAGACGCTCCAGACGGTCCGAGGTTTCGGCTACCGGCTACGTGAGGACGGTACCCCCTGAGCCGGTTGCCGATCCGCCTGCGACTCACAGCCACGTTCGCTGCGGCGGTCGTGCTCGTTCTGGTCGCCTCCGGCCTGTTCGTCTACATTCGCCTCTCGGCCGACCTCGACGACAGCATCGACGCCGAGCTCCGGGCGCGGTCGACCGCTGTTGCGGCGAGCATCCGACAGAACGGAAACGAGGCAGTTGCCACGACCCCGCTCGAGGACCCGGAGGAGAGCTTCATCCAGATCCTCGACCACGATGGCAGGCTGCTCGCACATGTAGGGACTGCCGGTGTCGCCGCGCTGTCACCTTCGGAGGTCGGCAACGCCTCGGTGGGCGACCAGTGGGTGGAGCGGATCCTTCCCGGTGTCGATGGGAAAGCCCGCATTCTGGCGAGAGCATTGGCGGGCGGCGACCGATCGGTGTTGGTCGCGGGACAGTCGTTGGTGAACCGCGACGAAGCACTGCGCGACGTCAGGAACTCCTTCGCCCTCGGCGGGCCGGTGGCGGTGCTGATTGCTTCGGTGATGGGCTTCTGGCTCGCTCGACGCGGCTTGCGACCCGTCGAGGAGATGCGACGCACAGCGGGTGACATCTCGGCGAGACGATCTGGCCAGCGGCTGCCCCTCCCCCACGCCAACGACGAGATCCGCCGGCTGGGCGAGACCCTCAACGACATGCTCGACCGGCTCGAACGTTCCTTCGAACGCGAGCGCAGCTTCGTCTCTGACGCCAGCCATGAGCTGCGGACACCGATCGCCGTCGCCAAGACGGAGCTCGAGGGGGCGCTCCGCACGGGAGACTTCGGGCCGGATGTCGGCGAGGCGATCAAAGCCGCCATCGAGGAGTGCGACAGCCTCGCCCAACTCGCCGACGACCTCTTGGTCGTCGCCCGTTCCGACGAAGGCGGGCTGGCTCTGCTGCTCGAACCGCTCTCGGTGCACTCGGTCCTCGACGGTGTGCGCGACCGGTTCATCGACCGCGCCGCCTCGCATGGTCGCGAGATCGTCGTCGAGATCGACGCCGCGCGCACCGTGCTCGGCGACCGTGCTCGGCTCCGCCAGGCGATCGGCAACCTCGTGGACAACGCGCTCCGCTACGGCGAGGGCACCATCACCCTGCGTTGCACCCGGCTCGAACAATCGGTGGCGATCGACGTGTCCGACGAAGGACCCGGCTTCCCGACCGAGCTCACCGAGCACGCGTTCGACCGCTTTGCCCGCGGGGACCACGCCAGGACGCGGGCAGGCGCCGGGCTCGGTCTGGCCATCGCCCGCGCCCTCGCCGAAGCGCACGGTGGTCACGCCACGATCGTGACACACGAGCACGCCGACGCACCGAGTCGGCGCGGATCGACAGTGCGGATCACCCTGCCTCTCATGTCGCCCTGAGAACGCTCTCGAGGCGACGATCGATCTCATCGTCCTCTCAGATTGCTTTCGTATGTTCGTCTCGTGTCGTTGACATGCATGTCGCTCATGCAGATCTCACTGAAAGGGAGAACACCGTGAATCCATCCGGCAAACTGATCGCAATCCCCCTGGCCCTGAACTTGCTCATCGGCCTCGCAGCCTGCAGCAACGATCCGTCTTCCGCTGCCACCGCTTCGGGCAACCTGGGTGTGACCTCATCGGCCACACCGGTCGCCGTGACCACGCCGACGACCACGACCGAAACCTCGTCGACCAGCGGTCAACCGCAGTTCCGGACCGACATTGCGTGTGGTACGTACGACGGCACCGGTTGCGCGCCGGAGAGCGAACGAATCGACATCGATCCACCGACGTTCTCCAACCCGACGGAGATCACCAACCCCATGTTCCCAATCAGCGAGCTCAAGTCCGCCGTGCTGCTCGGGGTGGTCGACGGCAAACCCTTCAGGTCGGAGACGACACTGTTGCCGAGCACGGGGACCGTCGTCCTGGACGGCAAACCCGTCGAGGTGCTGTTGTCCCAGTACATGGCCTACCTCGACGGCCGGATCACGGAAGTGGCGTTGGATCGGTACGCACAGGCCGACGACGGTTCGGTGTGGTATCTGGGCGAGGACGTCTACGACTACGAGGACGGGACGATCATCGTCTCGGAAGGCACGTGGCTGGCAGGACGCGACGGCCCTCCCGCAATGATCATGCCGGCTCACCCCGCAGTCGGTCAGGTGTTCCGCACCGAGAACATTCCCGGGATCGTCTTCGAAGAAGTCACGATCAAGAAGATCGACGAGACCGTCGACGGCCCGCTCGGGAAGGTCCAAGGAGCGATCGTCGCTGAAGAACTGCACCTCGACGGCACGACGTCCGAAAAGATTTTCGCACCTGGCTACGGGGAGTTCTACTCCGCCAACGACACCGAGGAAGAGGCGTTGTCCTTGGCCGTCCCGGTCGATGCCGAAGACACACCCGAGCCGGTCGAGCTCGCCGAACTGATCACGGGAACATGGGGTCTGCTCGAGAGCACTCGGCTCGAGGATTGGGAAGCCGTTGATGCAACGCTGGAACGGATCGAGGCCGGTTGGGGCACGCTCTCCGAGGCAAGCGCTCCGAAGCGGGTCGCCGACGACCTCGACGCCGCCCTCGGATCGCTGACCGAGGCCGTCCAAACGCGGCAGCCGGGACCCGCGACGTCCGCCGCGATCGCCGTCGCCCAGTCCGCCCTCGACCTCGAACTGCGGTACCAGCCGGCGACCGTCGTCGACGTCGAGCGGTTCCATCTCCACGCCCAGCAACTCCGGGTCGATGCCGTGGCCGCCGACACTGCCGGTGTCGCCGCCGAAGTTGCCGCCTTGGAGTGGATCCGCGACCGCATCACCGGCAGCCTCACCGCTGACGAACTGCAGCAGGTCGATGACCACCTCGCGGATCTCCGGACCGCCTCCAACATCGGTTCTTTGAGCGGGGCGGCCGATCAGGCTGCGAGGCTCGCCAACCTGCTCCGCAGGCTGGCCGTTGCCTAGCGCTTCGCGGGGCGGCCGGCTCGCTTCGTCACAGGGCGAGTGGGCCGCCCGTGGCTTGCCGTAGCGGCGGCGCCGGCCAGCATCGATTGCCGGGTGCCAGCTCCATCGCCGCGTAGGCATCGAGCAGCCAGTTCGCTGGTTCGTCGCCGAACACGTAACCGACGAGGTCGATGTGAGCTCGCCGAAACACCACACCGTGGCCGGTCCCGACGCCGGCCAGGACATGGGCGAATTCATGAACGAGCGTTGCCTCGGTCATCTGCGGTGCAGCCAGCCGCACGAAGGGTTGCCCGCTCCCCCGCGCCGTCGTTGACGACGACTCGGCATCGGCACGCGCAGCAGCCACCGGGATATCACCATGCGGCCACCACTGGGCGCGAACGATCAGATCGGCGACCACCAGCAAGCGCTCGATCGGCACGATCGATTCGTAGGACGTGCCTTCGAATGCAGCGATCTCAGCGGCATAGACCGAAGAACGCCCGAGATCGGGGCTCATCGAGCACGGCCGATCGCACGCAAACCACCGACTTGTTGGTGCCCGAGATTTGCTCGGCTGGCCGCTTTGCGGCCAGCCTCCCAGCCGGTCAGCGTCGCCGCCTTCGGCCGACGGGCGGCGACCACTCTGCCGAACTTCTGGCGGGCGAACTCGTCGACACGGCGATCACGGGCTCGCAGCGCCGGAAGCGCCGAGCTGGCGGGATGAACGTGCTGGCGAGCCTGTTCGTCGGATTTCTTCAACATCGAACAGATCTGATCGGCGTAGCCGAACATGAACGACCGACGCCACTGTTGCGTGGCAGCGGGCGTCGCACGGCGTTCCTGACCCATCCGCGTCGCCGCCTGGGCGTGGAGCGAGTTGTACAGCAACTCGACGGTGTCGAGATCGCTCCGGAACCCGGCGACAAAGGCGACGGTGCCTCGATCGTGTACTTCGAACACCGTGCGGCACCCGTGTGCCGTGCCGACCGTTTGCAGCAACGCGAGCCGACCCCGCACATAGGCACCGCGACCGAGGGTGAACTGGACGATGTGGAGATCGTCGCCCGCTTCGGCGGCGAGGCGCTCAGGGTCGATCCGATGTTCGGCAATCAGTTCGGCTGCCTTGCGCGAGAAGGCATCGGCCTCGTTCGAGTTGGAGGTGCCCTCTGCCATCGCCAGGAGTTTCTTGACCTTGGTGAGCAGGCTCGGGTCGGCGGAGGAATTCGTCGTGTCCATGACTTCCCCATCATGACGCAGGGCTGTGACAGTCAAATGGCACTCCTCCAAATGGCACTCCTCGGAATCCAGGTTCGGCGTACAGTTCAAAACGATGAGGTTCACACGGCGTCGAGGACGGGCAGTTCGAGCAGCAGTCGCTGTGTTGCTGGTCGGCTGCGGCAGCCCGCCGACCGACTCCGGGTCGACGAGCGGATCATCGTCGGCATCCGAAGGCGAAACGACCACGTCGACGAGTGTGCCGACGTCGAGCCTGCCGCCCGCCACCACAGCGACCACCACACCGACCACCACAGCGACCACCACGCCGACCACCACGCCGACCACCACGCCGACTACCACAGCGACCACCACGCCGCCCCAACTCCCCGATCCAGTCATTTCTGTCCAGGAGCTCGCCTGCGCAGATCCACAGTGGTCAGATCTCGACCCGAACTCGGTCGGCGAGATCACGTTCGCCGTCGGTGAGACGATCTACACCACGGATCCCGACACCGGTGACGTGCGGTGTTTGGCACACGCCGGGGTCGACGTCCACGCCCTCGATTGGAATCCTGCCGGCGAGCGGCTGCTGGTCAATCAGAACATCGTGCTGGACGAGAACGGCGCCCGCCCGAGCGGATTCGAACCAACGACGCACGGCGTCTCCTGGTCACAGCCGCTCGGATCGGCACTGATCGCACCCTCGGCGACAGGGGATCGGCTCGATCACATCAACGCCGGCTCGCCGAACGATGTGCTCGACGTGGCTTCATTGGAAACGACCTGGGCCGCCGGTTACCACCCGGATGGCAAGGCAATCGTCTCCGCCGGAGTCGCCGCTGATGGCCGCCTCGGATTGTTCCTCGCCGACAATCGGGGAGAGGAACTGCAGCAACTGGCGTTCTTCACGGGCGACGACCCACCCGATTCCACGATCACTTTCGTGGGCGTGGACTCGTCAGGCAACGAGATCATCTTCGTCCACGACCACGGGTCGACCGGTACCGCTCATCTCCATTCGCTTGCGGTGAGTTCGATCGATGTGGAGAAACCGCTGACGACGATCGAACTGGAGACCCCTCCAACCGGAGTCGTGGTGAGTGAATCCGAGCCGTTCACGTTTGCCTGGGTCCTGGATCAATCGACGCGGTCCAGCGCGATCTTCACAAACCTCGGTGGTCCGGAGATCCCGATCCGTCCGGAAGCGGAGGCCCGATTCGAGATCGGCGGTTGGCTCGGCCAGCAACGTCTGGTGACGCTCGCTCATTCCAGCGCCGACCCGGCGTCAACAGGCTCGGCCCGACTCTGGCTGTCCGGGAACGGTGGGATCGGTCAGACACTGTTCGCCGACGGTGTCACAGCGGCGACAACAAGAACGCACCATGCCCCGTTCCTCGCACTCGACGAAGCGATCATCGGACAAGCCGTCGGTTGATGACCTCACCATCGCACCGGTCGGTGCGACAACAAGCCGGGAGATCCTCACCTGTGTTCGTGGGAATCGGCCGCTAACATTCCCGACGGTTCTGCGGATGTAGTTCAAGGGCTAGAACCTCAGCCTTCCAAGCTGATGATGCGGGTTCGATTCCCGTCGTCCGCTCCACGACATCACACCAGTTCAAAGCCTATTTCGAGCGGCGCTCAAGGACCACCGGAACCGGCCAAAGACACGTCCGTGACACAGATCTGACACAGCATGAAAATTCTTGGTCATCCACGGACCGCCTGAGGTCGACCTTGTCGGGGCGCGATCATCGTGTCCATCCGGTCAGCGATCGTTCGGTCCCGCTCCCTCGTGGCGTGCTGGTACCGGAGCGCAGCTGCCGGCGAGGCATGCCCGAGACGCGCCATCAACTCCTTTGTGCTGGCGCCCGCCGCAGCGGCCAACGTGTTGGCGAAGTGCCTGAGATCATGGAAGTGCAGATCGGGGCGGCCGACCTCGACGCGAGCGACACGCCAGACCGCATTGAAGTTCGACGATCGAGGAGTCGCACCCTTCGAGCCGACGAAGACACGCGCCGTTGGCTCGTCGGCAACGTACTGGCTGAGATGGGTGCGCAGCTCAGGAACGAGCACCATCGGCAACGCCACAACGCGTTGACCGGCCTCGGTTTTCGGTGGCCCGTCGATCTGCAGCCGACCGACCTCGACCACCTGACGCTCGACCGTGATCGTCGCCTCGGCCAGATCGATGTCGGCGCGCTGTAAGCCAATCAGCTCGCCCCAGCGCAGACCGGCGAACGCCGACGTGAGCACGAGCGCACGCCAACGGGCAGGCACCACCTCGGCGAGCCACCACACCTCGTCACCGGTCGGTACAGGCCGCTCCGGTGACCGCTCGACACCCGCGCCGGCGATCCTGCACGGACTGCGACCGATCAGATCGTCATCGACCGCCGTGTTCATCATCGCCCGGAGCAGGCGATAGCACTTGGCCGGTGTGGTCGCGCCGACAAGTCGCGCATGCCAAGCTCGCACGTCGCTCGGCGAAATGTCTCGGATCCGAACGTCGCCAAACTCGGGTCCGATGTGCTTGCCGTAGAGGTGCCGGTACAGCGCCACCGTCTTCGGCCGCAACGGCTGACCTGACGATGTTCGCCGGGTGTCGAGCCAACCATCGAAGAACTCGTCGAGCTTCACGGCGCCGGCCGATCGCTCGACGAATGCGCCCGTCAGTTTCGCCGCCTCGACCGACGTCAACCACTGCTCAGCGTCGATCTTACGACCGAACGTCTGCGAGCGACTCTGCCCGCTCGGGGTTCGGTACCGGGCGCGCCATCGGGTGCCCTTGTCGGTTGTGGTCTTCGTAATACTGGCCATTGCTCACTCCTCCCAAGGGATGAAAACGGGGTTCTGTTCGAGTTGCTCGGTCGTGACGATGATCGGGTCGCCCGACTCCACGATGTGTTCGGCGCCATCGACAACCGTCATCACTGGTTCACCACCGACGTAGCGGGCGCGCACTCGACCCTCAGCAGGAATCACCGTCTCGAGCGGGGTGGCCATCGCCGCGGTTCGCCCGCCGAGCGTTGACCTTCCAGGCCGACGATTCCGACGCCTGGCGTGCCAGTTCCGCTGTCGCGGCCGCCACGTTGACGGGGTCAGGTCCGTAGAGCAACTCGATCGCCATCGGCGTCAGGTGTCCACCGGAGCGACCACGCCCACGCGTAGGCCCCAGGAACCCCCACGCTCGCAGTCTGTAAACCATCTCCGTAACACCCCGCTGGGATCTATTCCAGATGGGTTTGAGGCGCTCATTAGGATTGTGATGAACGCAGGCGCGCACATATTCAAGTGCCATCATCGCGAGTTCGCTGTCTGATTGACTGCGCTTTCGACCTGGTTTGAGGCGACCCGATTCGCGCCACTCGACGGCGTCAGTCAATAGTGCAGAAACGTGGCGGTCTCGTTCGTCTGACCAGGCGCGGATGCTCGCGCCGACGTCTGGTAGTTGGGCAATCTTGCTCTGAATCGACGTCATCAACTCGACGTCAACGTCGAACGGCTCGCGCCGGCGCTGGCTAGACATCCTTTGCATTTCAGACAGCACCTGGCGTCGCACCCGATCGATCGGGACTGACCTCAGGTTCCGGGCCGTCAGTTCACACGCCTCATCTTCGCCGACCGAAAACCGGAGATCGACGATCCGTTCGTTGCGGTCGACCGCAAGAACGACGGTCCAGCCTTGGAGCTGTTCGGGCCAAGCGTGAGCGATCACGAACTCATCGGTCCAATCGTCGATCACTACCGTCGCTGACTTCTGTGTCACCTCTCGACAATACACCATAGTGTGACGCACTGTCGATACATGGAATCACAAAACCTCATGTCCTCCGAGCAGGTGGCGGAGTACATCGGCCTCCCGATCGGAACGCTGCACCAGTGGGCCTATCTCGGCAAGGGACCGACGTATATGAAAATCGGGCGTCATCGCCGGTACCGCCGGACTGACGTTGAGCGTTGGCTCGAGCAGTGCGAACACACCTCGAGCGTCTCGTGACGCCGGCGAACAAGAAACGCCGCCCCGTTGAGGGCGGCGCTCCGAATGATCTGCTGGGCAGCGGGATCGTACGCAAGACTACTCCTCGATCGGTGGACGTGTCCACCCTCCTGTCGGCCGCAGCTTCGCGATTGGCCGGGCCTTGGTCACTGACGGACTTCGAGCGTGTGGCCGACGCTGCACCAGGCCGGCAGCTGACCCGCCACGATCAGGCAGTACTCGGCCTGCAGTTCGGCGAGCACGTCGCCCGTGACGTGCTCGCCGGCACGCTCGAGGCTCGACGCGATCACGGCGGCCAGTGGTACTTCCGGACCGCTGCTTGGCGCTCGATGCGTGCCGACGAGGCAACGGACACAGTGCTCAGCGTGCTCAACCAGATCTACGGCTTCGGCGAGGCGGCATGATGGACCTCGACAACCACCGGGCCGGCGTCGACTGGCCTACGAACATCGACATTGCGGAGCAGTTCGCTGAGCAGAACCGACACCAGATCGGCGACTTTGTCGGCACGCATCGCCGCACTGGTCCAGGCGCGCCTCGACATCAACGCCGAGATCAAGTCTCTGAGGTCGGTACTTGTCGCTCTTCGGGCGGCCCGCCGACAGTTCGCCAAGATCGCCTCGAACCAGGCGCCCCCCGCTGATGCACACTCCTCGCGATGAACTCGAGCGGATTCCAACGCGAGCCGCACAGGCCACTTGGACCCG
Source organism: Ilumatobacteraceae bacterium (assembly GCA_043773365.1). Taxonomy (GTDB): domain Bacteria; phylum Actinomycetota; class Acidimicrobiia; order Acidimicrobiales; family Ilumatobacteraceae; genus Ilumatobacter. Next base: position 10,918 of record JAYVFI010000100.1, read on the forward strand.
CTGTGACAGCTGCCACCGACCGATCAACCCGGAGGAAGGCGTAGGCCGCTGGCGCCACGCCGGCTGCACACCGCCACCCATTCCCAACTCAGCTCAAACAGTTCTTGACCGGCTCCGGGCGCGCCAAGAGCACCGTGAGCACATCACTGGAGCGCTCGATCATCGTGACCTCGAGCGTGCCTG
>JAYVFI010000101.1:0-36602 GCA_043773365.1 Ilumatobacteraceae bacterium
CTCGGAGATACGCGAACCGAGCAGAACGCGCGCACCGAATGTCGGAGCGCAGAATGTTCATCGCGACGGACGCAGAACGCGTCTGCGGCCCGCTGAGAATAACGCCAGAGCCGGCGTTATACGGGTGATCGTTGTCAAGGCATTGTTGGGCTCGGTTGATGAGGCCGTCGAAGAGGTCGGCGCGTTCTGGTTGTTGGTGGTCTCTGGCGTGGTCGCGTTGGCGGAGCAGGACGGGGATGAACGCGGGTCCGGTGGCGAAGTAGCTGCATGTTTCGCAGGCCGACTCGAGTCGGCAGTCGAGCTCGACGGGGCGGGTGCAGAGGCCGTTGCCGAGCATGCGGGCGTGGGCCTCGCGTCGGAGTTTGGCCATCATGTGGTCGAGGTTGTCGGCGGTCCAACGGGTGAGCAACGCGATGAGGTCTGGGTGCAAGGGAACGTAGCGGTCGTTGCGGAGTTTGCCGATCGGGACGCGCAGCCAGTGGCCATCGCCGATGAGCACGACCGCGTCGGCGGCAAGATCGCAGACCTCGCTGGCGCGCATCCCGGTCCGGGCGAGGAGCTCGACGATGAGCCGGTCGCGCGGGTCATTGGAGGCGCGGGCGGCGGCCATCAGTTTGGCGGCGTCGCGGTCGTCGAGGAACTTGGGGAGCGGGTCCGGGCGGGGCGGGAGGTCGCGTCCGATGACCGGGTTGCGGCGCGGGGTGTCGTCCCATTCCCACTCGATGATCCGCTCGAAGAACACTCGCAGCATCCCGAGCCGCTGGCGTTGGGTGTTGAACGACAGCGTTGTCCCGGGCCGGTTCCCGGGCTGGCCGGCGAGCCAAACCTTGAACGCTTCGATGTCATCGCGGCGGATCTCTCCAACGGTGACGATGGTGGTGTTGGCGTGCAGAAACCGGGCGAGCTGGCGCAGTGTGTTGTCGGCGACCTCGACCGACAACGGCGCCAGGAACGTGCCGGCTTGGATCAGGTAACGGGTCATAGTCGATGCCATCTGTGGGCTGTGAGCTGCGATCTCACGCCACATGATCTGCGCCTGGCTGCCAGCAGGCTCACGCCCAGATCGTGCGGCCACGGCTGCCATCAGGAGATCACTTCCTGCAGCGCCAATAGCTCGGAGACAGCGACTTGGTCGGCGTCGATCAAAGACACCGCGCGCTGATACTCGCCGGCGAGCCAGTCGTTGGAGAGGTGCAGATAGATCCGTGTCGACTCGATCGATCGATGCCCGGCCTGTGCTTGGACGGCCTCCAACGCCATCCCTGCTTCGCGCAGCCGGGTCAGGCAGGTGTGCCGCAACTCGTGGCATGTCCCACGTTCGAGACCGGCGCGGCGACGGGCGCCGTCGAGGATCTCATCGACTCCTTCAGCCGACAGTGGTTGCCCGCGGCGCGGGCCTTTCAACACAACGAATAGGCGGTCCGTCGCCGATGGCTTCGGGCGTTCGTCATAGAGATAGTCGCCGACCGCGGAGAAGAACCGGTTCGCGATCGGCACGACACGGTGATGACCGCCCTTGCCTTCGACGATGAACACCCGTCGTTCACCGACCCACAAATCGGCGAGCCGGAGCCCGAGAACTTCGCAGCGCCGCAACCCGCCGAGCACCATCGCGAGGACCATCGCCCGGTCCCGATCCGTGCGCAACGCTCCCAACAAACGATCGACATCGCGTGGCGACAAGATCGTCGGCAACGTCCGCGGGACCCGCACCAGCGGCGCCCTCGTCGTGTGCCGGCTGCCCGACTTGTTCCGCGTCGCGAGACCACGCGGCACCGGGTTCACCGTCACGGTCGTGTCTCCACGCGCGAGCAGATACGAGTAGAACCCCGACACCGACGACAACCGGCGAGCGATCGTTCGAGCTGACAACCCTGACTCACCATCAGTAATCCGCACGACCTTGCGGTCACCGCGCTGTTGCACCAAGAAGTCGAACACGTCGACCGGACGGACCTCAACCGGCGCCTTCGACACCACCGTGAAGAACGTCTTCAGATCGAACGCCGTCGCCCGCAACGTGTTCGGCCGACATCGGCCGCGGACGAACTCGAGATAACGATCCACTAGAGGATCGCCCAACACATACGAGGCCTCACCCGAAGGCGAGACCGACCGGACCAAACAAGGAAATGAGCTCATCCGCGCATGCTCACAGCACCACCCGCCGACACCGCGGACCACCGAATTATCACCCGTGTATTAGGCGATATGTGCGGTCCGCGTCCCGCTTCGCGTCCGTTGACGAGCTCTCAAGGTCGCCCGCTCAAGAAGCCGACGGGATGTCGACTTCCGCGCCCGGCACCGGCTCAGTCGGGTGACCCACATCCCCTCGTCAAATCACGACGGAGGGTGCCCCGGATCGCCCGTTCGGCGCAGCTGCCTCTAACCCGTCAACCTCGGGACTCTGAGTCCGGTGAGGTGTTGTCGTCGCGCTTGGCCAGGAGTTCAGCGTGAGAGTCGAAAGCCAGAGTCCTGTTGTTGTACGGCAACCGCCCGTGTTCCGCGCATGCGGCTATCAGCTCCTGGCGAGTCCTCGGCACCATCATCGAGGTGTCGAGGTCGACGCCGGAATACCCATTCGGTTCGGCGACGACAGGCGCTCCGCACACCGGACACTCCGCGTTCGGCGAGCGCTAAGGAACCGTGGGGATGGCCCACCACTTGCGCCACATGCCGCGGATGTTCATGGGCGAGATGGTACGACCCGGAGCACAGACTGGCGAACCGTTTGCTCCTCGTAGTCAGGCAGGATCGGACGGCGACGTGCCCATGCCTCGAGCGAGCCGCGCGGCTCGGTAGAGGCCGAGTGGAGTCACCAGTGTGTTTTGCTCTGCGACACGAATCCCTCGTTTCGCTTGTTTGCCCCAGATGCAGCACGGTGCTACCCGGAGATTTGTTGGAGGAAAATTTCCACGAATGGCCTTCTGCGATCCCGTTTAAAGGGGACGAGATCAGTTCTACGTCGGGACAGGGGCCGAATGATGACTGCGCGAACCGAAGTAACGAACCCGCCGGACTTCTTGTCGGTGAGTGAGGCGGCGGCTGTGCTGCGGATTGGGCGCACCTGCGGGTATGCGTTGGCGCGGGAGTTCATCCGCACCGACGGTGCGTGTGGGCTCGCCGTTGTCAAGGTTGGGCGGCAGCTCCGAGTGCCGCGTGTCGCGCTCGAGGACATGCTCGGTGGGGCGATCACCTGGCCGATCAACGCGGTGACAGTCGGCGAACCGACGACTCCAACTCGCCGTACCAGAGCCCGCCGCACGAAGCCAGAGCAATCCGCTCGACTGTTCTCGGTGTAGGCAGCCATGTCGAACACTCATATCGTCGGACCGAACGTCACAGTCAGGACAGACGAGTGCACGCCCGAAGCTGGGAGTGGTCCGAGGCGTGGTCTCTGCTCGGGTGGTGGGCGATGACGGTTCGGGTGACGACGCTCAAGGGAGCCGATGCCGGTGCCTATTACGTGGAGGCGTTGCCGAACTATTACCTCGACTCGGGTGAGCCACGCGGTGTCTGGTTCGGTGACGGTGCCGGGATGCTCGGTCTTTCCGGCGCGGTCGATGACGAAGCGTTTCTGGCGTTGATGGCGGGGATGGACCCGCTGCGCTCGGACCGGCATCTCGGCCGTGCCTTCGACGACAAGTCGGTGCGCGGGTTCGATGTGACGTGTTCGGCGCCGAAGTCGGTGTCGGTGATGTTCGCACTCGGCGACACCGAGACACGCCGTCAAGTGCTCGCCAGCCACGACGCAGCTGTCGTCGCGGTGGCGGGTTGGATCGAAGGTCATGCGCATACGAGGTATCGGATCGGTGGGGAAGTGGCGGTCGTCGATGCGGAGGGGATCGTGGCGGCTGCGTTTCGTCAGCACACGAGCCGGGCACTTGATCCGCAGATCCACACCCATCTCGTGATCGCTAACCGGGTCAAGTCGCCTGATGGTCGTTGGTTGGCGCTTGACGCGCGGTTGATCAAGCATGATCAGCAGACCCTGTCGGCGCTCTATCACGCCGGTTTGCGAGCCGAGTTGACGGAGCGTCTCGGGGTGCGGTGGAACGCACCCGTGCACGGGATCGCCGAGATGCGCGACATGAGTGTTGATTTGTTGGCCGAGTTCTCGTCACGTACGTCTGATGTTCGTCGTCGGGTTGATGACAAGCTTGACCGGTTCATCGAGACGATGGATCGTGAGCCGACGCCGCGTGAGCGGTGGCGACTCGAACGCGAAGCCGTCGTTGACAGTCGACCGCACAAACCGCACGCCATCGACGCAGCATCGCTGCACGCCGGCTGGGTGGCCCAGGCATGCAGTATCGGGTTTGATCCAGTGCGGGTAGTTGTTGAGGCGGTTGATCGATCCGACCGGCGTCTCGATCTTGATGACGGTGAGGCCCACGACATACTGCTGGCGGCGATGGCGGCGATTTCGGAGCGTCAGTCGTCGTGGCGACCGACCGAACTGCAACGCGAAATCGCCGCCGCGATGCCGACCGATATCGGTGTCGACGCCGACTCGCTGGTCGGCTGGATCGATCGGTCCGCCGCGAACCTGGCCGTATCGCACTGTGTCGACTTGTCCCGCCCGATACCGGAGGGTGCGTTGCTTCGTGGCGATGGCCGACCAGTCACCGAGTCGGCGATCGACCGAGCACTCACCACTAACGCGATCCTCGATCAGGAAGCAGCGTTGATTGAGTGGGCCGACCGCAGACTCAGGATCGTTGAGATCGACCACGACATCCTCACCGTGGAGAGCGAGCACTTGAATGGTCCGCAACGCACTACGGCCCGGGCGGTCGCGGGATCAGGCGCACTGGTGCTTGTCGTCGGCCCGGCCGGGACTGGCAAGACGACCGCTCTCGCACCTGCGGTTGAGCAGCTCCGTCGTGACGGCCGGGCGGTGTTCGGTGTCGCACCCTCCGCTGCCGCCGCCGAGGTACTCGCTGCCGGGACCGGCGTCGTGGCTGACACGGTCGACAAGCTGCTGATCGAACACCGCCTCGCCCGGCCACCCGATCACCGTTACGACCTGCCCGCAGGGACGACCGTGATCGTCGACGAGGCAGGCATGATCCCGACCGCCAAACTCGCCGAACTGGCTGACCTGGCTGATCGTCGGGATTGGCGGATCGCTCTGGTCGGTGACCCGATGCAGTTCACCGCCGTCGGCCGCGGCGGAATGTTCGGTCTGCTCGCTGACACGTTCGGTGCGATCGAACTCGACAGCGTCCACCGCTTCACCAACACGTGGGAACGCCACGCAAGCCTCCAACTCCGACAAGGCGACATCGACGTGCTCGAGATCTACGACTCCCATGATCGCCTCCATGGCGGTACCGCAACACAGATGGAACGAGCCGCCGTCAACACCTGGTGGCAACACCGTCAAGCTGGTGATGATGTGTTGCTGATGGCACCCACCAACGAAACCGTCATCGTGTTGAACGAACGCTGCCAACAGCGCCGCATCCGAGCCGGCGAGATCGACCCCGCCAGCCGACACACCGAGATTGCCACCGGCTCGGTGTTCGTCGGCGATGAGATCGCGACACGCCACAACGACCGCCAGGTGCTCACCGATCGTGGTGAGATGGTCCGCAACCGCGCCACCTGGACGATCGACCACATCGGCAGCGACGGCTCGATCGTCGCCGCCGGCCGCAACGGTACCGTCCGACTCCCCGCCGCCTATGTCGCTGAGCATGTCGAGTTGGCTTACGCCACGACCGGGATGGGCGCTCAAGGCCGCACCGTCAACACCGGCATCTTGTACCTCGAAAGCTCGACCGACGTTCGCAACATCTACGTCCCGATGACCCGCGGCCGCGATCACAACGTGGCGTTCGTCGCCACCACCGGCGAAGGCACCGCCGTCGACGTGCTCACCCGCTGCCTCACGACCGACTGGATCGATCAACCCGCCCACACCCGCCAAGCCGAACTCGGCGGAGCATCGGTCGAGCCGCCGTCGTTGCTGACCGGCTAGCAGCTGCGTGACCTGTTCGCCGACCAATACGAACTCAACCAGCTCGTCAATGACGGCCACGCCAACCAGGGAGACGATGTCGACCTCGACCGAATCGAGCAGACAATCTGGAACGACATCCACCTCCGCGCCCACCACCTCCGCCTCGAGCAACCCGACTGGGTGATCGACGAGCTCGGCCCAATCCCCGACCACGCCAACGGCCGCCGAGTCTGGGGAATCATCGCCGCCCGCATCGAACAACACCACCACGCCTACGACGAGGTCGTCGATCATGAGGGTGCGTACGAGTCGCATCGCGAGATCGTCGACGACATCTTGGATGAGATGCAGACGGGCAGGACGGTTACTCAACGGAGTCAAGGCAGCGGCATTGAAGTCGAGTTGTGAGCGTGGCTCCTCGTTGTCCCGGACGCCGGGAGGCGTGGACACCGACACGCCAAAAGGTCGCCCGGCAGCCAGCGAGTCGAACTAATTGCGGTCACCGACTCGGATGAACTCGGGAACGATCGACGAACGTGCGAAGGCGGAGTCGACCGCGTTCCGAGATGTGGTCTGCCACTCAGCGTCGGACGCGAACACAACACGGTCAGCAGTAAGGAGTTGTGCAAGGGTGGGGTACCTCTGCGCAACGCGCTTTCTTGCCGCGGCGGTGGAACCGAGTGTTCCTCCCCGCTTCGCTTCACCGATGATGATGGCGCCGTCGATGACCATCCAGAGATCTGCCTCGATCTTCGAGCGGTCTGCCAAGCACACCTGATGCTCCGGCATCCAGAGGACAGACTGCGCACCGTCTGCGAGGACGCCGCCAGCCAAATGGGCTGTGCTCGACGGACAGCGATCTCGCGAAATGCCTGCTAGATGGCATAATCCGGCACTCGTCGGACACCATTTCTGCGACTGATAATCCCTAGGTCGTGGGTTCGATCCCCACTCGCCCCCACACGACGAGAGGTTCGCTTGCGTCGACTCATGACTGGTCCGTTGTCGGGCAGGTGGGGCGGTAGGGGCGGTTGCCGAAGGCGTCGCGCCACTCGTTCCGTGTCAAGTTGCGACCGGCGATCGCGCATGCGGCCTTGACCCAGATTTCGGGCCTGGTGTCCCACGTGTAGACAGAGCCGTCTTGGGTGGAGATGAGGACGGTGTGCCCATCCAGGAGGAACTCGGGTCGGGCGTCGGTGTGCCGCCCCAGTTGCAACCTGTACAGAGGAGCGCCGGTCCTGCCGTCCCACAGGCCGATCGTGTTGTCCCAGCCGCCGGAGGCAAATATGGCACCATCCGGCGCGTAGGCCACATGCCAAGAACCCCCGTTGTGGCCTGACCTGGGTGGTCCCACCCACTCTCCAGTGTCGACGTCGAGGACCCGAAGATCACCAACCAGGCCGCTGACTGCGAATCGGTGGCCGTCCGGGGAGAAGTCGCCGGGATCGGGGATGAAGCCGACGTCACCCTCGTGCAGGACTCGCCCTGTGTCGACGTCGACGAGAGCAAAGCGCCCCTCGTCCGACACGTCCATCAGGGCGATGGCGGTGTGGTTGTCGGGGCTGGCGTACACCCACCTGATGTACCCCGTGAGTACGATGCGCGGGCCGTCGGGTTGCAGTGTCTCGGCGTCGACGGTGTAGACGGCGCCGGCCCCTTCGGCGACGACGAGTCGTTTGCCGCCATCGGTGTAGGCGAGCGAGGAGATGTGTCCGGGAGCGACATCACGCTCGGCGATCAACTCTCCCGTGCGCCAGTCCCAAACTCGAACGGCCCCGTCGTCACCGGCGGTCGCGAATCGACGCCCGTCGGGCCGCCAGACCGAGTCACCGTAGAAGCGGTGGTGAGTGTCGATGACGTCACCCGCTCGGCCCGTTCGCATGTCGAGGAACTGCAACAGTGCGGCGCCGTTCGCGCTTGTGGTGTAGGCCACAGCCTCGCCACTCGGAGAGTGGATGGAGCCGGGAGCAGAAATGGACACAGGCTTGACGATCGGATGACCGGGGATGAATCGGCGGTCGCCGACGAGATCCCAGATGAGCAGCGCACCGTCCAGGCCGGCGCTGTACAGCGTCCTGTCGTCCGGGCTGAAATCGACGCCCCACACCGCCCCGACGTGGCCACGCAGCTGCTGTAGCGGTTGTCTAGTGGCCACGTCCCAAACGATGACAGTGCGATCGGCGGAGCCAGACGCCAGCAACGCACCGCTGTGTGAGAAGCGCATCCCCGTGATGCCATCGGAGTGACCCCCCAGCCGGCCGCGCTCGGTGAGCGTCGCCGCGTCGAGGAGGACGATGTCGTTGCCAGCGACCGCTGCAACCAACGAACCATCGGGGCTCACCTCCAACGAGTCTGTCGGTACGTTCGTGTTCATCAGGGGCCGGCCCGTGGCGACGTCAAAGACGGCCAGGGTCGCGGGGTCGCGGCGGCCGACGTACAGTAAGCCGCCGTCGGGACTCAGGGCAGCCCCGTCACCGGCGCCTGCCACGTCGACGCGCCGTACGGGCTGCCGCGGGGATGCCAGATCCCACACGATGGCGGCCTTGACTTCAAGGCCATCGTTGTCCGCAGTCGGGAGCGCAAACGAAACGACCAGGAACCTCCCGTCTGCGCTGTACCGCGGCTGCCCTGGATCAGCATTCTCAGGAGTCCCGCCGAGTTGGACCGGATCGTCCTCCAATGTGCCGGCGTCGACGAGCCGCACGGACGGCTGCGGAAGTTCTCCGTCTCGCCCGAACTGCGCTCCGACGGCGATCTGCTTACCGTCCGGACTGAACTCGGACTGCCAGACCGTCACTCCGTCGTACGAGCCCATCAGTTGCCGAGTGTCGGTGTCGTAGAACGACATGCCGCTGTACGCCCGAACGACCACCACGACGTCGCCGTCCGGGCTCGCCGTTACCGAGATGAACGAAGGTGTGTCGCCGCGGATGACCCCGATCAGCTCGGGGCTTCGCGACAATGCGGCCACGAGGTTGGCACGGGTATCCGGGGAATCGTCGAGCCGAACACCCTCCACGCCCAGTAGAAGCGATTGGTCGATGTTGTCCACGACCAGGGCCTGGGCGCCGACTCGGCGGGCATCCGCCGCGATCGCGGCTCGGTCGGCTCTGTTCGCCTGCCGCACGGCGAGCAGCCCCGCGACCATCGCGATGACGAGCAACCCGGCGACACCGACGAGCAGTGCGCGTAATCGTCGGTTCTGACGTGTCTGTTCCCGAAGTCGCTGTTCGATCGTTTCGGCCTCGGCTCGTTCCCGAGCCGTGCTCGTGTCGAGGAAGGCCCGTTCGGAAGGTGTGAGGTCACGGTCGGCGTTGGTCTGCCAGTCGAGGGCTTGGGCGAGGCGGGCGCCTCTGTAGAGCTCGCTGTCGGGTCGGCCCATGGCGTCCCAGGCATCGGCGGTGACGGCGAGATGGCGCAGAATGCGTTGGCCCTCGACGTCGTCGTCGAGCCAGTTGCGCAGTCGAGGCCACGCCCGGGCGAGCGACTCGTGGGCGATCTCGACGGTGTCGTCATCGCTGGTGACCAGCCGGGCTCGCACGAGCAACTCGATCAGCTTTTCGTGTTCCGGGTCGGTGGCGACCGTGCGGCGTGGCACGCGGCTGCGCACCGGCTCGCCTTCCGGAGTCGGGGTGACGAGACGGAGCAGCAGGTCGCGCAACAGCGGTCGCTGCTCGTCGGGAACCTGGTCGTAGACCTGCTCCGCCGATTGGGCGACCGAGCCCCGGATCCCGCCGGTCCGCTGGTAACCCTCGACCGTGAGCGTGCGACCCTCGCGCCGTTGCCACGTCTCGTGCAACGCGTGCGACAGGAGCGGCAGAGCCCCGGGCTCGCCCTCCACTTCACGTACCAGCAGATCGACCAAGCCTGGCTCCAACAACAAGCCGACCTGGCGCGCCGGTCCTTCGATCGCAGCCCGCAGATCGGCTTCGCTCATCGCGCTCAACAGGTGCAGCCCGGGCTCGACAAGGCGGGCGAAGCTCGGGTGGGCGGAGAGTTCGCCGAGCCGGTCAGCGCGCAGTGCGACGATCAACGGGGCGAGTTCGGCATGGGCGGCGAGGGCGGCGAAGAACCGGGCCTGTTCCGCGGTGTCGTCGCAGAGCGTCAGCGCCTCCTCGCATTGATCGACCACCAGCACGGGCGCCCGACCGCACTCGGACACAGCAGTGAGCGAGTCCGTCGGGCGCGCACCGGGGCTGATGACCGCGACGCGTTGGCCGTTGCGTTGCAACGCGGCAGCCACGCCCGCTCGCACCAGCGACGACTTGCCGCTGCCGGAGGGTCCGACCACCGCAAGCACCCCGACGGCGGTTAGCCGACCCAAGCACGTCTCGACGTCGGCGTCACGTCCGAAGAATCCATCGGTGTCATCGATGTCGTAGGGGAGGAGACCGAGGTACGGGCAAACGGCGCCGGGGTCCGGCAGCGCGGCGGCCGCCACGAGCGACGCATCCTGACGCAAGATCGCCTGCTCCAAGGCCACCAGGTCCGGGCCTGGCTCGACGCCCAAGTCCTCAGCGAGCACTCTGCGAGCGCGGTGCAACGTGCGCAACGCGTCACCCTGACGACCGGCCTGATATTGGGCGAGCGCCAGCAATGACCACCGGCGCTCACGCAGCGGCGCCTCTGCCACCCTGGCCTGTGCCTCACCGAGCACTTCGCGATGGCGGCCGGAGCGAAGCGAAGCGTCGAGGTGAACCTCCTGGGCGTCCAGACGAAGTTCGTCGAGACGCCCCGCCTCGATCCGGCCCGAATCCCATCCTTCCAACTCACTCAGTGCCGGTCCTCGCCACAACGCCAGTGCCTCACCGCTCACGAACGCGGCTCGTTCGTGCTCACCCAGCGTGAGCAGCTCCAAGCTCCGTCCTACCATCCGCTCGAAGCGATGCGCATCGACGTCGTCGGCGAGTGTCGTCAAGCGGTAGCCGGCCGATGACGTCTCGATCGCCGCCACGCCCAGCAGCTTGCGGAGTCGTACCACACAACCCTGGAGCACCTTGTTCCACGAATTCGGTGGCAAGTCACCCCACATTGCGTCGGCCAGCCGCTCGGCGCTGATGAACTCGCCCAGACGCACGACCAAGACCTCGAGCACCACCCGATCACGCGGGCTCAACGAAGTCGCGTGACCGTCAACACTGAGCGGACCAAGCACTGCGATCGTCACCAGACAAGTGTCCGCCCGCCCTGGTGCGGCGTCAATGGCGCTGATACCCGATCGATACCGGCCGTCGACCTCTCCGGTACCGCGCCATGCGACAAAGGCGTCAGGCAACTCGCCTCGTTACCAGAAAGGAACGATCATGAACGCAACCACAACCCATCCCCTCGGCCGGGGACGCCTCGCCTCCGGCTTCATCGCCGGTACCGCTGGAGCGCTCGTCGGCGTGCTCGCCACAATCACACTCGTCGACCGGTCCGCCATAGACGCACAACCCGTATCACCCCTCGGTTTGGTGCCCACCACGATTCCCTACAGCGCCGACACAGCCGACCGGCATCAGACACCGCATCGGCCCGTCCGATTTCCGTGCCGCCCTGACGCCGAGTCGCGGTGGCAGATTCCGGACCTCGCCGTGGCCGATCTGCCCTACAGCGCCGACACCGCCGAACGCTGGCTCACCCCGGACTTCGCTATTGCCGAGCTGCCCTACAGCGCCGACACCGCCGAGCGCTTGCTCTGCGCACCATAAATGAATGAGCGCTGCCCGACATCGGCGAAAGTCTCGCGGTCCGCGCAATCGAATGTGGCGGCCGCAATTGTCAAACTCGAAAGATTTGTCTGTCCGGTCGAATCGACGGAAGGCTGCGGGTCGACGTCGGACCACCACTATCGCTGCCAATGTGGTTGCCAATGAACGGTCCAGCCATTGGCAACACGGGGTGACATTCGACGACACGTTCGAGTAGCATTTGCCCTGCTTAATCCATACGGAACGGCATCTGACAGCACGGGATGAACAGCCCGGATCGCCCTCTCAAGGTGGCGGCACGGGTTCGAATCCCGTACGGGCTACCAAGATCGCCCTCCCGGTGCGGAGGGCGATTGTCGTTTTCGGCGCTCCTCACCTGGGTCGGCGGACTCGAATCGCAACAAATGCGATTCGGAACCAGCGCCGGTCCCGAATCGCATTTGTTGCCGCTCAGGACCGGGTGATGGGATCGAGGTCGTCGATACGAAGCATTCCGGTCCATTACGGGTGGTTGACGGGTGGTTAGTGTTGTCGGTCGTTGGCGTTCGGCGACGGTGATCGGAATACGGCGGATCTGAACATGGCGGAGATGACAATGGCGAGGATCATGTCTCGTTCGGCGGGATACACAATTGCGGTGACCGCGTTGATGATGATGGCGGCGTGCGGGGGCGGCGCTTCACTCATCCCATCTGGTCCGCCCCTCGGCACGGCGATGCTCCCCGACCTCGTGCCTGAGCCACCAAACGTGCTGCAGATGCTGCGCGACGACGAGGGCGGCTGGTCGATCCGATTCACGTCCGTGATCGTCAACGTCGGGACCGGAGACTTCGCCCTGGAAGGCCGACGGGTCGGAGACGACTGGGAGGTCAAACAGGCGATCACCTACTCCGAAGGAGGAGCCGAGGTGGCGCCGGTCGACGCCTTGATGGTCTGGGGCGGCGACGGCCACGAGCACTGGCACGTGTCGCGCGTGGCTTCCTACCGTCTCGAACCGCTGGTCGACGCCACCAGCACCCAACCCGGTTCGGAGGGCCGCGAGGACACCAAGATCGGGTTCTGCTTCTTCGACTCCGGCAAAGAACTCGAAAGAGGCCCGGACAAGGCACGCTTCGGACGTAAGGGCTGCGGTCACGAAGACAGCACGACGTTCCTGATGGGCCTGACACCGGGATGGGGCGACACGTACCAGTTCTCGATTCCCGGCCAGAGCATCGACGTCTCGGATCTGGCCGACGGGAGCTACAGGCTGTGGGCGCAAGCCGACGAGCAGGCCTGGTTTCGTGAGGTCACCAGAGACAACAATCTGACTTGGGTCGACTTCGAGCTGGCGACGTTGCCCGATGGGTTACGAACTGCGCTCGTGGTAGCCGTGGGACCGGTCCCGGAGTAGGACGCACCGCGTCCGTCTGAACGCTGAAAGTGATAAACTGTCCGAACCCTTGACGCACAGCGGTCGACGGTTTACCGTCTGCTCGGGCCGCTCATTCGGGTGGTCCATGGGGCTCACGGCCGGCGGAACGTTGTCGTGAGTAGGCGAAAGGGACATCCACTATGAGAAAAAGCATTGCAGCGCTGACGCTGGTCGTCGGCTTCTCGATTCCGATGGTCGCCCCGGCGATCGCTGCGGACTTGAGCAACGGGAGCAGCCAGTCATGCGCCGGTGCGGGGCGTTGGCATTTCGTGAACAACCAGACCGGCGGTGCGGCGGCTGGTGTGTTGACGGCGGTTTTCGGCGAATCGGGAAACACGATCACGTACACCACCGGCGCTTCGGCGGTCAACAGCAAGACCCAGCACTTCAACGTCACTACGAACGGTAGTGCCACGCTCGTCGGGGCCAGCACGAACTTGCCGGGCAGGCTCGTGCTGTCCGACTTCACCTGTGAGGGCGGCGGAAAGGATCCGAAGAAGTAGCTTCACGATCCTTTGGACACGAGGACGGGGCCTGCGACCAGGCCCCGTCTTCGCGTTGGGCCTGCAATGGTGGCCGTCAGAGGTGCAGGGTCGACCGGGCCCTCAACATGCGACGCAGGTGAGCGCCCATGGGATCGCCTCCAGGCGCTCGGTGGGAATCGCTCCGCCACATGACGTGCACCGTCCGTATTGCCCGAGCTCGACCAGGACGAGGGCGGCGTCCACGGCGGCGAGCTGCTGGAGGATCTGGTCGTGAACGGCGACATCGGCGAAGCGCTCGATGGCGATGCTCGTTCCTTCGCCAACCCGCTTGCCGAACGAGATCCCACCGCTCGGCAGATTGGCTCCGGAGCGGAGCGTGTCGGCCCGCGACTGGAGCTCTTTTCGCGCCGCAGCAAGCACGGATTGCGGGTCGGCCGTGACATCGGGTGCCGTGCCTGTCGTGCCCGCCTCGATCGCCGGATTGTCGCTCACATCGCGACGGTACCGCGCCATGACCTTGGCCCCTGGTCGCCGCCGTCGGATTGGTACATCATCGAACCATGAGGTCGCGTGTGGTTCGGGTGCTGTCATTGGCGGTGCTCACGGCGTTCGTTGCATGTGGGGACGACACCGATCAACCGGGCGCCTCGCTCGACCCGGCCGATTCGGTCGCGCTGACGATCGCGGTCGGCACCAGCGAGGTGGTCGGGGCGTTGCTGGCGACGCTCCAGGTCGACGCCGGGGCCGCCACGGGCACGGGCTTCCTGGCAGCAGATCCGTCGAACGCAGCCGGCGTGCTCGACGACCCGAGCGCGCTGCAACGACTCGTCGACGGCGCGTCCACCGAACAGGTTTGCTCGGAACAGTACGGCGGCCCCGATGTCGCCCACATCATTGGCAGCGTCGGCGAGACGGCGGTCGACACCACGATCGACCGTGCCAACGGATGCGGCATCGCCGCTTGGGAACTGCTGCAACCGCTGCTTCCGCAGCCGCTCTGGTCGGCCGACGCGACGGCGACAGCCACCTACGGTGACGCCACCCAACCGGTGCGACGGCACACGGCGGAGCGGTTCACGATCCGGCTGGCGTCGAACCCCACGACGGGTTTCGAGTGGCAGGTCACCGTACCGAGCGAAGCGGTCGTCGCGCTCGTGAGTACCGCCTACGAGGGGCCGGAAGGGGAGCTGGTGGGCGCCGGCGGCACGGACGTGTTCGAGTTCGAGGCGACCGGCGCCGGTGTCGCCACGATCGAGTTCGCATACGTGCGGCCGTTCGAGGAGGGCACGCCGCCCGCCGAGACCAGGTCGATCCACGTCGAGGTCGGCCCAGGCTGACCCGACAGCGACGGCCAGCGTGACCGGGGTCCCGATTCCGGTTCCCAACGGCAACAAATCCGATTCGGAACCACCGGTGGTTCCGAATCGGATTTGTTGCTGCTCGGGACCGGGCTGGGGCTGAGCATCGATCTCGCCTTGAAACAGGACGCACGCGGCCTCGGCTTCGGGATCTGAGAACTCGTCCGCCGATCGCCTACACGGCCCGCTTCTGGATGTTCGACCACTCGTCGCGCAGCCCGACGGTTCGGTGGAACAGCATCGGCTGGCGGCTGTCGTGGGCAAAGTAGCCGAGCCGCTCGAATTGGACGACGTCCCCTGGCGCCGTATCTGCAAGGGCCGCCTCGACCTTGCAACCGGAACGTAGGTCGCGCGAGTCGGGGTTGAGATCATCCAACGGCTCGCCCGTCGCCTCGCCGGGGATCTCGGCGGAGAACAGCCGGTCGTAGAGCGCCACGGTCGCATCGACGGCGTGCGCCGCCGATACCCAGTGCATCGTCGATTTGACCTTGCGGCCGTCCGGCGCTGAACCACCCTTTGACTCGGCATCGTGGGTCGCCAACACCTTGACGACGTTGCCGTCGTCGTCGGTCTCGAAACCGGTGCAGGTCACGAGGTAGGCGCCTCGCAGGCGGACCTCCTTGCCGGGCGACAAACGGAAGTACTTCGGCGCAGGGACCGCCATGAAGTCGTCGCGCTCGATCAGCAGGTCGCCGCTGAAAGCCACCAGACGGGTTCCGTCGGCGTCGTTCTCCGGGTTGTTCGAGACGTCGAAGTGCTCGACGACGGGGGTCCCGTCCGCCTCGACCGGCCAGTTCGTGATCTCCAGCCGGAGGGGATCGAGCACCGCCATCCGGCGTTGCGCGGTCTGGTTCAACTCGCTCCGCACGATCGACTCCAAGAGTTCGATCTGATGGCGGCTGTTGGTGCGCGAGACGCCGATGTATGTGCAGAACTCGCGGATCGCCGATGCGGGGTAGCCGCGACGCCGCAGGCCGCGCAGTGTGGGCAGGCGCGGGTCATCCCATCCGTCGACCGTTCCATCCGCGACCAGCGCCGCCAGTTTGCGCTTGGACGTGACCGTGTGGGTCAGCTCGAGCCTCGCGAACTCGGTCTGGCGCGGCTGGTCGCTCGGCAGCGGGAGCTGCTCGAGGTACCAGTCGTAGAGGGCTCGGTGACTGTCGAACTCGAGTGTGCACAACGAGTGGGTGACGCCTTCGATCGCGTCGCTTTGACCGTGGGCCCAGTCGTACGTCGGATAGATCACCCAACGGTCGCCGGTGCGGTGATGGTGACCGCGACGGATCCGATACATGATCGGGTCGCGCAGTTGCATGTTCTCGTTCTGCATGTCGATCTTGGCCCGCAGCACGTGCGACCCGTCGGGGAATTCGCCCGCCCGCATTCGGCGGAACAGGTCGAGGTTGCGCTCCGGCGTGGTGTCGCGGTAAGGCGACTCGACCCCCGGCTTGCCGTACCCGCCGCGCTGGGCGCGGATCGTCTCGAAATCCTGATCGTCGACAAAGGCCTTGCCGTCGACGATCAGCAATTCGGCCCATTCGTAGAGCTGCTCGAAGTAGTCGCTGGCGTACAGCGGCTCGCCGTCGATGGGGTATCCGAGCCATTCGAGGTCGGCCATGATGGCTTCCACGAACGACGCTTCTTCGGTGTCGGGGTTGGTGTCGTCGAAGCGCAGGTTGCAGACACCACCGAACTCCCTGGCGAGCTCGAAATCGACGGTGATCGCTTTGGCGTGCCCGATGTGCAGGTACCCGTTCGGTTCCGGTGGGAAGCGGGTTTGAACCCGCCCTCCGAACGTGCCTGCCTCGATGTCGTGTCGCACCAACTCCCGCACGAAGTCCGACGCAGTCGACCGATCCTCATCGAGTTCACTCATATCCCTCAAGTATGGAGGCGAATCTGCACAACTATTGGCGGGAATGTCACGTCAGCCACCAGGCCCGTGGTCGAAGGCGAACGATCATCGAATAACAATGCATCGACGCTCCCGATCGCGTAGGTTATCCGTATGACTTCTCGGCGGATCTTGGTCATCGTGGCAATCGGCGCGCTCCTGGTGGCGGCGTGTGGATCAGGCGGTGGGTCGACAGAAGATGCATCCGGGAGTGACTCCGCATCGCAGAGCGCTCCCGCGACCGATCCGCCTGCGACCCCGGCGCCGACCACGCAGCCGGAGGGGCCTACCAACCCGACCAGCTTCGACAACGTGCAACCGGCGGTCGTCCAGATCGAGGCCCAGGGGGCGATCCGCGACCCGGAGGTCGGGTTCTCCACCGTCGGCGGGAGGGGGAGCGGGTTCATCATCAGCGGCGATGGGCTGGTCGTCACGAACAATCATGTCGTCACCGGCGCGGCGACGCTCGAGGTGTTCATCGGCGGCGACACCGCGAAGAGCTACAACGCGACTGTGTTGGGTGTTTCGGAGTGCAACGACCTCGCCCTGATCCAGCTCATCACCGATGATCCGCTGCCGTATCTCAGCTGGTACCCGACCGAACCGACGGTCGGACTCGAGGTGTACGCGGCAGGGTTCCCACTCGGTGATCCCGAGTTCACGCTCACTCGCGGCATCGTGTCGAAAGCGCAGGGACTTGGCGAGACGAGCTGGGCATCGATCGACTACACGTTGGAACACGACGCTTCGATTCAGCCCGGCAACTCCGGCGGGCCACTGGTCGCATCCGACGGAACGGTCGTGGGTATCAACTACGCCGGCGGATCGCCCACCAACACGGAACAGTTCTTTGCGATCGACAGTTCGCTGGCGAAGAAAGTCGTCGACCAGTTGAAGCAGGGTGACTTCGAATCGCTCGGGATCAATGGCCAGATCGTCCAGGACGAAGAGCAGGGGATCGCCGGTCTGTGGGTGCTCGGGACCTCGCCCGGTTCGCCGGCCGACAAGGCTGGGATCGAATCCGGCGACATCGTGACGTCACTGAACGGTTTGCCGATCGGCGATGACGGTTCGATGAGCACGTACTGCGACGTCATCCGGACCTCCGGTGCTGGAAAGCCGATCGATGTCGAGGTGCTTCGTTTCGACACCTCGGAGGTTCTGGCGGGGCAGATCAACGGTGATGGCCCGATTGTGGCGAAGTTCTCGTTCGCAGAGGAACTCTCGAGCGAAGTTGCCGACGACGCGGTCGGCGCATCGGTCTACAGCGGCGAGTACCAGACGTTGGTCGACGATTCAGGTTTGATCACGATCGATGTCCCGGTCGAGTGGACCGATGTCAGTACGCAGGAGATCACGTTCGACGATGGCAGCAAGGGCCCCCAGATCACTGCGTCGACGTCTATCAACGATTTCCAAACGACGTACGGCGTGCCCGGTCTGACCTACACGATCACGGGACCGGTCACTGAGTTCGCCTCGACGATCGCAGCCTTGGCGCCTGGTGACGGCGAGTGCCTGACCGACGGTGGCGTCCAGGACTACACCGACGGGGTGTTCACGGGGCAGTACCAGCTCTGGGGAGACTGTGGCGGGATCGGGGCCAGCTGGGTCGTGCTCGTGGCAGTTCCGGCCGACGCCTCGTACGCCGCAGTCATCGCTGCGCAACTGGTGTCCGATGCTGATCTGGCGGCACTTGATCAGGCGTTTGCGTCGTTCAACGTCGCCGGTTGATCAATTGACGCCTGCCTGGATGAGCACGAGTTGGTGCTGATGCAGTTGCAGCCGAAATGAGCTTGTTGCCGGCACTCGACGGAGTCCACGGCGATTCCTCCGACTCGGTGATCGTCGATGGCCAGCCGATCTCGTGGGAGCAACTGGCAGGGCGCGCCGATCAGCTCGCAGCGAGCATCGCTGGGGCAGTCACCGTTGCTGTGTCGGGCACGTCAACGCTCGAGACGGTGGTCGCGGTCGTCGCCGGGCTGCGGGCGGGCGTGCCCGTCGTGCCCGTCCCCGCCGACGCCGGCGTGGTCGAACGTCAGCACATCTTGCGTGACTCCGGGGCGTCGCTGATCATCGGTGATCCGGATTGGCCGGATGTCGACCTGTCCCGTGTGGTGGTTCCAGAGGCAGCGCACTCGCCGGCGGGTTGGGCTGCTACCGACGACAGTGCGACGGCCCTGATCATGTACACATCGGGTACAACCGGGTTGCCGAAAGGCGTCGTGCTGTCGCGTCGGGCGATCGCCGCCGATCTCGATGGTCTCGCCGAGGTGTGGCAATGGACCCCGGACGACACGCTGGTGCACGGTCTGCCCCTGTTCCATGTGCACGGATTGATCCTCGGTGTGCTCGGTGCGATGCGGGTCGGCTCGAAACTGCGCCACACGGGCCGGCCGACTCCCGATCGTTATGCCGCAGCCGGAGGATCGATGTACTTCGGTGTGCCCACGGTTTGGTCGAGAATTGTCGCCGAACCCGAGCTGGCTCGATCGTTGTCGAGCGCTCGTCTACTGGTGTCGGGGAGTGCCCCACTGCCGGTGCCGGTCTTCGATCGGATTCGTGAACTCACGGGTCAAGCACCGGTCGAGCGATACGGCATGACCGAGACGCTGATCACGCTCAGCACGTCGGCCTCCGGTGAACGCCGCCCCGGGCACGTGGGGCATCCGATCTCGGGTGTAGAGACCCGCTTGCGTTCCGACGACGACGATCCGGTGGTGCACGACGGTGCATCGATCGGAGGGCTCCAGATACGCGGAACGACGTTGTTCGACGGATACCTGAACCGGCTGGAGCAGACCGTCGAGTCATTTACGGAGGACGGGTGGTTCATCACCGGTGATGCCGCCACGATCGACCCGATCGGCTGCCACCGAATCGTCGGTCGTACATCGATCGACATCATCAAGACCGGCGGCTACAAGGTCGGTGCCGGTGAGGTCGAGTCGGCCCTGATGACCCATCCATCCGTTGACGATGTCGCCGTCGTCGGACTCCCGGACGATGACCTCGGGGAACGGATCGTCGCCTTCGTCGTCGGCGACGTCGGCGACCCCAACGAACTGATCGCGTATGTCGCCGAGCAGCTTTCGGTGCACAAGCGCCCTCGTGAGATCCGCGTCGTCAGCGCGCTCCCACGCAACTCGATGGGCAAGGTCCAAAAGCAGCAGCTCCGCCAGTAACCGCCCGCATCGCGCCGTTCCGTGGAACACTGGAACCATGGAAGTCGTACTGGGCGATGACGGACAGGCCCGCTGTTCGTGGGGCGCCTCCACGCAGGAGTACGTCGCATACCACGACCAAGAGTGGGGTTTCGGCGTGACCGACGACGTGCGGTTGTTCGAGAAGATCTGCCTCGAAGGGTTCCAATCGGGATTGTCGTGGCTGACGATCCTGCGCAAGCGGGAGAACTTCAGGGCGGCGTTCTGCGGGTTCGATCCGCAATCGGTGGCGGAGTTCGGGGAACACGATGTCGAGCGGTTGCTCGCTGACGCGGGCATCGTCCGTCACGCCGGAAAGATCCGATCGACGATCAACAACGCCGCCAGAGCGATCGAGATGATCCAACAGCAGGGCTCGTTGGCGAACTTCTTCTGGGCCCACGCCACCTTCGCCACGAGCGCGCCGACGAGCATCCCGGCGCTGACCGAGACGTCGACGATGCTGTCGAAACAGCTCAAACGAGCGGGTTGGTCGTTCGTCGGACCGACCACGATGTACGCGTTCATGCAGGCAATGGGCCTCGTCAACGACCACCTCGACGGATGTTTCGCCCGCCAACCGGCTGAACACAACCGTCGCGCCTGTGCTGTCAGGATGGGCCGATGAGGCGAGTTGCGATCATCGTGCTGGTCGTGCTGGGTGTCGGCTGCAGAACCGAGGTTTCGAGTGTCGAGATCGGTGCCGGAACGACCATCCCGAGTGCCACGACAACGGTGGCGTCGATCCCGTTGACGATCCCGCCGACCTCGAGCGAGATCGTCCCCACGAGCACCACGACACCGACCACCACGACGAGCATCGAGACGACCACGACGCTGCCGCCACCTCCCACAACGACATCGTGCAGCCAGATCGTCCACCTCGGTGACTCCACGTCGCTCGGGCTTTGGGCCCCAGAGAATGTCGGGGGCGCCGACTTGACGATGGAGGCCCGCTACCTCGCCGTCGGGGTCGACGTGGTGTATCCGGACGACGACGGAGGGCGATCGATCGTCGAGACCCAGAATCCCTCCCAGATCAACGCCTACGACGTTGCCGCGGCCGTCAAGAGCAACGGTTACGAGGGTTGCTGGGTGCTGATGATCGGAACCAATGACGCCGCCAACGTGGCAGCAGGATCGACGATCGGATTCGACGAGCGGATCAACAAGATGATGACCCTGTTCGGCGACGATCAGGTTCTGTGGGTCGACGCCGTGTCGCTGCTTGCCAACGATCCGATCTACGGCAGCCAGGTCATGAAGGCCTGGAACGAGGCGCTCTACCGACTCACCGCCGACCATCCGAACATTGCCGTGCTGCATTGGTCCGATCTCGTCAAGGCCGGGTGGTTCGCCCGCGACGGTTTGCATTACAACCAGACGGGGCTCGCTCAGCGGGCGGCGATCACTGCCGCCGCAATGGTCGAGTACTTCCCCGGCTGACGGATCCTGGACACCGCATCCTGGACACCGCATCCTGGACACCGAGGCTGGACACCGCGGCTGGACACCGCGGCTGGACACCGAGGCTAGACACCGCGTGCTGGTCAACGTGTCGTGATCGACATCGGGAGATGCTTGATCCCGCCGATGAAGTTGGAACGCAGATACTCGATCGGCCCGGTGATCGAGGCTGTGCTGATGCGTGGGAGCAGCTCTTCCAACAGCACGCGGATCTCGAGTCGGGCGAGGTGGGATCCGAGGCACAGATGTGGGCTCATGCGACCGAACACGACGTGGTCGTTCGGTGATCGATCGATGTCGAACCGGTACGGATCCTCGAACACTTCGTCGTCGTAGTCGGCTGAGGTGAACCAGATCAACACCTTGTCGCCGGCGTTGATCTGACGCCCGTTGAGTTCGGTGTCGGCCAGCGCCGTCCGGCGGAACTGCATCGTCACCGTGCCCCAGCGCAGGATCTCTTCGACGGCACGATCGACCAGTTCGGGTCGGCTCCCGATCGCCGCCGTGAGCCGATCCATCTGTTCGGGATGGTCGATCAGCGCCTTCATCCCGGCCGTCATCGAGTAGCGCGTCGTGTCGTTGCCGGCGCCGACCAGTAACACGAAGAAGTTCTGGAACTCTCGTTCGGTCAGACGTTCACCGTCGATCATCGGGGCGAGCAGATCGCTGAGGACGTCGTCGGTGGGATTGGCGCGTCGTCGGGCGGCCTGCTCCGCCGCATACCTGTACAACTCGAGCCCGGCGGGGGAGCGGAACGGCATCGATTTGAAGTCGTCGGTGTCGACCAGGCCGACCGGCCACTCGGTCATTTCCGGGTCGGTGTTGCCGAGCAGGGCATCGCCGCGTTCGACCAGCCACGGCCCGTCCTCGTCGGGCATCCCGAGCAGCACACCGAGCATCCGCATCGGGAGTTGTTTGGCGATCTGCTCGGTGAAGTCGAGGTGAGTCGTCGATCGCGGGGCGAGTGCCTCGTCGACGACGTTGCGAGCGAGCAATCTGATGGCGTTCTCGTAGGCCCACACCTCGCGGCGGCTGAACGGCTTGGAGACGAGCCGTCGATACCGGGTGTGGCTCGGCGGGTCGTGTTCGAGCATGTTGCGGCGGGCCTCGAAGTCGGTTGGTTCCATCTCCTCGAGCGTGATTCCCTGCGCGTTGGAGAAGATGTCGGTTGCCCGACTGACGGCGAGCAGGTCGTGATAGCGGGTGACCGCCCAGAATCCAGCCCCGCCCGATCCGTCCGTCTCCTCCCACCATGACACCGGGTCGGTCTTGCGGAGTCGTTCGAACGTGGCGTGCGGGAACCCGTCGACGTATGAGTCAGGGTCGACGATGTTCACGTATTGATCGCCGGCGGCGACGATCGTCTTGTTCGGGGTGCGCTCGTTCGGGGTCGGCTCGTCGGGGGTCATGGGGCGTCCTCAGCGCTGTGGTGGCCGAATGCCGCGGAATTCCCAGTCGCCGCCGAGTGCGGTCGAGACAACCTCTTCGGAGCTGGATGGTTGGGCGCCGATGTCGGTCCGGATCGCGGTCGGCCCGGTCACGATGTGGTTCTCGAGTCGCCCGAGTCCCTCGACCTCGACGGCAACCACGTCGCCCGGCTGGATCGGGCGGCTGTTGGCGGGCGTGCCGGACAACAGGAGATCGCCGGGCTCGAGGGTGATGTTGCGGGCAATGTCGGCGACGAGGTAGTGCATGTCCCACTCCATCTCGTCGGTGTTGCCGTGCTGGACGACGTTGCCGTTGACGGTCGTGGTGATCTGTTTGTGGCGGAAATCCCAGTCGGTGACGACACCGGGACCGACCGGGCAGAGCGTGTCGGAGCCCTTGACTCGCAGCATCGAGCCGGCGTCGGTGTCACGGAAGTCGTGCAAGCCGTAGTCGTTGGCGATCGAGTAGCCGGCGATGTAGTCGCCGGCCCCGGCGGGGGAGATGTTGCGGCACGTGCGTCCGATCACGATCGCGATCTCGCCCTCGTAGTTGAGCCACTGGCAGCCCGCCGGTCGCACGACTGCGGCACCGTGACTGTTGAGCGCGCTGATCGGCTTCTGGAAGTAGGTCGGCGCCGGCGGCAGTTTGCCCATGAACTCGGCGACCCGACTGCTGTAGTTGAGGTGGACGCAGATGATCTTGCTCGGCCGGGTCGGCGGGAGGTGGATCGCCTCGTCGGCTGGCACGGTGCGCCCGTCACCGGCCTCCAGTTCGTCGCCACGCAGCGTGACCTGGGTCGGGAATCCATCCATCAGGATGCGTCGGTACTCGGACACGGGTGGAGCCTCCAGGTAGCACGAACAAGGCGGATGGAGCACGGCAGCGGGCGCTTGTGTGCAACAGATGATTCGTAACCAAACTATATTGTCGGGTGCAGGCTCGTCAATCGGGCCGGCAACAGGCAATCCGAAGGATGTGTGCATGCCAGAACTCAGCGGGTTCTTGTTTCCCCGTACGGCGACCGGTCGGTCGTCGCTCCTGCCTGCTCCTCCGTGGCACTACTCCGGCACGACGCTGACACTCGAGTTCCGGACCGACCCCGCGGCGGTTGCCGAACTGCTCCCGGCTCCGTTGCAGCCGGCTGATGACGACCCTGGCGCGGTTGCGATCATCTGGGCCGATTGGCAGAGTTGTTCGGACGCCGGGGGAGAGTTGCTCGACCCGATCCGATCGCAGTACCTCGAAGTGTTCGTCGTCGTGCGTTGTCGGTACCGGGGCGAGCACTATTCGAGATGCGTCTACATCTGGGTCGACCGTGACTATGCGATGGTGCGCGGCCACCATCAGGGGTACCCGAAGAAGCTGGGATCGATCCACATCACGAGGCCGGTCACGCTCGGCAAGGCCGGGCCGCGCTTGCAACCCGGTGGTCGGTTCGGTGCCACGCTGGCTGCCAACGACCGACGCCTGATCGAGGCGACGTTCACGATCGAGCGTGAAAGCGAGCACGCCGGGTTCGTGAACGCGTTGCCGATGATCCACAATCGATGGATGCCGGCAATCGAATCCGACGGCACCGACAGCCTCGACGAGTTGGTCACGATGGGCGGTTATGACGCGGAGATCGGCCGCTGTTTTTCGGGCTCGTTCGACCTCTCCTTGTTCGAGTCGCCGGTCGAGGAACTGACCCGACTGCAACCCACCGAATTGATCGCCGGGTATTGGCGTGAGGTCGCCGTGTCGTGGCGGGCGGGCACGACACTCGAGCGTCAAACCGCATCGACGGTGAGGCCACTCGATGGGTGAGATTGTTGGGGCGGCGATAGTTGCTCACGTACCGACGATGGTGATGCCGGAGGCGGATCGTCACGAGATCAACAATGGCAGCGAAATCAGTCTCGTACCGGCATTGCACCGAATGCGGGCTGAGGTCGTCGACCCGTTGCGGGCCGACACGTTCATCGTGTTCGACTCGCACTGGTTCACGACGTTCGAGTTCGTCGTGACCTCGCACGCGCGCCGGGCGGGGCTGTACACATCCGACGAACTGCCGCGCGGCATGAGCCAGGTCCCGTATGACTTCCCGGGTGACCCAGAGCTGGCACACCTGATGGCCGACGAGGTTTCCGCGGCTGGCTCGTGGCTGAGCCCGATCGACGACCCGTACCTCCCGATTCACTACCCGACGGTCAACCTGTTGCCGTTTCTGCAGGGTCGCGAGCGGTGGTTGTCGGTCTCGACGCCGCAATCAGGCGAACCCGATGATTTCCTGACGTGCGGTGCCGCCATCGGTCGGGCAATCGCCAAGTCGGATCGTCGTGTCGTCTTGCTGGCGAGTGGAGCGTTCAGCCACAAGTTCTGGCCGTTGAAGCAGCTCCGAGATCATGAACCATCCGATCCGGTTCACATCCGCTCGGAGGCTCACCGCGCCGCTGACGAACAACGACTGGCATGGTTACGTGACGGTCGTCATGACCTGGTACTCGACACGATGGATGACTTCATGAGGTTCACGCCTGAGGGTCGGTTCGGGCACTACCTCCAGATGGTGGCGGCGATCGGTGGTCGCGACTGCCATGCCAAGGGTGTGATGTACGGGGAGTACGAGAACGCCGTCGGCACCGGCCAGGCACACATGTGGTTCGCTCGCCCTGACGGGGGTTGGACGTGAGGGGTTTGACGTGAGGGGTTTCACGTGAGGGGTTGGACGTGAGCCGCCGTCCGTTGATCGGGCTGCCGGGTCGTCGCACGACGATCGGCAGCGTCGACGGGTTTCCGAGTTCGCTCGATCATCTCCAGGCAGATCTGTACTTCGCCGACTACGCCCGCGGCGTGTTGGCGGCAGGCGGCATGCCGGTCCACATTCCGCTCGACGTCGATCCGGTCGAGGTGATCGATCACCTCGACGGTCTGGTGTTGACCGGTGGTGCCGATGTCGCTCCTGACCGCTACGGCGCCGAGGATCTCGGATCGACCGTCGAACACTTTCGTGACGAGGTCGAATTCGCCTTGCTCGGTGCCGCTCTGGATCTCGAGCTTCCGGTGCTCGGAATCTGCCGTGGCCTGCAGTTGCTGAATGTGCATGCCGGTGGAACCCTGAATCAGCACGTTCCCGAACACGCTCGATACGACATCGATCCCGCCCAAGAGGCCCATGTCGTCACGATCGAGCCGGACAGCCACCTGTGGTCTTTGTACGGATCAACTGCCGACGTCAACTCGTTGCATCACCAAACCATCGACCGGGTCGGCGAAGGGTTGATCGTGTCAGCTCGTGCCCACGACGGAACGGTCGAGGGCATCGAGATGCACCGTCGCCCGGTGATCGCCGTGCAATGGCACCCGGAGATGATGGGATCCGCCGACCCCGTCTTCGCCTGGCTCGTGGAACGTGCATCCCAGCGGCGATGATCCACCCGCGTGACCGAGATGTCGTAGATCCAGCTGTGGCGGTTTGGCGTGCGGACGGGTGAAGTCCTGAGGAGACGCCGTCATCACGAACCGTGCCAGTTGGTCGTTCGCCGATCGGCAATGGTGCTGTAACCGGCGGCTCCAGCAGCGGCGCGGCCGGCTCATGAAGCAACCGGGACGGCAATCGGTTGTTCGACGGCTGAGAGCCAAGCAATCGAGTCCGAGACCCATCCGACCAGGAGTTCGACAACGAGCACCGTGGCGTCGTGATTGCTGCGCGGAAGGCCGGCGCCGATCGCTTCGGCGGTGCAGTCTTCGAGGAGCAGACAGTGATAGTCGCGGAACATCGCGTCCTTGATCGTCGACTCAACGCACACGCTGGTGGTGCACCCGGTGAATACAAGATTACGGATTCCCCAGTCCTTCAAGATCGCGTCGAGGTCGGTTTCGAAGAACCCGCTGAAACGATGCTTGTAGAGGACGGTGTCGCCGGGCTCGGGCGAGAGTTGGGCCACGATCTCGGTGTTCCACGTGTCCCTGATGAGGAATCGACTCGGGCTTCCGTCGGGCGCAGTGACGCTCTCGCCAGCCCGCATCGGTAGATGTTTCAACCAGTTCGGTGCATCAGGCGGGCCGGCGTCGGAGAGGTCCGCTCGGAACGCCATCTTCAGATAGACGACTTTGATTCCCGCCAGTCGAGCGGACACCAGCACCTGCCTGGTCGGTTCGATGGTCGCTTGAATGCCTGTGAGATCGATGCCCGCTCGTCCGAACATGCCTTCGGGAGTACCAAAGTCGTTCTGCATATCGACGACGATCACCGCAGTGTGCTCGGCGTCGAAGTTGACCGGTGCTGGTCTCGCTTGGATTGTCAGCACGGAGTTATCAGTTCCCATTGCTTGACCCCTCATGACATACGGGCATCGACCCATCTCGCGTCCGAAGCCCACGGCGTTTCTGACAATATCCTGCTTTTGGTTGATCGAGCTATCGCTACATCCTGAACGGGGATCAGACCCAACGACTACGGCACTGGCGCGTTCGAGGGTCTGTTTGCCTGACATCCGTCGATCATCAGTGAGTTCTGCGGCGAGCAGCGGCGTTCGCCCACTGCGTGCAGTTGAAGTCGTCGAGGCACCGGTTGGGGACACGTATTCGTCCGATCGGACAGGACCGATCGCCGCCGCCCCGCGTTCGTGACCGGCTGCAGTTACAGCTTGGCGATGTCGTTCAGGAACCAGTCGACCAGTTGATTGGTCCGGTGGACGACTTCGCCCTCTCGTTGGCTGGTCTCGTCGAGCAGTTCCTGCAGACTGATCCCGAGGTCGTCGAGTTCTTCGGTGCCGCTCAGGTCCATCCAGTAGTCGAGATGGGCGCGGGTCACTTCCGGGTGGAACTGCACGCCGAGGTGGCGGCGGATCGTGAACGCCTGTACGCCGACCTCGTCCTCAGCGAGCACGATCGCATCGGTGGGTGGTTCGAATCGGTCGTAGTGCCATTGCATCCAGGGTCCCGATGGTAAGCCGACGCCGGGGTCGACCTCGAGTGGGTGCCAACCGACCTGCGCTGTTTCAGAACGAAGGACGCGTCCACCGAGTGCCGCCGCCAGCGCCTGAGCGCCGAAACAGACACCGAACACTGGAACGTCCGCTTCATCGGCGCGGCGCAGGTACTCGAGTTCGTCACCGATCCAACTGCCGATTCGGTCGGTGTCGTAGACCGACCAGATCGAGCCCATCGGCACGATCAGGTCGTAGTCACTTGGATCGCCGATCTCGTCAACGGATCCGACCGGATGATTGACAACGGTGGTGATCTCGTATCGATCGAGCGTGAAGCCGTGATGTTCGAGCCGATCCCCGACGAGGCTCGCCTCAGAACCAGGATCGTGAACAATGACGAGCGCACGCATAGGTGTTTGATTCTACGGCACGGACCTGACGGCACAATCTGACGGGTCGAATCGACCATCGACCGGCGACCTGCAGAGCACGAACCGGGGCGACAACGGCACCTTGCCCGTTGCTGAAAGGGCGGCACCGGGGCGGATGTCGTTTGGCACCGAACCATATTGCGTGCGGTAGTGTCCCGACTCGATGAACGGGGGGCACGATTCACGTACGCCGCGCCAACGCGAGTTGGTGGCGAAGGCGTCGGAACTCGGCGTCGCCTTCGCGGCGCGTGCCGATCGATACGACCGCGACGCCATGTTTCCCTACGAGAACTTCGCGGATCTGCGCGATGCGGGGTTTCTCGGCCTGTGCATCCCGACCCGATACGGCGGGCTCGGTGCCGACTTCGTCACCTATGCCCTCGTGGCGCAAGAGATCGGCCGGCACTGTGGGTCGACCGCGCTGACGTTCAACATGCACAGCGCGACGTGCCTGCTGGTCGGGCCGATCGCCGACCAACTCGACCTCGACGGCGAAACGCTGGCAGTCCTCGACCAACGCCGATCGGCACTGTTCGCAGGCGTCATCGAGCAGGATCTGATCCACGCCCAACCCTTCTCCGAAGGCCTCAGCGGGCGCGCCACGACAGGTATCGCGACGATCGCTGCGCCCGTTGCCGGTGGGTTCCTCGTTTCCGGCCGCAAGATCTTTGCATCGCTGTCGGAGGCGGCCGACATGCACAACATCGTCGCCCTCGTGCCAGGCGACGAACGAGTGCGGTTGCTCGGCGTGCCGGCGGGCGCCGAGGGGCTCACGATCGTGGGCGACTGGGATCCGCTCGGGATGCGCGCCACGGTCTCGAAGACGTTGGTGTTCGAGAACGTTTTCGTCCCGGCCGAGAACGAATGGCTGCCGGCAGGCCAGTTCGACGCAGTCGCCGCCCGGTATCCATGGTTCTACATGACGCTCTCGTTCGCCTACCTCGGGTTGATGCGGGCGGTGATCGACTTCACCGGCTGCTACTTGCGCGGCGAGGTCGATGGAACGCAGCGCGGGGGCCATCCGCAGAAGCAGGCCGCCTGGGCCGAGATGAACCTGATCAACGATCGCGCCCAGGCACTGACGTCGCAGGTGCTGCAGCGAGTTCGGGTCGACCCCGATCCCGAGGATGTTCGACTCGCCTGGTCGGCGATGGTGACGACGATGGAGGGTGCGCCGGCGGTTGCCTCACTGGCGATCCGAGCATGCGGTGGCCGCTCGCTGTTGCGGCCGATGCCGTTGGAACGACTCTTCCGCGACGCACGTTGCGGTGCCACGATGTTGCCGTGGAGCGTCGAAGTCTGCTTGGAGCGTCTCGGTCAGTACGGCCTGGTCGAAGGTGACGGTTCATTCGCATGATCGGTCAATCCGCGGCCCGTGTCGAATCGCACTGGATCGATCGCTTTGCGCAACAGTTCGAGTTGTGCGGGCTGAAATCAACCGAGTCGGTCGTCCTGCTGTGTGAATCGGCTTCCCGGCCGGAACTGTTGGAGACGGCCCGGTTGGCACTCGGACGATTCGGGTCCGGGGTTGCCCAGATCGTGATGCCGACGCCTCCCAACCGGGGTCCGCTCCCGATCCGCTCGACGGGCGCCTCGGTGGCGATCGCCGGTCATGCCCCGACGATCGCCGCCCTCCGGGCAGCTGACTTCGTCGTCGACTGCACGGTCGAAGGCCTGCTGCACGCACCCGAGTTGGGTGGCGTGCTGAGTGCCGGCACTCGCGTCCTGATGATCTCGCACGAGCATCCGGAAGTCTTCGAGCGGATGGTCCACGACCCAGACCTGGCGCGTCGCGTCTCGATCGGCAAGTCGATGCTCGCCGCCGCCGCTGAGATGCGGGTCACGTCCGCCGCCGGCACCGACCTGACCGTCGATCTGGCCGGGGCATTTCGGGCCGGATCGCACGGTTACACGAACCAGCGCGGCGACATCGCCCACTGGCCAGGCGGGCTGGTGCTGGCGTTCCCGAAGTCGGGAACGGTGTCGGGCCGGGTGGTGATGGCGCCAGGGGATGTCAATCTCACGTTCAAGGAGTACGTGCAGTGCTCGATCGATCTCACGATCGAGGATGACCGGATCGTCGGGATCCACGGTGATGGTGCCGACGCGAAACGTTTCGACGACTACCTCGCTGCCTTCGACGAACCCGATGCGTACGCCACGAGTCACGTCGGCTGGGGCATGAATCCGGGCGCCCGGTGGGAGTCGCTGGCGATGTACGACAAGAGTCAGATCAATGGCACCGAACTCCGTGCGGTTGCCGGGAACTTCCTGTATTCGACGGGAGCCAACGAGGTTGCCGGCCGGTTCTGCCGCGGGCACTTCGACCTGCCGATGCGATCGTGCACGATCACGCTCGACGGGGAGCCCGTCGTGATCGACGGCAGGTTGATCGCTGAGCTGGCGCCTGGTGAGAAGTCACCGATCGAGAACACACTCAACCCAACCGGCGATACGGCCCGTTGACACAGAAGGATTGCCATGACCAGTTACGACCGACTCCGCGTGCTGTTCCCGGATCATCTCGGCCTCGCTCGCGGGAAGTATCTGCCGTGGCGCATCGCCGATCACGGTACGGCGTTCTGCATCGGCACCTACATCCTCGATTACGTCCGCAACATGCACGACATCAGCGTCGGGGTCGATGCGATCGGTCTTCCCGATCTCGATGCGACGTACTCGCTCGGTGACGTGCGTCCGTGTTGGGAGCCGGGTACGGGTGTGGTCGTCGCCGACCTCGAGTTCCGCGGTGCGCCGTATCTCGTGTCGGCGCGCCACGCCCTCAAGACGGCGATCGCCGACTGGAAGGCGCTCGGGTTCACGCCGTTCGTCGGGATCGAGCTGGAGGCGTACGTCTTCGAGCCGGACGGCAAAGGTGGATGGCAGCCGGAAGACTCGTCCTCGGCGTTCGTCTACGGGACCGGCGTGATGGCGGATCCGTCAGGTTTGATCGCCGAGATCATGCGGCGAGCCGATGCGAGCGGCCTCAACGTCGAAACGATCAACGCCGAGTACGACTACCCCCAGTGGGAACTGACGCTCGAGTTCGACGAGGCGCTGGCAGCGGTTGACAAGGTGTTCCTGTTCAAAGAGCTCGCCCGCGAGACAGCGTTCGAGTACGGCAAGCGCTTGACGTTTCTCGGGAAGCCGATTCCCGGCAAGAGCGGCAGCGGCTTGCACGTCAACTTCAGTTTCAAGACGTCTGACGGGTCGAATGCGCTCGTCGAAGAATCGGCCACCGACGGGTTGTCGAAGCTGGCGCGTCACTGCATCGCGGGGCTGATCGAGCATCACGAGGGTTTGGCGGCGCTGTGCGCCCCCACGGTCACCGCCTACAAGCGGCTGCAGCCGGCGATGCTCAGCGGTGTCTACGCCAACTGGGGCTACGACCACCGTTGCGCAACGGTGCGGGTTCCGGCACAGCGCGGCAACGCGACCCGCATCGAACATCGCATGCCTGACGGCGCAGCAAACCCGTACATCGCCACGGCGGCTGTGCTGCAAGCGGCGAGAATCGGATTCGTCGCCGAGTTGTCGCCACCCGAGCACGAAACGGGCGACGGGTTGGAGTCGATCAACACGGAACGTCGAGTTGCCCATCATCTCTCGGATGCACTCGACGACCTCGAGGCCGACTCGGTGCTCGTCAATGCTGTCGGTGTCGATCTGGTCGCCAACTTCGTGGGGATCAAGCGTCAGGAATGGGCCAGCTTCGCGGCCTCCGAGCCCGACTGGGATGCCGGTCTCGGCACGTTCACCGATTGGGAGCGCGAGTGGTACTTCCCGTTCCACTGAATGACGACGATCTGACGCCGAGCGAACGTCGCGTCACCGCCCGTGTTGGCGAATTGCACGACGTCGACTTCGCCGCGATGGCGGCGGTGGCGAACGTGTACCGCGTCGCCAGCGCGGTTCGCAACCACATGGAGCGCGAAGTGCTCGGTGACGACCGGTTGAGCTGGTCGGGATTCACCGCCCTCTACGTGCTGTGGGTCTGGGGTGACCAGGAATCACGCCATCTGGCCGAGGAGTGCAGTGTCACCCGGGCCACCCTGACGGGCATCGTCAACACGCTCGAAGGACGCGATTTGGTGACCCGCGAGTCGAGCGCCGAAGACGGGCGATCGGTGATCGTCTCGCTGACCGTTGCAGGGCGGGCGATGATCGAGCGGTTGTTCCCGGCTTTCAACCGCCAGGAAGTGTTCGTCACGAACCGATTGTCGGACGATCAGCGCCGCTCGCTGGCCCACCTGCTGCGAGAGGTGCTCCGAGCGCTCGACGCCGACTGACGCGTTC
Source organism: Ilumatobacteraceae bacterium (assembly GCA_043773365.1). GTDB lineage: Bacteria > Actinomycetota > Acidimicrobiia > Acidimicrobiales > Ilumatobacteraceae > Ilumatobacter. The sequence continues at coordinate 32,551 of JAYVFI010000101.1, forward strand.
TCACGAATCAGTGGTGAATCGTGTGCGATGCAGCGGCATCGACGTCGGCCCGCTTGGTCGACATGTTGTAGGCGAGCCACGCAGCGACCAGGCCGACCAGTATCAAACCGAGGTGGCGGCCCCAGAGTGCATCGCCGACGGGTGCGGTGCCTTCGACGAACTGGGCGGCGATGCCACCCGCAGCGGCTACGACCCCGATCACGCCGGCGACGATCGAGCGGGGATCGCTGCTCAGGGTCTTCAGGCCGCCGAGGCACAGCAGCACGTAGATCGCGCAGATCAACATGCCGCCGGTGACGGCGAGGATCAGGAACATGCTGAATGCATTCGGGAATCCTTCGACCTCGTCGGTGCCGTACTTGATCAGCGTGACAGCCAGCACCAGCAACATCGACCCGAACACCATCAGCGTTGCCACGATCGGCACGTCCTTGGCGTTCGTTCGCGTCAGGATTCCGGGCAGGAGGTGATCACGGGCGATCGTGAAGTAGCCGCGGGATGCGGCTGCCGTGATTCCGACACCGACCGCAAGGATGTCGAGCAGGATCGCCAACTCGATCAGTGTTGCCAACCACGAACCGACCAGCTCTCCTGCGAGCGGCACGAAGTCGTTGCCGCCGACGTTGATCGTGTATTGGGTGACCGCATAGAAGGCGGCACAGATCAGGATCGTCGCCAGCACGGCGCGGGGAATCGAATGCTTCGGATTCTCGGTCTCCTCACCGAGCGCCGCCGACCACTCGAAGCCGACGAACATCAGGATCGCAAACAGGATGCCCTTGAAGATCGACCCGCCTTCGGCGATGTCGCCTGGGTTGAGCGAGCTCAAACTGTTCCCGCTCGGCCCGCCATCGGCGACCACGGCGAAGAACAGGATCAGGAACGGAATCGCCGAAGCGATGATGATCGCCAACTGTGCTTTGACCGACACCTGCACGCCGAGCACGTTGAGTCCGATCATCAGGATGGCCATGAACAACCCGGCCAGCCACCATGGCGGGTTGAAGCCGAGGTGCGCATCGCAGAAGAGCTTCAAGAACACACCGCCGATCACCGGGAGGGCGGCGACGAGCGCCGTGATCGCAAGGTGGTACAGCATCGCCGCGAACACTCCGACCGGCTTGCCGAGCGTGTGGGCGATTGCCTCGTACACGGTGCCCGAGCCGCTGTACTTCTTCGCCAGCTCGCTGACGATCCACCCGATCCCGAGGATCCCGATGGTGGTGACGACGATCACGAACAAGCTGACGCCGCCCGAGAGGCCGGCCAAGATCACACCCAGCGCGCCCGCTGAAAAGATCGGGCCGACGGCGAGCGACTGAGCAATGCAGTCGGTCGTCGACAGTTTCTTGTTGGACAGCCGCGGCGCAGCAATGGTCTCTCGCATGAATGCCCCCTCAGGTCGATGCAGATGGTTCGGGACCGTACCAGATTGGTGTTGCATTGGTCACAGATGGTCGAGAAAGCCACCCACGAGGCGATTGAAATCCGAGGGCGCTTCCGACGGCGTGAGGTGCCCGACGCCGTCGATCACGGCGAGACGGGCGTTCGGAATCCCAGCGGCGATCGTCCGGGCGTAGCCGGGCGGGGTCTCCTCGTCGAGTTCGCCGACGATCACGAGCGTCGGCGCCGTGATCGCGCCGAGCCGGTCCGTGACGTCGTGACTCGGCAGGCACTCGATCGAGGCCCGTAACCCCGCGCTCGAGATCCGGCTGAAGGCAGCCACCAGCCGGTCGCGCTCGATGCCGCCGAAACGCGGCCCCGTGATCGAATCGATCACCGCCTCGGCGATCTCGGCCGGGGTACGGCCTGCATCGAGGGCGTCGAGCCGAAGCCGCTTCCATTCCTCGGGCTCGGTCCCGTCGGCGCCGAATCGATGGCTCGTGTCGGCGAGCACGAGGTGGTCGACTCGATCAGGATGTCGCAGGGCGAAATGGATCGCCTGCTGTCCACCGAACGACAGTCCGACGACGTGCGCCCGCTTCAGTTCGAGCTGATCGAGCAGTCTCGCGATGGCGTCGGCGATCCCGGCAAATGTGAGCGGCAGGAGGGGACTGGAATCGCCGTAGCCGGGCATGTCCCAGGCGATCGTCCGGAACCGGTCGGCCAGCCCTTCCAGTTGCGGTTCCCACGCGTAGCGTGTCCCGCCGAGTCCGTGCAGCAGCAGGATCGGCGGGCCGTCTCCGAGTTCGCGCCAAGCGATCGCTGCGCCGATGTGGTCGACGGGCTTCCCGCTCAAGACAGCGCGGCGCCGATCACGCGGGCAGCTGCGGCGACACCTGATCCACCGAGTTCGGCATCTTGTGCAAGGAGTGCGGCCTCGATCGTCCCCAAAGTGCCGAGCACCATCGGAACGTTGACATGACCCATGTGACCGATCCGGAACGAGGAGCCGGCGAGGTCGCCGATCCCGATCCCGAGCGTCAGCCCGGCTTGATTGCGGCAGGTGTCGGTGAGACGAGTGGCACTGATCAGGTTGGTCCGAATCGAGGTCACCGAGTTGGCCCGCTCGCTCGATTCCGAAATGTGCAGTTCGAGTCCGTCGGGCGTCGACCACGCATCGACGGCGGCGCGGACGGCGTCGGCGAGCACCATGTGGCGAGTCCAACGTGGCTCCAAGCCCTCCTCATCGATCATCCGCAGCGCTTCTCGCAGACCGAACAGGTGCATCACCGGTGGGGTGCCACTGAATCGCAGGTAGTGAGGGCCGTCCTCCGTGCGACTGGTCCAGTCCCAGTACTTGGTGCGGAGTTGAGCGGTCTGGTGTGCTTGCAGTGCCTTCGGCCCGGCCCACACGAAGCCGAGCCCCGGCGGCACCATCAGACCCTTCTGCGACGCTGCCACGGTGAGATCGACGCCCCAACGATCCATCTCGTACTGTTCGCATCCGAGCGACGCGATGCAATCGACGAACAACATCGCCGGGTGACCCGCAGCGTCGAGTGCTCGACGGATCGCGGCGATGTCGTTGCGGACCGATGAGGCCGTATCGACATGCACGGTCAGGATCGCCTTGATCTCGTGGTTGCTGTCGCGGCCGAGTCGGGCCTCGACTTCGTCGGGGTCGATCGCCCGCCTCGGTTCGGCGTGCAGCACCTCGACCTCGAGTCCGAGGAATCGCGCCATGTCGCCCCACACCGCCGCAAACCGCCCGGACTCCAGCACCAGCACCTTGTCACCCTTGGAGCAGCTGTTGGTCAGCGCCATCTCCCATGCCCCGTGCCCGTTGCTGATCGTGATGAAGGGTCGGCTGACGGTGCGGGCAAGGTCGGGCAACTTGTCATAGACCTCGTCGGTGATGTCGAGGATCTCGCCCGAGTAGATGTCGGGCATGGCGCGGTTCATCGCCGACAACACCCGGTCGGGGACCACGGTCGGCCCAGGGATTGCGACGAGTTCTCGGCCTTCTGCCAGTGACGTTTTCACGTCGTGGAGTCTGGCACGCCGACCGGCTGGCAGGCCCGAAGCGCGGCGAGCGCCATCCGCGACAGCAGTTCGATCATCTCCTCCCGCGGCAGCGAACCGCTGTGCGGTGTCGAGTTGATCAGCCCGAAGGCGGCCTGCACCGCGGATCGGGCAGTCCTCCGGTCGAGATCGGGTTGCAGCCGGATCAACTCGTTGACCCACACCATCACGTACTTGGCCTGCAAGGTGCGGACCGTATGCCGATCGGCCTCGGTGGCATGGACGAGATCGCGGAACTGGACGGCGATCAGGGCGCGGTCATCGACTGCGAATGTGGCGTGGAACGCGATCAGTCGCCCGAGTGCATCGTCGCCTCTCGTGGTGATCACGTTCCTCCCGCCCTCGAGCAGGAAGCTGCTGATCCCGATCAACATCTCGCCGAGCAAGGCTTCCTTGCCGGCGAAGTGGTGGTAGAGCGCCGGACCGCTGACGCCCGCCGCGTCACCGATCTCGTCGACGGTGACGTTGGCAAATCCACGATCGGCGAACAGGTTGGCGGCGATCGCGACGAGCTCTCGGCGGCGCTTGGTCATGACCCGAACCGGGGCAGCCCGCCCGCTGATGCAACCCGACTCGGCACCTCGTGC
>JAYVFI010000102.1:0-19019 GCA_043773365.1 Ilumatobacteraceae bacterium
TCACACCCCGCCGCGCACGGAGGGTCGAGCGCAGGGTGGTCAGTCCTCGGTGTAGTAGTCCAACCCCAGGTGCGTGATCTGGTCTTCGCCCATCATCCAGCGCAGCGTGTTCTTCAGCTTGGTGAGCTGGATGAACAGGTCGTGCTCGGGGTACAGGCCGGGAGCCACCATTGGGGCCTTGTAGTAGAAGCTCAGCCACTCCTGGATCCCGGCCAGGCCGGCACGTTGTGCCAGGTCCGAGAACAGCACCAGGTCGAGCGCCAGCGGGGCGGCCAGGATCGAGTCGCGGCACAAGAAGTCGACCTTGAGTTGCATCGGGTAGCCGAGCCATCCGAACAGGTCGATGTTGTCCCAACCCTCCTTGTTGTCACCGCGCGGCGGGTAGTAGTTGATCCGCACCTTGTGGTACACGTCGCCGTACAGGTCGGGGAACCGCTCCGCGTCGAGGATGTGTTCGAGCACGCCGAGCTTGGATTCTTCCTTGGTCTTGAAGTTGTCGGGATCGTCGAGCACCTCACCATCGCGGTTGCCGAGGATGTTGGTCGAGTACCAACCCGACAAACCGAGCATGCGGGCCTTGAGCATCGGCCCGAGCACGGTCTTGATCAGCGTCTGCCCGGTCTTGAAGTCCTTGCCGGAGATCGGCACGCCACGAGCGACCGCGAGGTCGCGCAGGACGGGAATATCGACTGTCAGGTTGGGGGCGCCGTTGGCGAAGGGGACGCCCTCCAGGATCGCCGCATAGGCGTACAGCATCGACGGTGCGATCACCGGGTCGTTGGCGTCGATCGCTGCCTCGAACGATTCGAGGTCCTGATGCTGCGGCCCCGGCTCGATGAAGATCTCGGTCGAGGCGGCCCACAACATGACGACCCGATCGACCTGCTTCTCGTCGCGGAAGCGATTGATGTCTTCACGGATGGCGTTGAGCATCGAGCGCTTGTCGATCGTGCCGATCGTGTTGTCGGCGTCGAGTCGCTTCACATATTCGCGGTCGAAGGCGGCCTTCATCGGGCGCACGTCGCGGAGCGCCTCGGAGATGCCCTCGAGGTGCTTGCCCGACTCGAGCACACCTGCCCGCTGGGCGGCAACGTAGGCGTCGTCCGGGAACGGGTCCCATGCGCCGAACACGATGTCGTCGAGGCTGGCGAGCGGCACGAAGTTCTTGATCATCGGGGAGTGGTGGTCGGTGCGCTTGCCGAGCCGGATCGTGTCCATCTGGGTCAACGAGCCGATCGGGACAGCCTGGCCTCGCCGGGCGAGTTCGACGCCGGCGATCAGGGTGGTTGCGACGGCGCCCAGCCCGACCGTCAAGACGCCGAGGCGTCCTGTCGCGGGCTGGATGGTGGGAGCGGGAGGAACGGTCACCCGCCCGAGGTTAAGGGTATGTGACATGCCCTCGCACATGTCACATTGTCGTGACATGTGCGAGGACATCCGAAGCGGTGGGACCCGCTCATCCCAAACCCGGCGCGGCGCCGATCTCGACTGGTTCTTGACCGAACGCTTGTGTTCCTGCGATGTTCCTGGCAGACTTCTGGACGATGCGTGCCGAGTTCAACACCCTCGTAGTACTTATCCGGTAGCACACCGGCGACATAGCCGCGTGTGCACCCTGACCTCCCAACCGGGAGGTCGTTTCGTTTTTCGGCCCGGATCCCTCGCAAGACCTCCCAGAAGACACGGAGTTAGCCATGACCAGAATGACTGGGGCGCAAGCCCTGATCAAATCGCTCGAACAGGAAAAGGTCGACGTCATGTTCGGCCTGCCCGGCGGGTGCATCCTGCCGGCCTACGACCCGCTGCTCGAGTCGTCGATCCGGCACATCCTCGTGCGTCACGAGCAAGGTGCCGGCCACATGGCGGAGGGCTACGCCCACGTTACGGGTCGTCCGGGTGTGGCCATGGTGACCTCGGGCCCTGCGGCGACCAACATGGTCACGCCGTTGATGGACGCCTACATGGATTCGATCCCGATGGTGGCGATCACCGGTCAGGTGCCCACGTCGGCGATCGGCACCGACGCCTTCCAGGAGTGCGACACGGTCGGGATCACTCGCTCGTGCACGAAGCACAACGACCTGGTGATGAGCGCCGACGACGTGCCGATGGCGATCCGCCAGGCGTTCCACATCGCCACCACCGGTCGCCCCGGCCCGACCCTGGTCGACATCCCGAAAGACGTGCTCCAGAACGAGATGACCTGGTACTGGCCGTCGGACGACGAGGTTGCCGCCTCGCTGCCCGGCTACCGCCCGACCACCAAGGGCCACCCGCGGATGATCAAGGAAGCGGCCCGACTGATCCTCGCTGCCGAGCGTCCGATCATCTACGCCGGTGGCGGGATGCTCAAGGCGCGAGCTGCCGAAGCGCTGCGCCAACTCGCCGAGCTGACCGGGATCCACGTCGTCACCACGCTGATGGCGCGTGGCGTGTTCCCCGACGATCACCCGCAGTGTCTCGGGATGCCCGGCATGCACGGCACGGCCACGGCCACCACGGCGATGCAGAAGAGCGACCTGTTGATCGCGTTGGGGGCCCGCTTCGACGACCGGATCACCGGTCGGGTCAACGCCTTCGCACCCGACGCCAAGATCATCCACGTCGACATCGACCCGGCCGAGCAGGGCAAGGTTCGCAAGCCCGATGTCCCGATCGTCGGTGACTGCCGCCTGGTCACCGAAGAGCTGATCGTCGCCATCCGAGATCTCCTCGCCGGCGACGCGGTGCAGGCCGACATCGGTCCGTGGAAGAGCCGGATCTCGGGTTGGCAGGAGATGTTCCCGACCACGTTCGACATGTCGGAACCCGGTGCCGCGCTGAAACCCCAGTACTGCTTGGAGAAGCTGCGTGATGCCGCGCCCGAGGGGACGATCCTGACGTCGGGGGTCGGGCAGCATCAGATGTGGTCGTCGTTGCACTGGAAGTTCAACGAGCCGTACACGTGGGTCAACTCCGGCGGCCTCGGTACGATGGGGTTCTCGATCCCTGCCGCGATCGGCGCAAAGGTCGGTCGCCCCGACCGCACCGTTTGGGCGGTTGACGGCGATGGCTGTTTCCAGATGACCGCTCAGGAACTGGTGACCGCGACGGTCGAGCGGATTCCGATCAAGGTTGCCCTCCTGAACAACAGCTATCTCGGCATGGTCCGCCAGTGGCAGGAGATGTTCTACGGCGAGCGTTACAGCGAGGTGTATCTCTCGACCGAGACCCCCGATTACGTGAAGTGGGCCGAGGCGATGGGTTGTGTCGGAATCCGGGTCGAGTCGCCTGAGGAGGTCGAGCCGGCGATCGAGAAGGCCAACTCGATCAACGACCGCACCGTGGTCGTCGAGTTCCGCACCGACTCCGACGAGAAGGTCTTCCCGATGGTTCCGGCCGGTCAGTCGAACGACGACTTGTTGGTTCACCCGTCGCAGCAAACCGTCCGTGATCGCCTGGTCTGACGTGACGCTCATGACGGTCGACCATCGGCTCGATGGCGCTTGCCTCCCGGGTTCGCCATCTCCGCTCCGCTTCGACGCTCACCGAAAGGCAATCTCGTGACGGCTATCAATCCCCATGGTTCATCGCTGAACCACCACATGCTGTCGGTTCTGGTTCAGAACCGACCGGGTGTCCTGGCCCGGGTGGCGAGCCTGTTCGCTCGGCGCGGCTACAACATCTACTCGCTGGCGGTCGCTCCCGCCGAGGATGAAGGGATGAGCCGGATCACGATCGTCGTCGATGTCGATTCGTCACCGCTCGAACAGATCGTGAAGCAGTTGTACAAGCTGATCGAGGTGGTCAAGATCAACGAGCTCGACCCGCGCCACTCGGTCGAACGTGAGCTGCTGCTGGCCACCGTTCGCACGCAGCCCGAAGTGCGCGGGCAGGTGCTCGAATTGGTGACGATCTTCGAGGGCAAGATCCTCGCCGTCGCCACCGATGCGCTCACGATCAGTTTGGAAGGACACCCCGACAAGCTCGATGATTTCGAGGAGTTGCTCGGTGATTTCGTCATCGTCGAGCTCCAACGAACCGGCAGGGTCGCCCTGCCGAAACTGGATCGCGGCGCTCGCTTGCGCGCCGGGAACAGCAACAACAACACCCCCAACACCACCAACAAATCAACTGGAAAGGTGAGCTGAGATGGCCGCCAATGTGTATTACGAAGCCGACGCTGACCCGTCGATCATCCGGGGCCGCAAGGTGGCCATCATCGGATACGGCTCGCAAGGCCACGCCCACGCCCTCAACTTGAAGGAGTCGGGCGTCGATGTCTGTGTGGGGCTACGAGAGGGCTCGTCGTCGAACGCCAAGGCCGCCAACGCCGGGCTCACCGTGAAGACGATCGAGGACGCGTCGGCGTGGGCCGACGTGATCATGATCCTCGCTCCCGACACCGAGCAGAAGCGGATCTTCGACGAGTCGATCGCCGCCCACCTGCAACCTGGCGACGCGATCGCCTTCGCGCACGGTTTCAACATTCGGTTCGGTCGGATCACGGCGCCGGCGGGCGTCGACTCGATCATGATCGCCCCCAAGGGGCCAGGTCATCTCGTGCGTCGTACCTACACCGAGGGCGGCGGTGTGCCGGCGTTGATCGCCGTCGACCAAGACGCCACCGGGAAGGCAAAGGCACTCGCCCTGTCGTACGCCGAGGCAATCGGCGGTGCACGCGCCGGTGTGATCGAGACCACGTTCCCGGAGGAGACGGAGACCGATCTGTTCGGTGAGCAGGTCGTGCTGTGTGGCGGCCTGACGCGCCTCGTCCAGGCCGGTTTCGAGACGCTGACCGAAGCAGGCTACGCCCCGGAGATGGCCTACTTCGAGTGCCTCCACGAGGTCAAGTTGATCGTCGACCTGATGTACGAAGAGGGCATCGCCGGGATGCGCTACTCGATCTCGGACACTGCCGAGTACGGCGACCTGACACGTGGGCCCCGAATCATCACCGCCGACACCAAGGCGGAGATGAAGAAGATCCTGACCGAGATCCAGACCGGTCAATTCGCCGACGAATGGGTCGCCGAGAGCGAGTCAGGTCGCGCCAACTATCACCGGCTGCAAGAGGAGGGCAAGGCCCACCCGATCGAAACGGTCGGCGCCCAGTTGCGAGCGATGATGCCGTGGATCAGCGCCGGCAAGCAAAAAGTTGCCGAAGCCAGCGGCGGCGCCAGCTAACCAGCCAGCCAACCATTGTGTCAGCACATACGACGCAGGGCGTCGTATGTGCTGACACAAACGGGTCAGGGGGTGATGGCTACTTGGCAGGTGAGGCGCATCATGGCATCGACGCCGGCCTTCAGCGCCTCTTCGCTGATGCGGACGCTGTCGCCACCTTCACCGAGCAGGTCCGAGACGGTCATCACGGCAAGCGCTTGGATTCCGTGCACGGCGGCGACCGCATACATCATCGCCGCCTCCATTTCCACCCCGATGTGACCGACTCGCTTCCAGCGCGCGAACGTTGTCGGGTCGGGGTCGTAGAACACGCCGCTCGTCACCACCGGGCCGACGTGAACGGTCGTGCCGTTTTCGCGGCTGAGGCGGGCAGCGACCTCGGCCAGTTCGAACGTCGCCGCAGAGGCATACGACGGCATTTGGGCATATCGCAGGGGAGTCTCGTCGTCGGCCGTGGCGCTCAGCGCGAGCACCGTGTCGCCCATCTTCATACCGGTCTTGAGACCACCGCAGGTGCCGACACGGATCAATCGTTTCGCCCCGAGCATCACCAGTTCCTCGAACACGATTCCGGCGGACGGGCAGCCCATCCCGGTCGTCTGGACGCTGATCGCAGCTCCCTCGAAGGTCCCGGTGAACCCGAGCATGCCGCGTTCTTCGTTGACGCATCGAAAACCCGGGTCGAAGAACGTCTCGGCGATGTAACGCGCCCGTCGTGGATCTCCAGGGCACAGCACGTTGGGGGCGTAGTCGCCGGTTTCGGCGCGCAAGTGGATCGGCATGACGTCAGCGTAGAGTCGCGGGGCGGGGTTGGGTTCGACCGGAGGGCACACGAATGACACCACAGATCGGTTCAGGGTCGGCAGGAACGGGGGCGGAGGCAGTTCGGGTCAGCACGGTCCTCGGGGAACGGCAAGGTCCTGTCGGCACGGCGTGGACAACGGCGCTGGCAACGCCGACGGCCGGTCACTCACCGTTCATCGTCGTCGCCAAGCCGAACCTCCCCGTCGTACCGTTCACCTTGTTGGTCCCTGCAGTGGGTGTGCTCGATCAGCGTCATGCGCAGCTCACGCTCGGTGCCGGACAGGCCGGCGTCGCATCAGCGGTGCTCGATCTCAAGATGGATGACCCGGAGGGCGAGTTCTGTCTGATCGCGTCGGTCTGGATCGAACCGCAAGCCGACGACGAGGAAGCCGTGTTCCGAAACACGCATGACGCCACGATCACGGCACTGCGACTTGGCGCGTCGGGCGGACCCTGGCACGGCAATCTCACCGCGGTCGCGGTACCGGAGAACCCAAACTTCCGCTGTCCCACCTGACCTCGGCCCGTAGGCTGTCTGGCGTGCTGAACCTGTATGACACCGCCACCCGGGAGGTACGTGAGCTTGCGTTGCGCGAGCCCGGTCAGGTCAGCATCTACCTCTGCGGGCCGACCGTGTACGGGCCGCCTCACCTCGGGCACGGCCGGGCGACGCTGGTGTACGACATTCTTCGCCGCTACCTCGAGTGGACCGGCCTCGGCGTGCGCCTCGTGTCCAACATCACCGACATCGAAGACAAGATCATCGAGCGCGCCGAGCGTGAGAATCGGCCGTGGCAGGACATCACCACGAAGTGCGAACAGGTGTGGTTCGAGGCGATGGCGGGGATCAACGTCAAACGACCCACCGACGTCCCACGTGCGACCGAGTACGTCGACCAGATGATCGACATGATCGATCGTCTGATCCAACTCGACCACGCCTATCTCACCGACGATGGTGTCTACCTCTCGGTCGAGTCGATCGAGGGGTACGGACTACTCGCGCATCAGTCGCTCGACGAGATGCTTGCGGGCGGGGGGGAACGCGACGTCTTCGGGTCCGAACAGAAGCGACATCCGTCCGATTTCGTGCTGTGGAAGCTCTCGAAGCCGGGCGAGCCGTCGTGGCCGTCGCCCTGGGGTGATGGTCGCCCAGGTTGGCACTCCGAGTGCGTGGTGATGAGCCTCGATCTGCTCGGCGAGGGCTTCGATCTGCACTGCGGCGGGCAGGACCTGAGGTTTCCGCATCACGAGAACGAGCGTGCCCAGGCGGTGGCGTTGGGCAAACGGTTCGCCAACCACTGGATGCACCATGGATTCATTGTCGATGCCGAAGGTGAGAAGATGTCGAAGTCGCTCGGCAACGTGTCGAACCTGCTCGACCTGATCGCGATCTACGACCAGCGCGCCTACCGGATGGTGTTGTTGCAGTCGCACTATCGCAGTCCGATCAAGATCACCCAAGACACGATCGACGCAGCGGTCAAGTCGCTTGCGGGGCTGGATTCGTTCGCGGCGCGTGCCGCCGGCATCGCTCGCTCCGAACCCGACCCGGATGTGATCGCTGCGTTCCGAGTGGCGATGGACGACGATCTCGACACACCACGTGCGACGGCGCTGCTGTTCGACACGGTGCGCCAGGCCAATTCGGCGATCGATTCGGGCGAGTCGGTGGCCGGCGCGCTGGTGGCGGCGGTCGACGAGATCTGCGGAGCGTTCGGGCTCGAACTGCGTGCTGGGCGCACGATCGAGCGGGAGATCAGCGACAAGATCGCCGAGTTGGACGCCGCTCGGGCCGCAAGGGATTTCGCCACCGCCGACCGAATTCGGGCCGAGATCCAGGCCGCGGGATACACCGTTGAGACAACGAAAGACGGCACGGCCGTCCGCTGACACGTTCGAGGCGCCCGGGGCTCATAGGCTGACTGGCGTTATGTCTCGTGCGAACCCCACCTCGTCCCGACCGGGAATGGGGATGCAACCGGGGCTCGACGGGATCCGGGCGATCTCCGTGATCGCCGTGATGCTCTACCACGGGGGGTTCACCTGGATCCACGGGGGGTTCCTCGGTGTCGAGGTGTTCTTCGTCGTCTCCGGATTCCTGATCACGACGCTGCTGATCGAGGAGCGCGAGAAATCCGGCCGGGTTTCGCTCAGACAGTTCTGGTTGCGTCGGGTGAGGCGCCTGTTCCCTGCCCTGTTCACGGTGCTGTTCGCGGTCGCCATCTGGGCGGCGCTGTTCGGATCTGCGGAGCAGACATCGCAAATGAAACGGGACCTGCCGTGGTCGGTCTTCTATGTCGCCAACTGGGGAACGATCGTCGGCGACCTGCCGTACTTCCAGCCCGGCGATCCGCCGTTGCTCCGGCACCTGTGGAGTCTGGCGGTCGAGGAGCAGTGGTACGTGATCTGGCCACTGGTGTTCGTTGCACTAGCGGCTACGGGCTGGCGCTCGAGCAAGGTCGCCAAGTCGTTGCTGAGCGTGGTCGGTTTCGTGTTCGTCGCGACATGGTGGATCGCTCGCGGTGACCAGACACCACTTCAGGGATTGATGGGGTTGTTCGCCGGCGACAACCGGGTCAACTTCATGTACCTCTCCACGCTGACCCGATCATCAGGATTGCTGATCGGTGCCGCCGCTGCGTTCGTTTGGCGACCATGGCGCTCGGCCGCCGCATCGCGGGTGCCGAGTCGCCCACTCGACCTCGCCATGGGCATCGCACTGGGGTTGCTGATCTGCTGCTTCATTGCGGCCCGATTGACCGCCGGCTACATGTACCCGTGGCTGCTCACACTCGTCTCGGTGTTGTCGGTCGTGGCCGTGGCAATCGTCGTCCATCCCGGCGCCAGGGGTGCTCGACGTCTGTTGTCGCTGCGCCCGCTCGTCGAGATCGGCAAGCGCAGCTACGGGCTCTATCTGTGGCACTGGCCGGTCCTTGTGATCTTCGGGGCAACCAAGGCGTCATTGCCCAAGTTTCTCGGTGCGATGCTGGTCGCCATCGTGCTGTCGGAAGCTTGCTACCGATACGTGGAGACACCGGTTCGCCAGCGAGCGCTCGGCCGTTGGTGGCGTGAGCGCGGGGATGCTCGCTGGATGCCGATCGGTGGTGTGGCGGTCACGGCCGCCGCGCTGGCGATCTTCTATGTGACGGTCGAACCATTCGATGTCGCCGCCGGCGGGGAAGCCTCGTTCGAACTGTCGCCGATGAGCACCGCACCGAGTCCGGCCGGGAATCCAGCCGACACGAATGCCGACACGACAGCCGAGGCGGCAGCCGGGCAGGCGATCGCAAGCAGTTCCCAATTGTTGGCCCCCGCCGACGGTCAAGCGGGGTTGCCGACATCGACCCCACCGGTCGTCGCAACCACGCGGTTGCCACGCTCGGTCACGATCGTGGGTGATTCGCAGGCGCACTCGTTGGCGATCAACCTGCCGGACGGGATCGAGTCGACGTTCATCGTCACCGACGGATCGCTCGACGGGTGCAGCATCTACGAGTCGGGCCGGGTGAACAGCAGTCGTGACGGTTTCAGTAACGACTTCTCGATCTGTGCCGACTGGGTCGCGGCGTGGGCGCAAGCGGCGACGCAGGCCGAACTCGCGCTCGTCGTGATCGGCGCCTGGGATGTGTTCGACTTGGAGATCGAAGGAGTCTCGTACCCATTTGCATCGACCCAGTTCGATCAGATGTTCACCACCCAGCTCCGTCGGGGAATCGACGCGATGTCAGCTGCCGGCGCCCACGTCGCCCTGCTCGAGGTGGCGTGCATGCGCCCGCAGGACGTGAAGGGTGCCGGCGTCCCTGCGCTTCCGGAGCGCGGCGACGACGGACGTGTCGCCCACCTCAACGACCTGATCCGAAACGTTGCCGCCGCCGATCCCTCTCGGGTCACCTTTGTCGAAGGCCCTGATGCGTGGTGCCGCGACCCGATCATCTCGGCTGACTTGAACTACCGCTGGGACGGCGTCCATGTCTACAAGCCGGGCGCCAAGTTGATCTACGAGACGATCGCCCCGGCCTTGCTCCAGATCCCGCTGTAGACCGTAGGGATCAACTCGAGTCGTCGGCTCTGACGACTGGTGGTCACGCAGAGAACGACGGGATGGCCTGAGCCGACCGATCGAGGAACGCCGTGATCGTCACGGCATCGGCGGGCTTGGCCATGTGGTAGCCCTGACCGTAATCGCACCCCATCAAACGCAGCAGTTCGTACGTTTCCTCATCCTCGATGCCTTCGGCAACGGCGGACATTCCGAGGTCGTGGCTCATCGCGATGATCGACGGGACGAGCCCGCGATCGTTGCCTACGTTCAGCCGTTGCACGAAGGATCGATCGATCTTGACGATCTCGGCCGGCAGTTCGTGGAGGTAGCTCAACGAGCAGAACCCGGTCCCGAAGTCATCGAGGGCGATCCGAACACCACCATCGCGAAGGTCCATGAGGCGGCTCACCGCGACCGTTCGGTCGTGCAACATGACGCCTTCGGTGACTTCGATCACGAGCGACTCGGGGGAAAGGCCGGACTCGGCCAGGCTGGCGAAGATCGATTCGACGTAGCGGTCGTTCTCGAGTTCGCGTGGGGATGCGTTGATCGACATCATCAGTGTTTCCGTGGCGCCGCTCCGATCTTGCCATTGCTTGGCTTGCCGGAACGCTTGTTCGTGGAGTTGTCGCCCGAGATCGACGATGATGCCGGTCTCTTCGGCGATGCCGACGAACACCGCAGGGAGCTGCAATCCGCGCTCCGGATGGTTCCAGCGCATCAGCGCTTCGACGCTCGTCGTCCGCCCGGTCGCCAAGTCGACGATCGGCTGGTAGTGAACGACGATCTCATGGTTGTAAACGGCCTTGCGGATCTCTCGCTCGAGGTTGATTCGACGAACGACACGCTCTTGCATCTCGGTAACGAACAACGCATGCTGATTCTTGCCGCGCGCCTTGGCGGCGTAGAGGGCGACGTCCGCATGGCGAAGCATGGACTCGGCGTTGCCGTCGCCGGGCCCGGCGACATCGATCCCGATCGAAACGCTGACGTCGACCGTCGATTCGCCGATCTGGAAAGGCTCGTGCAGCGTGCGACGAATACGTTCTGCAACCTCGGTCACACGACCGCTGTTCTGACAGTCTTCGAGCACGATCGCGAACTCGTCGCCACCGAGCCGAGCGGCGGTGTCGCCGGAGCGCACATGTTGGGCGAGACGGAACGCGACCTGCTGGAGCAGTTCGTCGCCCGGTTCGTGTCCGAGCGTGTCGTTGACCTTCTTGAAATCGTCGATGTCGAGGAACAGCACCGCCGTGAAGGTCGCGACGAGTGCGCTGTTGGCGAGCGCCTTCTCGAGCCGGGTTCGCAGCAGCGAGCGGTTGGCGAGGCCGGTCAACGAGTCGTGAAAGGCCTGGTGCTCCAGGCGCGCCTCGAGCGATTTGCGGTCCGTCACGTCCCGGATGATTGCGCTCCACATCTGACGGTCGCCTTCACCCCAGGTGGAAAAGGCCACCTCCGCCGGAAACACGTCGCCGTTGATGTGGATACCTTCCAGCTCGAGCAACTCGCCGACTGGCGTGGACCGCAGATCGAACGTCGCACGACGTGTGCGCCGTGACGGGTCACGCACCAGCCGACTGACCGCCTGCTGTTGGAGATCGGGCTGACCGAACAAATTCGAAGCGCTCGGGTTCCAAGAAACGACGAGCCCGTCATGGTCGATGATCAGGATTCCGTCGCCTGCCGACTCCATCAGCGAACGCGATCGCGACTCCGATTCGGCCAATGCCCGCGTGTGCTGGGCTCGATCGACGGCGTAACGAATGGCGCGTTCCAGCGCAGGAGCGTCGAGTGTGCCCTTCACCAGATAGTCGGACGCACCGGCCAGCATCGCTTGCAGGTCGGTCTCGCGCTCGCGTTGCCCGGTCAACAAGATGATCGGCATGTCGACACCGCTGGCGCGCGCTTGCGCGAGCAGTTCCAGGCCGGTCGTCGCTCCGAGCCGAAAATCGAGCAAGCAGGCCTCGTAAGCCCCGCTGGTGAGTGCCGCAAGGCCGCCGCGGGCGTCTCGTTCCCATTGCACATCGTAAGTACCGTCCGCTTCGCGAAGCAGGTCGGTCGTGATGAAGTAGTCGTCTTCGTCGTCTTCGATGATCAGCAGCCGGGTCACGAGGAATCCTCTGGTGTTGGGCGGCCGGCGTTACACGGCCGGTGCGAGCTCGACGATCTCGAGCCAGTAACGGCTGAGATCGCGAATCACGCTGAGGAGTTGGTCGAAGGTGACCGGTTTGGTGATGAAGCTGTTGACGCCGAGGTCGTATGTCCGCACGATGTCCTCCTCGGCCTTCGACGTCGTCAACACGATGATCGGGATCCGTCGTAACTCGGGGTCCTGCTTGATCCGCTCGAGTGCCTGGCGACCGTCCATTCGCGGCATGTTGAGGTCGAGCAGGATGAAACCCGGTCGGCCCGGCTTGTCTCCTGCATACTTGCCACTGCCATACAGGTAGTCGAGGAGTTCTTGACCGTCTTCGACGGTGACAATCGGGTTGGTGAGCCGACTCTCGGCGAAGGCTTCGAGTGCCATCATCCGATCGTCGGGATCGTCATCAGCTAACAAGAGCGTCAGGCCGGGTGCCGAACTCATGGGTGTTCTCCTCTTCTTGGACGAGTTGCATGACGGGTAGTCGAATTGTGAACGTGGCGCCGACGTTGGGCTGACCGCTGGCGCTGATCGTGCCGGCGTGGCGTTCGGCCACGCGACGCGCCACGGCGAGACCGATGCCTGAACCTTCGAACTCCCCACGCCCGTGCAGACGCTGGAAGACGGTGAAGATCTTCTCTGCGTACTCTGGTTCGAAACCGATGCCGTTGTCCGAGACCTGGATCACGCAGATCCGATCCTCCGGATCATCACCCGGATCGTCGATCGCTGCGGCGATTTGGATCGTCGGTGTTCGGTCGGGAAGGCGGAACTTCATCGCGTTGCCGATCAAGTTGTGGAACAGCTGACGCATCTGGGTCGGGTCGGCTTCGATCGTGGGGAGCTCGCCGATCGTGACCGTGGTACCGGACTTCTCGATTGCGATGTCGAAGTCATCGACAACCGCTTTGGCGATTTCCATCAGGTCGGCGATCTGGTGCGTGTTGCCCTGCGTCTGCACTCGGGAGAACACGAGCAGATCTTCGATCAGGGTCTGCATGCGAGTTGCCGCGTTGCGCATCCTCGCCATGTAGTCCTTGCCCGTGTCGTCGAGACTTTCGCCGAAGCGCGTATCGAGCCGATCGGAGAAGGCGAGAATCTTGCGAAGTGGCTCCTGGAGGTCGTGGGAGGCGACGTAAGCGAACTCTTGCAGGTCGCGGTTCGACTCGGACAGGCGACGAGCCTGGTTGTTGAGCCTGACGTTCGCTTTGCGAACCGACTCGAGCGTTCGTGTTCGCTGCTCGGTTTCGTCGATCAGCGATCGGTTCACGGCGGCTAACTCGCGGGTTCGTTCGTCCACGCGATGTTCGAGTTCCTCGCGTGCCGCCTGAAGCGCATCTTGCGTGGACTCGAGTTGCTCGATGTGATGCTCACGTTCGGCGGCAGCCATCCCGAGCAACTTCTTCAGGCGTCGGCCGTACGCGGCTGCGGCGAGTAGTGCCAGCGCCGTCAGAGCTGCGGTCATCGTCTGCGAGCGGGAGATCCCGTCGGCCTCCTTGGCCTGGGCGTTGAACAGCGAGTCCTGGATCTCGTTGATCTCGATCCGAAGGTGGTTCATCGACTCGTTGATCTCGCGGTATTTGCGGTCCATCGACGGCACAATCGTGATCGCCAGTGTCGGATTGCGTTCGTCGATCAGGTCGATGATGTCGTTGGTCAACACATTCATCTCTTCGACGCCCAATTCGATGCCTTCGAGCTCCGTTTGCAGATGGAGCAGTGACTCGGCAGCGGTCGGGCCGAGTTCGGCGCGGCCGCCCATCTTCGCTTCGTTGTCGTGAATCACGGCGAGGTGCCGCTCGAAGTCGAGCTGTGCGGCTTCCAGCTTGGCCCGTTCGGCATCTGGATCTCGGGATTCGAAGACGTCGTTGCCGGGGCTGTTCAGCTCGCTGATCACTGGGCCGAGGTCGAGGTAGCTTGCCAGCTGTGCTTCCCAGGCTCTGTTCTCGTCGATCGACTTCTGGAAGACACCGAGCAGCGAGTGGCCGAAGAACAGCCCGAGCGTCACGACGAGGATGCACAAGCCGGTGATGCCGAAGTAGATCCGATGGAAGCTGTACTGCTTCGAGACGGCCCGGTGCGGGACAAAGTGCGGGTCCATGACGCTCCCTTATCGGCGTTGAACCGATCCGACTTGAACCCGTCTTGACAATATCGCGGGTAAGTTACCGACGGGTAGACAAATGGGTTACCAGCGAGTAACTTATGGTCATGCCTGACTTCTCGCTCGCACTCAATGAGGATCAACTCCAGCTCCAGAAATGGGTTCACGGTTTCGCCGAGGATGTCATGCGCCCCGCCGCTCACGAATGGGATGAGCGTGAGGAGTTCCCGTATCCGCTGGTGCAGGAGGCCGCCGACATCGGTCTGTACGGCTGGGAGTTCATGCTCAACGCGATGTCGGATCCGACCGGCTTGACCATGCCGGTCGCCGTCGAGGAGCTGTTCTGGGGCGATGCTGGGATCGGCATGGCGATCATGGGGTCGTCACTGGCGGCGGCAGGGATCGCGGGAATCGGCACGCCCGAGCAGACGATGGAATGGGTGCCGCAGTGCTACGGCGACGCCTCGAAGGTGCAGCTCGGCGCATTTTGCGTGAGCGAGCCAGATGCGGGGTCCGATGTCTCCAACCTACGCACGCGAGCGATCTACGACGAGGCCAGTGACGAATGGGTGTTGAACGGGACGAAGGCGTGGATCACGAACGGCGGGATCGCCGATGTCCACGTCGTGGTCGCCGCCGTCGATCCCGAGTTGAAGGGTCGCGGTCAGGCCTCGTTCGTCGTTCCTCCCGGAACGAAGGGCCTCACACAGGGACAGAAGTACTTGAAGCATGGGATTCGGGCGTCGCACACCGCCGAAGTGGTGCTCGACGACGTGCGTGTGCCTGGCAGCTGCCTGCTGGGTGGCAAGGAGCGGCTCGACGCCAAGCTGGCCCGGGCGCGCGAGATGGGTTCGTCCGGTGAGAAGCAGCCGGCGATGTCGACGTTCGAGGCGACCCGTCCGACGGTCGGCGCCCAGGCCCTCGGTATCGCCCGTGCCGCCTTCGAGTACTCGCTGGCGTATGCCAAGGAACGTAAGGCGTTCGGTCGCCCGATCATCATGAACCAGGCGATCGCCTTCAAGCTGTCGAACATGATCACCGAGATCGACGCCTCGCGACTTTTGATCTGGCGTGCCGCCTGGCTGGCCAAGAACGGCGGTTACAAGAACGCCGAAGGCTCGATGAGCAAGTGGAAGGCGTCGGAGACCGCAGTACGGGTCACCGAGGATGCAATCCAGATCCTCGGTGGCTACGGCTACACGCGGGAGTACCCCGTCGAGCGCTGGCACCGTGACGCCAAGATCCACACGATCTTTGAAGGCACGAGCGAGATCCAGCAGCTCGTCATCGCCCGAGCGATATCAGGCCTGCGTATCGAATAGATCTGGCTCCGTGTCGGTCGAGTCGCCGCTGGCGTTTGCCGCTCGTCCCTAATGATCATCCCTAAGACCTGGTCAAGATCCAGCTGATATGGTCTGTCGTGTATGGCGACGATCCGTGAGCGGCGACCTGGCGTGTGGGAGGTCCGAGTCTTCACCGGCTCCGACGCGCGCGGTCGCCCTACACAACTGTCGCGCACCGTGCACGGTGGCAAGCGCGAGGCGTTGCGTGTCGCCGCCGAACTCGACGTCGGCCCCGGCCGTTCCTCGCCGGCCGGCCGATCGGTCAGCGACGTGCTCGACGCGTGGGTCGACCAGAGCGTCGACACCTGGGCGCCGTCGTCGGCTCGCGATCAGCAGAGCCGGGTGCGGTCGATCAAGAAGGACCAGATCTCCCGGGTGCCGCTCGCGCGCCTGACGGTCGGCGATGTAGAACGGTGGCACACGCGCTTGCGCAAGGCAGGCATGGCCGACGCCGGCATCAAGAACCAGCACGGCGTGCTGCGCGCGGCGCTCTCGCAGGCGATGCGATGGGGATGGGTCTCGTCGAACGTGGCCTCTCTCGCTCGTCTGCGGTCGACGAAGGTCGGGCAGCGCACGGTGATGTCTGTCGATGATGTGCGAGCCGTGATGACCGCGGCAGCGTCGATCGATGCGGCAGCCGAGTTGGCGTTCCGCATCGCCGCCGTCGCAGGCGCGCGCCGCGCCGAGCTGGCCTCGTTGCGCTGGACCGACGAGCACGACGGCCAGTTGCTCATCGACTCGTCGATCGAGATCACCAAGCGCGGCGCCGGTGCGCCCGAGCTGCGCGAGGCGGCAACGAAGACGGCGAACGTTCGCACGGTCACGCTCGACGCGGACACGGTCGAGATGATCGACAAGCTCCGCCGAGCACGTGAGCCGTACGGCCCATGGATGTGCGGCCTCGGCCCCGAACTGGTCAGCCCCGACCGCATCAGTTGGTGGTGGAAGCGAGCACGCCAGATGTCGGGAATCGACCCGAAGTGGCGCCTCCACGATCTGCGCCACTGGTCGGCCACGGTCGCGATCGGACAAGGCCACGACGTCCGGACGGTGGCCGGCCGCCTCGGCCACGCCAACCCAGCGATGACTCTGCGCGTCTACGCCCACGCCTTCGCCGCCGCCGACCAAGCAGTTGCCGCCGGCCTCGGCGAGATCTTGAAGGGAGACGGCAAGTGAGCCGAAGGTTCCGTCCCACCGACGCGTTCGTCGACGAGTCGATTCGCGGCCAGCGCTATCTCATGGGCTGCGTGCTGATCGAGGCTCGCGATCTGACAGCGACCCGTGCAGCCATCGGTGCCCTACCCACGCGCGGTCGTCGCCTTCACTTCAACAACGAGGTCGATGCGCAGAAGCGGATCCTCCTGGCATCGATCGCCGAACTTCCGGTGCGAGCGTTCGTCGTGGTCTGTCACCGGCGGCACGGCATCACCGAGTTCGTCGCCCGCGAAGCGTGCCTGGCAGCGCTTGTGAGCGAAGTGCAGTTGCAGTGGGTCGATCGTCTCGTCCTCGAGAGCCGGCAGGACGATCGCGAGGATGCGCGGATCATCTCGAAGCTGCGACAACCGGAGCCGCCGCTTGTCTTCGAGCACCGCACGGCCCGGCGTGAACCCATGCTGGGTCTCGCCGACGGCATCACATGGGCAGCCGGTGCAGGAGCACACTGGCAGGTCCTCATCGAGCCGCTCATGCAGCAAGTGATCGAACTTCGGCCGTAACGCGCAGAACCCGGGACCCCCACCTACGGGTGGGCAACCGGGTCCACTTCCAGGGGCGCTTGCCCGAGGCATCTCCAGTATGCGACGGCCACACGCGTTTCGCAAGGCGGAAATGCGACGAAGATCGCCCGACGCTCAGAACCTGCCACCCAAACCAAATGGCTGGCTGCCCGTTTCGCTTCTCTCAATCGATGGCGGGCCGGACCCCGAGCATCACGTCCGGGTACGCCACTGGCGACGGCCCTGCGCGCGCTCCGGTCGGTGAGGATTCCAGCTGGAAGTCAATACAGAGCCTCGCGGTGAAGCGGGCTTGGGTCGCCGCTACATGAACGGTTTGGGCGTCGCCCCAGACCCTGCAATGCGTTCCCTAGTCCCGAATCTGATCGAGTCGCGCGTTCCAGATCCTCAGCAGTTCGTCCGCAGCATCGGCGGCTGTTGCGATTGTGGCATCAGGGATTGGGCGAACATGCGCCACGCCATTTCTGGTCTCGCGGACGAGGCTGAGCTCCTCCTCAAATAGCCTTACAAAGAGATCGCGCGCCTCCGCGAAGGGAACGAGCGCGCCATCTTCAGCGCTACTGTCTTTCGCTCGGGGCGGGAGGCGCCGCGTTCCCGGCAGCTCCAGTGCTTCCGTCAAATGCTCCCATGCGGAAAGGAGGCGCACAACGTCAGCAGGGTTCGAATACGGCGAATCGGAGTCCGGAAGCGGCTCGGCATCCGGCTCGCGTTCCTCCGAGATCTTGCGCGCGATGTTGCCCAGCAACCTGTCGACTTCAGCTGGCAGAAAGATGACAGATTGATTGTTGGTGCTTGACGCAATCGCCGTGGCGGCCAGGCGATTATCCACGAGCAACTGCAGGGAGGAGATCCGATCTTCCACCCGAGCGGTCGCCTGCTCCTGCCTGTCGACTGCAGCCTTGGTCTCCTGCAAGCGGCGCTTGATCGACACAAGGGCTGGAATCGAGAGTTCCGATAGGTCGGGCCAGGCGAGCAGCGCGATCAGGCCCAGACCAGCGAGCACAGAGAGGGCCGAGACACCGATCGGTTCGCACTTGGACTCACTCGAACTCTTCGCCAACTTCGTGGAGACGACTTTGGACCCATCGTCCCCACTTGATTGCGTCGAGTCCTCGCTGGTGTGGGCTGAGGTGGTGGTGCAGGCAGTCGGGTGCTTGGCGATGGGAATCAGCAGCGCTGCCGCCAGCAGTGCCAGAATCGCGCCGGCGCGAACGATTCGCCACTTCGACTTGGCCCCGACCTCTGGTGCGGCTTCCGTGGACACGGCGCTTACAGTAGGTCATCCAATCCCCTGAGGTCGCAGGCCGATGTAGCTTCGAAGTCTGACGGTGTCGGTTCGGCTCGGTTTGGGCGTGGTCGGGTTCTCGCTCGCGTCGAGGTGGCGCTGCACGGTCGAGGCGACGGGCACGACGCTTGCGTCAGGTGCTAACGACATGCGTCGACGACTCGCGTCTACCATCCGAGGGTGCCGCGACGAAGTAACCGCCATCAGCGAATCGTGTTCTTCCTCAAACAGCACTTTGCGGTTGAGGGCGTGTCGGTTACGGAGTCCAAGATGCTCGCCGATCTGGACACAGGTGAGCTGCGAGAGGTCGATGTCGTGGTCGAGTCGGTCGTCAACGGAGAGGTCGTGACCATCGGAATCGAGGTCGTCGGTTGGTCTCGACGAGCCACGGTGCCT
>JAYVFI010000103.1:0-90355 GCA_043773365.1 Ilumatobacteraceae bacterium
AGATCATCGAGCGCCGAATCGGCCATGGTGGCGTCGGCTTCCACGGAACCGTGCGGGCCAAGAACGACGTCGATCCCGGCGAACTGTTCGCCCAGGTGCTTCCGGAAGATCTGATCAAGTTCGGGATGATCCCCGAATTCATCGGGCGGCTCCCGATGATCGGCGCCGTCCGCTCGCTCGATCGTGAGACGCTCGTCCGGATCCTCACCGAGCCGAAGAACTCGCTGGTCAAGCAGTATCAGAAGATCTTCGACTTCGAAAACGTCGAACTCGAGTTCACCGACGAGGGCCTCGAAGCGGTCGCCGATCTGGCGATCCTGCGAGGAACCGGTGCGCGTGGCCTGCGGGCGATCCTCGAAGAGGTGCTGCTCAATTCGATGTACGACCTCCCCGGTCGCACCGATGTCGGCAAGGTCATGATCGACGCCGAAACCGTGCGCAACAAGACCAACCCGACGATCGTGCCACGCAAGGCCACGGTCGCTCGCCCGCGCCGAGCGGCAAGCTGACCGCCCGTCGCACTTGATGGATTACGCCGCCGCGCTGACGTATCTCGACGACCACGCGTCGTACGAGAAGTCCGGCCGGATCTCGTCCCCCTCGATCGATCCGATCAGCCGCCTGTGTGCGGCGATGGGCGACCCGCAACTCGCGCAACCGGTGATCCACGTGACGGGCACGAACGGCAAGGGCTCGACGGCCCAGATGATCACCCGACTGCTGATCGCCCAGGGGCTCACCGTCGGCACGTACACCAGCCCCCATCTCGAACGGGTCAACGAACGGATTCGATGGGACGGGGAGCCGATCTCCGACGACGACTTTGCTGAACAGATCGCCGGCATCGCAGCCCTCGAAGGCATCACCGGCGTCCGCCCGACCTACTTCGAGGCGATCACTGCCGCCGCATTTCGGTTCTTCTCGGATGTGGCCGTCGACGTTGCCGTGATCGAGGTCGGAATGCTCGGCCGTTGGGATGCGACCAACGTGGTCGAGGCCCAGGTCGCCGTGATCACCAACATCGCCATGGACCACAACGAATTCGCCGGCCCGCAACTCGAAGACATCGCCCGCGAGAAGGCAGGGATCATCAAGCCGGGCAGTGTCGTCGTGATCGGTGAGGACGATCCTGATCTCGTCGAGATCTTCCTCGCGGAAGGCGGGGCCTCGAACCTGGTTCGGGGTGAGCAGTTCGAGACGCTCGACAACTCGCTGGCGATCGGTGGGCGATCACTCGACATCCGGACGCCCACCACGATCTATTCGGACGTCTTCCTACCGCTGCACGGCAGGTACCAGGGCGACAACGCGACGCTGGCGCTGACCGCGGTCGAGGCGTTCTTCGCCGCGCCACTCGCCGAAGACGTGGTCCACGAAGGGTTCGCCAATGTGACGATGCCCGGCCGTTTCGAGGTGATGGGCGTGCAACCCTTGGCGATCATCGACGGCGCCCACAACCCTCCCGGAGCCGACCTGTGCGCCGAAGTGTTCTTCGGGGACTTCCAACCGGAAGGCCGTCGCGTGCTCGTCGTCGGAACGTTGCGCGACGCACCAGAGATGCTGGCGGCATTGCGAGCCGACGAGTTCGATGCCGTCTACGCATGCACGGCCCCCTCGCCGCGTGCCGTTTCGAGTACCAACATCGCTCGCGCCGCCCGCGAGATGGGTTGCACCGAGGTCTACGCCCACGACACCGTCGAAGGCGCCTGCGCGGCGGCGATGCGGGCCGCCGGCCCGGACGACGCTGTCCTCGTCGCCGGTTCGCTGTACGTCGCCGGAGCTGCCCGTCAGGCGATACGAAGGTTCGCCAACTGACGAGACTCGTCGGGACCGGCGGGCCCCTGCGCTTCCGATTGCTTGTCCGATAGCGTTGTGGGCCATGTCTGATCGCACTCTTGTTCTCCTGAAGCCCGACGCTGTCGAGCGCAAACTGGTCGGCCAAATCGTCGCCCGCTTCGAAGCGAAGAACCTCGACATCGTCGCCATGGAACTCCGTTCACTCGATGCCGACACGCTGGCGCGCCACTACGAAGAGCACGTCGGCAAAGGCTTCTACGCCGACCTCGTCGAGTTCATGAGTCGTGGCCCCGTCGTCGCCATGGTGATCGAGGGCCCGGAGGACACCTGGGAAGTCGTCCGCACGATGATGGGCGCCACCAACCCGCGCAAGGCGGCACCAGGCACGGTGAGGGGTGACCTCGGGATCCTGTTCACCGAGAACCTCGTGCACGGCAGCGATTCGCTCGACAGTGCGAACCGGGAGATCGGCATCTTCTTCCCAAACCTGTAACAATGTTTGGATGCGCGATGATGCTGGCGAGAACGCCCAGTGTCAACGCCGAACGGTCCTTGAAAGCCTGAACGGTCCTTGAAAGCCTGAACGATCCTTGAAAGCCCGAATGATCTTTGAAAGGAGGTCGACATGGCACGCAACAACCCACTGAGTCTGGGGCGCGATCTGGCCATCGACCTCGGCACTGCCAACACACTCATCTACGCCCGCGGCCTCGGCATCGTCCTCGACGAACCGTCGGTCGTGGCGATCAACGTCAACGACGGGCGGCCGGTCGCGGTCGGGGTCGAGGCGAAGCGGATGATGGGGCGCACGCCGAATCACATCAAAGCGATCCGCCCGCTCAAAGACGGTGTGATCGCCGACTTCGAAGTCTGCGAGAAGATGCTTCGCTACTTCATCCAGAAGGTTCACGCCAGCAAGTGGTCGAAACCGCGGATGATCATCTGTGTGCCGTCGGGGATCACCGGTGTCGAGCAGCGGGCAGTGCAGGACGCCGCCGAGTATGCCGGTGCCCGCAAGCCGGTACACATCATCGAGGAGCCGATGGCGGCAGCGATCGGCGCTGACCTCCCGGTCCACGAGCCGAGCGGCAACATGATCGTCGACATCGGTGGCGGCACGACCGAGGTCGCCGTGATCTCGCTCGGTGGCATCGTCACGGCTCAATCCGTTCGGGTCGCCGGCGACGAGCTCGACGAAGCGATCCTGCAGTACGTCAAGAAGGAGTATTCGCTGGCGATCGGTGATCGCACCGCCGAGGAGATCAAGATCCAAATGGGTTCGGCTTGGCCGCTGAACGAGGAGCTGACCGCCGACATTCGCGGGCGCGACCTCGTCTCCGGGTTGCCACGCACCATTCAGCTCACGACCGAGCACGTGCGCGAAGCCCTTGCCGAGCCCGTGAATGCCATCATTGACGCAGTGAAGACCACACTCGACAAGACCCCACCAGAACTGGCCGCCGACATCATGGAAGACGGCATCATGCTGACCGGTGGCGGGGCGCTGCTCGGCGGACTCGATCAGCGACTCGCGCACGAGACCGGCATGCCGATCCGCGTTGCCAACGAACCTCTGTACAGCGTTGTGATCGGATCAGGACGAGCCCTCGAGAACATCGACGCGATGCGAGGGCTCATGTCGCTCGGTGGCGACTACTGATCCGAACGCTTCATGGCCGTCTATTCCGCGGGCCGGCGGCGCACGATGATCATCTTGCTGCTGTCGTCCATCCTTCTCATCACGCTCGACCTTCGCGGGAACGCGGTGTTCAACGCCGCCCGTTCGGGGTTCGGCTATGCCCTCCGCCCGTTCGAGATCGCCGGTGATGTCGTCACCCGACCGGTCGAGCGGGCATGGCGCGGGATCACGGAATTCGACGAGCTGCGCCAACAGAACGAAGAGCTGCAGCGCCAGATCGATGCCCAGAAGAGCGCCGAGATCGCGGCTGAGAATGCACTGATCGAGAACCGGTTGTTACGGGCTCAAGCCGGGTTGGAGTCGCTCGCCGCCTACGACAAGGTGTCCGCCGAGATCATCGGTCTGTCACCGAGCAATTTCGACCAGCAAGTCGAGATCGATCGCGGCTCGTTGGACGGAATTCGAGTCGGCATGCCGGTCGTCAACGACGCCGGACTCGTCGGCAAGATCACGCGCGTCGCGCCGCAAACCAGCATCGTGATGCTCGTGACCCACACGTCGTATGCGGTGCCGGTCAAGGTCGTCGCAGAGGTGACTCCTTCTGCAACCACCACGGTGCCGGTGACCGTGCCGAGTGGGCTCAACGTCGACGATGTGACCACGACGACGTCGACGACGACCACTACGACGACGACCGTCCCGAGCGGGCCCGCCGAAGGTGGCGTGTTGCCGGAGGACACCACGACCACGACGACGACCTCGTCGACAACTACGACGACGGTTGTGATCGTGACCCGCGAGACCGGAGCGCTCGGCGGTTTCGGGGCGGATCGGCTGCCGCGGATCCGGTTCATCGCCGATTCGCCGCAGTTCGTTCGGGTGGTGAAAGGCGACGCCGTGCTGACGTCCGGTGGCAGTGAGAGCCTTGCTCCGCCGAACATCCCGATCGGTCGGGTCGTCAACGTGATGCAAGGCGTCGGTACCGAAGGTCTTGCGTTGGAGGTCGAGTTGAATGCTGATCTCGACCACCTGACGTTCCTGACCGTGATCTTGTACCAACCTCCGACCGAGTTGGTGACGAATTGAGTGGCGCATGATCGGCAGCATCCTGCGGAGCTCGCTCGTCCGGATCATCCCGGTGGCGATGATCCTGTTGGCGTTGCAGAAGACGATGTTCGTCGAGATGCGTCCGTTCGGCGTGGTGGTCCAGATCGTGCTTGCATTTGCGGCGTCGGCCGGTGCCGCCGGTGGGCCCGAACGGGGCGCGATCGCCGGTTTCGTGGTCGGTCTGATGTACGACCTCGCGGTCGGGACGCCGCTCGGATCCTCGGGGATCACGATGGGGCTGGCCGGGTACGTCGCAGGCCTGGTCGACCTCGTCCGAGTCGAGACAACCTGGTGGATGGCGGCGGCATTCGTGGCGCTCGGCGCCGGCCTGGGTGAGGCATGCGTTCCGGTCGTGCGGCGGTTCATCGGTGAGGAGGATGCATTCGTGCCCGAAATGGCGAAGATCGTGCCGGTTGTCGCAGTCGCGGCTGCGGTCGCCAGCATCGTGCTCGTGCCGGTCGGGCGCTGGTCGCTCAAACTTGCTCGGCCCGAGTGGAAGCTGCCGAAGGAACATGAACCACTCACCAGTTCTGCGACGTTGAGAATGAGTCGATCTACGCGAGACTTGCCCGATGGCCGTTGACCGTCGAGCCACTCGACTCGGCATCCTTGCGCTGGTCGGTGTGATGTTGTTCTCCTTGCTCGGTGTCCGGCTCTGGTTCCTGCAGACGGTCAAGGCCGACGAATTGCAGGCCAGCGTGACGATCGCCAAGACGCGTACGATCCGACTCGCTCCGGAACGAGGCCGGATCTTCGACGTCGACGGCCGAATCCTTGCTGACAATCAGCGGATTCTGACGGTGGCCATCGACTGGCAACGACTTCGTAAGAAGACGGAACGCGAAGAGATCTTCCGGCGACTGTCGGGGTGGATCGACGTGCCGATCGAGGAGATGCAGGCCCGTTTCGACTCGGGCGTCTACAGCACGTTCCTGCCGATGCCGTTGCGGGAGGGGATCGACGAGCCGACCGCAATTGCAATCCTGGAACGGATCGAGGACTTCCCCGGTGTCGAAATCCTGACCGAGTGGCAACGCGTGTACCCGTACGCGCCGCACGCCGCTCACGTCGTCGGGTACATGGGGGCGATCAACAGGAAGCAGCTCAAGGAATACACCGCCTTGGGCTACATCCTGAACGAACGAGTCGGTCAGTTCGGGGTCGAACGCAGCCTCGAGAATGTGTTGCACGGGACCTGGGGTTACAAGAAGGTCGAGGTCGACGCAGCCAACCGACCTACCAAGGTGTTGGAGGAGGTGCCCCCGATCAACGGGTTCGATGTGCAACTGACGATCGATCTCGATTACCAGCAGTACGCCGAGCAGGCGCTGGAGACGACACTCAAGTTGCGCCGCACTCAGACCGCCCCGAATCCGGAGATCAAGAAGCCCGACGGCAGCCGCGAGAAGATGGATCTCAGCAAGCCCGACACGGTCAGCTTCAAGGCACCGGCCGGCTCCGAGATCATCATGGATTACTCCACCGGCGACATCATCGCCATGGCGAGCTATCCGACCTTCGACAACCGATGGTTCGAGGCCGGCCTCTCGAGCAACAAGTTCTCCCAGATCTTCCCCTCGTTCAAGGCGGACGGTGTCACGCCGATCGACCCGGACGAGTCGATCTTGGTCAATCGCGCCATTCAAGGTCGTTACAACCTCGGGTCGACGTTCAAACCGTTCACCGCCTTCGCCGCGCTCGACACCGGGCTGATCACCCCGGGGGAGCGGTACAACGACACCGGTATCTACAAGCTGACGGCGGAGTCGGTCGATCTCGACCGGTGCGCAGCGGGACTCTTGAAGTGCGAGTACAAGAATGCCGTGTGCGGGAATGGAAGGCCCTGTGCCTACGGCAGCGTAAATGTCACGGACGCGTTGGCAGTGTCGTCGGACGCGTTCTTCTACCGAATCGGTGAGCAGATCTTCAACCGCAACGGCGGTCTGCCCGTGCTCCAGGACCAGGTCAAGTTGTTCGGGTTCGGGGCCGACACCGGCGTCGAATTGCCGTTCGAGTTCGATGGAACCGTCCCCGACAAGGCACTCAAGCGTCAATATGCCGAGGAGAACATCATCAGCGATGCCGAAGGCAAGAGCTACTACGTCGGTGACAACGTCCAGTTGGCGATCGGGCAGGGGTTGCTGTCGGCCACCCCACTGCAGGTCGCTACGGGCTACGCCGCGATCGCCAACCAGGGCTTCGTGCTCAAGCCGACCGTTGTGCGAGCGATCTGGAACCCCGGTGTGCCCGACGGAAAGCCGGGTTTTGCCGATTTCTCGCTGGGCACCGTCTACGAAGATCGCTCCGCTCCCGAGTTGATCCGGCAGATCCCGATGCCGAGCGAGATTCGCGATCCGATCGTGAACGGATTGCGACGTGTCGTGACGTGCTGTGGCACCGGCGTGACCTCCGACTCGTACCACAAGACAACCGGTGAGTACCTGTTCGAGGACTACCCGAGTGCGGCGATCCCGCTCGCTGGAAAGACCGGGACCGCTCAGGGCGCGAACAGCTATCCGTGGAACGACTCATCAGTGTTCGCGGCATTCAGTGTCGACGCCGCCAATCCCTACGTCGTCACGGCGTATCTGGAGAAGTCCGGGTACGGGTCGCAAGCTGCCGCCCCGGTCGTGAAGTGCACGTTCCTGGCACTGTCTGGGCAGCGAGCGACGGAACCGGTCGAGTTGTCGGAGCCGCTCAACCTCGATGCGACGGTGTCGGCTGATCCGATGAACATGGCCGATCGCACGTGCTACCGCTCGCGCGGTGGGGACGGCGTGTTAACCCAGGATCGCGTCGTGGACTGATGCATGGACCGATGCGTGCTGGACTGATGCGTGCTGGACTGATGGCTCGAGTTCCGGGTCGAGTGATTTGTAGGCAGACGCAATGGCGCTGACTTTTCTCGAACGCAGACCCGACAGCGGGCTCGGCAACATCCGCTCGAGTCCGAGTGACCCGAGTCGCAACGTCGATTGGGTGTTGCTCCTCACGCAGGGTGTCCTGACGGTGATCGGTTGCCTGGTTGTGTACTCGGCCTCGCGGAACCGGATCGACGGCAACCCGTATGCGTTCGCCACCCGCCAGGTCGTGTTCGCGATCATCGCCAGCGTGGTGATGGTTGCCGTGATGTCAGTCGATTACGAATGGTTCAAGGAACGCGCCTCGTTCCTCTATGGCGCCACGATCGCCCTGCTCGTGTTGCTCCTGCTGATGGGTTTCGCCGCCGGTGAGGGTCGAATCTCGTTCGACTTCGGGCCGTTCAACCTGCAGCCGGCAGAGCTTGCCAAGTTCACGGTGTTGCTCTATCTGGCGGTGTACCTCGCCGAGGGGCGCAGTGAAGAGGTGACCTATGCTCGATTCCTGGGCGGGCTGATCATGGTCGGCGTCCCAACCGTATTGGTCGTGATCCAACCCGACCTCGGGACCGGTTCCGTGCTCGTCTCGGTGGCAATGGGTGTGCTGTTGGTCGCAGGAGCCAAGCCGCGATACATCGCCTTGATCAGTGCGATGTCATTGGCGACCGTCGTCGCTGCGTTCGTGGGCGGGTTCGTCGACAACTATCAAAAGCAACGATTGCGCGTGTTCTTCGACCAGAACACGACCGACGAACAACTCCAGGACGCCGTCTACCAGGTCCGCAACGCTGTTCGAGCGCTCGGGACCGGCGGCATCTGGGGTCAGGGGTGGTTGCAGGGCCGATTGACCAACGACGGGTCGGTCCCCGTGATGTGGGCGGACTTCCCGTTCGCCGCAGTGGGCGAGCAGTTCGGCTTCATCGGCTGCGTGGTGATGCTCGGGCTGTTCGTCGTGACCCTGATGCGGATCTGGCGGATCGCCTCGCTGTCACGCGACCTGCTCGGAACCTATTTGTGCGCCGGTGTGTTCACGATGCTGCTCTGGCAGGTCTTCCAGAACGTCGGGATGACGCTCGGGATCATGCCGGTGACCGGCCTCCCACTGCCGTTCATCTCCTATGGTGGTTCCAGCCTGATCACGTACTTCGCGATGTTCGGGATCGTTCAATCGGTGCACATGCGACGCATGCGTTGAGGATCGGCAGACCGGGGACGTCGCATCCAGACGGTCCGATCCCGCCTGGCGGCGTTCAGGGGTTGTACACTGTGAGAGTTATGTCATCACTCTGGGCGCGGATCACAACGCTCCTGGCACGGGTGCAGAAACCAGCTCGAGATATCGGCTGCGAGGACAGTGCCATCACCCCCCGGCACGACCAGCTCGCTCACGGGGCCGCGGTGGAGATCACACCGTCGCGCACCACGAATGGCGAGACCGGTGTCCCCGACCAGGAGCACAAGCACTTCAACGACCACTTCCACGGCGTCGCCAGTCGATTCGGCGGCAACGTCGGAGGCCGAGCCGAGGCGTCCGCGTGGCGCCGGCGGGCCTGCACGTCGAGAACTCACCATTGGACTGATCACGAAGGTATGCGGCGCGGGGTATTCCCGTTTGCCCACCTCCGTGAGTGCGGACACCCGAGCGGTGCCCGCAGCAGAAGGGATACGAAACATGGACGACACCAGTACCGAGGCCGACCCGGCACTTCCGGATCAGGTCGATTCGGCGCCGCTCGGGCAGGACGAGCAGGCTGAGGGCGCTGGCGGCGAAGCCGCCGCAGCTCGCAAGCGACGCCGCGGAACGCGCGGTGGGCAAGGCCGCAAGAAGCCGTCCGGCCCAGTTCAGGCTGGAGACGACGGCGACGAGCCCGATGATGACGGCGACGACAACCACGCCGACAACCACCACGCCGACAACAACCACGACGACAACCTCCACGACGAGGCGGTTGTCTCGCCTGATCCGGAACTTCCCGACCGGATCGGCGAGGGCCGGGTGACCGATGTCGCGGCTGCCGAGAAAGCGCTCGTGCGAAGACCACAGATCGGCGACACCCGCCCGGCCCCGGCCGTCGCCCCGCCCGGTCCGGCGCCGCGAGCAAAGACCGGGGAGGCGCCGAGTCAACCGAAGAACGGCAACAAGCGGCGCAAGCGGGGCGGCGCGGCCGGCGGCCCGAAACTCGTTGACGAGGAACGCCAAGTTCGTCCGGAGCAAACCGGATCCGATGCCGCCGACCGGAAGAAGCGCCGAAAGGCGAAGCCGACCGCGACCGAGCTCGAACTGGTCGAGCAACGACGCGGTCGCGAGCGCAACGGGAAACCGGTCGGCCGGTACTTCATGTGCGTGCAGGTCCGTGCCGGCATGGCCCAGGTCGCCGTGTTGGAGGGACGCAACCTGATCGAGCATTACGTCAGCCGACCGGCCGACGATGTCAGTCAGATTCACGGGAACATCTATCTCGGACGCGTCCAAAACGTGCTCCCCGGCATGGAGGCGGCGTTCGTCGACATCTCGACGCCGAAGAACGCCGTGCTCTACCGCGGCGACGTTCAGTACGACGCCGAAGACATCGTCGCCAAGAGTGGCGCACGCATCGAAGACGTGCTGAAGGCACGTCAGATGATCATGTGTCAGGTCACCAAGAACCCGATCGGCGCCAAAGGTGCTCGCTTGACCCAGGAGGTTTCGCTGCCCGGCCGATTCGTGGTGCTGATCCCGAACTCCAAGACGTACGGGATCTCCAAGCGGCTCCAGGACGACACACGCAAGCGGCTCCGCAACATCCTCGATCGGGTCAAGCCCGAGCAGCACGGGTTGATCGTGCGGACTGCGGCGGAGCACGCCACCGAGGCCGATCTCGAGGCCGATATGCACCTGCTGCTCGAGCAGTGGACCCAGATCGAACGCAAGGCAGCTCAGTCGCCCAGGCCCGGCCTGCTCTATCGCGAGCCGGAACTGGCCGTACGAGTGATTCGGGAGGAGTTCAACCCCGAGTACCGCGGCGTCGTGATCGACGACCATCGTTTGTTCGAGGACGTCAAGAGCTACGTCAACGCCTTCAATCCCGAGCTCGCCGACCGGATCGAGTACTACGACACGGCCGCCGAGGGACTTTCGGTGTTCGAACGTTTCCACGTCCACGAGCAGGTCCACAAGGCGCTCGACCGGAAGGTGTGGCTGCCGTCGGGCGGTTCGCTGATCATCGAACACACCGAGGCGTTGACCGTGATCGACGTCAACACCGGCAAGAACGTCGGCAAATCCAACCTCGAGGAGACGGTCTTCTACAACAATATGGAAGCAGCCGAGGAGATCGCCAAGCAGTTGCGCCTACGCGACATCGGCGGAATCATCGTGATCGACTTCATCGACATGGAGATCCGGGACAACCGCGCCAAGGTCGTCGAGTCGTTCAGGGCGGCGCTGAGCCGCGACAAGACCCGGACCCAGGTTTTCGACATCTCTGAACTCGGACTCGTCGAGATGACCCGGAAACGGATCGGCGAAGGCCTGCTGACCGAGTTCTCCGAGATCTGTCCTGACTGCGAAGGCCGCGGCGTCCGAATCGACCACGCGCTGCTCGACTGATGCTGATCGAGATCACCCCTGAAGCGTCGGATCTGCTCGACAAGCGCGGCGGAACGATGACGATCGACTTCATCCGACCGACTGGTTGAGGCAAGCTTGCCGAGGTGTCGGTCGACACCAACATCACCAACAAGCAGCTCGGTTCGTATCACCGTGTCCGTCATCCGCAATTCAAGATCTTGGTGTCACCTGTCTTGAGCGGGCTGGCCTCGCGGATGCGGATCACCACTCGGGGCCGCTTCGTGAAGAACCTGGTGGTCGAGTTCGCCGACGACACGAACAGCGAGTCAACGGAAGCCTGCTGCTGATGTTTCGACTCGATCGCAAGGTCGCCGTGGTGACTGGCAGCACGAGAGGAATCGGGTCGGCGATTGCCGAGGCGCTGGGTCTGGCAGGTGCCACGGTGGTGATCAACGGTCGCTCCGAATCAGATGTCGGGCGCCGCGTGGCGGAACTGCAGGAGATCGGTATCACCTGCGACGGTTGGGTGTGTGACGTGTCGGAACCCGACGCCGCCGACCGCTTCGCAGCATTGGTCGAGCGAATGAGTGGGTGCGATGTGTTGGTCAACAACGCAGGCGTCCAGCACCGGGCAGCGCTGATCGACTTCCCGGCGGATCAATGGGACCGGATCCTCGCAACCAACCTGACCGCACCGTTTCGGCTTGCCCAACAGGCCGCTCGCCACATGCTCGGCGTCGGGTCCGGTCGGATCATCAACGTCGCCTCGATGCTCGGCCCGATCGCCCGACCGACGATTCCCGCGTACGTATCGAGCAAGGGTGGGGTTGCGGCCTTGACACGAGCGCTGGCCGTCGAGCTCGGCCCGCACGGCGTCACGTGCAACGCGATCGCCCCCGGATACATCGCAACCGACTTGAATCGAGCACTGATCGACGACACCGAGTTCCACCGCTTCGTCAACGAACGAGCTCCCGTCGGGCGCTGGGGGCGCCCTGAAGAAGTCGCTGCGGCAGCCGTATTCCTCGCCTCCGACGAGGCGGCATACGTGAATGGGCATGTCCTCACGGTCGATGGTGGGATCTCCGCCTCGTTGTGAACAATCCAGATCGCCCGGCGAAGCGGTTGGAGGGTGCGGTTGCGGTCGATAGCCTCGGACGAGCTATGTACGCAGTGATCGCCTCAGGTGGAAAACAGGAAAAAGTAA
Source organism: Ilumatobacteraceae bacterium (assembly GCA_043773365.1). Taxonomy (GTDB): domain Bacteria; phylum Actinomycetota; class Acidimicrobiia; order Acidimicrobiales; family Ilumatobacteraceae; genus Ilumatobacter. The sequence goes on from JAYVFI010000103.1 coordinate 12,159, forward strand.
CCGAGGGTCAGCGCGTGTCCCTGGAGTTGCTCGATGGTGACGAGGGGAGCGACGTTTCGTTGACGCCGGTACTCGTCGTCGATGGTGAGACCGTTCTCGCAGGCGCCGACGCCCTCAAGGGTGCGTCCGTGACGGGGAAGATCATCGGAGCCGCGAAAGGCCCGAAGATCAACGGTTTCACGTACAAGTCGAAGGCCAACGAGCGTCGTCGCTACGGTCACCGCCAGAAGTACACCGTGGTCGAGATCACGTCGATCAAGAAAGCCTGAGGAACCCAACATGTCAAAGACCAAAGGTGGCGGTTCTACCCGCAACGGTCGCGACTCGAACGCGCAGCGTTTGGGCGTCAAGGTCTACGGCGGGACGCAGATCTCGGCCGGCACGATCATCGTTCGCCAACGCGGCACCCAGTTCCACCCGGGCAAGAACGTTGCCATCGGTGGGGACGACACGTTGTTCTCGTTGATCGATGGTGCCGTGCAGTTCGGTGAGCGCAAGGGCCGCAAGGTCGTTGACGTCAATCCCGTCGGCTGACCATCCCGCTGGCTGACCGAGCCGGTCTACGCTGGTTTCGCTGAACGGCGGAGTGCTGTGCACTCCGCCGTTTGCGCGTCGAGGGACCGAGTCGTCGAGCGGTTCGGTCGCTGTCAGATGTCGATGCCGCGGGGGAGTCGTTGGCGGTCCCATCCGAGCAGTGTGATCGCCTGGCGACAGGCGAATCGATCGGTCATCCCGCCGACGTAGGTCACCGCTGCCCGGTACGCCTCCGTCGAACCGTTTGTCGGACCGCCGGTCAATTCGTCGACGTCGGGGAGCAGGCCGGGGTGGGCGGCGTAGTGCTCGACGAGCGCTCGCAACAACGCGATCACCGCATCGGCTTGGGCTCGACTTGCAGGACGCAGATAGATCTGCTGGTAGTTGAACAATCTGAACTCCGCGAGCGCCTCGGCGATCGGCGCCACCATGCCGATCCGACCGGTTTCAGCGGTCGCCTGGATCATCGCTCGAATCAACGTTCCGAGTTGCGTCGAGCGATCCGTGCCCAGTCGAGCGCGCACCAACTCGGGGAGCATGTCCGGCGAGACGACACCTGTCGCCACGGCATCTTCGAAGTCGTGGCAGACGTAGGCGATCCGGTCGGCCCACGAAACCACCTCACCCTCCGGAGTTGCCGGCGCGGGGCGACTCCACGAGTGGTTGCGCACACCGTCGAGCGTTTCTGCGCACAGGTTGAGGGGCACGAGCGTGACATCGGCCCCCCATACAGCGTGATCGAAGCCCTCCTCGATGAACGGCGACAGCGCATCTTCGCTGGCATGGCCGCCGGGGCCGTGACCGCAGTCGTGGCCGATCGCGATCGCCTCGGTGAGCACCGTGTTGAGCCCGATCGCCTGCGCAACCGAGCGAGCGACCTGGGCGACCTCGAGGGCGTGGGTCAGGCGTGTGCGCTGATGATCGTCGGGAAACACGAACACCTGGGTCTTGCCTGCCAGCCGTCGAAACGCGGTGGCGTGCAGGATTCGGTCGCGATCGCGCTCGAAGCACGTCCGGAATGGGTCTGGCGCCTCGTCAATGACTCGATCACCGGCCCCGGACGACTTCGAGGCGAGCGGGGCGAGTCGCTCGTGTTCGGCCTCTTCTCGCTCTCGCCGGCCCGCCGTCGCATCGCTTCCCGGGCCCGCCCAGGAGTTCTCGTGGGCGAGCGCGATGCCTTCGGCGGCGTGCCCGCGCATCGTCGACGCCCACCGCTGCGCACGTTCTTGCGCCGTCTCGTCCACGCTGCCCATCAACGCTCAACCCTACGCCGACGAGCGGGTCGGTAGGCTCGTAGGCCATGTCTCAGTTCGTCGACGAGTGTCAACTCAATGTGCGCGGGGGTGACGGCGGCGCAGGCTGCGTCTCGTTCCGCCGAGAGGGCCCTGTCGTGATGGGTGGCCCCAACGGCGGCGATGGCGGAAAGGGCGGCGACGTCTGGCTGGTGGCCGATCACAACGTCGCCTCGCTGCTCGCCTTTCGGGATCATCCCCACCGTCGCGCATCGAGTGGCGTCCACGGCAAGGGCAAGGATCTTCACGGTCGCCGCGGTGAGTCGATGGAGGTCCGCGTGCCCGAAGGAACCGTCGTGCGTGACATGTACACCGACGAGATCCTGGCTGAGCTGTACCGCCACGGTGACAAATTCCTCGCTGCCGCGGGCGGACGTGGTGGCCGTGGCAACGCCAAGTTCCTTTCCAACCGGCGCCGCGCCCCGAGCTTCGCCGAGCAGGGTGAGCACGGCGAGGATCGCTGGCTCAAGCTCGATCTGTTGCTGATGGCCGACGTCGCCCTGGTCGGGTTCCCGAATGCCGGCAAGAGCACCCTGATCAGTGTGATCTCGGCCGCCAAGCCGAAGATCGCCAACTATCCGTTCACGACGCTCGAGCCGAACCTCGGTGTGGTCAGCCTCGACGACGACACGAACTTCATCGTTGCCGACATCCCCGGTCTGATCGAGGGTGCCAGCGAAGGCAAGGGGCTCGGGCATCAGTTCTTGCGACACATCGAGCGGGCCAGGGTGATGTGCCTGCTGATCGACCTCTGCCCGGCCGACGACACGTCGCCGTTCGAGCAGGAACGGATTCTGCTCGAGGAACTGGGCAACTATCGGCCTGAGCTGCTGGAGCGGCCACGGATCATCGTCGGAACGAAGGCGGACGTCGTCCAGCCTGAGGAGATTGCTGCGATCGGTTGGAAGCATCCGGTGATCTCGTCCGTGACCCGCCATGGCGTGCGCGAATTGGTCGGTCAGATGGCGACCCTCGTCCACGAGGCGCGCCAGTCGGCGCCCGACCCCGACGGCGTCGTGGTGATCCGGCCAGACGCGAGCGGGGCGGTTGTCGAACGTGTCGGTGACGCCGAATTCCGGCTGGTCGGTCGCGATGTCGAGCGAGTCGTGGCCCTCAACGACGTCACGACGCACGAAGCGTTGAGTTACATCGATTTCCAGCTGGAGCGGATGGGTGCGCTCAAAATGTTGGCCCGCGCCGGTGCGCAAGAGGGCAACATCGTGTGGATCGGTGACTTCAGCTTCTCGTACCAGCTGGACCTGTGATTGCGAGTCCCGTATGAGAGTCACTGGCATGAAAGTCGTCGTATGAGAGCTCTGGCATGAGAGTCGTCGCCAAGATCGGGACCTCATCGATCACGGATGACCGCGGGGCGATCTCGCGCGAGGCGATCGCCAAGCTCACGGCGGAGGTCGGCGTGCTGCGTGGCGACGGTCACGAGGTGCTGCTGGTGTCGTCCGGCGCCGTCGCCGCAGGCGTTGCCACACTCGGGTTCCCTGCCCGCCCGACCGACATGTTGACGCTCCAGGCCGTCTCCGCGGTCGGGCAGAGCCGAATCATGCAGCAGTACAACGAAGAGTTCGCCGCATTGGGGCTGATCGGAGCTCAGGTTCTGCTCGATCCTCACGACTTCGTCGACCGCACGCAGTATCTCCACGCCCGTGAAACGCTCGGGCGGCTGCTCGAACTCGGGTGCGTGCCGATCATCAACGAGAACGACGCGATCGCCAACGATGAACTTCGCTACGGCGACAACGATCGGATCGCGGCCCTGGTGGCACACGCCGTGAAGGCCGACGTGATGGTGCTGCTGACCGATCTCGAAGGTCTGTACACGTCCGATCCGCGATCGAACCCCGACGCTGCGTTGGTATCGATGGTCGCTGCCGACGACCCGTTGCTGTCGATCAGGGCGGGCGCCGGCGGGAGTGGACGCGGCAGTGGTGGCATGGCGAGCAAACTGGCCGCGGCGAGAATCGCCTCGTGGTCCGGAGTACGAACGGTGATCGCTCGTGCGGGCCGCCCCAACGTGCTGCCCGAAGCCGTGGCCGGCACGGGAATCGGTACGACCTTCGCCGGGCACGACCGGCGTCTCCCGGCCCGCAAGCTCTGGATGGCGTTCGCCGCCGAGGTTCGTGGGACCGTGACAGTCGACGAGGGCGCCCGGCATGCCTTGACGACCCGATCGACGAGCTTGCTACCTGCAGGCGTTTCTGGCGTCGAAGGCGCGTTCGGCGAAGGTGACACGATCGATGTTTGTGGGCCCGACGGTGTCGTGTTCGCACGCGGCATCGTCTACGTCTCGGCTGATGAGCTGCGCTGCGTGGCGGGTCGCCAGACGAAGGATCTGCCCGACGGCATGACGCACGAGGTGATCCACCGTGACGACCTCGTGGTGCTGCCCGCCTGAGCCCTGGTCTGATCAAACGACCTGATCAGGTCGCCGGTGTTCCGCCTTCGACCTGGGCGGTCGCAGGTGCACCGTCGAGACCGAGCTCGGCGCGCAATTCCGACAGGCGTCCTTGGGCTTCGACGTTGGCTGTCGCCTGTTCGATCTCGAGCACGCTCGATTCGACCGACGCTTCGTTGAGTTCCGATGTCGCCTTGGCCTTGGCATAGCGCGCCTCGATCTTCTGCTGCACTTCCTTGAGCGTCGGGACGTCGTCACCAACGGTCTCGTTGAGCTGCCGCATTGCGGAGTTCATTTCCTCCTGCATCTTGGCCTGCTCGAGTTGACTGAGCAGCTTGGACTTCTCGGCAATTCGTTCCTGCAACAGGCGACTGTTCTGAGAGACGGCGGCCTTGGCCTGATCGGCTGCCTCCGTGGTGGTCATCACCATCGCCTTCAGACTCTCGACGTCCTTCTCGACCTGGATCAACTGCCCTGCGATCGTCTCGGCGGCATGGTTGTACTGGGCCGTCTTCTCGGCGTTGCCCGCCTTTTGAGCGTCGGATGCCATGATCAACGCCTGGCGGGTGTTGGCGTTGAGCTTCTCGAGTTCGGTCATCTTCGAGTTGAGCCGGATCTCGGCCTGCTTCTGATTGGCGATCACGTTGACCGCCTGCTCCCGCAGTCGCTGGTGCTGTCCCTGTGCTTCGGCGATCGCCTGTTCCAGCTGGATCTTGGGGTCGGCTCGATCATTGAAGTTCCCGGTCAGCTTGGCCGTGAGGTACTTCCACCATTTGCGCGTCAGCTTGAACATGGGACGAACTCTAGTCTCGTCGGCGCGAAGCGATGTTGCGCAGGCTCGCAACCTCGGGTGCGCGCAACACCATCAGCACGCCGATGTAGACGATCGGGGCGACCACACCTCCGCTCAGCAGCCGCGCAAACGCCCCGCCCCCATGGTCACTCCCGATCGATCGGGTCGCCATCCACACCGCTTCTGCCATCAGCACCGCAGCGATCGCCATCCGCGACGTCGCCTCTGCGATCGGTCGGAGCGCGAAGCCCCTCACTTTGGTGCTGAGGATCTTGAGCACGAGCACAGCCGAAACGAGGTAGGCGAGCGCGTAGGCGAGGCCCAGACCGAGCACCCCGTATCGACCGACGAGCAGGGTTGCCAGCAGGATGTTGATGGCGTTCTCGGCGACGTTGACCACGAATGCCGTTCTGGTGTCCTTGTGGGCGTAGAACCCGCGCAGCACGAATTGGTAGACGGAGAACCCGACCAGCCCCAACGAGAAGCCGGCCAAGGCGCGCACGGTGTTCTCGGCCGCGGAGCTCGAGAAATTGCGGTACTCCAACAAGGCTCCGACGATCGGCCGACGGAGGGCGAACATCACCAAGCCTGCGGGCAGCGTGAGGAGCACGATGAGGCGAACTCCGAGTGAGGTCTGTTCGATGAAGGCGGGACGGTCCTTGCGGTGCACGGCGCGGGCCATCTCGGGTTGAAATGTCGTGGAGATCGAGACCGCCAACAAACCGTGCGGCAGGACGAAGAACGTGAAGGCCACGAAGTACGCAGTCGCGATGCTGGAGCCCGGCTCGGCGAGGTTGCGAACGACGATCAGCGCGATCTGGTTGGCGGTCGCGAAGCCGAGCGTCCAGCCGGACAATTTGGCGACCTGCTTGACGGCGGGATGTTTCCAGTTCCAGGCAAACCGCAGTCGAAATCCCGAACGTCGCGCCGCCGCAACCGTGAAGAGTGCCATCACCGCGATTCCAGCCGTCGCTCCGAGGCCGAGCGTCCATTTCAACCGATCGTTGGTCTCGACATCGGCGACGCTCCACACACGGCCGCGGAGCGTGAACAACGTGGCGATGATGATCAGGTTCGACACAACCGGGCTCCAGGCGGCGGCGAAGAACCGGCGACGGCTGTTCAGATACGCACTGGCAAGCCCGGTGAGACCATAGAAGAAGATCTGCAACAGGAAGATCCGGGCCAGTGTGGTGCCGACGCGGTGGAACATCGCAGGGTCGACGTCGCCGCCCGGATCGAGCGTGTAGAGCCGGAAGATCAGTGGCGCGGCGATCACGGCGACAACCGTCAGGGCGGCCATCAGCGTCGCCGCGACCGTGATCACGACGCTGGTCGCCTCGTCGTCGTCAGCCTCGATGAACGACGAGAACAACGGCACCAGGGTGGCCGACAAGACACCGCCGAGCAGCAGGTCGTAGACGATGTTGGGAGTCTCGTTGGCGATCACGTAGGCGTCGGACAGCGCCGTTTGCCCGATGATCCACCCGAACACCATGAGTCGCAGCAGGCCCGTCACCCGCGAGAGCGCAGTTCCGAGCGCGACGGTGATGTTCGATCGGAGCAGGCTGCTCACGAGGTACGGGTTTCCTCGACGGCCTGTCGCAGGGCTTCGAGTCTGACGACCAGATCGTCGACTTCCCGAGCGTAGGTGTCGCTCCCGACCGAACCGATCCGAACCTCTGCGGCGCGGGCAACGAGTTCGTCGAGTTGGGTCTGTGTCAGGCGCAAGGCGCCTGCGGTTTCGTCCGACTGCTGCTGCAAGCGTCTGGCGGACTCGAGTTGACTCTCCACCGACGCGATTGCTGCATCGGCGTCGGGCGACGGATTCGAAGCGGCGCGCTGTTGCAGCGTCGACAGCTTCGACCGCAATGCAGTCGGGTCGAGCAGCCGGACCGCGTCGTCGATCTCATCACCACGTTTGGCGATCTTCCAGGCTTCCGCAAGACCGTGTTCGAGTTGTCCGGCGATCGACTCGAGTGCCTGCTTGAGCGGGCCGTCATTGGCCGCCGTGACGGTTGCTCGCAGTTTGCGGCCGGCGCTGTTCGCCTGCTGCATGATCTGGCGCCATGGCTCACTCAACGCGAACGGATCGATGCTCACCGGTCGCTGGCGACGCGGTACGGCCGACCCGACGCTGATCGCGTAAGCCGCAGCGCCGAGCCCGATCGCGAATCCGATCGGGAGGCCCGCCACGCCGAGCAGCGCTCCGACACCGATCCCGAGCAGGATCCGCCACGACAGGATCGCCTTGGCAGTCTTGGGTGTGTAGAATCGGTCGCGAAATCCCATGGCTGCGCAAGACGCTAGTCGTCAGACCGGTTCGATATCGGCGGCTTCGAGCGTGGTCAGCTGGGTCACATCCGGCTGGAGCACGTCGGCCAGCCGGACTGCCTGCATGGAGATCGATTGCTCGAACACGTTGCGGACGAACCGGGCGTTGCCGAACCCGCGGCCACGCGGTTCGCTCTCGATCACCTCCCGCAGGCGCTGGTGTGCGGTTTGGGCGAGATGGTATTCCTGCTTGGCCGACATCCCGTCGAAGATCCTGACGAGCTGATCGGTGGTGTAATCCGGGAACTCGAGCGTGCGGGCGAAACGGCTTTCGAGCCCCGGGTTGGTGTCGATCAGTTCCTGCATCTCGGTCGGGTAGCCGGCGATCACGACGGAAAGATCATCGCGGTGGTCCTCCATGAACTTGACGAGCGTGTCGATCGCCTCGCGACCGAAGTCGGTCTCGCCCCCGCGAGCGAGGGCGTACGCCTCGTCGATCAGGACCGTGCCACCCAGCGCAGATTCGAGGATCGCTTGCGTTTTGGCGGCGGTCTGACCGACGAAGCCGGCGACGAGATCGGCACGATCGGTCTCGACGAGGTGACCTTTGCTGACCACATCGAGGCTGCGATAGATCTGGCTCAACAACCGGGCGACCGTCGTCTTACCCGTGCCGGGATTACCGACGAAGACGAGGTGGCGGCTGGTTTCGATGACGGGGAGATCGTGCTCTGCTCGGAGCCGCTGGATCCTCAGCAGGCTCGTGAGTCGGCGGACTTCGGTCTTGACGTGATCGAGGCCGATCAGGGCGTCGAGCTCGGCAAGCAGTTCCTCGACGGGTCGTTTGGGAGGCAACTCCGGGAGCGGTGTCAGTGTCGGTGCCGGTGTTGCGCGGCTTCCTGCGTTTGTCGTGGTGGCCGGCTGACCCGGGCGGGGAACTCGGTAGGCGTCCATCGCCGTGAGCAGCATGGTCCGGAAACGGTCGATCGCGGTGATCTCGTCGGGCGACGGTACGAGGTCGATGGCGGCGGTGGCGTGGGCAAGTTTGAGGGCCAGCTCGTAATAGGTGGTGGCGCGACGCCCGCCGTCACGCGCGTCGGCTTTCAGCAACAGGTCGTACAACGTGCTGGCACTCGTCAGCCACTGCTGTTTGTCGGTGAGCAGATCGGACTGCCGGAGCTGTTGTGGGGTGATGAAGACCGGCGGTTCGAGGTTTGGTCCGACGTCAGCTAGCCACGCTTCCAGCTCCGTCGTCGTGAGCCGTCCATCGCTGGCGAGGATCGCAGCAACGAGATTTCCGGCCTCGACGATGCACTCTTGACGATGGGTCTTCCCGGAAAGCGCGCTGAGTTGCGTCTCGACCCCGTCGGTGAACGCACTCACATATTTCCCGAGTGCCCCGGACATGACGTGACCATATCCGATTGACCTGCGAGTCAAGGGTCCGGATAGCGTGCATTCCATGGCAGTTGAGTCGGCGAACCGTTTCGAGAGTGTGCAGCAAGTACGAGACGGCCTGCGCGATGTGAACTACCTGGCAGATGATGGCATTTCGGGTGTTGCCTTCCTCGCCGACCGGCTCGGCAAGCCGATTCTCGTCGAGGGCCCAGCCGGAACCGGCAAGACCCAGCTGGCGAAGTCGATTGCCGAGATGACGGGCGCCCGCTTGATCCGGTTGCAGTGCTACGAGGGCCTCGACGAGAGCAAAGCCCTCTACGAGTGGAACTACAAGAAGCAGTTGTTGCGGATCCAGGCCGACAAGAACTCCGATTCGTGGAGCGATGTCCACGACGACATCTTCTCCGAGGAATTCCTCTTGACCCGCCCGTTGCTGGAGGCGATCAGCGCTCCCGACCCGGTCGTGTTGCTGATCGACGAGGTCGATCGTGTCGAGGTCGAGACCGAAGCGCTGCTGCTCGAAATCCTGTCCGACTATCAGGTTTCGATCCCTGAACTGGGCACGATCGAAGCCAAGCAGATTCCGTTGGTGTTCCTGACCTCGAACAACACTCGAGAGCTGTCCGAAGCGCTCAAGCGGCGATGTCTGTACCTCCACGTCGACTACCCGACGATGGAGCGTGAGAAGCAGATCGTGCTGACCAAGGTCCCCGGCATCACCGAACACCTCGCCGACCAGGTGGCTCGAATCGTTCGTTCGATCCGGATGCTCGATCTCAAGAAGTCGCCGAGTGTGTCGGAGACCCTCGACTGGGCGCGCACGCTGTTGCTGCTCAACATCGAGACCGTCGACGAGACGACTGCCAAGGAAACGCTGCACATCCTGCTCAAGTACCAGACCGACATCACGAAGGCCGCCAAAGAACTCTCGGTCGACTGATCATGGCGGGATCAACGACGCTGACCGGAGGTCCGAGCAAGTCGTTTCTCGATCTGCTGAACGGGTTCGTCGGCGAACTCCGCAATGCCGGTTTGCCGGTCAGCTTGACCGAGAACCTCGATGCGATGGAGGCGGTGCAACACATCCCGATCGAGGATCGCGATGCCTTCAAGTACGCCCTCGGGGCAACGCTGATCAAGAACAACTCGCACTGGCGGGCGTTCGAGACCGTGTTCGAGGTGTACTTCTCGCTGCGCGGGCCCGAGTACCGCCTGGCGGAGGGGGACGAGTCGTCACTCGACGAGTTGTGGCGCGAGATGCAGGACGAGTCGCAGGCAGGCGAGGGTCGCGGCGGTGCCGGCTCGATGGACGCGCTGACGCCAGAAGAGATCGCTCAGATGTTGATGCAGGCGCTGCTCAACGCCGACCAGGCGATGATGCGGGCGCTCGCCAAGCAGAGCGTCCAGCGATTCGCCGGGATGGAGCCGGGGCGACCCGTCGGCGGCACGTACTACCTGTACCGCACGCTCCGTAATCTCGATCTCGACGGGATGCTCGAGAAGCTGATGGAGGCTTCTGCCGAGGACGCCGGCGGCGAGCTGACGTCCTTGGAGGAACGCCTCGAGCGCGACGAGTTCGAACACCGGATCCAGGAGTTCAAAGCCGAGATCGAGGCCGAGATCCGGCGCAAGTTGGTGGCTGATCGCGGGGTCGAGGCAATGGCGAAGACCTTGCGCAAGCCGCTCCCTGAAGACGTCGAGTTCATGCACGCTTCGCGCGAGGAGATGCAGTCACTCAAGAAGGCGTTGTACCCGCTGACCCGCAAGCTGGCAGCACGCCTGGCGCGCAAGCGTCGCCACGGCCGCAAGGGACCGCTCGATTTCCGCAACACGGTGCGCCACTCGCTGAGTTATGGCGGTGTTCCCGCCGAACCGAAGTTCAAGTACCCGCGACCTGCGAAGCCCGAGTTGATGGTGATCGCCGACATCTCCGGGTCGGTGGCTGCCTTTGCCCGGTTCACGCTGATGCTGGTGTACGCGATCCAGGGCCAATTCTCAAAGGTCCGCTCGTTCGTGTTCATCGACGGGATCGACGAGGTCACCGAGTACTTCAAGTCGACGGAAGACATCCAGGAAGCGATCCACCGGGTCAACACCGAGGCGGACGTCGTGTGGGTCGACGGGCACTCCGACTATGGCCACGCGTTCGAGGTGTTCTGGGAGCGCTACGGCAAGGATGTCGGACCGAAGACCACCGTCTTGTTGCTGGGGGATGCCCGCAACAATTATCACGCCAGCCAGTCGTGGGTCGTTCGTGAGATCCGTCAAAAAGCGCGGCACGTGTACTGGCTCAACCCCGAGCCGAAGTCGTATTGGAACACCGGCGACTCGATCGTGGGTGACTACGGCCGTCACACCGACGGTGTCTACGAGTGCCGCAACCTTCGCCAACTCGAAGGTTTCGTCGAAAAACTCGCGTGAGATGGCCGAGCCGCGACTGTTCCATGGGGTCCGGTCTCGCCGCCGCCGAGTCATTGATTGGTGGGAGATTGCACGGGAAGCAACGACATGACGCCTGAACGCGACTCGACGGAGAACACCATTCGCCCACCGAAGGGATGGGCGACTGGCATCCCGGCCATCGCCAACACCGTGAACCGGACGATCACGAACATGGGCGTACGTCGAACGGTGAAGGCATTGTCGGTGATCAACCAACCGGACGGGTTCGATTGCCCTGGCTGTGCTTGGCCCGAACCTCCGCCAGGAGTTCGGCACCGGATCGAGTTCTGCGAGAGCGGCGCCAAGGCGGTCGCCGAGGAAGCGACCACCGCATACATCGACCGTGAATTCTTTGCCCGCCATTCGATCGCCGACCTATGCGCCCGATCCGACTTCTGGCTCGGTCAAGCTGGCCGATTGACGTCACCGATGATCAAGCGGCCCGGGTCCACGCACTACGAACCCATCGATTGGGAGGCGGCCTTCGTCGAAATCGCCACTCAGCTTCGAGCGCTCGACAGTCCCGACCAGGCGATCTTCTACACGTCCGGGCGTACGAGCAACGAGGCCGCGTTCCTCTATCAGCTGATGGTCCGCTGCTTCGGGACGAACAACCTGCCCGACTGCTCGAACATGTGTCACGAGCCGACCAGTTTCGCGCTCGATCGTTCGATCGGGATCGGGAAGGGCTCGATACAAATGGACGACTTCGCTCGCGCCGATGTCATCCTGGTCGTCGGACAAAACCCGGGGAGCAACCACCCCAGGATGCTCACCACTCTCGAGCAAGCCAAGCGGGCGGGTGCCAAGATCATCGCCATCAACCCGTTGCCGGAAGCCGGGCTTCTGCGCTACAAGAACCCCCAAACCGTCCGAGGCCTTGCCGGTCACGGCACCGACATCGCCGACATCCACCTCCCCATCCGTCTGGGTGGTGACCAGGCGTTGTTCCAGCTGTGGAACCGTTGGCTCGTCGCGGACGGCGCCCGGGCCGGTCAGATCGACCAATCCTTCATCACCGGGCACACCTCGGGCTACGAGGCGCTCAAGCAACACCTGGTGGGTGTCGACGAGGCCGAGCTCTTGGCGCATACCGGATTGGAACGATCGGCCGTCGAGGACGCGTTCACGATGATTGCCGACGCCGAGCGGATGATCATCTGCTGGGCGATGGGGATCACCCAGCACCTCGGCGCCGTCGACACGATTGACGAGATGACCAACCTGGCGCTCCTCGGTGGCCACATCGGTCGACCGGGTGCCGGGCTCAGTCCGATCCGCGGGCACAGCAACGTTCAAGGGGATCGGACGATGGGGATCTTCGAACAACCGGAAGCGGCTCTGCTCGACGCGCTCGAGGCTGAATTCGGTTTGGACATGCCGCGCGAACCAGGACTCGACACGGTCGACGCGGTGCGCGCCCTGTCGACTGGCGCCGCCCGCGTGATGGTGGGTCTGGGCGGCAACTTCGTGCGAGCAACACCTGACACCGACGTCACCGAGCCGGCCCTGATGAGCGCCGGGCTCACCGTGCAGATCTCCACCAAGCTCAACCGCTCGCACTTGATGTGTGGCGACACCGCCATCATCCTGCCCACGCTTGCCCGCACCGACATCGACCTGCAGGATCACGGAGCACAATTCGTGACGGTCGAGGACTCGATGGGCATCGTCCAGACCTCGACCGGTTCGCTCAGCCCGCCGTCATCCGAGCTGCGCAGCGAGGTGTCGATCATCTGTGACCTCGCCCTCTCACTGCTCGGCGCCGACCACCCAGTCGCCTGGGCTCGACTCTGCGCCGACAACGACCTCGTTCGAGATCACATCGCTGCGGTCATCCCCGGGTTCTCGGACTTCAACAGCCGCGTCAGGATCCCCGGAGGTTTCGGGCTTCCACACCCGCCACGCGATGCTCGCCTCTTCCCGACCGACGACGGCAGGGCGCATTTCACGGTCACCCACGTGAAGGAGAACGTTCGTGTCGAACGATCTCTGGTCCTGCAGACCCTGCGGTCACACGATCAGTTCAACACCACGATCTATGGCCACCACGATCGTTACCGCGGCATCTCCGGCGACCGCCACATCATCATGCTCAGCCCCGATGACATCGCCGAACTCGGATACAACGATGGCGATCGCGTCGACATCATCAGCCTTCTCCAAGGACCCGAACGACGTGCACCCGGGTACCGCATCGTCGCCTATCCGACACCGCCGGGATGCGCGGCTGCCTACTACCCCGAGACCAATGTTCTGATCGCACTCGACCATCATGGACCGGACGCACAAACACCGGCCGCCAAAGCCATCCCGATCCGCCTCGAACGTAGCTGATCGCGCCACTGCGGCGTCGATCCCTTGCCTGTGGAACGTCCGGCCATCGGACATTCGTGTCGGATCACGGCGTGATTGGTTCCAGCCACAGGCCCATCGGAATCCCCGGTTCGGTCCAGAGCAGCTTGGCGCCGGCAGCGACGAGATCTTTGTCTTTCGTGGGGGCGAACACGTACGGGCCGACCGAGTCGTCGACGCCACGGTCGCGCACGAACTCGTAGTCCGGTAGATAGAACTGGTACAGCTGGGCGCGCCGCCGCTGGTCATCCCAGTTGACGGTCGGGTGCTCCGATTCCTTGACGAACTTGAACCCGACGGTGACACCCTTCGGCAGGATTCCAGCGGTTTCGACGGTACGCACGTCGATCGCTTTCCCCCACGTGTTCAGCCGGAGGGAGAGTCCCCGATGCGTCCTGATCCCACCGCCGACCATCACGGCCACCAGCACCAGGCACAATCCCACTGAGCGAGGCCCCGGCCAGCGACATGCGAGCAGGGCGACGGCGAACAGTGCCAGTGCGGCGCCCGTCAGGTATGCCATCTCCAACGAACGTCCGCCGCCGATGTACGGCACCAAACCTGCGATCATCGGACGCACCCCTACGGCCTCGTTGAGTGCCGCGCCGTCGACGTAGTGCACGCCGATGCCGGTGCCGACCAGCGTCGCCGCGCAGAGCGTCATGACGAGCCACGGTGCGCGGCTTCTGGTCGGCGGTCGACGCGCCAACCCGACCAGCCACCCGATGGCGATGATCAGTACGGGCCACAGGATCGCGTCGTTGTAGCGGCCATAGATGCGGTGATCGGATCGAGTGCGGGCCGACATGAACACGACCGATACGATGCACAACGGAATCGTGAGCGCGGCGACGAGGCGGGCATCGATGGCGGGTCCGTCACGTCGCAACGAGCGTCGCCCGACCAACAGGATTCCGACCCCGGTCAGCGCTGCGGTGGCGACCATCTGGTACCAGACCTGCCCGAGCAGGGATTCGAGCAGCGCGATCGGATTATCGAGGCGCCGCCAGATCGTGCCGATCGAGTTGCTGGAGCCCGGTTCGTCCCACACGTGGTCCCAGATGAGCTTGGTGTACCCGGTGGCGATCCCGGTTGCCGCGGCAGCGAACCCCGCGAGCTGAGCCGAGCGTTTCCATTCGCGGTTCCACAACGTGTTGGCGACCACCAGAGCCGTGGCGAGACCGACGAGTGGCATCAGTCGGCTGTGCGACGTGAACCCGACCACGGCCCACGCGATCGAAGCGCAGGCTGCGGTCAATCGGCGGTGTTCGTAGAACTCCAGCATGAACCAGAGGGTCGCCAGGAAACACAGCGTGACGAGCGCTTCCGCCCAGGCGAACGCTGTCGCTGACAGCGATGAGGCCGACACGCCGATTGCGGCTGATGCAATCAGGCACGCCGTAGGGGACATCGTCGTGAGTCGCAGGCCGAGCCGGGCCAGCACCATCGCCGAGATGCCGGCGACGACTGCGAGAATCACCATCGATCCGTGGAACACGGTTGTTGCGTCGTCGGTGAACCAGTAGATCGGAGCAACCAGCGTCGGAAGACCCGGACGCCACGTGGCATGGTCGAACATCGACCAGTGCGTGCCGCCACCGATCCAACGTGACATCGCAAATGTCGCCGCCTCGTCAGGGGCGACATGGAAGATCGTGCGATTCAGGCTGAACCACCACCGGATCACTGCCACGAACAGCCCCATCGTGACCATCGCGATCGGGGAGAAGAACCGAGGTGCCGCGTCCACTGTCGGCTCGGAGGCTGTTTCCGGTTCGGTTGGCGGAGCGTCGAGCAGGTCCTCCGGCAGGTCCAGCTCGTCGACGAGTCGTACATCCGTCACTGTTGAATCGTCGCACGTCATGAGGCCGCAATCGTGTCAGCCGCTGAAATCAATCCCAACCCGTCGCCGGGTTCAGGTGCGTTGGTAGTTGGGAGCTTCCTTGGTGATCGTGACGTCGTGCGGGTGGCTCTCCTCACGGCCGGCCGTGGTGACACGCATGAAGCGGGCACCCCGTAACGCCGCCAGATCGGAGGCGCCCGCGTAACCCATCCCGCTCCGCAGCCCGCCGACGAGCTGGTACACGGTGTCGACGAGCGGCCCGGCGTACGGCACGCGGCCCTCGATCCCCTCGGGCACGAGCTTGCGACTTGCGGCTGCGACGTCGGACTGGGCGGTCGCATAGCGGTCGGCTCCGAGCCCCTGCATCGCGCCGAGCGAGCCCATCCCGCGGTAACTCTTGAAACGACGTCCCTCGAACAGCTCGGTGTCGCCAGGGCTTTCCTCCGTGCCCGCCAGCAACGACCCGAGCATCACCGTGTTGGCACCGGCCGCAATCGCCTTCACGATGTCCCCGGAGTAGGTGATCCCTCCGTCGCCGATGATCGGAATTCCGATCTCACGTGCCTTCTTGCCGGCGAAGTAGATCGCTGACAGCTGGGGCATCCCGGCGCCACTGATGATCCGTGTCGTGCAGATCGATCCGGCACCGACACCGACTTTGACGGCGTCCGCGCCGGCTTTGGCGAGCGCTTCGACGCCGTCTTCGGTGACGACGTTGCCGGCGGTGACGGGGAGGTCCGGCCATGAACCCTTGAGACGCTCGATCGTCTTGATCACACCCGCCGAATGCCCGTGGGCAGTGTCGATTGCGACCGCATCGACACCCATCGCCACGAGCGCCTCGACGCGGGCCTCGACATCGTCACCGACACCACAGGCCGCGGCGGTCCGGAGGCGGCCGCGGCTGTCACGCGAGGCGTTGGGGAAGTCGAGCCGCTTCTGGATGTCCTTGACGGTGATCAATCCGACCAGTCGGCCATGATCGTCGACGAGTGGCAGCTTCTCGATGCGGTGCTTCTGAAGGATCGCCTTGGCTTCGTCGAGCGATGTGTCGACCTTGGCCGTGATCAGGTTCTCGCTCGTCATGAACTCGCTGATCGGACGTTCGTAGTCGGAGCCCTCGCAGAACCGGATGTCGCGGTTGGTGAGGATCCCGACGAGTTGCCCGGCAGCGTCGGTGATCGGGACACCGGAGAACTTGAAGCGGTTCATCAGCGCCTCAGCCTCGAACAGGCGGGCGTCCTTGCGGAGCGTGACCGGGTCGGAGATCATCCCGCTCTGGCTGCGCTTGACCTTTTGCACCTCCGCCGCCTGCTGTTCGATCGACATGTTGCGGTGGATCACGCCGATCCCGCCGTTGCGTGCCATCGCGATCGCCATGCGGGCCTCGGTGACCTTGTCCATCGCGGCCGAGACAAGTGGCACGCTGAGCGTGATGTCGGCCGCGAACACGGCGCTCGTGTCGACCGCATCAGGAAGGGTTTCGGAGTAACCGGGGATCACGACGACGTCGTCGAAGGTCAACGCCTCGTAGCGGTCGAAGAGCGAGTCGTTGCGTTGACTCATGCGGTCGCCTCCTGTTTGGAGCCTTGGGTGCAAAGGGTTCGGAGCGTGTCGACGAGGATCCGATGTTCGACGGCGTGGACGCGTGCCTCGAGCGTCTCGAGCGTGTCGTCGGGAAGGATCGGAACTTCCGCGGATGCCAGCAGGGGCCCGTCGTCGACGCCGCCATCGGGTACGAGGTGGACCATCACGCCGGTCCGGGTTCGGGTGCCGGCCAGCGCCTCGTTCCAGGCTCGCTCGATGGCATGCATCCCCGGCAGTTCCCCCGGAAGCGCAGGATGGAGATTGACGACCCGGTCGGGGAACCATCCCAGGAAGCTCGTGGTCAGGATCTTCAGCCAACCGGCGAGCACGACGAGATCCGGTGCGAAACCGGCGACGATGTCGGCAAGCCGAGCGTCGTAGTCGGCCCGGGCCTCACCGTCCTGACGCCCCACGTGGACCCAAACGACACCGGCGTCGGCGGCTCGCCGGAGCGCAAATGCGTCGGGATTGTCGCTGACCACGGCGACGACGTGAGCGGGGAGGTTGCCATCGGAACAGGCATCGAGGATCGCCTGGAGATTGGTTCCGTTGCCCGAAACCATGACCACCAGTCGCCTACGTGCCTCCATGCACCGAACGTAGGCGCGTGATCGTGGTACCGGCGCGCGATGAACGAAAAGTCAGTCGCCACGCCGGTCCGGACGGGAGCGCTAGCCGAAGTCGTAGAGCCGTTCGGGATTGTCGACGAGGATCCTCGTTCTCGTCGGCTCGTTCGGAGCGAACATCGACAGCGCGTCGATCAGATCACCGTCGTCGGGCATGTGGCGGACATTGGGGTGCGGCCAATCGGTGCCCCACAGGATGCGGTCGGGGGCGGCCGCGATCAGCGCCTGGGCGAACGGGGCGACATCGGTGTACGGCGCTCGCCCATCGACGGTGAGCCGCTCGGAACCGGAGATCTTGACCCAGCAACGCTGATCGGCCATGAGCGCGAGCAACTGCTGGAACGGCTCCTGCTGGAGTCCGTCGACGACTGGAACGCGAGCCATGTGGTCGATCACGTACGGGCACGGCATCCGGTCGAACAGATCGGCGTACTCGGGCAGGTCCTTGGCGTCGAAGTGCAACACGATGTGCCAACCGAACGGCTGGACACGGTCGACGATCCGCCAGAACACCTCAGGATCCGGTGCCCCGCCGAGGTGGGCAACGAAGTTGAATCGCGTCCCTCGCACGCCGACATCGTGGAGTGCGCCGATCTGTCGGTCGCTGAACGACTCGTCGATCATCGCCACACCGGCGTACCTACCGCCGCCGCGCTGGATGGCGTCGACCATCGCCGAGTTGTCGACGCCATGGCACGAGGCCTGCACGAACACCGCCCGCGACAGCCCGAGCCGGGACTGCAGCACCTCGAATTGCTCGAGCCCTGCGTCAGGCGGGGTGTAGGTGCGGTCGTCGGAGAACGGGAACCTCGCGGCGGGTCCGAAGACGTGGCAGTGTGCGTCGCAGGCCTTGATCGGCGGCGTGAACCTCGTCGGTCCATGAGGGTCGAGGTGTGGTGCGGGAATCGTTCGACTGGGATCCACGTCAGTCTCCACGTGGACGAGGGAACACGCTGCCGTCCATCAACTTGCGGGCGGTGCGGACGATGCCGGCCCGGCGTACTTCGATCGAGCCATCATCCGCCGGCCCACCAGCGGACAGTGAGACCTCGACCGATGCCTCGAACGTGCCGGTCGGGTGTTCGCACACGATTCGGTCGACATGCTCTTGGAGCACGGCAACGGAGGCGGCAGGGGAGCCGGGCAGCAGCGCTGCAGTTGCCACCGAAACCGCACCGAGTACGCCGATCGCCTCGTGGCAGCGGTGCGGGATGAACGTTCGCGTGCAGATATTGCCACCGCCGCGAGGCGCCGCCACCAGCGTCAGTTTCGGCACCGTACTGCTGGTGACGTCGCCGAGGTTCATGAGTGGCCCGGCGATCAGGCGGATCACTTCGAGCTTGTCGCGCAACGGTTGGTCGGCCTCCAATTGTTCGGGTGATTCGTAGCCCGTCACCCCGAGGTCGGAGGCCCGGATCACGACGACCGGCATCCCGTTGTCGATCATCGTGACCTCGACTCCCGCGATCACGTCGACGGCGTTGCCGGTCGGGAGGAGCGCACCGCACGTGCCGCCGGCGATGCCTTCGAAGTCGAGCCGGATCATGGCGGCAACGCCCGGCACGCCATCGATCGTCGTGGTACCGGAGTAGTCGGGGAGCCCGTCGGCGAGCGGGAAGACGGCGGTGGCGATGCTGCCGGTGTTGACCATGTAGACGCGGACAGTGGCCTGCTCCGCTCCGTCAGGCACACCGGCCAGCCCGCGTTCGACGGCGAACGGGCCGATACCGGCAAGGATGTTGCCGCAGTTCTGCTGATCCGAGACGATTGGCTGATCGACGAACACCTGCAGGAACAGGTAGTCGACGTCGGCGTCCGCACGCTGCGACCGACTGACGACGGCGACCTTGCTGGTGAGTGGATGAGCACCGCCGACACCGTCGATCTGACGCGGGTCCGGCGTGCCCATGATCCGCATCAGGAGATCGTCGCGTGCAGCGGTGTCGGTCGGTAGGTCGTCGGCGACGAAGTAGGCGCCTTTCGACGTTCCGCCTCGCATCAGCATGCAGCGGGTACCGGGCGGATTCATGGCCGTTGCGTGTCAGCCGAGCGGGTTGACATCACTGATCGTGTACTTGTTGATCGACCGACTGACGATCGGCAACGAGGCCTGGACGGCTCGCCACTCGGCGACATGCGGGGACCCCAGATGCGCCGCCAGTGAGGCCTCATCGTCCCACAATTCGTACAGGCGGATCAGACACGGGTCGGTCGGATCGGGCGAGAACGCGTAGGTCTGACAGCCTGCTTCCCCGAGGGTTTGCGTGACGACCGGTGCTACCGCGGCGAGGAACCGGCTGCGGCCGTCTTCGCTGGTGGTGATGATTTCTCCGGCGACGATCAACATCTGGCGAACCTACCCCGCGATCGGCGTCCCGGATCAGTCCGCGACATCGACCTTGGCGGCGAGATCCGTGACGTGCACCCGGACGACCATCTCCGGTGGAACGGCGTTGCGCCGCCCGTACTCCTCGGCTACATCGCTGCCCATGTATCGACCACCGATCCGGGTTGCCCAGTACAGGAGCTCGTCCGGGTCGGTGCTGGTCGTCGTGGTGCCGGAAATCGTGGCGAACGAGAACGGCGGATGCTCGTCATCGAAACAGATCGACACCCGCCCGTCACGCAGAATCGACTTGCCCTTGATCGTGTCGGCGCTGGTCATGAAGATCAGATCGTCACCGTCGAGATCGACCCACACGGGCGCGACGTGGGGCGCCCCGTTCTTGCGGATGACGGCCAGCTTGCCGGTGCGCGCCGGCAGCGACCTGACGAAGTCCTGCCACCATCCGTCGGGTGCCGACGTATAGCCCATGACCGACAGCTTGTCAGCTCGTACACTGCACTTCATGCCAATCGAGGGCGAGTACGAGCCGAGTCCGTCAGCGTGGGTCCGCGATCAGGTCGCGGAATACGAGGCGAGCGGCGGGACGCGGGCCAACACGTTGCGCCAAACCGGGATTCCGGTGATCGTCGTGACCATGCGCGGTCGCAAGTCGGGCAAGGTCCGCAAGATCGCGTTGATGCGAGTCGAACACGAAGGTTGTTACGCGATCGTGGCGTCGATGGGTGGAGCGCCGACGAATCCGCAGTGGTTTGCGAACCTGCTTGCCGATCCGAACATTTCGATTCAAGACGGCGCCGTCGCACGCGACTTCGTCGTGCGCGAGATCTCTGGCGACGAGAAGGCGACGTGGTGGCAGCGAAGCGTCGACGTGTTCCCGAACTACGCCGAGTATCAGGCCAAGACGGATCGCCAGATTCCGGTGCTGCTTGCCGAGCCGGTCGCCTGAACCCACAGGCTTCGACCAGTAATCCCCAGGAAATTCACACGTTATTGGGGCTGACGTTCCACAGGGTCGTTCGTTCACAATGGAGCGATGTCGAGTCTCCGCCATCCGCATGACCGAGCGCGCCAGCATGGCGCCGTGCTCGAACCCGTCGATCGCCGCCAACTCGAGCGAGCAGGATGGCGCACGATGCTCGACTATCGCGAGAACCACATGCGTTCACGCGATGGTCGCCTGATCCGAGTTGAACCGGTGTGGATCGCCGAGGCCGAACGCTACGAGGGAAAGGTGATCACGGCGAGCGCCGAGGGACCCACCGCGGCGCAGGCCTGGTCGAATCTGGTCGACGCGATTTCGCAGGCGAGAGTCCGCACGACCGGTCAGGTACGGCTTGCCGCGGTGCGTTCATAGATCGCCGGCCGATCGACGACTGCCACATCGACCGGCAGCCGGGTGTGCAGCGAGGTCATGATCGCGTCGATCACCAGTTGCGAGACGACTCCGTCCCAGACGCTCGGCCCGACGGTGCTGCCTGCCCGAATTGATTCGATCCAAGCAGCATCTTGTAGGCGGTAGGCGTCAGCAAACCATGCGAACCAATCGGGTCCGATGAACGTGTTGACGGCACCGTTGCGGCGCGTCACGGCGCGGCTCGGCAACCCCGTGAGCGCGTCGCCGCCGGCACCGAGCATCTCGACCGAGACGTCGTAGGCGTAGCCGTGGTCATCGAATTCGATCGTGGCGTGGATCCCGGACGACAGCTCACACACCGCCATCACATGTTGGAACGAGCTGCCGCAGGCGGCCGACCCGAACGCCATCACCGAGACGATCTCCTGACCGGTGAGGAATCGAACCGAGTGGATGTCGTGCACCATCGACTGACCGACGATCTGTTCGAGCGGACGCGGGAATTCGTTCGAGTTGCGGTGAACGGTCCGTACGTAGTGGATCTCACCGATTGCCGGCAGCTCGGCCATCAACTGCAAGTGGGCAGGGTCGTACTCGCGCATGAAGGCGAGCTGCACCAGTCGCTGCCCGAGTGCCACCTCCGCATCGGCAACTCGCCTGGCATCGGCGACGTTCGTCGCCAGCGGCTTCTCACACAACACATGCGTCCCCTTTGCGATCGCAGCGATCGTGAGATCGGCGTGTGTGGCGTCGGGTGAGGCGACCACGATGCCGTCGAGGTCGGTCGATTGAGCGAGCTCCATCGGGTCGAACAAGGCGCGTGCGCCGAGCTCCGCGGCGACACTGAGCGCATTCGGTTCGTACGGGTCAGCGACCGCCACGACGTCGACATGAGCAAGCCCGGCCAGTGTGCGAGCGTGGAACGACCCCATTCCACCAACCCCGACGACTCCGATCCGCACCGTTTCCATGGTCGTCAGAGTAGAGCGTCTGCGAGTTCGCGCCAGGCAACCATCGAGATTTCCGCCGTCAGCACCTGGACGCCGACGCTCGTGGCAACGGCGATCGGATACGTTGCACCGGCATCGATCGCCGGCGACAGGAGGGGGTCAGGGAGTCACCGAGGTCAACGCTGGGCGCCCTGCCAGCACCTCGACGACGTTGCGGGCGGCGAGGGTTGCCATCGCCGCCCGGGTTTCGTTGGTTGCTGATCCGAGGTGGGGAAGCAACACCACGTTGTCGAGATCGAGCAGACCGGGGTGAACCGCTGGTTCGTCCTCGAACACGTCGAGCCCGGCTCCTGCAATGGTGTCGGAACTGAGCGCCTCGACCAACGCCGCCTCGTCGACGATGGGGCCGCGAGCGGTGTTGATCAGGAACGCCTCGGTTCGCATGGCTGCCAGCGTGTCGGCATTGATCAGGTGGTGGGTCGACGCGTTGTACGGACAGTTGATCGACACGACGTCGCTCGTGGCGAGCAACTCCTCGAGCGGGATTCGGCGAGCTCGCAAGCGTGCTTCGGTCTCCGGCCCGACCGCAGAACGGTTGTGATACACGACGTCCATCCCGAATACGCCCGCCCGCGCGGCGAGCGCCTCGCCGATCCCGCCCATCCCGATGATGCCGAGCCGTCGACCCTGGATGCCGGTTCCGAGCATCATGAACATGTCCCATTTCCACGGCTTGCCGGAACGGATCAGTCGCTCGCCCTCGGCGAGCCGGCGCGTGATCATCAGGATCAGCGCGATGGCAATGTCGGCAGTGGCATTGGCGAGCACACCGGGTGTATTCGTCACGATCACGTCGCGTCTGGCACACGCCGCAACATCGATGTTGTTGTAACCGACGGCAACGTTGGCAACGACCTTGAGGTGCGGTGCTGCATCGAGAAAGGACCCATCGACGCGGTCGGTCAGCAGCGTGACCGCCGCCTCGGCGTCAGCGAGTTGCTCGTTGCGGACATCAACGGTGATCGGTTCCTCGCCGTCCCAGGCCCACACGTGTCCGGCGCTGGCGAGCACGTCGAGCCCAGGTTGCGGAATCCGTCCGGTGACGACGATTTTCGGTGTCATGCGCTTGCGATCCAATCGGCGAGTCGAGCAAGGCCCTCGGTGATGTCGTCGACGGAGATGCCGGAGTACGCCAAGCGAATGTAGTGCTGCGTCTCGGCGGGTTGCGCCGTCCCGAAGTGATGTCGGGTGCAGAACGAGACACCGGTGTTGTGGAGCGCTGCGGTGGCAAAGTCGGAAACGGTCTCGAATCCGATCTTGCTGGTCGCCTCGGTGACGTTGGGGAAGAGATAGAACGTCGCCTCCGGTGTGGCGCATCGAATCCCCGGGATCGCTGCCAGACCGGCGACGGCGGCGTCGCGGCGTCGTCGGAGCTCAGCAAGGATCGGAGCGCCGCCTGACGGATCTCGGAGCGCCTCGACGCCCGCCGCCTGCACGAAGTGAGTGGTGCAGCTCTCGTCGTTGGTGTTGAGCTTGGCGATCTGATCTGCGACGGGCACCGGCGCGACAGCACAACCGAGCCGCCATCCGGTCATTGCGAACTTCTTCGAGAACGTGTACAGGATCACGGTACGTTCTGCCATGCCTGGCAGCGAGGCGATCGAAGCGGATGTTCCGCTGTAACGCATCTCGAAGTAGGCCTCGTCGGACAGCACCCACAGATCGTGTTCGATCGCGATTCGGGCGATCTCCGCCATCTCCTCGGCGGAGCTCTCACAACCGAGCGGGTTCTGGAGGTTGTTGTAGACGAGCAGTCGCGCCGTTGGCGCGAGCTGGCGGATCTGGTCGAGGTCGATGCCGAAGCCGGTCGCCGTCTCGTGGTACCGGTAGGGGAGCGCCCGGCCCCCGAAGTAGTCGATCTGGCTCTCGTAGATCGGATAACCGGGGTTCGGGTAGAGCACACCGTCGCCGGGATTCATCAACGTTTGGATGAATTTGGTGATCACTGGCTTTCCGCCGGGTTGAACCACGACGTTGCCTGCTGCGAGGGGGATCCCTCGGTCGCCTCCGATGTTCTCGGCGAGCGCTTCCCGCAGGGGGCCGATTCCGGCTGCCGGGCAGTAGCCCGTCTTGCCGTCGGAAATCGCCCGGTTCATGGCGTCGACGATGTTGGCGGGTGTCGGCAGGTTGATGTCGCCGAGATGGAATGGGTAGACCCGATTACCCTTGGCTGCCCAGTCTGCGGCCGCCATCGAGACGGCGAAGGCTGTCTCGGTACCCAACCTGTTGAGTCGTTCTGCAAGCGCCATTCGGCGGCTCCTCACTGTTGCGGATGTGGAGGCGAGAGTAGCGCATTTCCGCCCGAAGTGTTCCACGATGTGAGCCCGTTCCACAATGTGGAACGGGCGGGTCGGGCGGGTCGGGCGGATCGGGCGGATCGGGCGGATCGGGCGGATGGGGCGGGTCCGCGGCTCCAGGTTCTCGGGCGAACCGTCGACGTCTCCTCAGCGGCCGGTGAACGACGTGAGGATCTCGTTGAAGGTCGTGCTCGGACGCATCGCTGCGGCCGCCAATCGCGGGTCGGGCTGGTAGTAGCCGCCGATCTCGTTCGGGTGTCCTTGTTCGGCGATCAACTCGGCATGGATCGCGGTTTCGTGCTCGGTCAGCGCGTCTGCCAGCGGAGCAAACCTGGTCGCCAGTTCCCGATCGACGGTCTGATCGGTGAGTGCTTGCGCCCAGTACATCGCCAGGTAGCAGTGGCTGCCGCGGTTGTCGATCTGACCGAGCTTGCGGGCGGGCGACTTGCCCTCGTCGAGCAACTTGCCGGTCGCCGCATCGAGTGTGTCGGCCAAGACCTTTGCCTTGGCGTTCCCTGTCACGGTTGCCAGGTGTTCGAAGGAAACCGCCAGAGCGAGGAATTCACCGAGCGAATCCCACCGGAGACAATTCTCGGACAGGAACTGCTGGACGTGCTTCGGGGCGGATCCGCCGGCACCGGTCTCGAACAGCCCACCGCCATTCATCAGCGGGACGATCGACAGCATCTTGGCGCTCGTTCCCAGTTCGAGAATCGGGAACAGGTCGGTGTTGTAGTCGCGCAGCACGTTGCCCGTGACCGAAATCGTGTCGAGTCCCTGGCGAATCCGACCGATCGAGAAGCGGGTCGCGTCGATCGGTGACATGATCTCGATCTGCAGCCCTGCGGTGTCGTGATCTTGCAGATAGCGACGGACCTTGGCGATGATCTGGGCGTCGTGGGCGCGTGACTCGTCGAGCCAGAACACGGCCGGTGCGCCCGAAGCTCGACAACGGGTGACGGCGAGTTTGACCCAATCCTGGATCGGCAGATCGCGAGCGTTGCACATCCGCCAGATGTCGCCCTGTTCGACATCGAACGACAGCACGACGGAGTCGTGCTGATCGACGACCACGACGGTTCCGTCTGCCGGAATTTCGAACGTCTTGTCATGGGAACCGTATTCCTCGGCGGCCTGTGCCATCAGACCGACGTTCGGTACCGAGCCCATCGTTGCCGGGTCGTACGCCCCGTTGGCACGACAATCGTCGATCACAGCCGTGTAGATCCCCGCATAGCACGAATCGGGGATCACCGCCTTGCAATCCTGCTGTTCGCCGTCGGCGTTCCACATCTGGCCGGAGGTTCGGATCATCGCCGGCATCGAGGCATCAACGATGATGTCGCTCGGCACATGGAGATTGGTGATCCCCTTCTCGGAATCGACCATCGCGATCGCCGGCCGGGATTGAAAGATGCGCTGAATCGTCGCCTCGACGGGTGTCCGTTGATGATCGGGGAGCGCTGCGATTGCGTCGCTGATGTTGCCCCAGCCGTTGTTCGGATCGGCACCGATCGCCTCGATCACATCGCCGTGCTGTTCGAACACGTCGGCGAAGAACACTCGCACGGCGTGTCCGAAGATGATCGGGTCGGAGACCTTCATCATCGTCGCCTTCAGGTGGAGCGAGAAGAGCACGCCCTGTGCTTTGGCGTCCTCGATCTGTTCCGACAAGAACCGAACGAGCGCTCGGCGACTCATGAAGGTGCCGTCGACGATCTCTCCTGCCAGCACCGGCACGGCCGGCTTGAGGACCACGGTGTCGCCGGTCTTCGAGCGCAGTTCGATCCGCAACGTACCGGCCTGCTCGATGGTCACCGATCGTTCGTTCGAGCGGAAGTCGCCGTGGTCCATGGTGGCGACATGGGTCTTCGACTCAGGCGACCATTTGCCCATCGAATGCGGGTGACTCTTGGCATAGTCCTTGACGGCTTTGGGTGCCCGCCGGTCCGAGTTGCCCTCGCGGAGCACGGGGTTGACCGCTGAGCCCTTGACCTTGTCGTAGCGGGTCCTGATCGACCGCTCTTCGTCGGTCGACGCTGCGTCGGGATAGTCGGGAATCGCGTAACCATGATCCTGCAGTTCGGCGATCGCCGCCTGCAACTGGGGCATCGACGCCGAAACGTTCGGCAACTTGACGATGTTTGCCTCGGGCAACAGTGACAGTGCGCCCAGTTCTGCCAGGTCGTCGTGGACTCGCTGCTGCTCGGACAGGAAGTCCGGAAAGAGCGCCAGGATGCGTCCGGCCAGCGAGATGTCCCGAGTCTCGACGGCGACGCCGGCTGCGCTCGCAAACGCTTGCACGATCGGCAGCAGCGAGTGTGTCGCCAGGGCCGGAGCCTCGTCGGTGTGCGTGTAGATGATCTTCGAGTCGGTCACACGGCGATCGTACCGGCAGGGTCGGCGGTGCTCCGAATGGCCGTTCGCTCCGGCCTCGTCCCGCTCTGGCTGAACACGATGAACGCCAGCGCGAGAACAACGCCGCCCATCGCCACGAGTTGCAAGCCGCTGAGTGATTCATCCAGGAAGATCCAGGCGGCAATCGATGAGATCACCGGGATCAGCAACGTCAACGCCGACCCGAGCCAGAGCGGAATTCGCGTCAACGACCAGTTCATCATGGAGTGGCCGAGAAAGCCGCCGACCACGATCACAGCACCGATCCCCAACCAGTTCGCGGCATTGGGGATCGACATGTCCTGCGCGAAGACGAGACCGGCGATCAGCGCCGCCAGCGCGGTCCAGACGCTGGTCCCCATCGTGAACTCCATCGGTGTCAGCAGGTCCTTGGCGCGTTTGGCCGTGATGAAGTAGCCGCTCCAGGCGAACAACGTGCCGAGCGCGGCGATGTCGCCCCAGCCGTTCCACTTCGGGGTGCCGACGGATTCGACGACGATCGTGACGACGCCGACGATCGCCATGAGCGCCGCGATCACCTCGATCCGACGCACGCGTTCGCCGAACATGCGGGCCGCGAACACCCCGACGATCAGCGGTTGCAACGCCGAGATCGTGGTGGCATTGACCACCGTCGTCAGCTTGATCGCCGTGTAGAACAGCAACACGTCGGCGCTCAGGCAGATCCCCCCCGCCGCAGACAGACGGAGCACCTCGAGGTTGACGCGTGCACCGCGATATCGGGCCCAACCTCCCAGCACCAGGGCGTAGACGGCGAATCGCCAGAACGCGATGGCGACTGCATCCATCTCGATCGACTTGGTGATGACGCCCGCGAAGCCCCACGCCGAAACGGCGATGGCGGTGCCGATCAGCCCGGATCTGCGCTCACTCATTCGAGCACGGCGTCGAGCCACGTCAGCAGGTCGCCGATGACTCGCTGCTGTTCGGGTTCATTGAAGATCTCGTGGAACAAGCCCTCGTAGTAGTGGGATGTGATCGTTGCATTGGTCGCCGCCGCCTCGAGCTCACGTGTGCCGTCGATGTTGGCGAGTTGATCAGCCGTGCCGTGCATCAACAGGATCGGGAGCCGGAGTTCGTGGTAGCGCGGCGGGAAGGTCTCCATCGCGTTGATCAGCGCCGCCCCGAGTCCGGCCGTGATCTTGCCGGTGAACACGAGCGGATCGTTCACGTAGGCCTCCACGACGGCTGGATCGCGGCTGATCGCCTCGGCGTTCAGCGCCTGTGGGCGCACGCCAGGAAGCAAACGGCCCATCAATCCGAAGATCTTGAGCTGAACCGCGGAGAAGTCGTCGCCGACCTTCAGTGCTGGTCCGCTCAACACCAGCCCGGCGAGTCCTGCCTGATGATCCAGGGCGTGCCCGACCGCCAAGTTGCCGCCCATGCTGTGCCCGAGGACGATCAGCGGTTTGCCGGGATGTTCAGATTCGACAAGCGATCGAAATTGGACGAGGTCGCCCATGAACTCGTCGTAGGACTTGAGATAGGCGCGCTTTCCGTCCGACTTGCCGTGGCCGCGATGGTCGAGGGCGTGCACGCCGAACCCGGCCCCGACCAACGAGGCAGCAACGTGGGCGTAGCGCCCCGAGTGTTCGCCAAGACCGTGGAAGACGGCGACGATCGCGCGTGCCTCGCCAGCCGGTAGCCAGCTCTGGCGGTACAGGCTCAACCCGTCGCGTGACGTGAAGAAGGATTCGTGATGGCTCGGCTCAGACATCCCATGAGTCTGCCCGCCGACGCTCGGATTCAGGTCGTCAGAGCGCAGCGTCGATCAAGTCGCGGAGATCGTCGTAGGTGTCGACCGCAGGGAACTGCGGGAACTCGGCTTGTACGTGAATCGGTGAACGGAACAGGATTCCGAAGTCGGCTTCCGACAACATGGCGGTGTCGTTGTACGAGTCGCCGGCGGCGATGATCCGATAGTTGAGTCCGTGCAGTGCTTCCACCGCCCGCCGCTTCTGATCGTGTTGCCGAAGTCGGTAGTCGACGAGCCGATCGTTCTCGACGAGGAGCCGATGGCAGAGAATCACAGGCATCCCGAGCTGCCGCATCAGTGGAGCGGCGAACTGTTCGAACGTGTCGGACAGGATCATCACCTGCGTTCGCGCGCGGAGTTCGTCGAGGAATTCTCGAGCGCCCGGCTCAGGTTCGAGTTCGCCGATCACGTCCCGGATCAACGACATCGTCAGACCGTGCTCGTCGAGGATCCGAAGCCGCCCGCGCATCAAGACGTCGTAGTCGGGCTCGTCGCGGGTGGTTCGTCGGAGCGCTTCGACACCGGTCCGCTCGGCGACGGCGATCCAGATCTCCGGAACAAGCACCCCCTCGAGGTCGAGGGTCACGATCGTTTGACGGGAATCGGACGACATGATCGACAGTTTGGACCAAGCTGCGACGCCGAGCACAATGACTGTCAGAATGGATCCTGTGTCGATCCACCCACCGATTGCCGCCAGCTATCAGATCTTCGACCACCGCTTCGAGGCGTTGATCGTTCCGGAAGCACCCCTGCGACATCTCGCGACGGGCTGTTTGTGGGCGGAGGGCCCGGTGTACCTGCCCGCCCACGACGTGCTCTGGTGGAGTGACGTGCGCCGCAATCGCCGCTTGCGTTACGACCTCAAGACGGGTTGCGTCGACGTGATCGACCAGCCGGCCAACTTCTGCAACGGTCACACCCGCGATCGACAGGATCGGGTGATCGCCTGCGAGCACGGTACCCGTTCCGTCGTCCGCCTCGAGGCCGACGGTTCACGAACGGTCCTCGCCGACCGCTTCGAGGGGCGTCGCCTGAACAGCCCGAACGACGTGGTCGTGGCGTCAGACGGGTCGGTGTGGTTCACCGACCCGACGTACGGGATCGACAGTGATGCCGAGGGGTGTGCGGCGGACAGTGAGATCGGTGCCAGCAACGTCTATCGGATCGACCCGGTGTCGGGTGCGGTGGCGGCGATGATCACCGACATGGTGAAACCGAACGGACTCGCGTTCTCAGTCGACGAATCGTCGCTGTACGTCGTCGACACGGGGTGCAGCCACCTGCCGGATGGTCCACGACACATGCGTCGCTACGACACCGCCGATGGCATCGTGACAGGCGGCGGTGAGGTGTTCGCCACGTGTCCGAATGGGTGCTTCGATGGGTTCAGGCTCGACACCGCGGGTCGCATCTGGACGAGTGGCGGCGAGGGCGTGTATTGCTACGACCCTGACGGAACGCTGCTCGGCACCGTGCTGCTGCCGGAGCCGAGCGCCAATGTTGCGTTCGGCGGCACCGCCCGAACGACGTTGTACATGACCGCAACGTCCAGCCTGTACGCGATCGACGTCGCCGCCGTCGGCGCACACTGACCGCCTGCTCACACGCCAGTTCGAGTACCCGTTCCGATCGGCTCGGACGATCGCACGTACCCGAGCAACGGGGTTGCCCGCACGCGGGCCTGGGCGCCCTGCGGTGCGGCCCTGCGCTGGTTGGCGAGCCAGGCGGTGACCACTCGGCGCCGGCCGTCGTCGACGGCGAGGTAGGTCGAGGCGCGATCACGCTCCGCGAACGGTTTGATCATCGCCGCCCGGCCGAGCACCTCGATCGGCTTGCGGGCGCGAACGACCGATCCGACTCGTTCGCGTGTGGCGATCGAATCGACCGCACCTGCAACGACCGACCACACCGCCCACAGGATCGGAATCCAACACAGCACCGCGAGTGTCCTCGCAATCTTCTCGATCACGTCGATCTGACCCGGAGCGCGTTCGATCAACGACTGCAGGGCATCTCCGTCGGCGACCCGGACCAGGAAGGCGCGCACCCATCGGGCCAGGAGCAGCACCACGACTCCGGCTGCCAGGACCTTCCCAGGATGCTGCCCGTATCCGGGACGAATCGGGTAACGAACGGTTACGAGATGGGGGGCTTCGCCGGCCTCGGACCAGGCCGAATGATGATCCTCGGGTGCTGCTGGGAGCTCGTCGAGAATCGGCTCGGCGACACCCATCACGACGGCGTTGGCAAGGGTCGCCTGTTGCGAGCGGGTGCCGATCACGCTCGCATCTGGCGGCACCTTGGCGAGCAGTCTTCGCCGATAGCCGTACCAGAGCGAGGTACGAGCTGCCCCGGCCCCGGTCGGTTGCTGGGCGGCCCCGGCGGCGCGCTGAAACACGCGCCAGGCGAGGGCGCCGGCCGCTCCGAGTGCGATCAGCCACACCAGTCGCGATTTCCACGAATCGGAGACATCTGCTGCGACTCCGTGTCGGATCGACAGCAGCGTCACGATCAGACCAATCGCCGCGCATGCCGCCGGCGGCGCCAGCGCTCGGACCGTATAGCGGTCTTCCGTGAGGCCCAGTTCCTGACCCATCTGAGCCACGGAGCGCCGAAAGCGGATCCACCAACGCCAATCGAGTTGATCCTGTGACGCCGCCAACGTCGCTGCCGACGACACGCCATTGAACGCTCGCGAGGACAGGTGGTTGAGCACTTGCTGCTCGAACGGCCGCAGGGTGTCGCCGACCTGGCCCTGCCCACGCGCAACCACGACGAGTTCCCCATCCGAGAGCCCGATTCCGATCCAATCGCGAGCTGCCAGATCCAACACCGTGGCGGTGACGGCGCTGGTCGGCACCTCGAATCGATTCGTCAGGAGCCCGACCACAGCGGGTGGCTCCAGGATGGCGCCGATCGGATCCGGTCGACGGTCGGACTCGGAGGGCGCCACCTCCGTTCGGCTCGATCGTTCGTTCCAAGCGTCGAGCAACCAACCAGCGGCCGTGAACGCAATCGCCAGTGCGAGCGTCGAGGTATCCGGTCGATCGATCATTTACGGTCATCATGACATGCACGGCGGCGTTGATAGCGTTCGCCGGATGTCTGGTGAGCTTGCTTCGAGTCCTCCTGTGCTTGGCATCGTCGGCACGGGTTACGTCGGCCTCACAACAGGGGCCTGTTTCGCCCACATGGGGTTTCGTGTGATCTGTGCCGACATCGACGCCGACAAGATCGCCAGACTCGAATCCGGAGAGATACCGATTGTCGAAGATGGTCTGTCGGAACTCGTCTTCGACGCGGTCAAAGCGGGAAACCTGACCTTCGTGCTCGGCGCCGCCCAGGCAGCCGCCGACGCCGATGTGGTGTTCCTGTGCGTGCCGACGCCGCAAGACGACGACGGCAGCGCCGACCTGTCGTACATCGAGCAAGCCGCCGCCGAGATTGGCCCCGTGCTCCGACCGGGAGCGATCGTCGTCAACAAGTCGACCGTTCCCGTCGGATCGGCGCGAGTCGTCGAACGGGTGCTCCGTCGCGATGACGTGCGTGTCGTGTCGAATCCCGAATTCCTTCGGGAAGGCACCGCCGTCCACGACTTCCTCAATCCCGACAGAGTGGTGATCGGGTGCGACGACCGCGCGGCCGCCAAACGAGTTGCCGAGCTCTACGCCGGTCTCGACACCGAGGTGCTGGTGACCGATGCCGCATCGGCCGAGACGATCAAGTACGCCGCCAACGGGTTCCTGGCGATGAAGATCTCGTTCGTCAACGCCGTCGCCGCGCTGTGCGAGGCAGTCGGCGCAGATGTTCGAGACGTCGTCGAAGGGATCGGATCAGACCGGCGGATCGGACGCGCATTCTTGAAGCCCGGTCCAGGTTGGGGCGGGAGCTGTTTCCCCAAGGATTCGCGGGCGCTCGTCAGCATCGCTCGTCAACACGGCTACGACTTCTCGATGATGCAGGGCGTGATCACGGTCAATGACGAACAGCGCGATCGTATGATTCGCAAGGTGGTCGACGCGGCGGGACGCGAGTTGGTCGGAGATCGTCCGCTGGAAGGTGTGCGTGTCGCCGCCCTCGGGTTGACCTTCAAGGCCGGTACCGACGACATGCGCGAATCGCCGAGCCTGGCGATCATCAAGCGCCTGCGATCGCTGGGCGCCACGATTCAGGCCTATGACCCGACAACCGCGCACGGACTCGACAAGGTGCAGCGAGAGCGGCTTGCCGACTTGCAGGTATATCGCGATCCCCTGTCGGCGATCGATGGGTCTGACGTCGTGGTCGTGCTCACCGAATGGCCCGAGTTCACCGAGATCGACCTGAGCGAGATGGGAGCCCGGATGTCGGGTCGAGCGGTCGTCGACACCCGCAACCTGTTGGATCCGGTCGCCGTCAAAGCTGCCGGCATGACCTATGACGGGGTCGGGCGTCGCTGATGGGTTCTGTTTTGTTAGCGGGAGGTGCCGGCTTCATCGGGTCTCATTTCGCCGATCGACTACTCGATCGGGGCGATCGGGTCGTCTGTGTGGACGACCTCTCGACCGGAACCCGAGATCACGTCGATGTGCATCGAGGGAACGACTCGTATCGCTTTGTGGAACTGTCCGTCACCGACCCCGGCCTGACCGCAGCGCTGGTGGACGAACGCTTCGATCGAGTGGTCAACCTTGCCAGCCCGGCGTCACCGCCGGCCTATCTCGCGCGACCGATCGAGACGCTCGACACGGGCAGCATCGGGACCCGTGCCCTGCTGGAAATCGCACGCCAACAGCAGGCGCGGTTCTTCCAGGCTTCGACCAGCGAGGTCTACGGAGATCCGTTGGAGAATCCCCAGACCGAGTCGTATTGGGGCAACGTCAACCCGATCGGCGAACGTTCGGTGTACGACGAAGCGAAACGGTTCGCCGAGGCACTCACGATGGCGTATGCCCGCACCTACGGGGTCGAGGTGCGGATCGCTCGGATCTTCAACACGTACGGTCCCCGAATGCAGGCCGACGACGGACGCGTCGTCACCAACCTGATCAACCAGGCGCTGGCCGGCCAGCCGTTGACGCTGTACGGCCACGGTTCGCAGACTCGCAGCTTTTGTTACGTCGACGACGAGGTCACCGGCCTGGTGGCGCTGCTCGACGGTGACACCGTTGGGCCGGTCAACATCGGGAATCCCAACGAGGTAACCGTCGCCGAGCTCGCCGAGCTCGTCTTGGAACTGACCGGTTCGTCATCGGTGATCGAGTATCGACGACTCCCGTCGGACGATCCTCAGGTCAGGTGCCCCGACATCGGACTGGCGCGCCGGACGCTCGGCTGGGAGCCGACGGTGTCCCTGCGCGATGGCATCGCCCGCACGATCGCCTTCTACCGCGCATAGCGCAACTCCGATGAGCAGCCGGGGTCAGTCCCCGAGCACGCTCTGAAGCACGTAATTCGACCGTTTGACTGCGCCCATCGTCGCGCTCGAGGCGACCGAATATCGGTGACCCGGGTAGAGCACGACGTCGTCATCCATCCGGGCGAGTCGGCTCAGGCTGTCGATCATCAGATCAGGGTCGCTCCCTGGAAGGTCGGTTCGCCCGCATCCGTCGAGGAAGAGCGTGTCACCGGAGATCAGTTTGCCGTCGACCAGAAAACATTGGCTGCCCGGGGTGTGCCCGGGCGTATGCACCAGGTTGATGTCGAAGCAGCCGACGCTCACGATGTCACCGGAGTCGTGGACAGCGAGATCCCCTTCGGAAATTCCGGATGTGCGAGTCACCCACGGAACTTCGGCGCGTTGGACGTGGACCGGGCATGCGACGTGCTCGAGCAACGCCGCCACGCCGGTGATCGGGTACCCCATCAAGGAACCGCCGATGTGATCGGCGTGGTAATGACTGGCAAGCACGCCGGTTACCGTCATCCCGTCCTCCTGGACGATCTGGATCAAGCGCTCCGGGTCGTAGGCAGGGTCGATCAACAGACACTCACCGGTCAGCCGGTCTCCGATGGCGTAGACGAAGTTGACCATCTGTGCTGCGATCTGGTCGCCGTTGGCGAAGTCGCGACCGGAGAGGAGTTGCCTGAAGTAGAGCCGGTCAGGGGCGTCATTTGGGGAGACCATCACCCGAGCGTACGCTCCCCGGTATGGCCGAACCTACCGAGCTGACGGAGCTGAGAGCCGGTCAACAGGTCATCTACGCGGGTAATCGTGTCGCGACAGTCACCGAGGAGTTGGCGGCTGTCTTCCGCCCGGGCGATCGGGTGATCGTCGATCCGACGACCGCGACGTTGCTGCACGTGCCGGCGATCGACTACGCCGCGGCAACCGATGCGGTGGGTGCCGCCGAACGTGCATTTGCAGCGTTGTCGACCTGCACCGACGCCCAGATCACCGACTTCTTCACCCGTTTTGCCGACAACCTGGCGGACGAGCGCCGTTTTTCGGCGATCGCCGAGGCGAATACGATCGATGTCGAGCGGGCCGGCGAGCGAGGTCGCTCGACGACTCGGTTAGCCCTCACGGAGACGATGCGGATCGACATGATCGCCGGGCTTCGCGCGTGGGCGGCGTTACGGGCCGGGCGCGGCGCGATCGAACGATCCGTTCGACACGATGGCTGGGACGTGAATGCCGTTCGAGCCCCGCTCGGTGTCGTCGGGTTCGTGTTCGAAGGTCGCCCGAACGTGTTCGCCGATGCCGTCGGCGTAGTCAGGACCGGCAACACGGTCGTGTTCCGAATCGGCTCCGACGCGCTTGGAACGGCGAAGGCAATCGTCGAGTGGGCGCTCGATCCAGCCCTCGTCGAGTCGGGGCTCCCCACTGGCACCGTCGGGTTGGTGGGATCCGCCGCCCATGCAGCCGGTTGGGCGCTGTTCTCCGACGACCGCTTGTCGCTGGCGATCGCGCGTGGGTCTGGCCATGCCGTCGCACAACTCGGTGCCGTCGCCCGCCAGGCCGGAATTCCGGTCAGCCTGCACGGAACCGGTGGGGCGTGGATGATCGTGGCGTCCGACGCCGACCCCGAGCGGTTGCGGCTGACCGTCGAGAACTCGCTCGACCGCAAGGTGTGCAACACGCTGAATGTCTGCTGCGTCGTCGCCGATCGAGCGCCAGAACTGGTGCACGTCTTTGTCGCCGCGCTTCGGCAAGCGGCTCAGCGGCGCGGCGCGATTCCGGTGCTGCACGTCACAGACCGTGCTGACCGACTGTTGGCATCGAGTGACGGCCTGAACGGCGTCGAACGCGTGGGGATCTCGATCGACGGACTCGCCGAGGAATGGGAGTGGGAGAATTCACCGGAGGTGAGCCTGCACATCGTCGATTCGATCGACGAGGGTGTGGCGCTCTGCAACCGGCTGAGTCCACGATTCATTGCGTCGCTGATCAGCGAGTCGGTCGACGCTCATCACCGGTTCTATGCAGCGATCGAGGCGCCATTCGTCAGCGATGGATTCACTCGCTGGGTGGATGGTCAGTACGCCCTCGACGCGCCTGAACTCGGCCTGTCGAACTGGGAGGGGGGCCGACTGCTGGCACGAGGAGGGATTCTGTCGGGTGACAGCGTCTACACGGTCCGTTATCGGGCGACTGTGGCGGACGCTACAACCAGGCGCCGTTGATGTCGACGATCACGTGCACGTCGGCGAGCGCATAGATGCACAGCGTGCCCGTTGCACTGAGCTTGACCATTGCCGCATTGGCGATCGACGGCTGGGACGGATTGACGTTGACGTTCGAGGCGGTCGGTAGGGCACCACACGGGTAGGCAGTCAGGAAGGACCCCGCCAGCGCCTGCGTGGCCGTGAGGTTCAACGAGACGGCCTTGGCGCCGGCCGGGACACCTCTTCGGCCTGCGATTTGGAGCGTGATCACCTGACCGGCTCCGACGCGGTTGCCGCCGGTTGCAGGGTTCAGCTCGGCGAAGCCAGACCGGCTGTCGAGCATTCGGATCGGGTCGAGCGGGACGAAGTCGTATCCGCCCTGGCCGACGAAGTAGCCGGCGAAGTCGACCACGACATCGACCGTCGAGGTCGATCGCACGCAGATCTCGCCGCTCGACGAGACCGCCGTGACGACGGTGTTCGGGCGAACGTCACCGGGGGCGAAGTTGACACTCGAGATCAGGTTCTGCTCCGGCGCACCACATGGGTAGACCTGCAGATAACCGTATGCATCGGGCAGCACGACGGTCGTGTTGACGGCGACGGCGACCGCCTGGCTGGGTGCTCCGGGGGAGACCCCGGCGACGGTCAGGCGCCGCTCGACGCCTGGGCTGAGGACCGTGTTCCCTGCGTCACGGCTGTCGTACAGGCGAACCGGCGTCACCGGAACGAACCCTGCGCCACCTGATGAGCGGTAGTAGCCGTTGATGTCGACGACGACATCGACCGAGGTCTGCGAGTAGAGGCACATCTTGCCGTTCTGGAGCGGGACGACTGCCTGGTTGGCGATCGCCTGACCGGGACCGAAGTTGACCGTGCTGACCGTTGGCAGACTGGTGCGACAGTTGTAGGTCGTGATGAACCCGTCGGAGGAACCATCGACGGCGACGAAGTTGGCGCTGACGGCGGCAACATCGGGTCCGGCGATCGTGACTTCGGTGATCTGTCCGGCGCGGAGGCGCACGGCGCCGCGACCCTCGCGACTGTCGACTTCCCGGAACGGGGCGACAGGGTCGAATCGGGACGCACTGGCGGTCGGGGCGGTGTTGGGGACGTCGGGTGGCCTGACCTCGAGTGCAGCGTTGTGGTCGACGTTGAACGACCACGCGACGTTGCCGCCGCTGGAGTTGACGGTGACGGTGTAGGTGCCGTCGGCGAGTACGTCGCGAGGCATCACCACGACAGCGTTGTCGGCCCCGAGAATCGCCCGCGCCGTAGCGTCGCTGGTGTTGCCCTCGTGGAGCACGCAGGTTCCGACGGGACCGTTGGGCCCCGTGATCGTGGCGTCAGCCGACGAGACGTCGTTCGGCATCATCGCGATCAGTGGCAGCCCAGCGCTTCCGGTCCAACCGCACATCGTCATCGGATTGGGGAATTCCGTGACGAAGCTGGTGAGAGGAACCGTGGCCCCGTTGCCGGGGAACACGATCGGGCTCGATGGGCGAGCAATGTTCGAGCTGAGGCCACGCAACACGTCGAGCGTCCCGCCCGAGTGCCAAGGCGTCGGGGTGCTGTCGGCGGCGCACAGGCCGAACCCGCTCGATGTCAGGTTGTAACGAAGAATTCCGATCGCATGGAAGGGGCCGGTCATCCAGAGATCGATGTGATTGCGAGGTGTTGCGCTCGTCGAGCTGCTCACCGCGACGTTGCCGCTGTTGCCGGCAACGTCTCCACCGGCGGTGTATCCGGGGCGGCCGGGGATTTCGTCGTGGGTGATCCCGTTGTTGAGCATGTAACACGAGTGCGCCTGGGCATCAGCGGACCAGCTGTCATTCGCCACGACTGGGCTCAGTCCCGACATCCCTCGGTAGGTGTTGACGATCCCCAACCAGTCGGCGTTGTCAACTGCGCTCGCCGTATCACTCCAGCTCAGGGCACCAGTCGTGGTGCTCAGGAGGGCGGTGATGGTGATCGTCTTTCCCCACCTGCCAAGCCTTCGGACCCGACCCGGCGGGTCGCAGAAGAAAGAGTTCTCATCAATCACAGAGAACTCTTCGGCCCGCTCTTCAAGAAACTGTGATGTTCTTGAGGAAACCTTGCCGTGTTGTTGCTTCGCGGTCGTTGTTTCGATCGACCGATCCCCGGCCACCGAGAGCGTTCGATAGCGTTCGCTCGATGCGCAGGATTCGGGTGATCTGGCTGTTGACGCTCGGAATTGCCCTTGGATGCGCTTCGCCGGCGTCACCCGTCGTAATCGGTTCGTCGCGAACCGCAACCGAGGTGGCAACGCCGACTAACACGCCGACTAACACGCCGACCACCACGCCGACCACCACGCCGACCACCACGCCGACCACCACGCCGACCACCACCAGGCCGACCACGCCGACCACCACCATCCAGCCGACCACGGCGCAGGAACGAACGCCCTCGCGATCGACCTCAGCGGGTGATCGACGGTTCCCCTCCTTGGGATCGCCCGACATCGATGTCGAGAACTACTCCGTGACGCTCGTGTATGACCCGGATACACGCGGTTTTGCCGGCTCGATCACAGCGTCAGGCGTCGTGGTCAACCGGACTGACCAGATCTCGTTCGACCTGTCCGGTCCCGCCGTGAGCAGCGTTGCCCTGAATGGCGAGTCGGTCGAGTTCACCGTCGGCGATTCGGAACTGCTCGTTCCACTCGGCTCGGCTCTCTCGGCCGGTGCTCGGCTCGAAACCACGGTCGATTTCGTGTCCGAGGCGAACTCCCAGACCTGGAACCCCGATGCCGC
This sequence comes from Ilumatobacteraceae bacterium, assembly GCA_043773365.1. Lineage (GTDB taxonomy): Bacteria > Actinomycetota > Acidimicrobiia > Acidimicrobiales > Ilumatobacteraceae > Ilumatobacter. The sequence continues at coordinate 51,262 of JAYVFI010000103.1, forward strand.
CGGCCTCTTCGCCTCGGGCGACGGTGTGTGGTCCGTCAACGAGCCTGACGGGGCGAGCACCTGGTTGCCCGTCATCGATCATCCCACCGACAAGGCGACGTGGTCGTTCGAGATCTCGGTTCCGAAAGGGCTCGAAGCGATCAGCAATGGCGAACTCGTCGAGCCCGGAGGGGTCACGACCGGGGACCGAACGATCTGGCACTGGGTGCAATCGGAGCCGATGGCGAGCTACCTGATCACGCTGTTGATCGGGAACTACGAGTTCGTCGACGCTGGAGATTCCGCGACCGGAGTCCATTTCGAGCATGTTGTCCTGGCCGAGCGGCGCAAGACGCTCGACGCCTACCTCGAGGTGACGAGACAGCAGATGGCGTACTTCGAGGAGCTCTTCGGCCCCTATCCGTTCGACCGATATGGCATTTCGATCACCGACTCGGTACCTGGTTTGGCGATGGAAACCCAGGGCCTGCCCGTCTTCAGTTGGCGAGATCTCGATGGCACCCTCGGCGTCGCCGCTCAATTGTTCCTGTCGCATGAACTTGCCCACCAATGGTTCGGCGATGCGGTGTCGCCGGCGACATGGGACGACATCTGGCTGAACGAAGGATTTGCGACGTATGCCCAATGGCTCTGGTTCGACCACATTGGAATCGAGGATCTGACCTCCATGGCGGCGCTGTCGCTGGCCACGCTCCCACCGTTTGGTTGGCCACTCTCGCGCCCCGACGAACTGTTCGGTGATGTCGCGTACACGGGCGGTGCCGTGGCGTTGCATGCACTCCGTCTGACGATTGGCGACGAGGAGTTCTTCGCAGGCCTGCAGGAATGGGTGGCGACGTACCTCGACTCAGCGGCCTCGACCGCGGATTTCAGGGCGGTGATGGAAGATGTTTCCGGCATGGACCTCGGGACGTATTTCGCGACGTGGGTCGACGCCACGACGATCCCTGACAGATTTCCGTCAATGCCCGAGGACGGCGTTGATGATCCCGCCCCACAGCCGGCTGCGGTGATCGAGGCGGGACTCCACCTGATCCGCTCGGATGGCAGCGGTTCTCGCTCCGTTGACGCCGATCCAACGGAGTGGCTCGGGTTCCCACTTTCGTGATCGATGGCCGACCCATGGCAGCCTGATCAAGGCTCGATCCTCATCGTCCGTCGAGTCGGTGATCAGCGCCGCAAGCGTCCGCCCGGCGAGGTGGGTGGTTGCCAGGCCATCACCGACGTAGCCACCCGCGGTTGCGAATCCCGTCGAACGGTCGAATCGGACCGTGCAGTTCCAGTCGCGCGAGGCTGCCAGCACACCGCCCCAATGATGCGTGATGTTGCTGTCCCGGAGAACCGGGAACAGGTCTCGCAACGTCTCGGTCAGCAGTTGGCGAACTCGATCGTCGGTGTCGAACTCGGGCCGGACCTTGGACCCGAAGTGGTAGGGCGCACCGCGACCTCCGAACGCCAGCCGTCCATCGGCGGTCCGTTGGCCGTAGATGACGAGATTGCGGGCGTCGGAGAACGTGGGGCGTGCGTCGAGGTGGATCTGCGACCAGATCGACTCACTGAGCGGTTCGGTGGCGATCATCAGCGAGTAGATCGGCAGCAGATCCCTGCGAGCGCCAGGGAGTCCACTCGTGTATCCCTCGGTGGCACGCACGACAACATCCGCTCGAACGACGCCTCGATCCGTGATCACGCGCCCCGGTGCGATATCGGTCACGGTGGTTCTGTCATGAATCCGCCCACCGAGCGCCAACACCTCTCGGGCGACGCCGTGGGTCAGTCGGATCGGATCGACCGTGGCGCAATGTGGGGTGTACTTCGCCCCGAGCACATGGGTGGCGGCGCACATCGCCTCGGCCTCCGTGGCGTCGAGCCACCGGTAGTCCTCCTCGTCGAAACCGAAGTGGTGGTACTCGGCGATGTCTGCTCGCAGCCGCTCGATCTGCGGTCGATTGCGAGCGAGTCGAATCGTGCCACCTCGCGAGTAGGCGCAGTCGATGTCGTGGTCGGATGCGAACCGCCCGACGTCGATCACGGTCTGGTGCATGGCGGCTTGCATTCGAGCGGCGGCCGGCTCGCCGTGACGAGTTGCGACGTGATGCATGCTCATCGGGAGCAGGGCCGAACACCAACCTCCGTTGCGACCACTCGCCCCGAAGCCGACCGTCTCGCGTTCGAGGAGGACAACCCGCAGCGACCGATCGCGTTGCAGCAATCCGACCGCCGTCCACAATCCGGTCAATCCGGCTCCGACGATCGCGACATCGACCTCGGTGTCGCCGCCGAGCGGCGCCGCGGCCACTCGTTGATCGTCGGGAAATCCGTCGGACCAGAGTGAACGTCCCGACACGAGTTGCACATGTCTACGCTATGCAATCTGCGGCGAGCGCAAGCAGTCCGAACGCGATGAACCACTTTCCTCCCCCCACCACACCGCCCGCCGGCTGGTATCCGGACCCAATCGGTTTCGGCCACCGATACTTCGACGGGCTCGACTGGGCAACCGGCGCGCCATCGTTCGCCGAACGCGAGAAGCACCCGGTGCTGCCGATCGCATCGTCGATCGGAGCGATCGTCGTCCTCGTCGCATCACTCGTGACCGCCAAAACGCTGGTCGGTTGGTTGGTCCAGTTCGACTGGCCCGTGTTCGTGTACGTGGCGATCCTGGTCGCCCTCGGTTACGGGCCGTCCTTGGTCTGGGCCTGGTACGTGCGTCAGCGTTGGGCAGGCGGCCGGAGTTCGTCGATCGGATGGAGATTCCGTTGGAGCGACGCAGGATGGGGTCCCGTCACCTGGATGGCGGCGATCGGGACGCAGCTCGTCCTCGCCGTCGTTGTCCTTGCCCTCAAGATCCCATTGAGCAGCAACGTCGAGGACGCATCCGATTTCGGCGCTGACCGGGCCTACATCGTGGCGACGGTGATCGCGGCGGTCATCGCCGCTCCGATTGTCGAAGAAATCGTCTTCCGTGGGCTGATCCTGCGCGGTTTCCTGAGTCGTATGGCTCCCGCATTGGCGGTCGGTCTCCAAGGGATCCTGTTCGGAATGGCTCACATCGACCCGGTTCGCGGTCGGGGAAACATCGGTTTGGCGCTGGTTCTCTCCGGCGTCGGTATCGCCCTCGGCACGGCGGCGTACCTGGCCCGCCGGTTGGGGCCGACGATCATCGCCCACGCGATCTTCAACGGTGTCGTGATGATCATTGTGCTGACGGGTGCGTTGGACAACGTCGACTCGCCGTACGACCGTGTCGCCGACTCGAGTGGTTCAGCGCTGATCAGTGCGGCTGCTCAGTACGCAGTTGTCGATCAGGCGCACGTCGCCGAACCAAACCGCGACGAGCATCACTGCGGAGGAATCGACGCGCTCGACCGCCCTGAGCGTGTCGGTGTCGACGACCTCCAGGTACTCGAGCCGCGCTCGTGCTTCCTGACGAATCACCTCTGAGGCAACCTCGGCCAGTGCCTTCGTATCGTGTTCGCCTGCCCGGTACGACTGCTGCGCCGCCGTCAACGAGCGTGAGATGCAGACCGCCGCCTTGCGGTCTGCCGCGGTCAGTCGCTCGTTGCGGCTCGATTTGGCGAGCCCGTCGGTTTCGCGCACCGTCGGGAGCCCGATGATCTCGACCCCGAGGTCAAGGTCGGCAACCATTCGGCGCACGACTGCGAGCTGCTGGAAGTCCTTTTGACCGAACACCGCGAGGTCGGGTCGAGTCGCCCCGAACAGCTTGGTGACGATCGTCGCGACACCTCGGAAGTGGCCCGGTCGCATCGCACCTTCGAGCTGGTCGGCGAGGTCGCCGGGTTCGACGTGTGTCTGAAACCCGGTCGGGTACATCGTCGCCGCGGTGGGGGCGTAGACCGCGTCGACTCCGATTCGTTGGCAGGCAGCCAGGTCATCGTCGACCGAACGGGGGTAGGCATCGAAATCGGTCGACTGATTGAACTGCAACGGATTGACGAAGATCGTGACGATCACCCGATCAACTCGCGAACGAGCCTCCGCCACGAGCGCGAGATGCCCGTCGTGGAGGGCACCCATCGTCGGAACGACTCCGACGGACCTCCCACCGAGACGTTGCTCCTGAGACCATGCACGCATTGCGGCAGGTGAATCGAAGACCTCCATGGCGGCGAAAGACTAGACCGATGCGGCTCGGAAAGCCGAGGGACACACGTCTCGGTAGGCGATCGCGGCGCCGATCGTGCGTGCGTTCAGCAGGGCGTCGGCGCATGCCACCGCGAACACTTCGGCGGCGGCAGCGAACAACCGGTTGAGCAGCACGGCTCGCGAGAGCGAATCGCGGATCAGCCCCGAGCTGGTGGCCGGCAAATCGTTGTGTGGAACGGCGAGACCGAAGATCGTGTCTCCGTCCATCAGCGAATGTGCGGGGCGAATCGCTCTGGCCAGCCCATCGTGCGCCGATTGGGCGAGCCGCCCAACCTCTGGGCGGACCAAGTTCGTATCCGTGGCGACAACGCCGATCGTCGTGTTCAACGGTGCCGACGGCTTAGGGGTGGTCGCCGACACGAATGCGCGGCGGTCTTCCGCGGTGGGGCGTCGGAGTGCCGGGTGCGACTCCCACGGGAGTCCGGATCGCGGATCGATCACCGAGCCCGACGAGTTCACGACCGCGAGGGCGGCCACGGTCACGAACGTCTCGCCGAGCACGAGCCGCTGAGAGGCCATCCCGATCCCACCTTGCAAGCCGCCCGCCCGCGCCCCGGTTCCCGCCCCGACGGCGCCGCGGCGGACGTCTCGCGACCGAGCCGACGCTGCTGACCGCTCGCCGAAGGAGGGCCCCGGTCGGTTGGCGAACACTCCGCCGCGACCGAGATCGAAGATCACGGCAGTGGGGACGACTGGGACGACTTCATGGGCGCTGGGTCCGACGCGGACACCGAGCCGGCGCCGCTCGAGGTGGGCGATCACGCCGTCGGCGGCCGAGAGTCCGTATGCGCTCCCGCCCGTGAGGCAGATGCCGTGGATCCGGTCGACGAGATTGCGTGGATCGAGGGCGTCGGTCTCTCGGGTTCCCGGACCGCCGCCGCGAACATCGACGGCGGCCACGGCCCCGGCCGGAACGATGATCGACGTGGTCCCGGTCTGCCACCCGCGACCGGAGCGCTGGAAGTGGCCGACGTGGACTCCCCCGACGTCGGTGAGCGACCCTGATGAGAAAGGGTCGTTTGTCGCTGCCACGCCACGACCGTAGCGAACACAGCGGTAGCGTGCGCGACGTGCTGACAGGGCCCGACTTCCCGAACACGAAGCGGGTACGCCTGATCGGTCGGGCCAAGAGCGCTGTTGGCGACGTGATCCATCGCGCACGCGAGGTGGCCGTGCTCTGGGCGGCGATCGGGCCCGACACGAAACGTGGCAAGCGGTTCGGGGCGTTCGGTCGGCGCAGCGTGATCTGCTTTCCGCCGAACACGATCATGAACGAGCAGTACATCCAGATCGGTTCCGAGACGATGATCGGTCCGCATGTCTCGCTCTCCGCCGGGATGGTTCCCGGGCAGCAGTGCGTCACCGATCCTGTCGTCAAGATCGGTGACCGCTGTCTGATCGGACGTGGCAGCGGGATCGTCGGTCATCTGGCGATCGAGATCGGGAACGACGTCTGGACCGGTCACTACGTCTACATCACCGATCAGAATCATGGATACGACGACCCGGAACTGCCGATCTCACAACAGTTGCAACCTGAGCAACCGGTCACGATCGGCGATGGTTCGTGGCTCGGGCACGGGACGGTGGTGTTGCCAGGTGCGCAGATCGGCCGGCACGTCGTGATCGGCGCCAACAGCGTCGTGACCGGAGTGATTCCCGATTACTGCGTTGCCGTCGGGGCTCCCGCCAAGGTGATCAGGCGCACCAGTCAGGATCGGCCGCCGACCTGACGGACGTCGCCAAGGTCAACGGCTCAGGTCGCGAGGTGGGGAGCAGGCCGGCATGTCGTTGTCGCCCGCGAAGGTCTCGAGTCGCTCGGTGATCGGTAGTCCACCGACTGCCGTCTCGTAGAACGCCAAGTTCTTGCCGGTTCGGCGCAAGTCGTCGGCGTACTCATGGCGATCGCCGAGCAGTGTTCGGTACTCGGCCTCCCAATCAGGCACGATCGCCATGCCCTTGTCGTCGGTTGGCCGGAGCGCCACGACATCGTCCAGCATCGACTCCAAGATGTCGGTCGATTGATCGACCAGTTCGGCCCGCTCGGCGATGATCTCAGGACCGACGTCGACGATCGTTCGGTAATCGGCGAGTGCTTCGAGTTTCGGGATCGACTGTTCACAGATGCTCTGGGCACGTTGCGCCCATTGTCGGTCGCCGATCTTGTTGACCGCCTCTTTCGATGCGAAGAACAATGCCCAGGTCCAGAATGCGACGAAGCACGCAGCACCGATCGCCAACAGGATTCGAAGCGTGATCCGCTTGGACATGTCAGTCCTTGATCCGCTCGATTTCGATCCCGTACGGGCGAGGCCCTTGGACATCGAGATCGGCTCGGCACGATCCTGGTTGACCGGCGCGGAACCGCTGCAGCGTGAACGGCACCAGCGTGCCCGCGGGGACGCGTTCGATTTCGACGACCATGTCGGCCCCCCGCTCGCTGGCCGGCGATTGGATCCATCCATACACGGTGTAGGTGCGGGTCTTGTCGCTCAGGTTCGTCAACTCACCCTCGATCACGATCCCGGTGTCCGTCATCTGGCAGCTCGTGACCTCGACTCGGAGCGGCCCCGGTTCGATGAAATCGACGAACTCGGCGACCACCTGCACGGACCAGATCGCTCCGATCACGCACAGCAAGAGTGCGGCGACGCCGGTGATCAACCCGGTGATCGCGAACCCGCGTCCGGTTCCGACGAGGCGCGACTTTCGGAGGCCCTTGACCCCGAAGATCAGCGCCAGGATGGCGAGGATCAGACCGATCACGACGAGAAGAGGGATCCAGGCCAGGAACGCCCCGATCAGCCCCAACGTCATTGCCGCTGTTGCCGGCCGATTGCCGGCGTTCGGCGTTGGCTGGGCGATCGACGTGATTCCGAGCGGGTCGATCAGACGATGTCCGCCGTCGGAGACGTCGGCCGTCCACGATTCGCCGTTGAAATAGCGATGCTCGTGGCGACCTAACGGGTCAGGAAACCATCCGGGTGCACTCACGGTTCGGGAGAGTACCGTCACCAGCGTGGAGATCGTCCTGATTCGACATGGCCAGCCGGAGTGGGTTCGTGATGGATTGAACGTCGCCGATCCGCCCTTGACCGAGCTCGGTCGTCGTCAGGCCGAGTGGATGGCTGAAGCGCTCCGCGATGAGCATTTCGACGAGGTGCTCGTTTCGCCGCTGACTCGCGCGCGACAAACAGCGGAGCCGTTGAACAAATTGGTGGGACGCCAAGAAGTGATCGAACCCTGGCTGGAGGAGATCCGCGACCCTGATTGGCATGGAACGCCGTCCGATCATGCCGAAGCGCTGTACCAGGAACTCGCCGGGCGCCCTGTCGACGACCGCTGGCACGGGCTGATCGGCGGAGAGTCGGCGAGGGCGTTCACCCAACGGATTCATGCCGGTGCCGCCCGTTTCATGACCGAGCGGGGGGCGCACCGGATCGAGCACGACATCGCCCAGTGGAGGATCGCGGAGCCGGGTCGCAGGATCGCGCTGGTTGCTCACGGCGGTACGAACGCGGTGACGATCGGCCATCTGCTCGGTTTCGATCCGACGCCGTGGGAGTGGGAACGCTTTCGCCTCGGGCATGCCTCGATCAGTCGCCTCACGGCCGTGCCCGTCCACGGCGGGTTCACGTTCAGCCTGACCTCGATGTCGAATCTGGAACACGTTCCACACGATCACCGCAGTCATTGATCCGCCCAGAGCCCGTTCGGCTACCTTGCAGTTCATGGCTGAGCAGCTCCAGATGTACATCGACGGCAGATGGGTCGATGCCCGTGACGGCGGCGTTTTCGACACGTTCGATCCGGCGACGGGAGCGGTGATCGCCTCGGTCCCTCGCGCGCTCGCGGCCGACGCCGACGCCGCTGTGGCTGCCGCCCGACGAGCCTTCGACGATGGCACGTGGGGGAGCGCCGTGGCGGAACGAGATCGTGCCCGCTTGATGTTCCGAATCGCCGAACTCGTCCGTGAGCAGCGACAGGAACTGGCCGAACGAGAAGTTCACGATTGCGGGAAACCGATCGCTGATGCACTGTACGACATCGACGAAGTCGCCTTCATGTTCGAGTACTACGCAGGGTGGGCGACCAAGATCTCCGGAGACATCCCGCCCGTCGGCCCTGACGCGATGAGCCTGGTCGTGAAAGAACCGGTCGGCGTGTGCGCCTTGATCGTGCCCTGGAACTACCCCATGCTGATGGCCGCGCAGAAGGTCGCACCCGCTCTCGCGGCGGGCTGCACGGTGGTGCTCAAACCGGCTGAGCAGACACCGCTGACAGCGTTGCGGATGGCTGCGATCGTCGAGCAGGCCGGCCTGCCGGCGGGCGTCTTCAACGTGCTCACGGGCTTCGGGAACGAGGCCGGGGCGGCCCTCCTGACGAACCCGGGGGTCGACAAGATCTCGTTCACCGGTTCGAAAGCAATCGGGCAGCACATTCAACGCACGTGCGCCGACCAACTGAAGCGGGTGACGCTGGAACTCGGCGGCAAGAGTCCGAACATCGTGTTCGCCGACGCCGCCCTTGATCGCGCCATCCCCGGCACGTCGATGGGAATTTTCGGCAACCAGGGTGAAGTCTGCTCGGCGGGCAGTCGGGTCTTCGTGCATCGCTCGGTGTACGACGACGTGCTGAACGGTATGGCCGATTTCGCTGATGACATGAAGTTGGGATCCGGCATGGACCCTGACACCACGATGGGCCCGCTCGTCTCGGGACGTCAGCGCGATCGTGTTCAGGGGTACATCGATGCCGGATCGGCTGATGCCGGCGCACGTCTCGTGTACGCCGGGAACCGGCCGTCCGACCCAGCGTTGGCCGGCGGGTACTTCGTACCGCCGACGATCTTCGAGGCGACCAACGACACGCTGATCGCGCGTGAGGAGATCTTCGGGCCTGTGGCGACCGTGATTCCTTTCACGGAGATCGACGACGTCGTTCGCCAAGCGAACGACACCGACTACGGCCTGGCGGCCGCGATCTGGACCCGCGACATCGGATTGGCGTTGCGAACGGCACGCTCGATTCGAGCAGGTGTTGTCTGGATCAACGACAGCCAACCGGCACCGAGCGAGACGATGTGGGGTGGCTACAAACACAGTGGGATCGGCCGCGAGCTCGGACCGTACGCACTCGATGCCTATCTCGAGAGCAAGCAGATCTACATCAATCTCAGCTGACCGGCGACATGCTTCGTAGGCTGGGCGATCATGCAGGTGTCGCCGCGTCAGTACCGGGTGGTCGCCGTCGGCGCCTTGATCGCGTTGGCGATCATCATCGTGACGGGTGCCGCCGTACGGCTCACGAACAGCGGGCTCGGTTGTGACGACTGGCCGCGCTGCAGCAGCACGAAGCTGATCGACGTTTCGTCCAAGCATGCCGCGATCGAACAGATCAACCGGCTGTTCACGGGCGTCGTCGGCGTTGCGGTGATCGCCGCCGTTCTGGCTTCGATGTTCCGGGTACCCCGCAGGCGCGATCTCACGATCTTGTCGTGGGGTCTCGTTGCCGGGGTGGTCGGGAACGCCGTGCTGGGAGGGATCTCCGTCAAGTACGACCTCCATCCGATGTTGATCCAAGGCCACCTGTTGCTGTCGATGGCGTTGATCGTGACAGCAACAGTGCTGGTTCGTCGGGCGGGTGAGGCGGACGACGCGATCCGTGTACCGGCTGTCTCCCGGCCGTCCGAACGGTTGACCTGGTTGCTGTTCGGGGTGATGGCGATCGCCGTCTTCACAGGAACGATCGTGACCGGCGCAGGGCCCCACGCAGGAGACGAGGATGCCGAACGGCTCGACGTTGCGATCCCGACGATTGCTCGAATTCACGGGACGACGGTGACGATCGCACTGGCGGTAGCGCTGCTGATCGCGTGGAGGATTCGGTCCCACCCTGGCGATCGAGCCGCCCTCGCCAACGTGATGTCGATGTGGATCTTCGTCGGCGCGCTGCAAGCGGCCGTCGGCTACATCCAGTATTTCAACGAAGTCCCAGCCGCGCTGGTGGGAATCCATGTGGCAGGCGCCACGCTGATCATGTTCGTCACCACGCGGGTGGTGCTCGACACGAGAATCGCGAGGCCGGCAGTTATTTAGCCTGCGTCCCAGGTGTGTCTATACTGCCGCCCAATGCAGCAGCCTGCCCGGTGGCGAGACCACCACCCGATCCGTGGAATCACCGTGCTGCGAACGCTGTGCGGGCTACTCGCTGCGCTTGCGATCGTTTTCGGTGGTCAGCACGCGTCCGCCCAGGAGGCGGAGATCGCGATCAAGGCGCAGGTCAAGGATCAGGTCAGAGACGCCAACGGCAAGGCCAACAATCAGCCTGTGCCTGGGGTGACGATCACGGTCTTCGACGAGGCTGGCAACGAGGTCGGCTCGGCGGTCACCGACGAGAAGGGCGTGGCACTGATTCCGCTCCCCGAAAAGGCTGACTATCTCGTCAAGCTCGACGAGTCGACACTTCCGGAAGGTTCGGCGCTGGCGGCCGACGCGGTCGCGGAGCAGAGCGTGCTGGCAGAAGCGTTCATCACCAACACCAAGGTCGTGAACTTCTTCCTGGGCAAGAGCCAAAGTGAGGCGCAGTCCGGGGTCGACCGGGTATCGCAGCGGATTGCCGATGGTATCCGGCTGGGCTTGATCATCGCCATGTGTTCCGTCGGCCTGTCGTTGATCTTCGGCACGACCGGCCTGACCAACTTCGCCCATGGTGAGATGGTGACGTTCGGTGCGATGTTTGCGTACGTCTTGAACGACAAGGGACTCCACATCTTGATCGCCGCGCCGATCGCCGTCGCCGCAGGTGGTTTGTTCGGGTACTTCCTCAACGCATTCGGGTTCTCCAAGTTGCGTAAACGTGGCGTCGGACTGATCTCACAGATGGTGATCACCGTCGGGCTCTCGATCGTTCTCAAGAACATCTATCTCTGGCGGTTCGGTGGCCGCGACAAGCCGTATCTGAACTACACCAACCAGGTCGGGAAAAAGATCGGTCCGGTCGTGATCACACCACGTGACCTGATCGTCACCATTCTTGCGATCATCGTGTTGGTCGCTGTGGCGTCGACGCTGCAGTACACGCGCCTGGGTAAGGCAACCAGGGCGGTCAGCGACAACGTCGACTTGGCGTCGGCAACCGGGATCGACAGCGCCAAGGTGATTCGCATCATCTGGATCGCCGGTGGTGCCCTGGCAGCGCTCGGAGGGATCTTCCGAGGACTCGACGAGCAAGTTGCATGGGACATGGGGACGTCGTTGTTGTTCTTGATGTTCGCCGGGATCACGCTCGGTGGACTCGGCAGCGCGTATGGCGCGCTGGTCGGTGGATTCGTGATCGGCATGATGGTCGAGACGATCACGTTGATACCGGGATTCCCGACCGAGCTCAAGACCGCCCCTGCGCTGCTGCTCTTGATCCTCATCTTGTTGGTGCGCCCGCAGGGCATTCTTGGCACAGCGCAGCGAGTCGGTTAGGAGCAGCGATGAATTTCTCAGATGTACTCCAGAACACAGCCGTTCAGTTCGTCGGATTCAATGCCTGCTATTACGTGATCGCGGCGATTGGTTTGAACATCCAATTCGGGTACACGGGCCTGTTGAACTTCGGTCAGGCCGGGTTCATGGCGGCCGGGGCGTACGGGCTCGGTCAGACGGTCTCGGTGATGGGGATCTCGATGTGGTGGGGGATCGGGATCGGGATCGGGTACTCCGTGTTTCTTGGACTCCTCATGGGCGTGCCTGCGCTTCGATTGCGAGCCGACTATCTGGCGATTGTCACGATCGCGGCCGCCGAGATCGTGCGTCTCGTGGTGCGATCGGTCAAGTTCCGAGGTCAGTTCGGAGGAACCGATGGTCTCAAGGACTTCGCCAAGTCCTTCCAGCAGGTGGGTATCGATCTCGGTTTGCAGCCCGCCAAGGAATATGGGTTCTGGGTGTTCAAGTTCTCGGGCCAGAGACTGTGGGTGCTGATCGTCGGATGGACGTTGGTGGCGATCTTCGGGACGATCGTGTGGTTGTTGATGAAGAGCCCGTGGGGGCGCGTCCTGAAAGCGATTCGTGAAGACGAGGACGCGGTCCGCAGCCTGGGCAAGAACGTCTACAGCTACAAGATGCAAGCGTTGATCCTGGGCGGCGTGATCGGCACGTTTGGCGGCATGATCCTCGCGGTTGGAACCGCCAACGTGCAGCCCGACAACTTCAGCCGCGACCTCACGTTCTACGTCCTGACCGGCTTGGTGCTCGGTGGTGTCGCCAAGGTGTCCGGCTCGATCATCGGACCGATGCTGTTCTGGGCGATCTATGCGTTCGTCGACAGCCTCCTGCGCGAGATCGTGGCGGACAAGCCAGTCCGGTGGCGTGGAACCACGATCATCGAATCGACCGCGGTCGGGCCCGTAGTGTTCATCATCATGGGGACGTTGCTGGTCGGTCTGATGGTTTTCCGACCGCAGGGATTGTTCGGCAACCGGAAGGAGATGGCCTTTGAAGGACGCTGATTCCCTCCCGGTTTCGAACCTCTCCGAGTTCGCCATGGGCGCCCGAGCGGCGCTCTCCGGTGTCGCCCCCACTCCAGGGGCACCAAAGCCCGATCCGATCCTTCAGGCCAGCAACGTGCGTCGCCAGTTCGGTGGCATCCTGGCCGTCGATGTGGCCCATCTGGAGGTCCAACGTGGATCGATCACGGCGCTGATCGGCCCGAATGGTGCGGGAAAGACGACATTCTTCAATCTGATGACCGGCTTCGACCAGCCGGACGACGGACGTTGGTCGTTCGACGGACAGTCGATGGAGGGCGTGCCTCCGCATCGAATGGCGACGCGAGGCATGGTCCGCACCTTCCAGTTGACGAAAAGCCTGACGAAGTTGCCCGTGATCGAGAACATGAAACTCGGTGCCGGCGGGCAGCGTGGCGAGAAATGGTGGAATGGGCTGTTCCCGATGACATGGAAGGCCCAGGAGGCCGAGATCGAGCAGCGCGCCGACGAGTTGTTGGCTCGGTTCAACCTCGCCCACATGCGCGACGAGTATGCCGGAGCTCTTTCCGGAGGCCAACGAAAGCTGCTCGAAATGGCGCGAGCGCTGATGACCAATCCGACCTTGGTGATGCTCGACGAACCGATGGCCGGTGTCAACCCTGCACTCAAACAAAGCCTCAACCAACATGTCCGCGGGCTGCGAGACGAAGGGATGACCGTGCTGTTCGTGGAACACGACATGGACATGGTCCACGACATCTCCGATTGGGTGGTCGTGATGGCCGAAGGCCGGTTGATCGCCGAAGGCACCCCCGACCAGATCTCGTCGAACACAGCCGTGATCGACGCCTACCTCGGAACTCATCAGGGTATGTCGTTGCTCGAGGACGAGCTATGAGCGAGGAATGGAAGCCTTCCGACGCCGACGTTTCAGCCGCGCCTGGCACCAAGCCGAGCGAGCCGACGCAAGCGCCCGTGCTCAACGCCACCGACCTCGTCGCCGGATACGTTCCCGAAGTCAACATTCTGAACGGCTGCAATCTCAGCGTGTATCCCGGTGAGTTCGTCGGCATCATCGGCCCCAACGGCGCTGGCAAGTCGACGCTCCTGAAGGCGGTTCTCGGGCAGTGCTCGGTTCGGTCGGGCAAGGTGACGCTCGACGGCAAGGACATCACCGGACGGCAGGCCCACGAACTGGTCGCGCTCGGTGTCGGGTACGTCCCACAGGTTCGAAACGTCTTTCCAAGCCTGACCGTCAAGGAGAACCTGGAGATGGGGTGCTTTCTCTCCCCGTCATTGTTCCCCGATCGATTCGAGTACGTGACCACCTTGTTCCCTCGGCTCGGCGAACGAGCAGCGCAACGCGCCGGAGCACTCTCTGGAGGCGAGCGTCAGATGGTTGCGATGGGTCGCGCCCTGATGATGGACCCCCAGGTGCTCCTCCTCGACGAGCCGTCTGCCGGTCTCTCGCCGGCGCTGCAGGACGAGGTCTTCGTGCGCTGTCGCACGATCAATCAAGAGGGCGTGGCGATCTTGATGGTCGAGCAGAATGCGCGGCGGTGCCTGCAGGTGGTGAATCGCGGCTATGTCCTCGATCAGGGCCAGAATGCATACACGGGGAAGGGCCGCGACCTGTTGTCCGACCCGAACGTGATCGAGTTGTATCTCGGCACGCTCGCCCGCGCAACCGGTGGCTGAGCGACTCCGTCGAACTAGGTCGTCGACCGGTTGTATCGGTCGTACTTGCGCTCGTCACGACTGCCCGTTTGTGCTCGGTCCGATGGTCCCAGTTCGCGGGAACGGCCCCGGGGTCTCCCCCGGGGCCGTTCTCATTGCTATCGCTTGCTCGAAGGGCGTGAGCCCCTCAGTTGTTCACTTGCGGTTGATCACTTGCCGGCGTCGAAGTTCTCGCCGAGTGCGTTACCCATGTTGCCATCGGTGCCGTAGAAGTTCTTGACGGTCGGTCCGATGCCCTGCTCAACCATGGTGCGCAGGATTCGGCTGCCCTCGTCGAACGAAATCAGCACGACGGCGTCCGGGTCAGCGGCAACGACTTCGGCCACTTCGGCGTCGAATGACGCTGCGGTCGGGTCGTACGCCTTCTGGCCGAGCACGGTGACACCGGACTCCTCGAGCACTGCGGCGACGACGTTGGCGATGCCGTTGCCGTACGAGTCATCGAGGTTGAGGATGTACGCCGATGCGTTGCCATCGTCAGTGACCAGACCTGCCACGATCGCACCTTGCAGGCCGTCCGGCGGCGCGTTGCGGAAGTACAGGCCCTTGTCGTCGTACGACGACAGCGCCGGGCTGGTGTTGGCCGGGCTGAACATGGTGACGCCCGCTGCCGTGATCTGGTCGATCACGGTCAAGGTCACGCCGGACGATGCGGCCCCGATGATCGCGTCAACGCCCTCGCCGAGCAGGCGGGTAGCGGTGATGGTTGCGGTGTCGGTGCTGGTGTCGCCCGAGTCGCCCTGGCTGTACTCGACAGGCTTCCCGAGCACGCCACCTGCTGCATTGATCTCAGCGATGGCAAACTCGAGGCCAGCGAACTCGGGTGCGCCGAGGAACGCCAGGCTGCCCGTTTCCGGGAGCAGCGAGCCGATCTTGAGCACACCGTCGCCCTCGCGGGGGACGCCAACCGGAACCAGGTCGACGATCGTCGAGGCCGGAGCCTCGGCGGTGATCAGGGTCTCATCGGCCGAGATGCGGTTCGTCTCCTCGAAGGTCAAGACAGCGTACGAGCCCTTGAGCGGCTCGCCGTTGCCGTTGAAGTCGTGCGGGCCCGAGATACCTTCGTAGTCGGGGTCTCCGCCGGCCTTGATGATCTCGAGGCACGCAGCGAAGCTGGTGCACTTCTCGCCGACGCCCGTGATTCCGACGATCTCGCCGGCGTGTGCCGACCCGTCAGTGCCGGACTTCTCGACGGCGAGTGCGATCACGATCGCGGCGTCATACGACTCGGCGGCATAGTTGAAGTCTTCCAGCGCGGCGTTGCCCTCTGCTTGCCAGAACTCGTCAACGGCGGGGATCCATGCCGAGACGTCGGCGCCCTTCGGCGTCGTGCCCTTCATCCCTGCCAGCTCGCCGCCGGCGGCTGCGGAGCTCGACGGCTCGGTCACCGGTGTCGTTTCTGGTGTCGTTTCTGGCGTTGTCTCCGGTGTGGTGACATCCGCTGATGCGGTGGCCGTGTCTGAAACCGTGGGCTCGTCGGCGACTTTCTCATCGTCGCCGCATGCTGCGGCAACGAGAGACAGGCCAACGAGCAGAGCGCCTACGCGGCGCACGCGTGAATTCTGCATGTGTTGATCTCCCCCTGAATTGGTGAGGCGGGATTGCCTCGCCTGTTAGGTCCGCACAGCGTAGATGGAATTTGTGTGTCCATACAACCATTCCCCTGATCGAATCGTTACGGTCGCTTTGATGGTTGGTGCCGATCCGTTCGAGATTCTTGGCCTCCCGGACGACGCCAGCGCCTCTGAGATTGCCGGTGCCCGGCGAAATCTCGCCAAGTCGGCTCACCCGGACGTCGGGGGCTCGGTCGCAGAGATGCAGGTCATCAATGCTGCCGCCGACGCCGCTCGAGTACTCGTCGAGACGAATCGCGATGGCGCTGGAGCGCCCGAGCGCCCGCACACCGGGCCTGATCGGGTGAGCGAGGATCACCCGTCGTTCACGGTCGAAGCGCTCCCGGTCCAGGCGTTCGAGGCGCTCCTGGCCGTGGCTGCAACGCTGGGTGACGTGGTCGACGACGAGCCGCCCTATGTGCTGGAGACGATCATGATGCCTCCATTGGCGTGCTGGTGCCGGCTTTCCCTGGTTCCGGATGCCGGGGCATCGACGATCAGCATCGAGATCGCCAACGAGCCAGGGCAGCCCCCGATCGACATCGAACTCGTCCGTGACACTTGGATTGCGGCGTTGAACGACCTCGACTGGGAGACGCTGGGTTAGCCGCCGGCAGCTGCCTTGGTGAGACGATCGCGCAGTGCGTGCCCGATCCCTGCCGCTGGCGGCATCACCACGATCAGGGCGTCGAGTCCGGCCCGGTCCGCCTCGCGGAGGTCGTTGTAGAGCTGGCGGGCAGCGACGACGAGGTCGTTCGTCCGGTCGAGGATCCGCACCCGTTGGCCGCCGGCCGATCGCTGGTCGAGCGCTGCGGTGGCACGCTCGATGTCATCGACGAGCAACACCGTGCATTCGGGCGAATAATGAGAGGCGAGCATGCCGCTCGCTCGGCTCTGCCCGGCGGCCCTGCCGATCGGGATCTCGAGGATCCGGGCGATGTCGTCACCGGTGATCGCCCCAGCCCTGAGGAGTTGCGGCGGCGTGACGGTGAGATCGATGATCGTGCTCTCGACCCCGACCGGGCAGGCGCCGCCGTCCAAGATCACATCCCTCGACGGATCGAGCAATGCCCCGAGATCGTCGAGGACGTGTTCGGCCGTGGTCGGGCTGACCTTGCCGAACCGATTGGCGGAGGGGGCGGCGACCCCACCGCCGAACCGGGTCAGCAGTTCGAACGTGCTCGGGTGGCTCGGGACGCGCACCCCGACGCTGGCGCGTCCACCGGTCACCTCGTCGAGAACCCGCCGGCCCCGCGGCAAGAGCATCGTCAACGGTCCGGGCCAACAGACCTCTGCCAGCGTTCTGGCGTGATCGGAGATCGACCCCACCCAGCCCTCGAGGTGGTCCTGGTCCGCCACGTGAACGATCAACGGGTGGCTCGACGGGCGACCCTTGATGGCGAAGATCCGGGCGACCGCATCGGATCGTTCGGCGTCGGCCGCCAGCCCGTAGACGGTCTCCGTGGGAATCGCCACGAGACCGCCCGCCCGCAGCCGCTCGAGTGCCAACTCGATATCGGTCGTGATCAGATCAGCAGGGAATCGCATCGAGGAACTCGAGCGCAGCGTCGATGAAGTCGAACGACTCCGGCGTGGCGAAGTGGTCGGTGCGGCGCAGGATCTTCAGGGTCGCATCAGGCAGTGCCTCGACCAGCCGATCTGCAGGAAGGACGAAGTCCCGGTCACCAACCGCGACCAGGACGGGGCACGCCACACGGGCCAGCATGGCGTCGGTGATCGGCTGGGACGATGTTCGCCGGAGCAAGGCGGCCAGAGCCAACGGATCGTTGTCGACCTGCGACGCGTATTGCGAGAACAGCCGAGCGTGGTTGTCGTCGGCATCACCACCACCTTCGACAGCATCGATGATCCGTTGCGTCGCTTCGTCGTCGCGTTCGAAGACGTTGCGCCCGATGCCGGCAAGCACCAGCCGTCGGAATCGGCCGGGTTGGTCGATCGCGGCCAGCAGCAATGTCATCGCCCCGAGGGAGAACCCGACTGCGTCGATCGGACGATCGGGGAGCACTTCGAGAACACGGAGTGTGAGATCGGCATACGCGGTCGGATCATGGGGTTTCGGGGCGGTGCCGTGCCCGAGCAGATCGACCCCGATCACGGGCCTGCCGGCATCGGCCAGCAGCGCCGTGAATCCGGACCGTTGCCACGTCGACGTGAAGGAACCTCCCCAACCGTGGACGAGCATGATCGGCGTCGCCGAATCGTCGAAATCGAGAGTCACGCTGCCAGCGTATGCGCTGGCGTGCTCCCGTTATCCTGTGGCCGCTACCACCACCGGGGTCAGGATTCACAACGATGCGCATGCTCCAGGAAAATCCAGGTCACAACCTCACGTACAACGACGTCTTCATGGTGCCGAGCCTCTCGTCGGTTGGCTCACGTTTCGGCGTCGACCTCACCACGCCGGATGGGATCGGGACGACGATCCCGCTCGTGGTCGCCAACATGACGGCGATCGCCGGTCGGCGAATGGCAGAGGTGGTCGCCCGCCGCGGCGGTGTCGCCGTGCTCCCGCAGGACATTCCGATCGACGTGATCGAGATGGTCGTCGGCTCGGTCAAGAGCCGTCACACGGTGTTCGAGACGCCGATCACGTTGTCACCGGCCAATACGGTCGGCGAGGCGTTGAGCCTGATCCACAAGCGGGCACATGGTGCCGTGATCGTCATCGACGACGACGGCAGCCCGATCGGCGTCTTCACCGAGACGGACGCCGTCGGTTTTGACCGCTTCACGCAGTTGCAGCACGTGATGAGCACCGAGTTGGACACGCTGCCCTTCGACATCACGGCGGAAGCGGCGTTCGATCGGCTCAACGGGGCGCGTCGAACGCTCGCTCCTGTCGTCAACGGCGATGGGCACCTGCTCGGCCTCCTGACCAGGATCGGAGCGTTGCGCTCGACGATCTACCGCCCGGCGGTCGATGCCGACGGCAAGTTGTTGATCGCTGTCGCCGTAGGAATCAATTCCGATCCGGTCGGTCGGGCCGAGGCGCTGGTGCGGATGGGCGTCGACGTGCTGGTGATCGACACCGCCCACGGGCACCAACGCCGGATGCTCGACGTCGTCGAGTCGGTCCGAGCGGCCTGTCCGAATGCGCCGATCGTGGCCGGCAACGTGGTGACCGCCGACGGGACCCGCGAGTTGATCGAAGCAGGTGCCGACATCGTGAAGGTCGGCGTCGGACCCGGAGCGATGTGTACCACGCGGATGATGACCGGGGTCGGCCGCCCGCAGTTCTCGGCGGTCGTCGAATGTGCTGAGGAAGCCGCTCGGTTGGGGAAGCACATCTGGGCCGATGGCGGTGTGCGGTTTCCACGCGACGTGGCGCTCGCGCTGGCGGGCGGGGCGGCCAACGTGATGTTCGGTTCGTGGTTGGCCGGAACCCACGAGTCGGCGGCCGACACGTTGCGTGACACCGATGGCCGGCTGTACAAGGAAAGCTTCGGGATGGCGTCGAACCGAGCTGTCAAGAACCGAACTCGTTCCGAAACCGACATCGAACGGGCTCGCAAGGAATTGTTCGAAGAGGGGATCAGCACGGCACGGATGTATCTCGACCCCGAGCGCCCGGGGGTCGAGGACATCATCGACCAAGTCGTCGCGGGTGTGCGTTCGTCGTGCACCTACGCCGGGGCCAGGACGATTCCGGAGTTCCACGAACGCGCCGTCGTCGGCGTGCAGAGTGCCGCCGGCTACGACGAGGGTCGGCCACTGGGCACGTCATGGTGAACAACACCAAGACGGCGATCATCGTCGCCATCGACGGACCGGCGGGCGCCGGCAAGAGCACCGTCGGCCGAGCACTCGCCGAACGGCTCGGACTGGAGTACCTCGACACCGGGGCGATGTACCGCGCGATGACGTTCGCCGCGCTTCGACGCGGCGTCGTCGAAGGTGATCTCGACGAGGTTGCATCGATGGCACCTGATGTCGACATCAGCGTCGTCGACGGCGAGGTGATCGTCGACGGCGTCGACGCGACCCAGGCGATCCGCGGTCGCGAGGTGACCGAGGCGGTTTCCCAGGTCGCAGCAAATCCCGGAGTTCGAGCAGTCCTCGTCGACCGACAGCGGCGGTGGGTCGCCGAGCGCGGCGGCGGCGTGGTCGAGGGGCGCGACATCGGGTCGGTCGTGTTTCCCGATGCCGACTTGAAGCTCTTCATCACCGCCTCCCCGCGTACCAGGGCCGAGCGCAGAGTGATGGAGATCGGCGGGGACGTCGACGAGGTCGAGGCGTCGATCATCGAACGCGATCGCAAGGATTCGAGTCGTGAGCACAGCCCGCTGACGGAGACCGACGACGCGATCGTCGTCGATACCACGGGCCTGACGGTCGACGAGGTGCTCGATCGGATCATGGGGCTGATCCCATGAGCAAGCCCGAAACCTTCTTGGCCGGGAACAGTCTCGCCAGCAGGATCTTCTACCGGTTCGCCTGGTGCCTGGTCGTCTCGCCGATCCGGCTGTACACACGGATGACGATCAACGGTCGCCACAACCTCCCCAAGAGCGGGGCGTTCGTACTCGCGCCGGTGCATCGGTCGTACGTCGACACGCCGATCGCCGGATGCGTGCGCAGCGAGCGGATGCGCTTCATGGGCAAGGACTCGATGTGGAAGAACCGCCAGTTCGGATGGGTCCTTTCCGCACTCGGTTCATTCCCCGTGACGAGGGGTGCAGTCGATCGCGAAGCATTGAGGCGAGCAATCGACGTGCTCAAGGGCGGCGACGTCCTTGTCCTGTTTCCTGAGGGCGAACGCAAGTCGGGGCCGATCGTCCAGCCGCTGTTCGACGGCGCCGTCTACGTGGCGATCAAGGCCGGCGTGCCGATCGTTCCGGTCGGTATCGGCGGCTCGGAGAAGGTGATGCCGAAGAAAGCCAAGTTCATCTTTCCCAGGAAGGTCCACATCGAGATCGGTCCGCCGATCATGCCCCCGAACGCACTCGACGGCGAGCGGATCCAACGTGCGGTCTACCGCGAGCAGACCGAACTGCTGCACGCCGAACTGCAGCGGCTGTTCGATCTGGCGATGACCAAGGTTCCGTGGGACTACCCGATCGATTGACGGCGGGCGAGAAAGTCGAGCGCGTCGACCCACGAAGCCGCGTCGGCGGCGTCATGGCGCAACGGTGCGACCGGAGCGCTGAAGGCGTGACCTGCGCCGGGATAGATGTTGATCTGATGGTCGATGCCCCAACGCTCGAAGCGATTCGTCAGGTCGGCGATGAACTCGGGCGGCCCGATCGGATCGGCGTCGCCGTAGATCACGAGCACCGGGCACGTGATGCTCCAGAGCAGATCGACCGGGTGGACCGGGTGAGCGGGAGTGAGCTCGGCGAACGTCGGCTGGCTCGGGAAGAACCAGACCGCGGCGCTCAGGTTTCGGTCGAGCGACGCCGCCAACATCGCCAGTGTTCCCCCGGTGCAGTATCCCCAAACGGCGATCCGTTCGTTGTCGACTTGTGGCAGTGTTCGGGCATAGGCGATCGCCGACAACACGTCGTTGGTTGCGCCGGTGAAGTCGAGCTCGCCGATGAACTGCATGACTTCGGTGAAGTCGGAGTAGTCGTCAGGTTTCGTGAGGCCGTCGCCCCGGTAGTAATCGGGCACCACGACGACGTAGCCCTGCTCGGCGAGCCGGTACGCAACCTGGCGGGTGAACTCGTTGACGCCATAGGCCTCGGCCGCCAGCACGACTGCCGGGTGTGGACCGCCGGGGTCTGGTGTGTAGACGGTCGTCGGCACCTCGACGCCGTGATGTTCGAGCACGGTCTGCGTCGTCATCATCGAGACAGTCAAACACGTCGAGCGTTCACATCGAGAAGGCTGCCCGCAGGGCTGACGCCATCGACGGTGGATCGATCACCCCACACAGTTCTCTCGCCGAGTGCATCGACAGTTGTGGAATGCCGACGTCAACCGTGTCGATCCCGAGCCGCGTCGCCGTGATCGGGCCGATCGTCGATCCACACGGCACGTTGTTACGAGACACGAATACCTGATACGGGACGTTTGCGGCCTCGCAGGCTCGACGGAACATGGCGGCCGTGCTCGACGAGGTGGCGTACCGCTGGTTGCTGTTGATCTTGATCGCCGGCCCCGCATTGACGAGCGGGCGGTGGGCGGGATCATGGCGATCGACGTAGTTCGGGTGCACGGCGTGGGCATTGTCGGCGGAGATGCACGTGGATCCGCTGAGTGCCCGCAGCAAATCCTCCCGACCACCACCGCGAGCCAGCACGTGACGTTCCAGTATGCGTTCGAGCAATGGGCCAGAGGCCCCGGTTGTCGAATCGGAACCGACTTCCTCGTGGTCGTTGAGCACGATCAAGGCGGTCGCATCCGCAGGTTCGGCGGCGATCAGTGCATCGACGGCGGCCCAGCAGGAGAGTTGATTGTCGAGCCGGCCGCTCGCCAGCAGCGAGGCGTCCGCTCCGAGCAGCGCGGCGGGTTGCACGTCGTAGAGCCCGAGTTCCCAGAACACGGGCGTGTCGCATCCCGCCTCGCCGGCGATCCAACGCGCGAACTCACCGCTCGAGGCATGGCCGGTTGCCCAGATCGGCTGGAGGTGCTGTTGCGTATCCAACTTGAGTCCGTCGTTCACGGACCGATCGAGGTGCACTGCGAGTTGTGGGACTCGCGCAATCGGGCGACGCACGTCGACCAGCACGTTGCTGCCGTCGGCGAGTGTCAACCGGCCGGCGATCCCGAGATCGCGGTCCAGCCATGAGTTGTTGAGGATCCCTCCGTACACCTCGACGTGGAGTTGCTTCCACCCGAAGCCGCCGCCATCTGGGTGGGGCTTCACACGAAGGCACGGCGAATCGGTGTGGGCACCGACGATTCGGAAGCCGGCTGAGGAGGCCGATCCGGATGGCATTCGCCACGCCGCGATCGCTCCATCGCGAATCAGGTATCCGTTGGCTGGCAACTCGCTCCAGTCGGCGCCATCGACAACGCCTTCGAATCCGGCCAGCGTGAGCCGTCGGGCGGCGGTGTGTGCGACATGGAACGGTGACGGCGAGCTGTCGAGGAACGCTCGCAGATCATCGATCGGCGTTGTTGATGTGGTCATGGCTGGTCAGCCCTTCTGGTGGAGGCCCATCGGCAGGCCACTGTTGCGTAGGTGTCCGGTTTCATTGACCGTCAGGATCGACCGATGGCCATGCCGGCCGGCGATCACCCGGTTGATCGACGTGTAGTTCGGGTAGAAGAACCCGCGCCTGTTGGCCGCCAATCCCAACACGGCGCCGAGGTACAGGTTGATCACACCGGCGTGGCAGGAGATCATCACTCGCTCCCCGGGATGTCGCACGATGACCTCGTCGATCGTGGTGATGACGAGTCGCTCGAATGGCTCGATCAGTTCGGGGTTCGACCAGAAACCATCCGTGATCTGGAGGAACTTCGGATCACCGGATGCCCGCAGCTCCTCGACCGGAACGTATTCCGACGACTCGCGATCGAACTCGGCGACACCATCGATCGTGGTGATCCCCAGCCCGAACTGCTCAGCTGTCGGTCGTGCCGTTTCCTGGGCGCGACGGAGCGGGCTCGAATAGATCGCATCGATCCGTTCGCCTCCGAGATAGCCGGCCAGCAACAACGCTTGAGCATGACCATCGGCCGCCAGCCCCGGGTCGGCCCGGCCCTCCGACAGTTCAATTCGTTCCGGAAGGGCGTGACGGACCAACAACAGCTCCACGATCGGATAGATAAGCAGGTATGACGAGGCGCACCAAGATCGTGGCAACCATCGGGCCGGCCAGCGATGAACTCGAATCACTCGAACGAGTCATCCGTGCCGGCGTCGATGTCGTCCGGCTGAACCTCAGTCACGGCTCGATCGAGGAGCATCTTGGCCGCCTCGAGCGGGTACGCCATGTCGCCGTCAGGGTCGGCCGTCCGGTTGGCGTGCTCGCCGACCTGCCCGGTCCAAAAGTACGCTCGGGTCGTTTCCCCGACGGCGGGGTCGCACTGACCGCCGGGGCCTACACGCGCCTGGGCGCAGGCAACAAACTCAGCGACGCCGGCATGATCTGGGTCGACTACGACACCTTGGTCGTCGACCTCGCGATCGGCGATCGGATCATCCTCGGAGATGGTGCGATCAGCATGCGGATCATGTCGAAGCACGCCGACTCGGTCGGTGCACTGATCGAGACGGGCGGCCGGACGCAGGGCCGCCCCGGCGTCCATCTGCCGTCCGAACGGCTGCGACTGGCAACGCCGACGAACGAGGATCTCGTGCTCGCCGAGGCGGTTGCTGCGGCCGGGGTCGAGTTCATCGCCGTCTCGTTCGTCCGATCGGCCGACGACATGGTCAAGGTCCGAGACGTCGTCGGCGATCGTTCGGAACTCGTCGCCAAGATCGAGACTGCCACGGCGCTCGGCAACCTGGCGGAGATCCTCGAAGTCTCCGACGCGATCATGGTGGCTCGCGGTGACCTCGGGATCGACTGTCCGATGGAGGACGTGCCCCACCTCCAGAAGTCGATCATCCGACGCTGCGTCGAGTACGGAATCCCGGTGATCACGGCCACCCAGATGCTGGAGTCGATGGTGACCGCCCCGTCCCCGACCAGGGCGGAGGTCAGCGACGTCGCCAACGCCGTGTTCGACGGCACCGACGCATTGATGCTGTCCGGTGAGACCGCGATCGGCCACGACCCGGCGCTCGTGGTGTCGACGATGTCGACGATCGCCGAGCGGGCCGAATCGGAGGCGAGCTACCGCCAGTGGGCGAACCGGCTCGGGCGGATTCAACGGTCGCGCTGGGACTCGGTCGGTGATCGGATCACCGCGGCGTTGACACATGCCGCCTCGCAAGCCGCCGATGACGTCGGCGCCGCAGCGATCCTGTGCTGCACGAGCAGCGGCCGCACCGCCAAAGCGATGGCTCGATTCCGCCCGGAGGCGAAGTTGATCGCGTTATCACCGAACTCGCGGACCGTGAACGCGATGATGCTCTCGTGGGGGGTCGACCCGGTACCGGTGGAGACCTACTCGTCGACCGATGAGATGGTCTGGTACGCGATCGAGCGAGCCGTCCGGGAGGACCGGATTTCGACAGGCGACACGGTGCTCGTGTTGGCCGGGTCACCGGGCCGTGACGCCACGACGGCTGCCGATGTGCTTCGTATCGTCCGGGTCCAATGAGCGGCTCGAAGGTCTGGTCGGCGGCGTCGGGAGTCGGGGGAGCGCCGAACGTCGTGTTGATCCATGGCTCGCTCGACCGGTCGGCCGGTTTGTTGAAGCTGAGTCGTCGCCTCGATCAGCGCTACTTCGTCACCCGATACGACCGGCGAGGCTACGGGCGCTCGACACCGTGTGACGGTCCGTTCGGCATCGACCAGCAGCTCGACGACCTGATCGGACTGATCGCTCGATTGGAATCGATCGATCGTGTCGTGTTGGTCGGTCACAGCTACGGCGGCAACATCGCGTTGGCCTGCGCCGATCGACATCCGGATCTGATTGCAGGCGTGGTGACCTACGAGTCGCCGCTGTCCTGGGAGACGTGGTGGCCCGGACAATCGGCAGGCGGTGATGCGATGGCGTGGGTCGACGATCCAGGGGAGGCCGCTGAGCAGTTCATGCGTCGGCTGATCGGGCAGGAACGCTGGGACCGTCTCCCGCCGACGACCCGCCAGGCACGTCGCGACGAGGGGCCGGCGATGGTCGGCGAACTGATCGACCTTCGCGCACGGCCGGCATGGATCGCCGAGCGGATCCGTGCTCCCGTGCTGGCGGTCCACGGCGAGTTGGGTCTGTCACACCATCGCACGGCGATGCGGATGCTCGGGGAGCGGCTGGTCGATGTCGAGGTGGAGACCCTCCCTGATGCCCGTCACTTCGGCCCGAACACGCACCCCGACGCGATGGGGGAACTCGTCGTCGACTTCATCGAGCGACGTGTTCGGATCGGATCAACGTCAGCATGAGCAGGGCAACGGTCGCCGTCGAGGAGACCATCACCAGTGAACCCGTCAACCCGAAGCGCTCGTAGAGCTGGCCACTGGCGACGACCGTGCTGGCGCGGGCAAGCGTGCCGACTGCGTTGCTCACCCCGATTGCCCGTCCGCGCGCCGCTGGTGCTGCCTCCGTGACCAGCGACAGCGAGGAGACGAACCCGTACTCGAAGCCTGCGAGGAAGAACAACAACCCGAGCACCGCCAGCACCGTCGAATCGCGTGACACGAACATCGTGGCAACCCCGATACCGACGAGCAGCAGTCCGATCGCCACAGAACGCCGCGCTCCGACACGATCGGCGACCAACGCCACTGCGAACGACGAGATCAACTCGACCGCCCCGAAACCGGCGGCAATCAGGCCGAGACCGGCGGTCGACACGCCGTGGGCATCATCGAGCCAAGTTCCCGACACGACGAAGATCCCGAGCCCCGTCGCCGCCGTGGCAGCCGAGGCGAGCATCGGTGGCCATGCCGAGCGGGGCAGCTTGGCCGGTCTGACCGGCGCGGTCGGAATGTCGGCCGGGGTGCTCGACGTGATCGTCACACGGATGACGACCGCCGCAACCACGCAGGCGACGGCGAGTGCGACGTAGGGTCCGCGCCAGCCGAACCACCGGATCAGCAGTGCCAGGAGTGGTGCCCCCACGAGCAGCGAGATCGCCCATGCCGTCTCGAAGAACCCGATCGCACGATTCCGGTTCTGGAATGGCACGCGATGACCGATCCAGGCGTGTCCGGCAATAGTGAAGTTGTTGACCCCCATCACGAGCACGGCATACGAGATTGCGAACGTGGTCACCGATCCATGCAGCGCGATCATCGAGGAGACGGCGAGCGCCAGCATGCCGGCCTGGAAGAACCGTCGTTCGTGTCCGTGATCGAGCGAACGGCCGGTCACGAGCGTGCTGAGCCCGCCGAGTTCGGCGACGCCCATGATGCCGGTCATGGTTCCGGTCGTCGCCCCGAAGGCTCGCTCCAACGTGGGCAGGAACGGGCTGACCCATCGCAGCGAGGCGTTGGCAGCGACCTTGGCGCCCGTCAGCACGCCCAGTTCGAGTCGCCGTGACAGCGGTTTCACGGGTTGCGGTTCGTCGAGATCTCCACGTCGCGGCCGAGGAACGAGCAGGTCGTGTCGACCCGGACGCCGGCTTCACGGACCTTGTCGGCGCACTCGGTCAGCGATGAACGTTGGGTCCACACGATCACCGCAAGTAGCGCCAGGATCACGGCGACGGCCGCCTTCTGGGCGATCGTCTTCATGATCCACGCCGACCCGATCGCCAACGCGGCCAGCACGACGACGACCAGCATGGCGATGTTCTTGGCGGCACCGAGCGTGAGAGCAAGCATCCCGTCACCATACGCGCCCCGCCGTCGTAGGGTGATGCAATGTCCGATCAGCCGATCAACTTCTCCGCCGGCCTTCCCACGACGGTTCTCCCCGAGGCCGAAGCCACGCTCACGCAACGGCTCGACGCGGCACGCTCATCCTCCAACCCACGCGAGGCGATTGCCGCCGTGGTCGCGTCAAGCCCGCGGTACCTCGATGGATGGGCGGCGCTCGGTGACGCCGGTCGGGATGTGATCGATCGCTATGCCTCCTACCGAGTCGGGTATCACCGCGGGCTCGACGCCCTGCGTGCCAATGGATGGCGTGGATCCGGTTATGTCCGTTGGGCGAGTCCGAGCAATCACGGATTCCTTCGGTGCTTGTTCGGGCTCCATCTCGCCGCGCTGGCGATCGGTGAAACGGACGAAGCCGACCGTTGTGCGCAGTTCCTGATGCAACTCGATCCGAGCGGCGTTCCCGAAGCGGTTCACGCCTCGATCCCTCCGCTCTGATCCGCCGGTGAACAACCTCATGAACGGCATCGAAATCGCCGGGGTGGTGCTGGCGGGCGGCGCCAGTCGTCGGATGGGGAGCGACAAGGCGCTGCTGGAAGTGGGTGGGGTGGCGCTCGCGGTCCGGGTCGCTGCAGTCCTGGATCGCGCCGGCTGCTCGCCCGTGTGGTGCCAGGGGGGCGATGCCGCGCGGCTGACGGCATCCGGCTTGAACGTCGTCGCCGATGCAGCGCCGGGAGAGGGACCGCTGCTCGCAATCCGCGACGCCCTCCGGCATGCCGACGGATCAGGCATCATCGTGGCCGCCTGCGACCTCGTCGAGCTCGATGTCGAGGCCGTCGAGCTACTGCTCCGGACTCCCATGGAGGAGTCCGACGTTGCGGTCGCCCGAGCGGCCGGTGAAACGCATCTGCTGGCGCGTTGGACGCCGGGAACGCTCGCCCGTCTCGACTGGATCATCGATCAGGGCGTCCGCTCGTTTCGGGGCGCGCTTCGAATGCTTCGCTCGATCGAGATCGAAGTGCCGGAGAACGCTGTCCGTAACGTGAACCGACCCGAGGACTTGGATCGCTAGAGCGTCGAAGCCCGATCGGCAACGTCGCTCGAGACGGTCGACCTCAGGAAACCAGCGGGTATCCTCGCCTCCACTATGGCG
Organism: Ilumatobacteraceae bacterium; assembly: GCA_043773365.1. Classification (GTDB taxonomy): domain Bacteria; phylum Actinomycetota; class Acidimicrobiia; order Acidimicrobiales; family Ilumatobacteraceae; genus Ilumatobacter. Next base: position 79,750 of record JAYVFI010000103.1, read on the forward strand.
ATTCAGGAAATCTCGGTCGACGAACTCGAAACACTGTTGACGAGCGGGGCCCGACTGATCGACGTCCGTGAACCGGCCGAGTTCGAAGAGGCTCGCGTCGCCCAAGCAGCCCTGGTTCCACTTGGTACGGTGCCAGAGAATCTCGATGCATTTCGCGGCGACGGCCCGGTGTACGTGATCTGTCGCACGGGCGGGCGGAGCATGCGAGCATGCGAGTTCGTTGCAGGGTACGGGATCGAGGCGATCAATGTTGCCGGCGGCACGGCGGCTTGGTTGATGTCGGGTCGCGACGTCGCGACCGGCGCGGCGTGAGTGCCTCACTTCCGCATCGCTGGGTCGACCAGCAGGCCGAGTTCGATGCTGTCATCGATGCACTACTGCGCGAGTCGCGCTACGCGATCGATACCGAGTTCCACCGAGAGCGCACCTATTTCCCTGCGTTGGCGTTGGTGCAGTTCGGTTGGGGCGACGAGTTGGTGCTGGTCGATCCGCTTGCCGTCGATATCACGGCGATGCGGCGACTGTTCGATTCCGACGTCGAGGCCGTCTTCCATGCTGCCCAGCAGGATCTCGACGTGCTCACGCACGCCGTCGGGGCCGTGCCACGGCGGTTCTTCGATACGCAGATCGCCGGTGGTTTCCTCGGGTATGGGACGCCATCGTTGGTCTCGATCCTGAACGGCGAACTCGGGATCAACCCGCCCAAGGGAGATCGCCTCACCGATTGGCTGCGGCGGCCGTTGACGGAGGCGCAATGCGAGTACGCAGCAGTCGACGTCGCCCATCTGCTGGAACTGCAGGACAAGCTGCTGGCACAGCTCGACGAGCTCGGCCGGGTGGGCTGGGTGAGCGAAGCGTGTCATGAGCTTTCTGAAAAACCCACCAGTGGTCTCAACCCCGGCGATGCCTGGATGAAGCTGAAGGATGTCCGCGGTTTGCGACCGCGCGCGCGGGCGGTCGCCCAAGCGCTTGCAGCCTGGCGCGAGCGGACGGCGATGGAACGCAACATCCCTGTCCGTCAGGTGCTTCCCGACCTCGCCGTGCTCGGGATCGCGCAACGACAACCGTCGACCGAGAAGGAACTGTCGCAGGCACGTGGCGTCGATGAGCGCTTCAGCCGCGGCAAGGTTGCAACGCAGATCCTCGAAGCGGTTGCCGCCGGAAAGCTGGTCGAACCCCCCGAACCTCAAGCAGGCGGCGATGATCTGGAACGTGATCTGCGGCCGGCGGTGGCGCTCGTGTCGGCGTGGGTCAGTCAGGTCGCCAAGACCGAACGGGTCGACACGTCGATCCTGGCAACTCGGTCCGATCTGGTCGAGTTGCTCGGCGGTGACCCCGGGGCGCGCCTGTTGCACGGCTGGCGGTCAGAGTTGCTGGGCGACGGGATCACCCGGTTGCTCGACGGGAGCGCGGCGCTCACGTTCGACAAAGGTCGCGGGTTGACGTTGGTCAGCGTGCCGGTCGCCTAACGTGCCGGCCGCCGAACGATCTTGTCGGCGCCGGTCAGGCCTCGTGTTGCGGTTCCTCTGACTTTTCGCCACAACGCGTCGAAGACGGCGATCGGCTCCGATGCTCGGCTCCCGTACGAATGGATCGGGCGTCGTTCACCGACCGCCTGATTGAAGATCACGCGCTGCGGGACCGCCGGCGACCAGATCGTGTCGCGTCCGACGATTCGGGCCAGTTCCTCGATTCGACGGTTCGCCTCGGCCGACACCGCCGGAACCCGGTTCAGGATCACGCCCGCCAGCTCGAGATCGGGGTTGGTCGCATCCCAGACGTCGTCGATCAGGTCGGCGACCCCGCCGATCCCCCGCAACCCGAGTGCCGACGGTTCGACGATCACCACCGCGTGGCGGGACGCCGTGAGTGCACTCCGGGTCAGGTCACCCAAGGACGGCGGACAGTCGATCAGGATCGCCTCGTAACGATCCTCGACCGTTGCGAGCGCCTTGCGGAGCCGTTTCGAGGTCCCGGACTCCAACTCCTGGAGTGACGGTGAGCTGGGGAGCACGTCGACGAGTTCGGACCACGCCGATCGCCGGATCGCGGCGGCCGCCGTGATCCCTTTGGGAATCAGGACATCGGCGACCGTGGCGCTGATGTGATCCGGATCGAGACCCAGGACCCATGAACTCGAAGCCTGTGGGTCGAGATCGACAACCAGGACGCGTCGACCTGCCGCCGCCGCCGCTGACGCCAGCCCCAGCGTGACGGTGGTTTTCCCGACACCGCCCTTCTGATTGAGGATCGCCAGCGTTCGGTGCATGACCTATCGTGGCACGTCGTTCCCCGGGCCGCTGGTGTCGCTAGCCGGGTCGTCGGCCCGGTCGCCGGCCGAGTTGTTCGCTCGGTCGTCGATGTCGTTGATGAGGTGTGACAGCCGTCTGGTACGCCGCGGAGGCGGGGCGGCACGGTAGGCTGACCCTCAATGTCAATTCTCTAACATGTGGGAGCCCTGTCGTGAAGAAGGGTCGTCATCGTCGCTTCGAAGAAGCACGAAAACTCAAGCAATCCGGACCTGGGGCCTTCGACCTCGGGTTCGGTGACGTGTCTGTGGATCGCTCCAGGGATACCCCGAGTACCGAAGAGGACGAGTACGCTGCGCTCGCCGAAAAGTACGGCGTCACATTCGACGACGACGACGACGGTGACGATTGATCACATCTTCTGAATGATGCTCAGGGTCGACCGAGTCCGTTGTCGACCAGCCCGATCTGGCAACATCGACGACGGTGTGTTACGGCACCTCGGCGGTTGTGAGCGTTGGGGAACGGGCGCCATCTACTTCGATGGTGATGCTGTCTCGGCTGTTGTCCGTCACGCAGGCGTGTGAGACTTCGGTCAGACCCTTGAGCTGAAACGGATATCGGCTGCCGTCTGCGAACTCACAGATGAACGTCTGTGGCGGAGTCGGGAAACCCGAGGTCGTGAAGCCGGCAATGAGGCAGTTTGTCCCGAAACGACACGGCCCACGTCGCCCCGAAATCGTGACGATCGCGCCGAGCGGACCGGGGATCGTACTGGTCGGTGGTGTCGTCGTGCTGGTCGGTGGTGTCGTGCTGCTGGTCGGTGGTGTGGTGGTTGTGCTACTCGTGGTCGTGCTACTCGTGGTCGTGCTGCTCGTGGTTGTGCTGCTCGTGGTCGTGCTGCTCGTGGTCGTGCTGCTCGTGGTTGTGCTGCTCGTGGTTGTGCTGCTGGTCGTCGTGCTGGACGTTGCGATCGTCGACGGTGTCGCAGTGGCGACGATCCCGGGTTCCGTCGTCGGCAGCGCCGAACCGTTGGCTGCGTCGTCGGTGCGATCGCTGTCCGAGCGCACGAATGCGACGGCGATTGCCGCTGCGAACAGCAGGATCAACCACGCTGCGGTGGGAAGTCGACCGAATCGTCGCGCCCACCACGGTGTTGTTGGCGCCACTGGGATGCCGCTCCCAGGCGGACCAAGCCCTCGCACCGGTTGGCCGCGAGGTGGCGGGAACGGGCCGGTGTCAGGCACGTCGCGACCCGAGGGCGAACCCGTCTCGCGCCGGATGTGCTGTGCGTTCAGCCCGATCGGGGGCGGGATCGGATCGTTGGATGGGGCAGCGGGACCCATTTCGTGCGTTCGAGTTGATCAACCATCAGATCGTAGATCGGTTGCCCGACGAGTTCGATGATTTCGTCCCGCGATGACTGGTAGACGGCCGAGTTGCCACTGAACGCTTCGGGCGCTTCGGTGCACCACCAGTGGAACTCGTTGCCACCATCGCCCCAGTCGCGGCGTTTCCACTCGCGAAGCCGTGAGGTGACGTGGCCGACGTCGTCGGTGTGATGCTCGAGTCGAATCGGAACCTGCCAGCACACGTCGGGTTTCCAGTCGAGTGGGCGCTCGCCGGCTTCGGCGGCGGCGATGTGCAGCGCACAGCCGACCCCACCGTCGAAACCTGGGCGGTTCAAGAAGATGCAGGCGTCATCGACGAGGCGGGTGACCGTCGGTCGTGACCCGTCAGGCTCCTCGTCGCCGGGACGCAGAAAACCACTCTTGACTGCCTTGGCGTGGAACTGCATGTGCCTCGGTTCGAGTCGCACGAAGGCCGTGACCACGGTCTGGACGTCGTCGTCGTCGATGAAGTGTGCGCCGTAACTGCAACAGCCCTGCGCCATCGATTCGGCGGGTCCATCGAGAATGCCCTGACATCCTTCGCCGTAGATGCAACGATGGTTCGAGCGCAGGTATGTCGCGTCGAACAGCCAGGTCCGCTGTTCCTCCGGATCCTCGAACGAGATCCACTCGTGCACCTGATCGGGCTCACCCACGGCGGCAGAGTACCCGGCGACGATCGATTTTTCGCTGTCTCACCGAGCGCGCCCGCTCGACGGGAACCCAGCATCCGGGCTCAACGATGGATCGGTAGGCTTGCCGGACTATGACGACCGGGATCAACGCCGACGGCCTTCGACAGTCCTTCCTCGACTTCTTTGCGGCCAAAGCGCATGCCGTCGTGCCATCGGCGAGCCTGATTCCACACGATCCCACGCTGATGTTCACGGTCGCCGGCATGGTGCCGTTCAAACCCTATTTCGTGGGCGACGAGACCCCTCCGTACTCGCGTGCTGTCAGTTCTCAGAAATGTGCTCGCGCCGGCGGCAAGCACAACGACCTCGACGACGTCGGCCGCACCAAACGCCATCTCGTGTTCTTCGAGATGCTCGGCAACTTCAGCTTCGGCGATTACTTCAAGCGTGAGATCATCCCCTGGAGTTGGGATCTCGTCACCGGTGACGCCGGCTCGGGTGGTTGGGGTTTCGACGGCGACCGGCTGTGGATCACGGTGCACGAGTCCGACGACGAGGCGGAACAGATCTGGCACGAGCAGGTCGGCGTCCCGCTCAGCCGGATCCAGCGACTGGGCGACAAGGACAACTTCTGGCAGATGGGTGACACGGGGCCGTGCGGCCCTTGCTCCGAGATCCATATCGATCGCGGCCCGGCCTTCGGACCCGACGGCGGACCCCTCCATGATCCTCATGGCGACCGATTCATGGAGTTCTGGAACCTCGTGTTCATGCAGTACAACCAGGCAAGCGACGGCTCGCGCACGTTGTTGCCGAAGCCCTCCGTCGATACCGGTGCCGGCCTGGAACGGATCCTTGCACTCAAACAGGGCGTCGACTCCGTGTGGGAGACCGACCTGATGATGCCGCTGATCGAGACCGCGCAGTCGGTCACGGGGAAGACCTACAGGGTCGGTGAGTACGACGACCGCGAGAGTTTCGCGATGCGAGTGCTCGCCGAGCACGCCCGCTCGTCCACGATGCTGGTCAGTGATGGCGTGTTCCCCTCCAACGAGGGTCGCGGTTATGTGCTCCGCCGAATCCTGCGACGTGCCGTGCGTTACGCGTTCCTGCTCGGAACCGAGCAGCTGGTGATGCCGAGCCTCGTGGAAACAGCGATCGACGTGATGGGCAACGCGTATCCGGACGTCGTCAAGAACCGCGACTTCATCGTGGGCGTGCTGACCCGCGAGGAGGAGCGCTTCCGCCACACACTCAAGACCGGGCTCGGGATCCTCGACGACGAACTCGAGTCCGGCGACGCGCTGTCGGGTTCGACGGCGTTCTTGTTGCACGACACCTACGGGTTCCCGTTGGAACTCACCCAGGAGATCGCCGGTGAACGCTCGATCGATGTCGATCTGGCGGGCTTCCAGTCGGAGATGACCGCGCAACGGGCGAGAGCCAAGGCGGGCCGCAAGGGCAGTGCCGCTGCCGACGGGCAGATCGAGCAGTACCGCGACGTCGTCGAACAGTTCGGGATCACCAAGTTCCTCGGCTACACCGAGCATCAGACCGAGAGCCGAGTGCTGTCGGTGATACCCGCTGGCGGCGATTCGGGTGAGGACGGCGTGCTCGAGATCTTCCTCGACGCCACACCGTTCTATGCCGAAAGCGGAGGTCAAGTCGGTGACACGGGAACGATCACGACGGAATCGGGTGTCGCGGAGGTGCTCGACACGACGTTCGCACTCCCCAACCTCCGTCGCCACACGGCGCGGATCGTGACCGGCACGATCGAGTCCGGACAAACAGCGACCGCCGCCATCGACGTCGATCGACGCAACGCAATCCGCCGCAATCACACGGGAACACACCTGCTCCATTGGGCACTCCGCCACGTGCTCGGCGAACACGTGAAGCAGGCGGGTTCCCAGGTCGGCCCTGACCGCCTGCGGTTCGACTTCTCGCACTACGAGTCGGTGACTGACGCAGAGATCGAGGAAATCGAGCGGTTGGTCAACGCCCAGACGCTCGCCAACGACCGGGTCCGGTCGTTCGAGACCACCAAGTCAGAAGCCGAGACGATGGGTGCGATCGCCTTCTTCGGTGACAAGTACGGCGATATCGTTCGGGTGCTCGAGGCCGGCGTCTCCGTCGAACTGTGTGGTGGCACGCACGTCAGCGCGACCGGCGACATCGGGCTCCTCAAGGTCGTCAGTGAATCATCGATCGGATCGAACCTGCGGCGGATCGAGGCGATCACCGGGTCTGCCTCTGTCGATCTGCTGCAGCGTGACGAGCGCACGATTTCGCAGATCAGCAGACTGGTCGGCACCACCGACGGCGACATCGTCAGTGGTGTGCAACGCAAGCTCGACGAGATCAGGTCGCTCCACGATCAGGTCAAACACATGCGCGGTCAGTTGGCAACCGGCCGCGCCGCCGAGCTGGCCGGGTCGGCGATCGACGGGGTCGTCGTGCAGCGCGTCGACGATGTCGACCCTGGTGATCTGCGTGACCTGGCGATTGCCGTTCGCCAGCAACCCGGTGTGCGTCGTGTGGTGCTGATGGGGGAGACCTCGACCGGCGGCGTCAGCCTGGTGGCGGCGGTGCACGCATCAGAAGGATTGAACGCCGCAGATCTGATCAAGGATGCGGCCAGGTCCGTCGGCGGCGGGGGAGGCGGCAAGGGCGACGTGGCGACAGCGGGTGGCAAGAACCCGGCCGGGCTCGACCAGGCGATGACGATCGCGCTGGCGGCAGCCAACGCGTGAACTCCGCAGGAGCGCGGCCGCCGGGGATTCGTGCACTCGGGATCGACCCCGGGTCGAAACGGATCGGAATTGCGGTCAGCGATTCCTCCGGAACGGTTGCCTCGCCGTTGAGCGTCCTGCAGCGGAGTCGCTCTCGCGCTCACGATCTCCACGAGATCGCTCGCATCGCTGGCGAGGAAGCGGCCGATGTGATCGTGATGGGCCTGCCGCTCAACATGGACGGAAGCGAGGGGCCTGCCGCAAGGGCTGCCATCGCCGAGGCACGCCAGTTGGCTACGTTGGTCGATGTGCCGGTTGAGATGCATGACGAGCGCTTGACCACGGTCTCGGCGGACCGCAGCTTGATCGAAGCCGGCATGAAGGCCCCCCAACGCCGCCAGATCGTCGACAAGGTCGCTGCTGCGATCATGCTGCAGAGCTGGCTCGACTCGCGAGGCAACCGTTGGCGATGACGATCATCGGTGAACCCGGATTCGAACGTCGTGCGAGCGACTGGGAACCAGACCAGTGGGACGCCGTCGGCGAGGTTCCGGCGGTCGAGCCGGTACGGCGCCAGACCCGCGTCGTGAAGTGGGCCGTGTGGCTGACGTTCGTGCTGGTGGTTGTGCTCGTGATCACCGCCGGTTGGATCGGGTGGTGGTACCTGGGACGGGTCAACCCCGAGGGCCCTCCCGAAGGGACGATCGCGTTCACGGTGCTCGAAACCGACACGCTGGACTCGCTCGCCGAACGCCTCCTCGAGGAAGGCCTGATCACCGATGCCTCGGTGTTCACGTGGTACGTCGAGCGAAAGGGTGGCCTGGAAATCACACCGGGCTACTACCAGCTGCCGGTCAACGATCACATCGGAAACCTGTTGGCGACGCTGCGCACACCGCCAGGTCAGACGTACCGCCAAGTCACGTTCCCCGAGGGTTTCACGATCGAGCAGATGGCGGCGCGGCTGGTCGAGAACCAGCCGAGACTGACGGCACAGGGCTTCATCGACGCCGCCAATTCGACGCAGGCGCTGGCGTCGTTCCAGCGTCCGGGAGGCGTCACATCGCTCGAAGGGCTGCTGTTCCCTGACACGTATCAGATCTCCAATGCCGACAACGAGGCTCAAGTGGTCGAGCGGATGGCCGGTTTGATGGAACGCGTCGCGGGGCAAGAAGGTCTCGACGAGCAGGCTGCCGCACTCGGGCGTACCCCGTACGAGATCTTGATCGTCGCCTCGATGATCGAGAAGGAAGCCAAGCTCGACGTCGACCGACCGAAGATCGCCGCCGTGATCTACAACCGCTTGTTCATAGGGATGCCGTTGCAGATCGACGCCACGCTGTACTACCAGAACGATCGCTCGACGCCCTTCCCGGAACTCCGCCAGCAGATCTCCCCGTACAACACCTACCTCAACACCGGTCTGCCGCCGACTCCGATCGCCAATCCCGGCCGGGCGTCGATTCGGGCCGCCCTCAATCCCTCACCGAATCCACCGTCCGGGGATCCGATCTGTCAGGCGCTGCCCGATCCGACCCAAGGTTGCATCTACCTGTTCTACGTGTTGGCAACGGAGGAGGGCGGGCACGCCTTCTCCGTGACGCTGGAGCAGCAGGAAGCGAACATTCAAAAGGCGCGCGACGCTGGAATTTTCGAGCCGTGAGGATGATCTCTGGTTCGACACGGCTGGCGGCCGTGATCGGCTCACCGGTCGCCCACTCGTTGTCACCGGCGATTCACAACGCTGCGTTCGCGGCGTCCGGGCTCGATTGGCGATTCGTCGCTTTCGAGGTCGCGCCCGGTCACGCGATTGCTGCCGTGACGGCGATGAAGACGCTCGGTATCAGCGGGTTGGCGGTGACTGCCCCTCACAAGCGCGATGCCGCGATCGCGGTCGACGAAGTCGACGCTGCCGGACGCGCGTTGGAGTCGGTCAACACGGTCGTGCTCCGTGCCGACGGCAGCACCTTCGGCGCCAGCACCGACGGCGCCGGGTTCGTCGACTCCGTGAGGGCAGCAGGCATCGATCTGATCGGCCTGCGGGTGGCTGTGCTCGGAGCTGGCGGGGCGGCACGATCAGTCGTCGATGCGCTCGGTCGCGCCGGCGTCGTCGATATCGCGATCATCAATCGAACACGCTCGCCGGCAGTGGTCGCGGCAGCGTTGAGTGATGTGGCGCGCGTCGGTTCGACCGACGACATCGAAGGCGCGAACCTGTTGGTCAACACGACCTCGGTCGGGATGGGCACCGACGAATCGCCGCTCGACGGCGCCCACCTGCGCTCGGGTCTCGTGGTCGCCGACATCGTCTATCACCCGCTCGAAACAGCCCTCTTACGAGCCGCCAGGGAGGCGGGATCGCCGACCCTCGACGGTCTCGGGATGTTGATCCATCAGGCGGTCCTGCAACAGCAGTTGTGGACGGGTGTACGGCCGGATCCGGACGTGATGAGAGCGGCTGCAACAGCCGAACTCGAACGTCGCTCAGCGCGAGCCCGGGTCGATTGAATCGGTTACGGCAATCGACCGATCGCCAGTGGCCGCGATGAAGCATCGTAGTAGGAGGAACCCGACAGCGTGCTCCAGGAGTAACCGACGACGACACCGTTGACGTCGGCGTACAGCCGGATCAGCCCGACCCCGGCGCCGTCTTCGTAGGAACCGTCAGCTCGTCGGCGGGTGTCAGCCGTGCCGTGCCCCGTGGTGGACGAGTCGACGACCTGCAGTTCGTACTGGTTGGTTCCGGCCACGATCGGCTTGATGGCGGTCATTGCGACAGCTGGGCGAGTTGCCAGCATCGTGTGACCGGTTGCCGTCGATGTCGGTTTGAGGTATTTGGCGGCGAGCACGTCACCGGCTGCGATCGAATCGATCGTCGTGATCCGAGTGAATCGATTCTGGGCGACGATCGTGTCGAAGTAGATCGCCGCGGTCGGTGAGTTCGATCCCATCCAGTTCTGGAAATCGGTCGTCGACCAGCCATAGGCCTGCCTGAGCGCCCTGGTGATGAACGTGTTGCACTTCGAGCGATTCGAGTAGATCGCCGAACCGGCAACCCCGGGCCAGGTCACGTAGGTCGGGTCGCTCCCATAGGTGTTGTTCTCGGGCGTCACGTTGATCGCCACACTGAGCGCCCAGTCCAGATGGGCCGGCGCCGCCGCAGACGCGGTGGCCGATGTGATACCGATCAGCGAGACGGCGACGGCGATGGTCACTCCCAGCGCCCGACAGGGCCCCAATGCTCGACATCCGGTGGTCTGCATGTTCTCGTTCTTAGCATTCTCTTGACGACGATGCGGTGAGTGGTGCGGATCTTGATGCGGGCTTGAGGGGGTGAAGCGCATCATCGCGGATCGTGCCTGACGTGCCGCGCCGCGTGGTCCACCTGACGGGGATGGTGAGCGAGCGGGCATTCGCATGCATGTGAACGTCCGTGCCCGCGCCGCGCCGCGCCGGTAACCTCGCCACGATGCTCCGTTACCTCACCGCCGGCGAATCCCACGGGCAGGCGCTCGTCGTCATCGTCGAGGGTCTTCCGGCCGGCATGGAGATCACCGTCGACGAAATCGATGTGGAGATGGGGCGCCGCCGCCTGG
>JAYVFI010000104.1:0-30530 GCA_043773365.1 Ilumatobacteraceae bacterium
GGACCGGAACGAGATCAGGTTCGAGGAAGTAGCGATAGTCGTCGGAGTTCTCCTTGTCGCGCAACGTGTGCGTGCGGCCGTCGCCTTCCTCCCAGTGCCGAGTCTGCTGATGCACGACGTCCCCGGCCTCCATCATCAGGATCTGGCGTCTGGCCTCGTACTCGATCGCCCGGCCGACGGATCGAACGGAGTTGACGTTCTTGATCTCGCAACGCGTGCCGTATTCGGCTCCAGGGCGACGCACGCTGACGTTGGCGTCGACGCGCATCGATCCCTCCTCCATCTTCGCATCGGAGGCACCGATCGTCAGCAGGATCGCGCGGAGTTCGGTGACGTATTGCTTGGCCTGCTCGGGCGATCGAATGTCGGGACGGCTGACGATCTCGACGAGCGGCACCCCCGCCCTGTTGAGGTCGATCAGCGAGTAGTCGGCACCGTGCACGCGACCATCGCCACCGGCATGCGACGACTTGCCGGCGTCCTCCTCCATGTGGGCCCGCTCGATGCCGATCCGGGTCCCGTCGGGGAGGTCGAGCCAGCCGTCGATGTTGATCGGTTGGTCGTATTGACTGACCTGATAGGCCTTCGGCATGTCGGGATAGAAGTAGTTCTTGCGGGCGAACGTCGAGGCCTGGACCGTGCAGTTCAACGACAGGCCGATCCGAATCGCCAACTCGACCGCTTGCCGATTGAGCACCGGTAGCGCCCCGGGAAGACCGAGCGTGACAGGGTCGATGTTGGTGTTAGGTTCGTCCCCGAACCGGTTCGGCGAGGCCGAGAACAGCTTCGTCCTGGTCGCCAGTTCGACGTGTACCTCGAGGCCGACGACCATCTCGTAACCGGCGTGTTCCCACAGCGCGTCGCTCACGAAAGCCCTCCCGCGGCTCGCTCCAACTCGGCCGCGATTTGCAGCATCACCGGCTCGCCGAGCGATGGTGCCAGCACCTGGACCCCGACCGGCAAGCCGAGTTGGCCGGTCCCGAAGGGGACGCTCATCGCCGGTTCACCGGTCAGGTTGGTCGGGATCGTGTAGGTGTCGCACAGGTACATCGCCAGCGGGTTGTCGGTCTTCGATCCGAAGGGGAAGGCGACGCTCGGCGACGTCGGTGTGATCAGCACGTCGGCGTGCGCGTAGGCGCGTGCGAAGTCTTCGGCCATCAGCCGACGAATCCGGAGCGCCTTGCCGTAGTAGGCGTCGTAATAGCCCGCCGACAGGGCGTAGGTGCCGAGCATGATGCGACGCTTGACCTCATCGCCGAACCCGGCACTACGAGTCGCCATGTACATCGAGTTCGTGTCGGCCGCATCGACACGCAGTCCGTAGCGCACGCCGTCATAGCGGGCCAGGTTCGAGGAGGCCTCAGCTGGAGCGATGATGTAGTACGCCGTCAGGCCATAGGTAAATGCCGGCACGTCGACATCGACGACCGTCGCCCCTGCCGCGGCGAGCGCCGCGAACGCCTGCTCGGTTCGCTCGGCGACGTCGGCGTCGGCGCCTTCGGGGAGATCGCGGATCCGACCGACCCGCAGGCCTTCGACCCCGCGATCGAGCAACGCCGAGTAGTCCGGCAGCGGCTCGGGGATCGAGGTCGAGTCCATCGGGTCGTGCCCGCACACGACCTGCAGGGCGAGCGCCGCATCGGCGACGGTCTGGGTGAACGGACCGATCTGGTCGAGGCTGCTGGCGAACGCCACGAGCCCGTATCGACTGACCCGGCCGTAGGTCGGCTTGACGCCGACGACACCGCACAGCGCGGCCGGCTGGCGGATCGAACCGCCCGTATCGGAACCGAACGAGAGTGCCGCGAACCCTGCCGCCACCGCTGCCGCGGAACCACCGGAGGAACCACCTGGAACCCGGTTGGTGTCGAGCGGATTGCGAGTCGGTCCGAATGCGGAGTTCTCGGTCGACGAGCCCATCGCGAACTCGTCGAGATTGGTCTTGCCGACCGCAATCGCACCGGCGTCGCGCAGCATCGACACGACCGTTCCGTCGTATGGAGGCTTCCAACCTTGGAGGATCCGAGACGAACAGGTCGTCGGAACGCCACGCGTGCACATGTTGTCCTTGAGCGCGATCGGGACACCGGCGAGCGGGCCGGGGTCGCGCCCAGCAGCAACGGCTGCATCGATTCCAGCGGCCTGCTCTCTGGCCGACTCGGTCATCACGTGGTTGAAGGCGTGCACCTCGGATTCGCGAGCGTCGATCGCGGCGAGGTGCTGTTCGAGTACATCGACTGCCTTGAGCGACCCGGAACGAACCCCGGCGGCAATCGCTGACGCGGTCATGCGGTCGGACATCTCAGACCTCCAACCCGGTGGTGGGCGGCACGCGAAAGCGGCCACCCTCGGGCTGCGGTGCCGCAGCGAGTACTTCGTCACGATCGAGACACGGTCGTTCGACGTCGTCACGCATCACGTTGACCAGCCGGTACGGCTGCGTCATCGGGGCCACCTCGGACAGGTCGAGGGCGTCGATGTCGGCGAAGTGATCGAGCATGTCACCCAACTGCTCGGTGGCGAGTCGGATCTGCTCAGGGCTCAGATCGAGCCGAGCCAGGCGGGCAACCTTGGCGACCGCATCACTCGTCAGACGTTCAGACACAACACCCGAGGCTAATGGCCCCTGGCGAACCTACCCACCCCGGTTCTTCGTGTCGGATGCGTGTCGGATCGACCCGTGCGACGCGCTCAGTCGGGGGACTCGTCGACGAACGCATTCGACGCGTCAGACATCTGGGTCGGATCATCGATCTCGACCGGACCGTCGATCTCGACGGGATCGTCAATCTCGTGCGAATCGTCGTGCGAACCGTCGTTCGAATCTTCTGGCCATGTGCGCCCTCTGGTCAACATCAGGTAGATCGCTCCACCAGCGACTGCGGCGAGGGCGACCCATTGATTCCAACGCAGCCCACCGAGTTCGTGCGAGAGGTCGATCCGGAGACCCTCGATCCAGAAGCGTCCAACGCCGTAACCCACGAGGTAGACCGCCATCAGGCGACCGGGCGCAAGCCGGAAGCGGCGATGGATCCACAGCAACACGACGCACAACGCCAGGTTCCACAGCGATTCGTACAGGAACGTCGGGTGATAGGTCGTCCCCGACGCGTCACCGGCAGGGAGGTACCGATCATCGATCTCGAGCGCCCACGGAAGATCCGTCCGTTTGCCGAACAATTCCTGGTTGAACCAGTTCCCCCAACGACCGATCGATTGTGCGAGCGCGATCGCCGGAGCGGCGCAGGTCATCACCATCGCGATCGGGATCCCGCGGCGTCTTGCCTGCCAGGCGGTCATCAAGATCCCGGCCAGAAGCCCCCCTGGGATCCCGAGCCCGCCTTCCCAGATCTTCGGAATCGCCGACAAGTTGTCGGAGAACCTGCTCCAGTCGGTGATCACGTGGTAGGCCCGTGCGCCGAGCACACCGGCGGCGACGCCCCAGGTGGCCATCGAAGCGGCCGTATCCTTGGTGCCGATCCGCTCCTGCTCGAAGAGCCGTCCGAGCAACGCCACGCCGGCGATCACACCCAACGCGATCATCAGTCCATACGCCCGAAGATGGAGCGGTCCGATCGACAGCGCTTTCCACGACGGGCTCGGGATCGAGCCCAGTACCACTGACACGGCGCCCATCAGCCCGCCACCCGTCGAACGAAGGCGACTGCCTCGGCGGTGAGATGATCGCGGTCGTAGTCGAGGGTGGCGACGTGATAGCTGCGTTCCAACCATGTGTGTTCGACCGGGCCGCCCCAGTTGCTGACGAGGTGCACGCTGTCGGCGGGGTCGACGACATGATCCTGGCGCGAGGTCAGCACGAGCAATGGCATCGTGAGTTCTCCGAATCGATCGGTGATCGCGGCAACTCCGTCGTACATCAACGAGCGAAGCGGAACGAGCGGCGTGCCCGAGTACGAGGTATCCGACGCGGCCGGGTCGGCGATATCGGATTGGTCGCCACCGGGGATCACGGTCATCCCGTCCTCGATGAATTCGTCGAGCATCGCCATCGTGTCGACGTCACGGATCTGGGTGAGCGGGTTGATGCACACCAATCCGGCAACCGATCGATGCCGCAGCGCGGCCTCCAGGATCAACGTCGCTCCCATGCTCTGAGCGACGAGCACGACGTGGTCGGTCCGCGACGCGAGCCGCTGGTAGGCGCGTTCGACCTCTGCCACCCAATCCTCCCACCGCGTGGTGAGCATGTCATCGACGGTCGTGCCGTGCCCCGGCAGCAGCGGGAGTTCGACATCGAACGCTGCGTCGACCATCGCATTGGCGATTTGGCGCAACGACGCGGGCGTTCCGGTGAAACCGTGCAGCGTCATCACGCCGACCGGCGACCCGGCAGTGTGCGACATCGGCTCGCAGCCCTGTATCACTTCTACACGCATGCCGAGTTTCTACCAGCCGATCGGGCTTGACCCGCTGGTCAAGTGTCGAGTGAACTGACCGGATGAGTATGGCCGGACCGACGACATCCGGCGAGCGACAGCTCACGGAGCCAGGGCGCGAGCGTAAACAGCAGCTCGTCGACGCGGCGATCGAACTGTTTGCCGGACGTGGGTACCGGGCGACTCGGATCAGCGATATCTGCTCATCGGCAGGCGTCGCCAAAGGGCTGTTCTACTGGTACTTCCCGACCAAGCTCGACCTCTTCACGGAACTCGTGCGGTCGATGCGCCAACAGTTGCGCCGAGCGCAGGCGGAGGCGATGGATGTCGAGGCGCCCGCGATCGAGCGGATCCGGCAGGGCACCGCGGCAAGCGTGTTGTTCATTGCAGAACACGCCACGTACTTCGCGTTCGTCGACGTGGAACGCGCGGAACCGGGCATTGGTGATGCGGTTCGTTCGAGCGGCGAGATCTACCTCGGCGACGTCATCGCGTTGATTCGAGAGGCCCAGGTCGCCGGACAGATTCCCGATACCGACCCGAAGCTGCTGGCACTCGGAGTGCTCGGCGCAGTGTCGTCGTTCAGCAACGCATGGCGGAGCGGACGGATCGACCTCACCACCGACGAACTCGCTGAATTCGTCTCCGATTGGGTGGTGCGCGCACTCGCCTGACGGGTCGCGCGCTAGTTCAGTTCGTCGGTCAGCTCCGGATGGCGCGCCGTCAACATCGCAACGAACGCGTCGACGACGACCGGGTCGAACTGCCCGCCTCGGCCCGACACCACGAACCGTGCCGCTTCCGCCCGTTCCCACGCCCGCTTGTACGGCCGCCGGCTGCACAGCGAGTCGTACACGTCGGCAATTGCAACGATCCGTCCCGACAATGCGATCGAAACATCACTGATACCGAGTGGGTATCCGCTGCCGTCCCACCACTCGTGGTGCGATTGGGCGATCTCGGCCGCCATCTGGAACAGCGGTGCAGAGTTGCCAGCGAGGATCCGGTGACCCATGCTGGTGTGCGACTTCATCATCTCGTACTCCTCGACGGTCAGCGGACCGGTCTTCTGGAGCACTGCGTCGGGGACCGCGACCTTGCCGATGTCGTGCAGCCGAGCCGCCATCCGGAGTTGCTCGCACCACTCGGGTGATTTGCCGAGGGCGTGAGCGATCTCGGCTGCCATGTCGCCGACGCGGTGGGTGTGCTCACCAGTTTCAGCGTCACGGAACTCCGTCAGGATCGCCAACTGTTCGAACGCCTCGTGGTGATACACCGACGCCGAGGAGTCGTTGGAGTGGGGCACGACCGACTTGGTGCCAACCATCACTTCCAGCTCCTGCGTTCGCAAACGAAGGATTTCTGCGTGATGCCGGGCGGTCGCCGTCTCGTGCGCAACCTGCAACGTACGGAGTCTCAGATCTGCGGCGTGAGTGAACATCTGTCGGTACTGGGCATCGTGCCGTTCGCGTCGTTCGAGTGCCTCCTCGAAGCGCCCGCGGCGTTTGAAAGCGGTCGCCAACAGATCATTGACCTCGAGTTCGTACTCGCGTGATTCGGTTCGTTCGGACATGTCGAGGGCGGCTTGGAGAACACCGATCGCCTCATCCAATGCGCCTCGGCGGAGTGCGACTCGACCTTCGGCAACCATCACGCCGAGCTGGGCGGCGTGGGTCGGTTCAGTGCCTTCTTCCGATCGTTCTCGCAGGACCCGACGCGCCTCCGCGAAGCATTCGGCAGCCTTGACGTGGTCGGCCAGACCCATGTACGCCTCGGCCAGATCAGCCAACAGGTTTGTCACGATCGAGGGTTCGTGCAGGCGGGCGATCTCGACCGCTCGACGACCCATCGAAACGGCGGGTAGATATTCGGAGCGCGAGGAACGAATCCGGGCGATATTGCCCATCACCAGCGCAACCAGATCGGGGCGTCCGAACGGTTCCGCCGCCGCCAGCGCCTGCTCGTAGGTCACAATGGCACGATCGTTGTCGCCCATCGAGTGATAGACGGCTGCGATCGTGTTGAGGATGTTGCCGGCGTCGACGCCGTGGCCGGTCGCTCGGTACAGGTCGAGCGCTCGCAGGCAACGTTCCAGCGACTCGGAGAAGTTGGAGGCCTGGTAGTGCACGACACCGAGCAGGTGGACCGCCCATGCTTCGATCAGTTGCGCGTTGCACTGGGCGGCAATCTCACTGGCTTCCATCGCCAGTCCGAAGGCGTCCTCCGGGTCTCCTCCGGAATGGGCAAGGCTGGCGAGGCGATAGAGCGATTCGGCTTCGCCGACGCGATCGGCTTCGGCGCGGGAAACGACGCGGGCTTGGATCGCGAGTTGGCGGGCGACGCCTGGGTTGAGCTCCTGTTCGTCCGACGCGCGCTGCAGCAAGTCTCGTACGGCTTGCGACGCGATCGGTTCAGTTGACACAGGGGCATTCGATTCCACGCAGAATGATCGGCACGTAGATTACCGAACTTGAAGGCTTCTTGACGGAAAGTGCGGCCTGCGCGACGAACGAATTGCCTGGAAGGAACACGTGTCCGGTCGCCTATCCTCGCAGTATGGCCCAGCCGACCGCGGGACGCAGCCGCCAGATCGAGCGGTCGGCGCTGACGGCATTGGTGCCGGCCGCGGCGCTCGTCCCGTTCTGGCTGGCGGCGATGGCGGTCTTCTGGTTCCCGTTGTGGCTGATCACCCGAATTCCCTATTGGATCGTGCCATCAGTGTGGATCGGGCTCGGCGCGTTGCTGTTCGTTCCATCCGTCCAGATCCGGGTGCTCAGCCCCTTCCTGGGAGCAAGGCTGCCGACCGACGCCGAGTTGGCCGTGATCACGCCGATCTGGCGCGACCTCGCTGCGGCAGCCAATCTCCCGCAATACCGATACTCGATACGGATGCTGGATTCCGAAGAGCTGAACGCATTCGCATGCGGCGGGCACCTCGTGATCGTCACGTCGTTCGCGATCAAGAAGTTGTCGTCGAGCGAACTGTCCGGGGTGCTCGCGCACGAGATCAGCCACCACATCGGGTTGCACACCGTCGCCTTGACGCTCGGACACTGGATGTCGTTACCGGTGCTTCTGCTCGCTCGCTTCGGATTCTTCCTCCAGAACGTCGCCCGCGCCGCAACGGACTCGTTCGCATCGCACTCGGCCGCCTTGACGGCGATCGGCAGGGTCGTGGCGGCACTGCTGACCGCCGTCTCGTGGGTGTTCCTCGCGGCGCTGTACGCCGCCGACGGACTCGCCAACATCGTGGGTCACGGCTCGGAGTTCGACGCTGATCGACGCGCCGTGCGGATGGGTTACGGGCGCCCGCTGGCCGACGCGCTCCGAGCCGTGATTCGACTCGGTGGTGGCGCCCGCCCGATCGGGTGGAAGGCCCGATTGGCGGCCTCGCACCCGCCGGCGAGGACCAGAGTGGCTCGCATCGAAGCCATGTTGCGCCACCCCAGTCGCTGAGATCGTCGACCGGAGCGCGATCAGGTGACGGCGATGTCGGCGACGATGGCATCGAGCACGCTGACGAGGTCGTCGGGGGCGACGCCGATGTCGAGCCCACGTCTGCCGCCGCTGACGTAGATCTCGTCGAACAGAACCGCGGTCTCGTCGACGACGGTAGGCAGTTGGCGCCTCTGACCGAACGGGCTGATCCCGCCGCGCACGTAACCGGTGATCCGCTCGGCAACTCCCGGGTCGCACATCTCGACGTGTTTGCCACCGAGTGCCTTGCCAATCGCCTTCAGGCCCAGCTTGCAACTCACCGGAACAATCGCCACGGCTTGCCCGCCGTCCACGGTGACCAGCAGCGTCTTGAACACCTGATCCGGGTCGAGACCGAGTTTCTCGGCGGCTTCAATGCCGAAATCGTGGAGCGACTCCCCGCGCTCGTACTCGTGGATCGTGAACACCACGCCCGCGGCTTCGAGGGTCCGGATCGCCGGTGTCATCGACCACGAGTATGGCGGCCGGGCGGCCACTATGGTCGCATCGTGCGCATCTCGGCCGATCCGTCCACCAAGCCCGCCGACTACGAGTTCTCGCACCAGATACGGGTCCGTTTCGCCGAGACCGACGCGATGGGGATCGTCCACCACAGCCGATACGTGCCGTACCTCGAGGAAGCACGCGTCGCCTATCTTCGACACATCGATCACCCGTACACGTCGATCCGCGACGACGGGATCGACATGGTCGTGCTCGAAGTGTTCATGCAGTACCGGACACCGCTCAGGTTCGACGACCTGGTCGACGTGCACGTGAGCTTGCACCTGGTCGAGCGGGCCACGTTCCAGATGGCCTACCTGCTGACGGTCGACGAGCGCGTCGTCGCCGTCGGGGCCAGCGCACACGGCTGCATCACGATCCCCGAAGCCCGCCCCACCCGAATCCCCCCCTGGATGCACAACCTATCGTGTCAGCGACAACGACCTCAGAGGTCGTTGTCGCTGACACGAACGATTACGGAGGACTGATGTGAGGAGTGGTGTTCGGTGAGGGTCAAGCCGAAGGGGGCGATCTCTGATCGGATGTCGTCGATGCTGTCGCAACGCCACGTCGAACTGGCCGTATGTTCCGCGATCAGATGGTCGCCGTCGAGGACCTTGTAGATCAACGTCCAGGCCATGGTTCGATCGTCGAGCGGTTCTCCGTGTTGCCAACCTTCGTACGAGTAGTGGCCGACCTGAAGCCGGCGGTAGCGGGTCAGCGGAACCGTCAGCGACCGATCCGGGGGAAGGATGCCGATCACCGCCGGCGCCCCTGGCGGCATCTGTTCGGCGATGAAGCGCCACATCCGCGTGCGTTCGGGATCTGCAAGATGACCCAGCGCGGCAAGAACGACGAGCGCACAGGCGCGGTTCGGGAGCGGCGCGTCAGCCAGGGTTCTCGGCACCACCGTGGTCATCGCCCGGAGCGAGTCATCCATCGCGAGTCGAGTGTGCAACGCCGTTCGCATCGCCTTCGACGGCTCGATCGCGATCACGTCGGCACCGGGGACGGCAGCTTGCAGATACGCCAACCCGACACCGCTGCCCGACCCGATGTCGACGATCGGACCGACGGCCGGATCAACATCGGCGAGCAGGTCGAGCAGGTCGAGACCGAACGACTCCCACATGTTGGCGGCGAGCAGATCGTAGAACTCGGCCGTCGCCTCGCCGTATGGATCGTTGCGGACGGGGTGGTTGCCAATCGAGCGCCCGGCGGATTGTGACTCCCGCGACACAGCCGCTTCGTACGGCATCAACAAGTGAGTCCAGCGTGCGTCCTTTTGCCCCGGCGCACGTTCGAGCTGCCGCGCCAATGGTTGTTCACGTGTCGCCAGCGCGGCGAGCAGCGCTGCGACTTGGTCGGTCGATTCGAATTTATGCTGGCGTTCGGTGCGACCCTTGAGTTCACCGATCGTCTGCGGGCCGCGCAGCATCAGCACGGACAGGATCGCAGTCTCGGCAGCGTCGAGCGAGAGCGCTTCCGGGACGACGTGTCGGTACTTGGTCGCCCGATTCGACGTGCTGTGGACCGTGCGGGTCAGCCCGCGGCCGCGCAGGGTGGTCAGCGCGTTCTCGATCTCGTAGTCGCCGTACGAGACGACCGGGTCGCGACTCGTCGACTGGTTGCATGCATTCCGCAAACTGTTGACCGTCAACGGGTATGACTCCGGAACCGTCGCCTCCTTCTCGATCAGGCACCCGAGGACGCGCACCTCCTCCGCTGTGAGGTCACCGACCTGAACTGTCGCAGCGGGGTCCACTCCCACGAGTGTTGCACTTCGCCGGTCCACTTACCGGCGGGTAGGGTCGACTTTCGTGAAATCCCCCAAGGACTTCTTCAAACCCCTCGCTGTTGGGGCGCCGGCACCGCTCCGCGAGATCCCGTACCGGCCGAGCCGAATGATCCACTTCTTCCCGTCATCGAACGAGAAGATGATCACCAAGTTGCCTGACCTCGTGCCGAAGGCCGACGTGCTGCTCGCCAATCTCGAGGATGGTGTTCCCGCCGCCGACAAGGAACTCGCACGGGCGGGGCTGGTGCGGGTTGCCCAGACCGTCGAATTCGGTGACACTCAGTTCTGGACCCGGGTCAACAGCCTCGACTCGCCATGGGGGCTCGACGATCTCACCGCCGCAGTGTTGGAGGCCGGACGAGCGATCGACGTGGTGATGATCCCGAAGGTCGAGGGCGCCGAGGACATCCACTTCGTCGACCGGCTGCTTGCGCAACTGGAGGCGAAGGCCAAGCTCGATCGACCGATCATGGTCCATGCCATCTTGGAGACCGCCCGCGGCGTCGCCAATCTCGAAGAGATCTGTGTCGCCTCGCCGCGCATGCAGGGCCTGTCGCTGGGCCCCGCCGACCTGGCCGCAAACCGTCGGATGAAGACCACCCGCGTCGGTGGCGGCCATCCCGACTACCTCGTACGCGCCGACCCCGATCCCGACCAGCCGACGGCGCCACGCGTCACCGCCCAACAGGACCTCTGGCACTACACGCTGGCTCGGATGGTCGACGCCTGCGTTGCCGCCGGGATCCTTCCCTTCTACGGTCCATTCGGCGACATCGCCGACGCGACGGCGTGCGAGGACCAGTTCCGCAACGCCTACCTGCTCGGCTGCGTCGGAGCGTGGTCGCTGCACCCTTCGCAGATCGACATCGCTCGACGTGTGTTCTCACCGCGGCCTGCAGATGTCGCCCACGCCCAGCGAGTGATCGAGGCGATGGGTGACGGCACGGGGGCGATCATGCTCGACGGGAAGATGGAGGACGACGCCTCGTGCAAGCAGTGTCAGGTGGTCGTCAACCTTGCCAGAGATCTGGCCGTACGCGACCCCGAACTCGCCGCTGCGTACGGTTTCTGAGATGGTCGACCACTCACTGCGCCCGCGCCGCTCGGTGTTGTACATGCCCGCCGCCAACGAGCGCGCCTTGGAGAAAGCCAAGACGATTCCGGCCGACGCGTTGATCTTCGATCTCGAAGACGCCGTGTCGCCGGAAGCCAAGGACGCCGCTCGGTCCAACGCCGTCGCAGCGGCACAATCCGGGATGTACGGAACCCGCGAGGTCACGATTCGCTGCAATGGGCTCGCCACGCCGTGGGGCATCGATGACCTCAGTGCGGCGGCTCGATCGGGCGCTGCCGCGGTCGTGATCCCGAAGGTCGACTCGCACGCCTACCTCGACGAGGTCGAACGGCTCCTGATCCGCAAGGGTGCGCCCGACGAGCTCACGATCTGGGCGATGATCGAGACACCGACGGCGATCCTCGACATTCGCTCGATCGCTCATCACCCGCGGGTCAATGTGCTCGTGATGGGCAACAACGATCTCGCCAAGGAACTCCGCACCGGCGTGCTTCCGGAACGCTCGCCCATCGTGCCCCACCTCGCCTACGCCCTGCTCGGCGCACGCGAGGCCGGCAAGGTGATCCTCGATGGCGTGTTCAACGACGTCAATGATCTTGATGGCTTCGTCGCCGAGGCACGTCACGGCAAGGCGATGGGTTTCGACGGCAAGACGCTCGTGCATCCGAGCCAGGTCGGGCCGGCCAACGAGGTCTGGGCGCCATCAGCCGACGAAGTCGATTTCGCCGAACGAGTGATCGCGGCGTTCGAGCAAGCCCGCTCGGAAGGACGCGGCGTGATCACCGTCGACGGTCGGATGATCGAACACCTGCACGTCGAGAACGCCCAACGGATCCTCGCCGTCGCGGCAGCGATCAACGCCCTCGGTTGACCCTCTTACATCCAGGCTCAACATCCGACGAACCCTTCGAACGGTTCGAGTGGCCCGCCTCGAACCGGCTCACGGATCCAGCCTTCCTCGATACCTCGCCGGAGTGGAGCATCATCCATGACGCGAGTCAGCATGACCTTCGGTCTGCCGCGGTCGGTGATACGAATGATTTCACCTCGTTCGGCTCGATCGAGGTACTCGGAGAGATGTTGCTCGAGCTCCCGGATTCCGACATCCATGTGCCCGCATCACCTGAACATGTGCACACAATCTGGGCTGGACGACCGGCACGAGGCTGACCGACAGCTCCATCCGGCCGGTCTATGGTTGGGCGATGAGTGAATCGGCAATCGACGAGCTGATCTCCGACGAGGAACTGGCCGCCCTGGCGCTGGCAGCAGACCCTGACGCCCCGATCCCCGACGATGCGGTTCCGTTCGGATCGACCGACGGCACGGCCTTCGGGCTGCTCCCGGCCTGGTACATGCCTGCGCCCAGCCTGCGACGGTCGCGACGCAAGACACTGATCTTCGCCGGGATCGTGTTCGCCCTGCTGGTGATCGATGTGATGGGACTGTGCGTCACGAACGGCGCACCGGAACCGGTGTGGTCGCCGTGAGAGGTCGGCTGGAAACGATCAACGGCAACTCGTTCGACTAGCTTCGCCGCCGCAAGGAATCGGCAACTCCGGAGGTCGCACATGTCGCAGGAAGACGAACTGCTCAACGAGGTGCTCGGGCGCTACGCCGATGCGCCAGATCCCCGACTCAAGCAGATCATGGAGTCGGCGGTGCGACACATGCACGCCTTCGTCCGCGATGTCGACCTGCAGCGCGACGAGTGGTTCGAAGGCATCAAGTGGCTGACTGCGACGGGTCAGATGTGCAGCGACACGCGCCAGGAGTTCATCTTGATGTCCGACACGTTCGGCGTCTCGACGCTGGTCGAGATGCTCACGTATGCGGGTGCATCGGGCACCACCGAGAACACGGTGCTCGGGCCGTTCTACGTGCCCGGATCGCCGGAGCGGGGATTCGGCGAGTCGATGCTCATCGATCCCGACGACGGCGATCGCGTCGTGATCCGAGGTTCGGTGACCAACTCCGACGGCGATCCGATTGAGGGAGCGGTGCTCGACTGCTGGCAGAACGCAACCGCCGGTTACTACGCCGTCCAACAAATGGACGATCAATCGCCCGAAAACCTGCGCGGCATCTACCACACCGACGAACACGGTCGCTACGAAATCAGGACGGTCCGCCCCGTGCCGTACCCGATCCCGTACGACGGCCCGGTAGGTGCTCTGCTGGCGGCCAACTCACGCAACTTCATGCGCCCCGGTCACACCCACGTCTGGCTGAAGGCCGACGGCTACAAGGAATTGATCACCCACGTCTTCGACGTCGAGAGCGACTACCTGCGTGACGACGCCGTGTTCGGCGTACGCGACAGCCTGATCACCAGCTTCGCTCCCGACGAATCCGGCGAGCTCGCCACGACCTATGATTTCGTCCTCGATCGGGCCTGAGCACGTTCAATCGGGCGTTCGATCCGGCCACTGCGTGTCGGCGACGAACCGGTTGACCCGGGCCACCGGCTCGCTGCGGTCGTAGGCGCTGTAGAGGGCCTGGCGCATTCGCACCGGGTCGCCGAAGAAGAATTGCTCGTAGTGGGCCTGACGACCACCGAAGCTCGACAGCGTCATGTCCCAAGCGAGTCGCATCAGACGCACTCGGTCACGCGCGTCGCCGCCGGCCGAGCCGAGGTACTTGGCGATGTCGGCACCCATCGGGCCGTCGAGATCGGCCTCGGTCGGGATCATGATCAGCCCGCTCGACGTGATCAACTTCAGGATCTCGACGAGTCGCTGGTACGCCTTTGGGTAGAAGTTGCGGGCCGCATCGAGCGGGCCACGGGCCGGGCACAGCAGGCCGTACTTGTTCTTGGTGGCGCCCGCTTCGGATGCCACGAGCAACGACTTCATGATCTCGAGCGTGATGATCGTCTCAGCGATCATCTCCTGCACGTGTTGGTAGGAGCCGGTCCCGATCATGTCGACAGCGGCCTGCATGGTGCCGAGCAGCGCCTCCGTCTTGGCGATCTTGAGGTTGACGACCTGGTGCGCCATGTGCAGCACGGCGCCTGTCTCGGCATAGGCGCGGTTGGCCAGTTCGGCGTCATTCATCAGGAACACCCGCTCCCAGGGGACGAGCACGTTGTCGAAGTAGACCATCGCGTCCATCTCGTCGAAGCGCGAACCGAGCGGGTGGTCGGCGTGTGAACGACCGATGTCGAACGGCTCTCGGCATTGGTACGAGAGGCCCTCGATGTTGTTCGGAACGGCGAACGCCATCGCATACGGCTTCATGTCGTCACTGCGTTGCAGCACGGTCGAGGGGAAGATCAAGATCTCATCGGAGATCGGCAACGTCGCCAGCATCCGGGCGCCGCGCACGATGATCCCATCCGTCGTCTCGCCAACGACGCCGAGTGCGATGAACGGGTCATCGTGCTCCGAATCACGCTTCGAGCGATCGACTTGCGGATTGGTCAGCGCGTGTGTCAGGGCGAGGTCGTTCTCGCGAACGAATTCGAAGTAGTTCGTGGCATTGGCCCCGAAGCGTGAATCGTTCTGGTCGAAGAACCCGGGCGCCATCCCGGCCGCCATCA
The DNA here is from genome assembly GCA_043773365.1 of Ilumatobacteraceae bacterium. Classification (GTDB taxonomy): domain Bacteria; phylum Actinomycetota; class Acidimicrobiia; order Acidimicrobiales; family Ilumatobacteraceae; genus Ilumatobacter. The sequence continues at coordinate 14,793 of JAYVFI010000104.1, forward strand.
CGTTGACGTTGAGGTAATCGGGGGCTCGGCCCATGAAACCGAGGTGGGCGTTGGCCCAGACGCGATGCATCGCGGAACGCCGCTGAAGGTCTTCGATCGTCTCGGGAACCAGGAAGCTCATGCCGACCCGGTCGCCGGACGTCGGGCTCTCGAACGTCATCGTGTCGACCAGGCCCGATTGGTGCTGCAGGTCGTAGAGCGCCGCCAACGACCTGCAGGCGTTGGCGGTGGTCGGGTGAGTCGTCGGGTCGGCGATCTGCTCCCCGTCGACCCAAAGATTGGGGGCCTCGTTGGCGAGGCGTGACAACACATCAGCAGCAGTCCGAGCAGGCATCGACACATCTAATCAAAGGTTGTACTATCTCGTCAATGGCTGCATCATCGATGGCTACACCGCGAATGGCTACCGCGTTACCGGGTGCGCAACGAGCAACCGGCGATGCCGCGTTGGCGTTCGTCGAGCGCGCCCTCGATGAGGTCACGACTCGACTCCCCGATGTCGACCGCGCCGCAATGGAGCTGGTGCTGCTGTTGCACCGCGTCACCAATGTCGTCGTGTACGACTTGGAGTCGACCGTGCATCGACCGGCGGGATGGAGTTGGTCGGCGTTTCGGGCCGTGTTCACCTTGTGGATCTCCGGACCACTCGAGCCGAGCAAGCTGGCCGAGGCGAGCGGCATGAGTCGCCAAGCCGTCTCGGCGTTGGCGAAGACCCTCGAAGCCGACGGCCTGATCGCGCGTCGCGCAATCCGCCACGACGGTCGATCCGTCTCGTTTTCGCTCACGCCGCGCGGACGTCGACAGATCGAGCACGTCTTCCGCGAGCACAACCGGCGCGAACGGGAGTGGGCGTCGGTGCTGACATCAGGTGAGTGCGCCACACTGACCGGATTGCTCGGCAAACTCGCGGCAGCCGGACAACAGCCATGGGTCAGCCATCGATTCTGAAGGTTCGTGTCCGACACGACACGTTCTCCACCCACCAGACAGGATGAGACGATGACCAGTCAGCCTCCCGACATCGTGCGATCGGCGTACGTCGATCTCGTCGTCACCGACCTCGAACGGGCACGCGCGTGGTGGGTCGACCTGATCGGCTTTCACGTGCAGGACGAAGAACCGGGTGCGCTGTATCTCCGCGGTTACGAGGAGTTCGTCCACCACTCGGTGGTGCTTCGTGAGGGGCCGAGTGCGGCATGCCGACGGATCGGCTTCCGGGTCCGCACGCCCGACGATCTCGACAAAGCCGAGCGTTTCTTCGCTGATCGCGGCTGCGTCACACAACGCCTGCAGGCCGGCGCCACACTCGGGCTCGGCGACGTGGTTCGAGCGGTCGACCCGCTCGGGTTCACGGTCGAGTTCGTACACCACATGGAGCGCGTCGAACCGCTCGTGCAGCGTTACGACTTACGTCGCGGCGCGAGCATCAATCGCCTCGATCACATCAACATCGCGATCCCCGACGTCCCCGCCGGATACGACTATTACACCGCACTCGGGTTCGGGCTCTCCGAGACGATCGAGGACCTGAGCGACGGCACGTTGTATGCGGCCTGGATGTTCCGCAAGCAGACGGTGCACGACATCGCCTTCACGCTCGGATCAGGGCCGATGCTGCACCACGTCGCCTTTGCCGTACCCGAGTCGCACCACATCTTGTCGTTGTGTGATCGGATCGGCGCCCTCGACCTGGCGAAGTACATCGAACGCGGGCCGGGTCGCCACGGCGTCTCGAACGCGTTCTACTTGTACCTGCGTGACGACGACGGCCATCGGATCGAGATCTACACGACCGACTACTTCACCGGCGACCCCGATCACGAACCGATCCGGTGGGACGTCCACGACGAACGCCGACGCGACTTCTGGGCCAACCCGATCATCCCGACCTGGTACCACGGCTCGGTCGGGGTGCTCGACCTCGACGGCAACCCGGTTGCAGTGCAGGAACAACGCCCCACCGAACGAGATGTCACCGTCGGCGCCGATGGCCTCGGCATCATCATCAACGATTGATCATCCCGACGCCGGTCGCAGGCTCGAACCGCCGTGCCGCCTGGCGATCGTCATCGCTGCGATGACCGCTCCCGATCCGAGCCCGCCGACAACTCCGAGCGCCAGCCACAGCAGCATCAACGCACCCCCTGAGCCTCCACTTCCCGAGGACGTGCCGTTGCCCGGCGACCCGAGCTCGGCTTGACCTGACGGTTCATCGGAAATCTGCTCGTCGTGTGGGACGACGGTGATCGTGCCGATCGAACGTTCCGAGCGTGTCGAACGTGTGCGAGAACGTCGCCCCCGGCTTCAGAAATCCCGCTGTCGAACGACCCGTCGGCGGGCTATCGGGCCAGAAGGAACTTCTCGGTCTCGGCGACCTTGCTCCGCGATGTGGCCAGTCGAAACGTGACGATCGCCAGCACCGCCGAGAGCACGAAGCCGAGCGCCAATGGCGTTATCGAGTTGTCGAAGGCCCCGTTGATCAGACTGCCGATCAAGGCACCCAGCAAACCCGGCACCATCCCGAGGATCGCCGCGGCGGTACCGGCGACCTGGGCCAATGGGCGCATCGCGGCGGCGTTGATGTTCGGGACGAGCACACCGTGGGTGAACAGAATTCCGCTCAACAACGTGACGAACAACCAGAACGGGGGGCGCCCGTCGGTCGCCAGCGCAGTGACCAGCAAGGCGACGCCGAACGCTCCGTATCCGAGCAGGAGCCGACCGACCAGACGGTCGAGCCCGACCCGCTCGACGATCCTGCCGTTCAACAACATGCCGATGCCCATCACGATCGCCATGCCACCGAAGAAGATCGGGAACCAGTCCTTCAGGTCGAACACCTGGTCGAGGATGATCTCCGAGCTCGACAGATAGGCGATGAACACACCGAACAGGGCAGTCATCGCCACGAGGTAGCTGATCGTGCCCGAGGTCCCCACGACGGCGCGGCAGCTGCGCAACACGTCGCCACCCGACAGCGGACGCCGCTCCGCAACCGCCAGCGTCTCGGGGAGTCTGAACACCATCAGCGCAACGACCACCGCCGCGACCGCGCACATCAAGAACACGACCTGCCACGGACCGATTCGCAACAGGCCCGCCGAGATCGTCGGAGCGAACGTCGGGACGAGGATGAAGACGGCCATGATGAACGACATCTGGCGCGCCATCGCCTCGCCGGCATAGACATCGCGCACCATCGCCATCGCGGCGACGCGTGGTCCTGATGAACCGAGTCCCCAGATGAAGCGGGCGATCAGCATCACCGTGAGCGAGGAAGCGAAGCTGGCCCCGATTGCCCCGACGATGAACAGCAGCAACCCGCCCCACATCACCGGGCGTCGCCCGAACCGGTCGGCCAGCAACCCGGCCGGGAGCAGCCCGATCGACGAGCCCATCAAGAACACCGTGATCAATCCGGCGACCGCTGTCGAGTCGCCTGCCAGCCCCAGTGTGCTGCGGATCTCGGGGAATGCGGGCAGCACCGAGTCGATCGACAGCGCCGTCGCTGCCATCGCCATCGACATCACGAAGGTGAATCCCTTGCTGCCCGGCACCAGCGCAGAACGTGGTGACGCGCCTGCCCGATCCAACATCCCAACAGGCTACGGACCTGATCGACGACGAGCGCCGATCGGCGTGGGGTATCGGAGATTGGTGAAGCCCCTTGCGGAGATGTGGAGCGATCTTTACGATTCGAAGTAAGCGTCGTATGGGATCGGCGCGCGGGACGCTGGGAGGAAACCGTGTCTGCATCTGTGCTTCGACGGTTGTTGGCAACCGGGGTCGGGATTGCGATCGCGGGTTCGATCGCGTTGACCTCTCCCGAGGTGTCGGCTGCGCCGAGTGGCAAACCGGCACCGTCGCCGACGGTTCGTTTGAACTGGTCGAGGTGCTTCCATAAGGTCAGTGCGTTTACGCAGACCGCATACCAGTGTGCGCTTGCAAACGTTCCGCTTGACTACGACTCGGCAAACGGTGCGTCGATTGGGCTGTCGCTCGTCCGCGTCCCCGCCCGCGATCCCGCCAACAAGATTGGGACGATCTTCCTCAACCCCGGCGGCCCGGGTGGGTCGGGCGTCGACTTCGCGCTGTTCTTCGGACCAGCCGTTGAGTTCGTCTGGGGCGCCGAGGTGCGTGACCGGTTCGACATCGTCGGTTTCGATCCGCGCGGTGTCGGACGCAGTACAGCCCTGCGGTGCTTCGGCAATCTACGCCAGTCGACACAGGTGTTCGCCCCGTTCGCATTTCCGCTGACGCCTGAAGACGAAGCGCTGGTCGTCGCTGGCGACCGGTTGCTCGCCGAGCAGTGCGCCCAACGCGGCAGCCGGGTACGCGACCACATGTCGACCGCAAACGTCGCCCGCGATCTCGATCAACTGCGTGCTGCGGTGGGCGATGCACAACTCAATTTCGTCGGACTCTCGTACGGGTCGTTCCTCGGAAACACTTATGCCAACATGTTCCCGGATCGTGTGCGGGCGGTGGTGATCGACGGTGTGCTCGATCCGGTCGCATGGGTCAACGAAGAGGCCGCGATTCCGTTCTCGACCCGGTTGCGTTCCCACGCTGGGGCGCAGGACACGCTTTTGAAGTTCTTCGAACTATGCGATGCCGCGGGAACGAACTGTGCGTTCGGCCCCGGCTCCGAGGCCCGGTTCGCGGAGCTCGCGGATCGTCTCCGCGCTGACGGGCCAGTGCTCGTGACCGATCCCTTCACCGGCGACCAATTCCCGCTCGGGTACAGCGACCTGATCGGGATCACGCTCGGTGCACTGTATGACCCGTTCTCCTTGTCGTTCCTCGCCGAGTTCCTGGCAACAATCGACTCGTCACCACCCGCCGTTCTCGACGCCGCGTTCGCCGACCTCGCGAGTGCCAACGGGTTGATCAGCAAACGCGGCTTCCCGCGTTACCCGAATTTCGTCGAGGCATTCCCCGCTGTCGCTTGCGAGGACGGCAACAACCCTACGGACTACGGGGTGTGGTCGGAGCAAGGCGCTCTCGCCGATGTGACCAGCTACTTCGGGAGACTTTGGACGTGGGCTTCCAGCCCGTGCGCTCAGTGGCCGTTTGTCGACCAAGACCGCTATACCGGAACGTTCGATCACGAAACGTCCAATCCGGTGCTTGTGATCGGCAACCTCTACGATCCGGCTACCCGATACGAGGGGGCCGTCACCGTGGCTGGCATGCTGCCGAACGCAGCGCTCATTACCGTCGACGTGCCAGGACATACTTCATTGGGCACAAGCGCTTGTGCTGGAACGCTCACTGGCAAGTACCTGATTGATCCCTCGCTCGCCCCCGACATCAACGGCGAGTTCTGCCCGCCAGAGTTCGACCCGTTCGAGACGGTCATCGAAGCTGCCGGGGCGACTGGCCTCCAGCGCAACCTTCGCCACCAACTGCTCCCGCTCATCGCCGCAACGCCGTAGGCGGTGCCGACCAGCAGTCGCGTTGGGAAGCCGTTGTCGGCTTCCATGTCAATCCACGCTGTGGGACTCGTCCTCGCCGAGCACTCGATCCAACATCCCGACAGGCTACGGACCTGATCGACGTCGGGCGCCGATCGGCGTTCGCTTGCAAGAAACGCGACGCCTGAACTTCACGCTCCACAGGTCTCGAGCACGACGCGCACGCAAGCTGCGGTCGTCAGGCGGCTGTCGCCCTGCCGCCAGGCGACCCGGAACTCGTCCCACAGACCGATCGGGCTCAGCGGGCGAATCGCCACATCGTCACGACCCGACTCACGCTCGGCCTGCCACGTGTTGAGCCAGCCGATGCCGCTCCCGATCGCGACCATGTCGAAGACCCGCTCGATCTGCGTCGCCCCGTGCGTCACCCAGGCAGGCCGCACGCCAATTCCGGACAGGTAGGCGACGAGGTTGTCATGGGCGCGCGGGGCGTCCCCACGATCGACGATCAGGACGGGTTCGCCCTCGAGCTCGGTGGCGACCACGTGGTCGGCGCTCGCCAGGCGATGCCCCAGCGGCACGACGACGTGATCGACCGGCACCCGGGCGAGCGGTACGGACACGACACGATCGAGGTCGCTCGGTGCACCTCGGATGATGCCGGCCGCCAACCGGCCCGAGGTGAGCGCCTCGGCGATGTTCAGCGACGTCATCGCCGCCGGATGGACCAACACCTCGGGGTGCTCGTCGCGGAACCGGCGCAACGAGTTCATCGCTCCCCCCTCGCTGCCGTGGCAGAACCCGAACCCGAGTTCGATGTCAGCCGACGTGAGCTGCTGGGCGACATGTTCGAACTGCTCAACAGAGCGCAGGACGGCTCGCGCCTCGCCCAACAGGCGCTCCCCCGCCACCGTCAACTCGACGCTGCGCGACGTGCGCTCGAACAACATCAAACCGAGTTCGGCCTCGAGTTCACGGATTCGCTGCGACAACGGCGGGGTCGACATGTCGAGCCGCTCCGCGGCCCGCCCGAAATGACGTTCCTCGGCGACGGCCACGAAGTACCGCAACCGTCGCAAGTCGACATGGGACACGTCGCCACATTAGCCGAGACCGTTATCGAACGAGACATGATCTGTGATCCAACAAGACGTGGACAGCGGCACCGGCGATCCGCCAGGCTATGAACCATGAAGATGCTGTGGTTCCATCTCATGCCGTACCCAGCGCTGCCGGACGACTTCAATCAGAAGCACCGCAGCGTGTGGGTCGACATCGATCCTGCCTTGTTCGATCGCGACATCATGGCCGAGACCTACGACACGTACATCGAACAACTCGTGTATGCCGAGCAATGCGGGTTCGACGCGATCTGTGTCAACGAACACCACAACAACGGTTACGGCTTGATGCCATCACCGAACCTGATCGCGTCGATCCTCGCCAGTCGCACGTCGAAGGCGGCGATCACGGTGCTCGGTAACTCGGTTGCGCTGTACAACCCACCGGTGCGGATCGCCGAAGAGATGGCCATGCTCGACCTGATGAGCCGCGGTCGGTTGATCGCCGGTTTCCCCGTCGGCACGACGATGGACACGTGCTATTCCTACGGGGTCAACCCGAGTCACCTGCGACCCAAGTACTACGAGGGAATCGAGTTGATCAAGAAGGCGTGGGAATCGACCGAGGCGTTCGCGTTCAATGGTCAGTTCAACCAACACCGCTACGTCAACCCCGTCCCCCGGCCGTATCAACGACCGCGTCCACCGATCTGGATTCCCGGTGGTGGGTCGGTCGAGACGTGGGACTTCTGCGCCGCCAACGACTACGTCTACGGGGCACTGACGTACTACGGCTACAAGATGGTCAGGGAGACCATTGCCGGGTTCTGGCGACAGGTCGAGGCGCACGGCAAGGACTACAACCCGAACCGGCTGGCGGTCACGCAGTTCATCGGCGTCGCCGACACCGACGCCGAGGCACACCGGCTGTACAGGGAGCCGGCCGAGTACTTCTTCAACCGGTCACTGCACGTCTACCCCGGCTTCACCGACCCGCCCGGCTACGTCACCGAAGCGTCGGTGCGGGCCCGCTACAAGTCGCAGGTTCGCCAAGTGGCACGTGCCAAACAGGCCAGCCACGATCTCACGTGGCAGGAGATGCTCGACAAGGGGTATGTCGTCGTCGGCAGCCCCGACACCGTTCGCGAGCAACTCGAAGCGGCCTCTCGCGAACTCAACATCGGCAACATGTGCGCGATGCTCCAGTTCGGCAACATGAACGATGAACTGACCCGTTACAACACGCAGATGTTCGGCGAAAAGGTCGCCCCGCAACTGCGCACGATGTTCTCCGAGTACTCACACGATTGGTGGCCGACCGGTGCCTGATTCCCAACTTCCAGACCGGCTGATCTACCTGTTCGGCATCGCCGGAGACGTCGGCGTCTCGCCGGCACTCCAGCAACTCGCCGACGAGGGCTGCGAGATCGTGATCCCTTGCGTTCCCGGTTTCGACGGCGAGAGCGGCTTTGTCGCACCGTTCGAATACCTCGACTGGCTGGCGACATTCTGGGATTCGATCGACGCCACCGGGGCAACACCATGCCCGGTCGTTGGCGCCTCGATCGGCGGCATGATCGCCGCCGACCTGGCGGCGCTGCGTCCCGAAGCCGTCACCAAGTTGGCACTTCTGGCACCATTCGGGATCGCCGACGCCGCCAACCCCGGTTTCGACCTGTACAGCACGCGTAGTCCCGATCGAATGCCGCACCTGTTCGCGAAAGGTGTGCCAGAGGCGTTCCTCGACCGATTCGCCGAGAAAGGCGCCGAGGAGGCGCCGGTCGCCTACTACCTGTCGGAGATCGCCTCCGCAAGTCTGACCTGGCCGCTCGGCGACCGCGGGCTGGCGAATCGAATCCACCGCATCAGTTGCCCGAAGACGGTGCTGTGGGGCGAGCAGGACGAACTCCTCCCGCACGGTTTGATCGAGCGCTGGGGCGGCGGCGACGTGATCGCCGGCGCCGGCCACCTGCTCGAGTGGGACACACCCGACGAAGTCGCAACCCGCCTCCGCGCATTCTTGAAAGCCTGATCACACGATGACACTGACCTGCGAGTACAACCCCAGCTCGGCGCTCGGCGAGCGAGCCAAAGCGATCGCTCCGGAGGCCGACAAATGGGCCGAATACGGCGACGAGGTCGGCCAGCTCGCCCCCGAGTTGGTCGACCGACTGCACGCCGACGGCCTGTTCGGGATGTGGGTTCCCGAGGAGTTGGGCGGGTCGGAACTCGGCCCCGTCGAGTCGCTCGAGGTGATCGAACAGATCTCCTACGGCGACGCCTCGGCGGGCTGGGTCGTGATGGCTGCCAACTTGTCGATCGGAACGGCGGGTGCGTATCTCAGCGACGATGCCGCCAAGAGCCTGTTCAGCGGCGACCGTTTCCCGGTCATCGCCGGGCAGGGCACCCGGCCAGGGAGCGCCGTGACCGAAGGCGACGGCTATCGCCTCACGGGATCGTGGAGCTTCGGCTCGGGTCTGAAGCACAGCACCCATGTCCACTCGCTCGGGATCATCCAGGAGACGGGCGAGCCACGCATCTTCGTGACGCCGATCGCCGATGTGCATCTGATCGACAACTGGGACGTGCTCGGCCTGCGGGGCACGGGCAGCATCGACTACACGATGGACTCGGTGTTCGTCCACGACGACTTCTCGCACTTCGCGATCACGGAACAACCGAGGCGCGGCGGCAATCTGTATCACGTCGGCATCATCGGGTTCGCCGAGATGTGCCACCAGGGTTGGGCGCTGGGCCTCGGGCGACGGATGCTCGACGAGTTGGCCAGCGCCGCGAGGGAGAAGGCCGGACGAGCCGGGTCGAGCGCCACCAGTGACTCGTTCGTCGAGCACTTCGCCAACGCCGAGGGTGTCTTTCGCGCCGCCCGCGCCCTTGTGTACGAGGTGTGGTCCGACGCCGCCCGAACGCTCGACGCCGGTGAGCACCTGTCGACCCAGCAGCACACGTTGATCCGGTTGGCGTTGACCCATGTCACGCACGCTCTCCACGAGGTCGGCAACCACGTCTACCTCGCCGCCGGGACGGCGTCATTGCGGCGAGGCCGTCTGCAGCAGATGATGCGCGACGTGCACGCCGGCACACAGCACATCACCTCGGCACCGACAACCGTTCAAAACGTGGGCCGGATGCTGTCAGGCGTGACGCCCGGCAAGCGCTGGCAGTTCCTCGACCTGGTCGACGGTTGAGGGTCGACGGTTGAGGGTCGACGGTTGAGAGTCGACGGTTGAGGGTCGAGGGATGAGAGTCGACGGATGAAGGTGAATGGGTGACGGTGAATGACTGAACGACGATTCGATGCGCTGCTGCTCGATATCGGCGACGTGATCACGGCTCCGATCTGGGATCAACTCGACGAGTTGGAAGCCGCCACCGGCCGACAGTACGTCGGACGTGGGCCACTCGACCCCGACGGCGATCCACTGTGGCAGCAGTTCCTGCGAGGTGACCTCACCTTTTACGAGTACTGGGGCGATTATGCGACCGCTGCCGGATATGCGGATTGGCGTGATCTGTTCCGGGAGCTGACCGTCCATCTTCCCCACCGATTCGGTGACCCCGACGCCTACGCGCTGATGGCCGAGGCGCGACTGGCGGGCTACAAGATCGCCGTGCTGACGAACGATGGGGTGAGCATCGGCGGCCACGAATTCTTCTCGACGATTCCCGAGTTCCAGGTGCTCGACGCATTCGTCGATGCACGCCAATTCGGTGCTGCCAAGCCCGATCCGGAGCCGTACCTGCGAGCCGCCGAAGCGCTCGATGTCCCGACGCAACGAATCGTCTTCCGCGACGACATGCAGCCTTGCATCGACGGTGCCACGAACGTCGGCATGACCGGGGTACTCGTCAACCCGCTCGACAAGCGACAGGCATTCGAACAGGTCCGGGCGATTCTGGGACTATCCCGTTCGGACTATCCCGCGGACAGCCCCGCGGTGGCAGAGTGAACGTGTGAGCAACGACACATTTCGGGTTGCCGCGGTTCAAGCCGCGCCGGTGTTCCTCGATGCGCGGGCGTCGACCGACAAAGCTTGTGGGTTGATCGCCGAGGCTGGTCGTCAGGGTGTCCGGCTGGCGGCATTCGGCGAGACCTGGCTGCCCGGGTATCCACGCTGGGTCAACTCGCCGATCCACGTCAACCTGAAACGCAAGATCGGCGGCCGATACCTCGATGCCGCGATCACGGTCCCGGGCCCCGAGACCGACCAGCTGTGCGGCGCAGCGCGTGAGGCGGGTGTCGACGTCGTGATCGGCGTCGCCGAACGCGACTCGATGACGGGCGGGACCGTGTACTGCACGCTCCTGTTCATCTCCTCCGACGGCGAGATCCTCGGGAAGCATCGCAAGTTGAAGCCGACCTACGGCGAACGTTTCGCGTGGGGTGAGGGTGACGCCAGCGGCCTGCGAGCGTGGCAGCGACCGTACGCACGGATCAGCGGGCTGAACTGCTGGGAGCACAACATGGTGCTCCCCGGATACGCCTTGATTGCCGACGGCACACAGTGTCACGTCGCCGCGTTCCCCGGCTACGAGAGCACCCGACAGCTACTGCTGTCGCGGGCCTTCGCTTCGCAGGCCGCCGCCTACGTGATCGTCGCTGGAGGGATGATCGACCCCGACGATGTCGAGGACGACGAACTCCGTGAGGCGATCGCGATGCTCCCGGCGATGACCGGCGACAGCTACATCATCGCCCCCACCGGGGACGTGATCGCCGGCCCCGCAGTCGGCGAGACGTTGTTGATCGCCGATCTGGCGTTGGAGAACGTCCGCGAGTCGAAGGCGCTGTGCGACACGGCGGGCCACTACTCGAGGCCGGACGTGCTGCGACTCGTCGTCGACCGCACACCTGCTCGCCGGGTGATCGAAACCGTCGAAGCCGTCTGATGACACGCTTCACGGACCTCGTCGGCTGCCGGCACCCGATCCAACTGGCGGCGATGTCGCGGGCTGCCACGCCGGCCCTGGCAGCAGGGGTCTCGAACCTCGGCGGGCTGGGGATGTTGGCGATGGGGCGTCCGACCCGCGCCGAGGCCAGGCGCCAAGTCGATGCCGCGCTGGCGCTCACGAATCGCCCGTTGGGCGCCGGATTCATCGTGTTGTTCCTCGACCGTCAGATCCTCGACGACGTGGCCGCGCGACTTCCGGTGATCGAGTTCTTCTGGGGCTGGCCCGATCCGGGGCTCGTGCTCGACGGTGTCATCACCGGCTGGCAGGTCGGCAGTGTCGACGAGGCCAAGGCGGCCGCCGATGCGGGTTGTCGGTATGTGGTCGCCCAGGGAGTCGAAGCGGGCGGCCACGTGCGTGGGGTGATGCCACTCGCCGAACTCGTGCCGGCGGTGCGGGCAGCCGTCGACGTCCCGGTCGTGGCGGCGGGAGGAATCGGAACTGCGGCGGCCGTGAGAACTGCCCTCCTGCGCGGTGCCGACGCGGTCAGGATCGGAACCCGGTTCCTCGCCACCGTCGAGTCCGACGCCCACGATCGCTACGTCGAGCTCCTGATCGCCTCGAGTGCCGCCGACACGGTGCTCACCGAGCGGTTCGACGTCGGTTGGCCCGACGCACCGGTGCGGGTGCTCGGGTCGGCGCTGGCGGCGGCGGAGCAATCGGCCGACGGGATCGTCGCCCAGATGGTGACGCCCGACGGGACGCTCGTCGAGATCCCGCGTTTCTCGACAACTCCTCCGAATCGGGCAACGACCGGCAACCTCGACGCCATGGCGCTCTACGCCGGCACGAGCGTCGACGCTGTCACCGAACGGGCAACACTCGCCGTCGTGATGAACGAACTCGTTGCCGGTACACAACCGGAGGGGACCGCAACCACATGAGCAAGACCGTCGTGATCACCGGAGCAAACCGAGGGCTCGGGCTGGAGCTCGCCCGCGCCTATGCCGGCCGAGGTGACCAGGTGATCGCCGGTTGCCGCACACCCGCAACAGCGACCGACCTCGGCGCCGTGACGCCCCACATCGATCAACTCGATGTCGGCGACGAACGATCGATCCGTGCCTTCGTGGACAGCCTCGGCGGCCGCTCGATCGACATCGTGATCAACAATGCAGGCATCGACGCTCGCAACCTCGGTGTCGCCGACGGTGATCGCGACGTGTTGACGTTGTCTCCCGAGCACATGATCCAACAGATTCGCGTCAACGCCATCGGCCCGATGCTGTTGGCACGCGGTCTGGTGCCCAATCTGCGGCGCTCCGACAGCCCCAAGATCATCAACATGTCGTCACAGATCGGTTCGATGGTGGTCAGCGCCGGGATGGGGCGCGATGCCGGCTATGCCGTTTCGAAGGCGGCGCTCAACATGATCACGGTCAAGTTGGCGGCACGCCTGAAGGACGACGGCATCATCGTGATCGCCCTCCACCCTGGCTACCTGCGCACGGCAATGGGTGGCGCCGGTGCCCCACTGGGTGCCGACGAATCGGCGTCGGCGCTCGTGCAACTGGTCGACGGCCTCACGATCAACGAGACAGGCAGCTTCAAGCGATGGGACGCCACCGACCACCCCTGGTGAGGCCTCGGGCCTGCTGGGGCGGCAATGAAGCGTTTACTCGATGCCGGCCCACTGCAGGCCTGTCGAAATCCTCGAACGCAATCGACGACGAGTCGACCGCGGTCAGCGTGAGCCGGCACGCGGCCACGTTCTGGCTCGATCGCTACTTGCGGCGCCGCGGCAAGCGGTAGTCGCCGTTCTCCAGCGAGGCGGTCAGCTTGCGAGCGGCCGACTGCAACACGCTGATGTGGTGGGACTCGCCGTCGGTCACGCGTGAGGTCGGACCGATCATCGAGATCGCTGCCACCACGGGGCCGCCGGCCGACGAGCGAACGGGGACGGCGAGCGAACTCATCCCGATCTCGGTCTCGTCGATGCTGCGGGCGAAGCCGCGCTCACGGACCTTGGCAACCTCCGATCGGAACACGTCGGGCACGACGATCGTGTAACCGGTGCTGCGCGGCAATCCGCCGGCCAAGCGTGCCTCGAGCACCCCGGGGACGAAGGCGCACAACACCTTTCCGGCGCTGGACCGGTGGACCGGTCCGCGACGCGAATTGTCGGTCGTATAGCGCAGAGCATGAACCCCCTCCACACGTTCCACATAGATGACGTCACCACCGGCTGGGACGCCCACCTGGACCGTCTCGCCCAACATCGTGCGCAGTTCGACGAGCATCGGCAAGGCATGCTCGCCAACCGGGGAACGACCGGCGGCAAGGTGCCCGTACTCGATCAGCCGTAGCCCGAGCCGGTACTTGCCTGCCTCCGTGCGGGTCAGCATCCCAGCACCCGTCAGAACGGCACACGTGCGGTGCGCGGTGCTCTTGGCGACGCCGACGCGACGAGCCAGTTCGCTCAGACTCAGCTCGGGCGCGACTGCCAGCGCGTCCAGAACGCTCAGGGCGATCGTGACTGATTGGAGCGCCGGCTGCTTGGTCGCAGACCGACCGGCCGGCACGGTCATCCGGAGCCGACGGTGATCGAATCCGGTCCGACCGTGACCGGGCTCTCGAAGTACTCGACGCTCGGAGCGGCGCCGAAACGAGCTGTCAGTCGCTCTCGCCACGCATCGGTATAGACCGCCTCGGCGGCCTCCCGGCTGTCCCACAAGTAGACGCCGCCACCGACGGAGCCACCCTCCCCCAGCAGGTAATGCTTGCGCAACAGGCCTGGGAGTGACTGATACGACGGTGCGCTGGCCACGTACGACTTGGTCGCCTCGTCGATCGACATCGCCGGGCTGACGGGGAATCGGACGATCGCAACGATCATGGCCGAAACGCTAGCCGAGCCGGATGTTCGGTCGGTGGTGCGACCATGGCGACGCTGACTCGAGAGAGCTTGCCAGCTGGATCAACAGGTCGTCACGTCCGTACGCGGCCACGAGTTGCACGCCTCGCGGCAGCCCGTCGGACGGCCACCCGAGTGGCAGCGAGATCGCCGGTTGTCCGGTCACATTGACCGGGCGCGTGAACGCGCTGCCGAGTCCCGACACGTAGTTCGTGAGGTAGGCGCCGATCGGCATGGCCGGCGTCGGCGTGGTCGGCGTCACCAGCACGTCGAAATCGTCCCACCAGATCACCGCCCTCCGTGAGACGTCTTGGAGGTGTCCGATCAGCTCCATCACGGCGACACCGGACAGCGCGTTGCCCGACTGCACGAGACCCCACGTTCGCGGCTCGAGATCAGCCTCCCCCAATGCGTGCCCGATCCGGTCCCGCCAGCTCGCCGCGTCGGCCGCAGCGGCGACGGAGAGGGCGGCGCGCGCCGTCTCCCAGAGCTCGTCCGACGAGAATTCGGGCGGCGCAGACACTTCGACACGGTGACCCATCGCTTCCAAGAGGCGGGCCGTGTTCGTGGCGGCCTGCGCCGATTCGTAGTCGACCTCGCCGCCGTTGAAGGGCGTGGTCCAGACTCCGATGCGGACCGTGCCCGGGTCGCTCCCGAGCACCGTTCGCAGCGACGCCGTCGATCCGGGCGCCGGCCACCATGGCGATCGATCACTCAACAGATCGACGAGTGCTGCCGTGTCGCGCACGGTTCGGGTGAGCACGCCCTCGGCGAACATGCCGGTCGCCGGATCGGTGTCGCTCGTGACGACTCGTCCCCGAGTCGGCTTGAGGCCGACCAGCCCGCACATCGCGGCGGGAATCCGGATCGAGCCCGAGATGTCGTTGCCATGCGCGGCGGGGACGATCCGGGCCGCCACGGCGGCGCCACTCCCGCCCGACGACCCGCCCGGCGAGCGTGACAGGTCCCAGGGATTGTGCGTCGCCCCGTACAGCATCGGCTCGGTCGTGCCCATCGCAGCAAGCTGTGGCACGTTGGTGCGACCGATCGGGATCAAACCACCACTGCGGACACGCACAGCCAATCGGCTGTCGGTCCGAGGGCGATAGTCGAGGTCGCGCAACGTCGCGACGCCGGCATGATACGGCTCACCTGCTTCGCGGCCTTTGTAATCCTTGAGCAGGAACGGAACACCGGCGAACGGTGCGCCGCGATCGACATTCTCGGCATCGGACCTGGCTCGTTCGAACTGCCGGTGGATGACGGCGTTGAGCGCCGGGTCGAGACGCTCGACCCGTTCGATCGCAGCATCGACCAACTCGCGTGGGTGGACCTGTCCGCGCCGAACCAGGTCGGCCAGCGCCGTCGCGTCGAACTCGTCGTAACCGTGCACGCTTCGATCTTGTCAGTACGGAACGCGGCCGCCGTTAACGAGCGT
>JAYVFI010000105.1:0-19845 GCA_043773365.1 Ilumatobacteraceae bacterium
CCTGCGCCGTCCGCCTCCGCTGAGAGATCGAGCCCCGCCTGCGCAAACGAATCGTTGAGCGCGGCAATGATCTGATTCGCCGACTGACCTGCAGTGACATCGACGGTCGCCGTGGTGGCTCCGATCCGGATGCCGAGTCGTGTCGACGATCCGGCGCCCCCGGGGAACAGCGCGCCGACCGTCGCCTGCGTCGCCGCCGTCGTCACCTCGACGGCGTAGCTGCCGTGAATCGTCTCTGCGGATGCGGTGGCGAACACGGCGTCACCGGTGGTACTGCCGCCGCGCCCGAACAACCTGGCGACGGCCGTGGGGTCGGCGGCGATCGCCGTCATGAACTTCGACCTGTCGAAGCTGAACGAACCATCTTTGCCGACCTGGATGCCGACGTTCGATGCGAGTCCACCGGTGATGCCGACAACCTCACCGCCCATCGCCGACCTGATCTGCTCGGCAAGCCGGCGAATCGTCCCGTTGTTGGCGAGCGCACCGGACGTGCGCGTGGTCGCATCGAATCGGGTCTGGACCTTGATGTCGGCGAGCACTGCGTTGGCGGCGTTGACCAGGTTGGAAAGATCGGTGGCAACGGCCTCGTCGTTGCGGCCGACGTCGACGGAGACGGCCGTCGTCGAGACCGATTTGGCGGTCAGCGTGACACCGCTCAGCACGTTGCTGAACGTGTTGCCCGCGGCTTCGACCTGGTAGGCGCCTGTCCCCGAGCCGATCGTGATCCGAGCGTTTTGCGCGGCGGACGACTCGACCAGCCCGGCGACGCCGTCGAGTACCGACGAATCGATCGCGATCCGGCCGCCCTCGCCGCTCGAACGAGACGACAGTTGCAGACGCCACGCACCGTCGGCGACCTTGACCGCAGCGGCACTGACGCCGGCGTTGGCGCCGTTGATCGCCTGGGCGACGTCGGCAAGGCTGCGAGACCCGGTCGACACGGTCTTGACCGTTGCGGCGCCGACTCTCAGGCCACCCGACAGCGTGACGTCGAGCGTGCCGGCGCCGGTGTCGACGGCGACGGCCTGACCTGCGGCGAGGTCGCTGACGGTCGTCAGTGTTCCGTTGACATCGATCACGCCGTCGGTGCCGACACGGGCGGTGGGATCGACCGGGAGGCCGAGCACGGCCAGTGCCGAACCAGCGGTGATCTGCAGAGTGGCGACCGAACCTTCCCGGGTCGTGGCCAGGTGGAGCGCGCCGGAATTGTCGAGTGAGGCGGTGACCCCTCCCCCGCTGGCGTCGAGCGATACCTGAACGGCGGCGGCAAGCTGGGTCCGATCGTAGGTGCCGGCCGCCAACGTGACGGTGCGAGCGGCGCCGTTGACGACGAGATCGAAGGAATCGTTGACGCCGGCGGCGATCGTCGTCGATCCTGCCAGCGCGGTGCCGGTCGTCGTCGCTCCCGCGGACGCCTGTGTCACGGTAAGAGTTGACGAACCGACACCGAGCCCGGCGCCGGCGCGGGCCGTCTCGATCCCGATCGAGCGAGTGCCTGTCGCCACGGCGATCACCGGTGCACTGGTGACGCTGATCGTGTCGGCGACGACCGTCCCGACGGAACGCAGACCATGCGATTGGGCGAGCCGGTCGACGGTGAATGTCAGCGATCCGAGGTTGGCGGATCCACTGACGGTGGCGGCGACGATGTCGTTGTGCGAGACCGTCGCCTTGAAACGATC
Organism: Ilumatobacteraceae bacterium; assembly: GCA_043773365.1. GTDB lineage: Bacteria > Actinomycetota > Acidimicrobiia > Acidimicrobiales > Ilumatobacteraceae > Ilumatobacter. The sequence goes on from JAYVFI010000105.1 coordinate 1,686, forward strand.
GAAGGAGGACCGTTCGGCGAGCTTGTTCGCTGCGAGCCGGAATGAGTCGACGTTGTTGCGGATCCGCCCGATTGCCTCGGCGGCTGTCTTGGCGGCGTCCTTGCGGGTCTGCAGCACCGTGAGCGGGCGGCGTTCCAGCTGCATCAGCTGGGTCACGATCTGTTCTGCGTCGATGCCGCCGATTTCCATGATGATCGTCTCCGTGATCCTGTCTCGTGGAGCTTTCTGAGTCCGTGCTGAGCCCGTCGTCCGAGCCACTCACGTCGAAGGGGGGCCCGGCACGTAGCCGGACCCCCACATCGTCGTGTGAGTGATCAGCGGAGCAGGGAAAGCACGCTCTGCGGAACCTGATTCGCCTGGGCGAGCATCGCGGTGCCCGCCTGGGTGAGGATCTGGTTCTTCGTGAAGTTGGTCATTTCGGCGGCCATGTCCGTGTCACGGATTCGGCTTTCCGAAGCGACCAAGTTCTCGGTGGTCACGTTCAAGTTGTTGATCATCGACTCGAAACGGTTCTGGAGAGCTCCCAGATCGCCACGCTTCGTCGACACCGTCGAAATCGCGGTGTCGAGCGCCGTGATGGCGGCGGCGGCGCCGGCGTCAGTTGTGACGTCGACGGTTCCGATGCCGAGCGCAGTCGCATCCGTGTCAGCGATGCTGATGCCGACGGTGTCACCACTGTTGGCACCGATCTGGAACGTGCCACCCGTGCCTGTGGCCGCAGCCACTGCACTGGCCAGGCCAGCGACGCCACCGGTGACGAGCGGGGTGCCCGTACCGTCGGCAACCGTGACAGCTGCCGACGAGCCGTTGGCAAGGGTGAACACGCCGCCCGAACCGACTGCCTGGTAGCTGACCTTGAAGCTGTTGGCTGCCGCAGCGTCGACCGCGTTGCCCGTCCCGACCAGCGCAGCCTTGACCGAGGACTCGATCGAAGCAGCTGCGTTGGAACCGGCAAACGTGCCGGCGGACAGCGAAACGCTGACTGCGCCCGAACCACCGGCGACGGTCACGGCGATGGTGTCGCCTGCGCCGAAGGTGAGGCTGCCGTCGGTGTCGAACGCCGAGAGGGTGCCCGCCGTCTTGCCGTAGCTTCCGTCGAGCAGCTTCATGCCGCCGAACTGCGTCTTGTCACTGACGCGGTTGACCTCGTCCTTCAGCGCAGTGATTTCGGCCTGAGCGGCGTTGCGAGCGGCGGCGTCGTTTGACCCGGAGTTCGCAGCCTGGACCGAAAGGTCACGCATACGGTTGAGGATGGTGTGGACTTCGTTCAAGGCGCCTTCAGCGGTCTGCACGACCGAGATGCCGTCCTGAGCGTTACGGGTCGCCTGACGGAGACCACTCACCTGCGCACGCAGGCCCTGGCTGATGACGAGGCCTGCTGCATCGTCGGCGGCCCGGTTGATCCGGAAGCCCGAAGAGAGCTTCTCGAGCGACTTGCCGAGCTGAACGTTGTTCGTCGACAGGTTGCGGTAGGCGTTTTGCGCCATGGTGTTCTGGTTGATACGCATTTCCTTACCTCCGTGTAAGGTTGTGGGTTGTTGTTGAGGTCCATTCCGTTGGGCCTCACCCCGGTTGGGGCATCTGGAACAGTGCGGTGCCGACTGACCCGTGCAAGTAGGTTCACGAACTTTTTTTGTCGAACCCAATTCCGGTCGGTACCTGTGCCCAAATCACCGAATCTCCCCCGTATGACGCGCGTGCATCCGTTCCAACACGCCAGTTATTACGCGCGTCCTGGCGAACTTGACGAATACCGGACTCGAATTCACTACAGCTCGTAGGAAGCAGGCCCGATAGGTCAGCCGAGGACGCTGGCCCACACCGTTCTTGACATTCCCGCTACATACTTTCGACCAAAATCCGCCCAACCGCCCGCCTCACCACGAAGGAACGCCGTGCCAACACGATCAACCGACCACCCGAGACCTTCCGAGACCGGAACACATCCCTGTTCCAGCATCGAATCGAGATCACCGAACAACTCCAGTTGCTCGAGCAGGCCGATCCCCACGCCGTCACACCGCGAGAGCTGCGACGACTGAAACGCCAACTCGACGATGTCAACGCCCAGATCGTGAACTACAACATGGGCCTCGTCCGGTCGTACACCCGCCGCTTCAATGGAACCGCCTCAGCCGACGCTCGAGCCGAGTTCGAGTCGGCCGGCCTGCTCGGTCTGATGCGTGCCGTCAACAGCTTCGACCCGTCGTCCGGACCGTTCGGACAGTGGGCGTTCAAGCCGATTCAACGAGAAGTCCTCAAAGCAGTTCGCGACGTCGACCACCCCAATCTCAACATCAGCGACTTCGAGAAGCGACCGGCGATTCTCAAGGCGTATCGCAGCCTGCAAGGCGTCGACGAGGCGTACAACCCCTCCGACGCAGAGGTTGCGGCGCTCGCCGGTGTCACGGTCGGACAGGTCCGCCGTGTCCTCGCTCCCCCGCAGCTCGAGTCGATGAACCGTCCGGTCAGCGACCGCGACGGCACGGAGTTCGCCGAAACGATCGCCTCCAACGAGATCAGCGCCGAAGCGAGAACGATCTCGCAGTTGACGTTGACGGCACTCGAGACGTTCGGTCTCAAGGCACTCGACGCCAGGGAGCTGTACGTCATCGTCCGGCGCTTCGGGCTCGACGGCGAACCGATCGAGAAGCTCGTCGAAATCGGCGAATCACTCGATCTTTCGAGGGAGGCCGTCCGTCAGATCGAGGCGAAGGCGCTCGCCAAGTTGCAGCACCCGCTCGTAATGCGCAAGCTGAACGCCTCCGACCTGGTGCCCGCCTGAGGCTCGCCAGAGCAACCTGACAGATCGGGTCAAGGCCGGACAGTCCTCGCAATGCAGTCGGCACCCGGAATCGGTTCGGTGATCGGCCGGATCGAGTCGATCTCGACTCGGTTCGGTCAACCGTCGCCGTCACCTTCGCTCGTCGTCGACAACCACCCGTTCGACCCATTCGGAGACGTGTACCGGCAGGCGCTGGCATCGACGTTCCAAGCAGCAGCGACCCCATCGTTCACATCGGTCACATCGGCCGGGTCGGGATCGGCGGAACGGACGGGACGCTTCGCCGAGTCGTATGCCGTGCGGACCGCGAACAGTTCACCGTCGTCGAGCGGCGTCTTCAGGACCGCAACCGGTGGCGGGATGGGCACCTCCGGCGCTAGCTCGAGCGGCGGTTACGGCAGGATCGAAGTGCCTCCCGAGTTGGCCGTGCTCGGTAACGGCCAACTTCCCGCCGACAGCCTCACGCAGCTCGCCGACAGCGGGCATCGCCTGTACGCGCCGGCGGCAGCGTCGTGGAATCAAGTCGTGGCGGCGGCTCGCGCCGACGGGCTCGATCTTCGGATCACCGACTCGTACCGGTCGTACGACGACCAGGTCGACCTCGCCAGCCGCAAGGGCCTCTACCAAAACGGCGGCCTGGCCGCAGTACCCGGCACCTCGAATCATGGGTGGGGGCTTGCCGTCGACGCTGATGTGCGCGACCCCGCCGTGATGGCTTGGCTGCGAACCAACGGTCCCCGATTCGGATGGGTCGAGACGGTCCCGCGCGAACCATGGCATTGGGAGTTCCGCCCCACTCAGGTGTGACCGAGCTGCGGCCATCGAGGCTGCCCGAGCTCCGACGCGGCGTGCGAGACTCGTACGATCATGCTCCATGAGTTGACTGCTGACGGCGCTGCCGCTTGGCTCGAACAGAACAGTGTGATTCGCGGGAGCGAGGTCGGGATCGCGTTTCGGGCGGGGGTCGGGCTGGGCTTGGCGGTCGGTGCCGAAATCGCCGGCGTGGCGACAGCCGATCCGATCGCAATCGTGCAGCTGCTGGAATCGGAGATTCAACCACGATGGGTCTGGTGGGACCGCACGACAGCCGATCCGCTCGCCGCCGCAGGAGTTCGAGTGGTTCGCTGTTGGGACGTCTTGACCGTGCACCGGCTCCTGCAGGGAGGGTGGCGGGCGTCGATCCCAGGTGTGTGGGCGCTGCACCACGGCCTGTCGCCCGGCAGCCTGCCGACGATGGGCCAGCTCGACCTGCTCTCGACGGCCGACGAAGGCGGCGACCAGGACGACCCGGTCCGGCCGGACCGACACCTGCGTCCGGAATGGGCGAGTGGTGGGTGGGGTGCCAACCCCGAACGACTGGCGAAGTGGGCGGGGTTGGCGCACGCGATCGCCGCAGAGCAATCCGAACTGCTCGCCGAACGACCGCTCCCCGACCGCGCCCAATCGACGGCTCGCTCCGAATCGGCCGCCGAGTTCTTGTGCGCCGAACTCACGGTGGAAGGTCTGCCGATCGACCTCACGGAGATCAACCGGATCATCGTCGAAGCGGTTGGGCCTCGCCCGACCAGCGAGGCCGAGGCGATCGAGTTCAGGCATCGACGCGACCAAGTGGTACTGCAGCACGCTCCTGCCGGCCCACGAGTCGACCTCCGCAGCCCGACCGACGTGAGGGCGATGCTGCGACGAGTCGGCGTTGATGTGCCGGACACCCGCGCCTGGCGTCTGGAGCAGCTTCGCACCGTCGACCCACTGGTCGACGCGTTGCTCACCTGGCGCAAGGCAGAACGGATCGCCACCACCTACGGGTACCGATGGCTCGATCAGCACGTCAACGGCGGTCGGCTGCGAGGTGAGTGGACCAGCTCCGATGGAGCTGCCGGACGGATGACGGCATCATCAGGGCTCCACAACCTGCCTGCCGAGATGCGCCCCGCAATCGCCGCTGAACGCGGTCACATGTTCGTTCGCGCTGATCTCGGCCAGATCGAACCACGCGTGCTTGCAGCCGTGTCGGGAGACCGAGCGTTGATCGCCGCTACGGCCGACGCCGACCTCTACCAAACGGTCGCAGCAACACTCGGGGTGCAACGTGAGATCGCCAAAGTGGCGGTCCTCGGGGCGATGTACGGCTCGACGACGGGCGAATCGGCGAACGCACTACGCGGACTGGAGCGGGCCTATCCCACGGCAATGGGCTTCCTCGAAGCTGCTGCCGCCCGTGGTCGAGCAGGCGACGACGTGATGACCGTCGGTGGACGCAGCGTCCGGATGTGGTTCGACGATTCGATCGACGGCAACATCGACCGAGCTCGACAGGTGGCGGCGGCACGCGGTCGATTTGCCCGCAACGCCGTGATCCAAGGCGCCGCCGCCGAGTTCTTCAAGGTGTGGGCCGTCACCGTTCGTGGCCGTGGAGCGCCGATCGACGCCTGGATCGTGTTGTGCCTCCACGACGAGTTGTTGATCCACGTACCGGAGCAGCATGCTGCATCGGCGGCCGCCGTCGTCGACGAGGCGCTCGCCGAGGCGGCGCACCGGTGGTCGCCGACCCAAGCCGTTCGGTTCGTGGCCGACGTCAGCGTGATCAAACGCTGGTCCGACGCCAAATCCTGACCCCGCACCGTCCGACCAATCGGCCGATTCCCATTTTCGTCCGCAGATCTGACGCGCGTGACACCTGCCTCGCTATGGTGAAGGCAACGGATGGATTCACTCGACCGGGGGGCCGAGCGGAGAGGGAAGCACATATGAACGACGTCGCGGTTCTGGATCGACTCGTGATTCGATTCGCCGGTGATTCCGGCGATGGCATGCAACTGACCGGTGATCGGTTCACCTCGGTCAGTGCCTCGTTCGGCAACGACTTGTCGACGATGCCCGACTTCCCGGCCGAGATTCGGGCCCCGGCCGGAACCGTCAACGGCGTGTCGAGCTTTCAGGTCCACATCTCCGATCACGACATCACCACGCCTGGCGACGAGCCGAATGTGCTCGTGGCGATGAACCCGGCGGCGCTCAAGGCCGATCTCCACCGACTCGAGCAGGGCGGCACGCTGATCATCAACGAGGACGCCTTCGACGAGCGCAACCTGGAGAAGGCGGAGTACACATCGAACCCGCTCGAAGACGGCACGATCGCCGGGTACCGAGTGATCAAGGTCCCGATGACTTCGATCACGAAAACTGCCTGTGAGCCACTGGGCGTGAGACCACGCGACGCCGAACGGTCGAAGAACTTCTTCGCCCTCGGACTCGTCTCGTTCATGTACACGCGGCCGATCGAGCCGACCATCGAATGGATCCGCGAACGGTTCGGTAAGAACGAACTCGTGGCGGCAGCGAACGAGGCGGCGTTCACGGCGGGTTTCCACTTCGGCGAGACGACGGAGGCGGTCGGTCACCGATACGAGGTCCGTTCGGCCCGTCTCCCTGCCGGCGAGTACACCAGCATCACCGGCAACACCGCACTGGCGTGGGGGCTCGTCGCCGCAGGTCAACTCGCCAAGCTCCCGGTGACACTCGGCTCGTACCCGATCACGCCTGCCAGCGACATCCTCCACGAACTCTCGAAGCACAAGCACTTCGGTGTCCGCACCGTGCAGGCCGAAGACGAGATCGCCGCCGCCGGCATGGCGCTCGGGGCGGCATTCGCGGGGCATCTGGGCGTGACGACCACCAGCGGGCCCGGGATGGCGCTCAAGAGCGAAACCGTCTCGCTGGCGATCTCGATCGAACTGCCGATGCTCATCATCGACATCCAGCGCGGTGGACCGTCGACCGGTCTGCCGACCAAGACAGAAGCGGCCGACCTCAACATCGCACTGTACGGCCGGCACGGAGAAGCCCCGATCCCGATCGTCGCCAGCTACAGCCCGGCACAATGCTTCTTTGCGGCGATCGAGGCGGCCCGAATTGCGCTCAAGTACCGGACGCCGGTGATCCTGCTGTCCGACGGCTATCTCGCCAACGGTTCGGAGCCGTGGAGGATCCCCGACGTGAGCACGTTGCCCGACATCTCCGTGGCGTTCACGACCGAACCGAATGGTCTCGACAACGAGGGGCGTCCGGTCTACCTGCCCTATCTGCGGGATCCCGACACGCTGGCTCGGCCGTGGGCGATTCCCGGAACCCCCGGGCTGATGCACCGAGTCGGAGGACTCGAAAAGGCCGACAAGACCGGCAACATCGACTACACACCCGAGAACCATGCCCTGATGGGCGACCTTCGGGCAGCCAAGATCGCACGAATCGCCGACGACTACCCGGAGCTCGAAATCCACGGCGACCTCGACGCCGAGATCTGCCTGCTCGGCTGGGGTTCGACCTGGGCCGCGATCCATGCCGCCGTCGAGCGCCAGCGCCGTGTCGGTCACAAGTTGGCGTGGATCCACCTCACCAATCTCAATCCGCTCCCGAACGATCTCGGCGAGAAACTGCATCGGTTCGACAAGGTGCTCGTTCCCGAACTCAATCGGGGCCAACTGTGCAACGTGATCCGAGGCAAGTACCTGATCGATGCGCAATCGATCAGCAAGGTGGCGGGCCTGCCGTTCACGACCAAGGAAATCGAAGCGGCGATCGAGGAGGCCAGGTCGTGACCGACACAGCTGTCAACGTGACCAGCAAGAAGGACTGGACCAGCGACCAGGAGGTTCGCTGGTGCCCCGGATGTGGTGATTACGGCATCTTGCAGGCAGTCCAGATGTTGATGCCCGACCTCGGGATGAGGCCGGAGAACACCGTGTTCATCTCCGGGATCGGCTGCTCCAGCCGGTTCCCGTACTACATGAACACGTACGGCATGCACTCGATCCACGGGCGAGCGCCGGCGATCGCCACCGGGCTGGCCGTCGCCAGACCCGACCTCGACGTGTGGGTGATCACCGGTGACGGCGACGGGTTGTCGATCGGTGGCAATCACCTGATTCACGCCCTTCGACGCAACGTCAATCTGACGATCCTGCTGTTCAACAACCGGATCTACGGACTCACCAAGGGTCAGTACTCGCCCACCTCCGAACTCGGCAAGGTGACCAAGTCGACGCCGTTCGGCTCGATCGATCCGCCGTTCAACCCGCTCGCCGTCGCCCTCGGCGCTGAGGCGAGTTTTGTCGCCAGAACCCACGACCTCGATCGAAAACACATGATGGAGGTCTTCGCCGCCGCTCACGCCCACCGCGGGGCGTCGTTCGTCGAGATCTACCAGAACTGCAACGTGTTCAACGACGGCCAGTTCGATGACGTCACGAAGAAGGTCGTCAGGGACGAGAAGATGATCAATCTGGTGCACGGCGAACGGGTCCTGTTCGGAGCGGAGCGCCAGCGCGGCGTGATGATGGGCGAAAACGGGACGCTCCAACTCGTCGAAGTGGCCGATGTCGGACTCGATCGGATCCTCGTCCACGACGCCCATGTGGCGTCACCGTCGCTGGCGTTCGCCCTGACTCACCTCAACACCGACGATCACTCCCCGACTCCGTTCGGCGTGTTCCGATCGATCGAACGCCAGGAGTACGGCTCCGCGGTCAGCAATCAACTGGCGGCAGCATCGGCCAAGAACGGCCCGGGCGAGCTGGCAGCCCTGCTCCGGTCGAACGGCACGTGGCAAGTCGACTAACGGTCGAATCGATCGTCGAGTCGATCCATGAATCGATCCATGAATCGATCAGGCCACGATCTTGGCGACGGCCCCGAAGTGCAACACCGCAGCGGTGATCGTGAGACCGTGCCACACCTCGTGATAACCGAACACCTTGGGCCACGGATCCGGCCGGCGAAGCAGCAGGACCGGGAAACCGATCGTGTATGCGAGACCACCCAACAACACGAGCAACAGCTGGGTGTGTGACATCGACGAGCGCAACGCAGGGGTTGCCACGGCGGCGCCCCAACCCATGATCAGGTACAGCGCGTATCCGAGCCAATTGAGCTTCTTGATGCCGGCCAGCTTGATCACCATGCCGAGGATCGCGCATCCGCCGACCGAGGCGAGCAGCGGGATGCCCCACCGGTGTGGGAGCGACACGATGCAGATCGGCACGTACGTGCCGGTGATCAACAGGTAGATCATCGAGTGATCGAGGCGCTGCATGATCCGACGCGCCCGATATGACTGAGCCAGCCGGTGGTAGGCGGCCGACGTCCCGAAAACCAGAAGGAGCGTGCCGACATAGATCGAGGCGGCGGTGCGAGCAGCAGCTCGATCGGCGTACACGATCAGCCAGATTCCCGCCGGAAACACCGCGAAGAAAGCCCACGCGTGCATCCGGCCACGCCACGTCGGGCGTTCGGCGGTCAACACGTCGAAGCTCATCTGAACACCGTATCGGTCTCAGGCCGCGACCGTGCCGCGCCTGACCCGCCACAGCCGCGTCACCAACGTCGCTGCGACGATCACCATCAGCGGCTCGTAGGCCAACCGGTAGCGGTAATTGCCGTAGTACACGAACCCGTACAGCACGAGCGCGGTCAGGAACGAGGCAGCGATGCAGCGCCCGACCGCCGCCCGCCAGAACGAACGGCCCAGCAGGACTGCTCCGAGCAGCGTGAGCGTCAACAGCCCGAAATAGCCGAAGTCGGCGAGCACGCCGATTCGTTCGGCGTCGATCGCCCCAATCGGCCCCGCTTCGGCGCCGGTGTTGACCCAGTCGAGGGAGTACGAATCACCTCGGTTGAGATGGATCAGCTTGAGCGGAATCAATTCCAGCTCGCGAATCGGGTGCTTCACCATGTAGCTCAGTGCGTCGGCTCGAAGGGCGGAACTGATCTCGAGTTCCCACTGATCCGCAGGTAGATCCTCGAATCGCGCGTAGTAGGCATCGGGCGGGTAGACCTGACCACCGGTGGCCGACGGATTGTGCCCGGCCCACAACGTCTCACTTGCATTCGTGGCGACGGGCACGAATGCGTCCATCACGACCGCGTTGCGAATCGTCCACGGCATCAGGACCAGGACGGTCACAATCGCGATCGCACCGATCCGTTTCGTCAAATCCGCGAGCGACAGCTGCTTCAGCCACAACACGATGGGAAGCAGCCCCCAGGTCAGCGCCTCACCGCGCACCAACCCGCCGAGCCCGATCACAACCCCGAGGGCGATCAGCCACGGCCAGCGCGGCGTCGCATATGCGAGCACCGCGAACATCAGCACGAACAACATCATGTACAACGTTTCCGACACGACCAGGTCCGTCCAGATGATCGGCCCAGGCAGGATCGCCAGGATGACGCCGGCAACGATCGCCGTCGTTCGGTCGATCCATCGCCCGACAACCACGACGAGCAGGACGACCGTGATCGCGCCGAGCAACGCGTTCAACAATTCGCCCCAACGGGGATCGACACCGAAAACTCGGTAGACGCCGGCCAAGAGCGTCGTGTATCCGGGCGGCCAGCGCGCCGACGGCGCATCTCTGAGGGTCTGATACCCCTTTCCGCGCGCCACCGAGGTCGCTGCAACGTGATAGTTCAACGCATCGCCGAAGGCAAACCCGACCCGCCGGACGGTCACCACCCATGCCGTCCGAACGATCATCGCAAACGCGAACAGCACCACGTGAGGCGACCACCGCTTCGCCATGATCAGTGACAAGCGGTTCGGCATCGCGCCCATTGTCGCAGGTCATCAGAGCCCGAGCGCAGTTTCGACGATCGTCAGCACGTCGTCGCCGTAGAGTTCGAGCTTGGCCGGGCCGACCCCCTTGACGCCCGCCAGCTGGCCGAGATCGGAAGGCAGCGTCGAAGCGATCGCCGCCAGCGTCTTGTCGTCGAACACCGTGTACGCAGGTTTGCCGTTCCTGACGCGTTCTCGAAAGACGCGCAGCTGATCGAAGGCACGAACGCCGGCCTCGCTCGTCTCTCCAGAGCGGGCTGCCAGTTGACCGCGCTGTCGACCGACGGTCTCGACCTTGGCGCCGATTCGGAATCGTCGGACGGCGCCGTTGCGCTCGGTGACGGCCGATTCGGGTTCCAAGTCGGTGATCGTCCAATCCTGACCCTGATCGACGAGCACCAGCCCGACCACCGCCATCACGCGTTGACGATCGAGCAACGGGTGATCCGGCAGGTCACTCTTGCGTGACGCCGGCGCCGCTCGACCGACGACCGGCACGAGCGGAACGCCGACGTGGATCGGGTGCTCCGGCGGCTCCGACGTGAGTTCGCTGACGAACGGGCTCGGTCGCTCACCGCTCACGATCGTCACGTGTGAGCCGGCTCGGGTGACTGCGACGTGGAACAGGCGTCGTTCCTCCTCGACGTCGTCGGCCAATCGATGCGGGAACTGATCCGCGTCGGCGAGATGAACGATCACGTGCGGCCACTCCTGACCCTTGACGCGATGCACCGTGGCCAACACGACACCGTTCGGATCCCGGCGGACAGCGAGATGCCCCCGAAGCCACAACTCGAACGAGCGCGCGTTCTCGTGCATTCGAGCAAGCTGGCGGATCGCCGTCAGATCATCTCCCTGGGCGGAACGGTTCATGCCGTGTCGACCCGTGTCGAGTGTGGCGACCGCACCGCCGAGGCCGATCTGATCGATCAGCGTTGCTGCGATCTCGACCGTCGGCCGGCCCGTCGAAACCATCTGCTGGAGCGTGGCGAGATCTGATTCGAATTCGGCGATGCGGAGCGCGTCACGTTCGGTCGTCACCCGCCCGGCCAAGCGGCGGAGGCCATCGAGATCGCGTTGTTCCAGAACCCACTCACGGATCTTCGGGTGGAGCGCCCGGGAGGGGCGGCGCAGCGCCTCGTTCAGATCGTCCGCCGCGAACGGACCGCCGGCGGCGAGCCGGAACCATGCCAGCAACGAGCGAATTGCGGTTCGCTCGGCGAACTCCGTCCCAACGCCGCCAGAGATCGGCACGCCGGCAATGCCGAGCGCAACCTGTACCGGGGCAATGGTCGCGTTGACTCTCGTCAACACGGCGACGTCGTGTGCTGCCACCCCTCCGGCGAGCGCACCCGACACAGCGCCGACCGTGGCGCCGACCGGGTCGTCCGAGCTCGTCGCCGACCAACCGCCTGGATCGGTCGAAGCCGAACGAATCGTCTTGTCGACCCGCCGGCGGTTGTGCCGAAGGAGTCGATCGACGGCGACAACGACGCCGCCCGGACAGCGATAGTTGACCTCCAACGGGTGGTCACCGGCGCCCGGGAAGCTGGTCGCGAAATCGATCAGCCATCCTGGATCGGCGCCGTTGTAGCCATAGATCGTCTGGTCATCGTCGCCCACGCCGAACACCGCCCCACCAGGGGCCGACAGGAGTCGGATCATGAGGAGGTGAGCAGGCGTGAGGTCCTGGAACTCGTCGACCAGCAGGACGCGGCTGACCTTCTGGGCAACGCCGCGGGCGACGGGTTGGGTGAGCAGGATCTCGACCGCGCGATAGATCTGATCATCGAAGTCGATCGAACCTTCTCGTTCCATCGCCTGTCGGTAGTGCGGCCAAACGTCGGCCAGTCCGTCGACATCGCCACCGTAGCGACGCTCGACTTCCGAGGGATCGACCAGGCCGAGCCGGACCAAACTCAGGGCGTCGATCCACGGTGCCAGCGGATCGCTGTTGAGCCGCTTCGGCACGGTCACGAAACGCGAGAGGACGCGACGCACGTCGGGTTCGTTGACGGTCCGCCAGGTCCGCGACTGCGGCGCAAACGGTGCGACACCATTGAGGATCGCCAATGCGATCGCGTTGAGCGTGCGCACCTGTAATCCCGTCAGATCGGACGTTCGGGCGCGCATCTCCTCCTGCGCCCGCTTGTTGAACGCCACCAAGCTGATTGCCGAAGCCGGCAGCCTCCACGCCTCCAGGAGATGTCGGGCACGCTCGGTGAGGACACGCGTCTTCCCCGAACCGGCGGGGGCGATGATCCGTGCCGCGCCTCCCGGATGGGTCACCGCGGCACGCTGATCGGCGGCCAGTTCGGCATCGGTGGTGTTGGCGCCCGCCACAACGAGCCGACCGTGCTCGATCTGCACGGCGTGCAGTATCGGGCAACTCACGATCGGATCGAGGTGGCGGATCGGTCCGCCGTCGAGCCACACCGATTCACCAGTCGGCAGCACGGCATCACCGAGCGCCTGATCCGGCGCGACGGGCAACGCGCCAAGTGCAACGGCACGTTCCAGCAACTCCCACCGCGGGTGTTTCGGATCGCGGGCGTCGATCGAGTTCGACCACACGACGTGATGCAACTCGTCGAGCGCGAACGAGTGCGTTGGACCGACCTCGTGCAGCGGCCGGGCGTCGACCGAGTCAGGCGGCCGGCTCAACACCTCGACGGCCGCTGGCGTGAGCTCGATCACCACCGAGCGACCCGCTCCCGAGGCAGCTCGCAGATCGACCAGGATCGGGCGCGGATCAGCGATCGCGTCGGCGTCGATCGTCACGTGCTCGGCATCAGACCACTCACTCGGTACCGAGCCGGCGGCGAGCACCACGACATGACGCCCGAGCACCTTGGGGCCGCGACGCAGTTCGAATTCGACCGGCGGTGGCGGGTCGGCCGGCGTGGCTGCAGGAGCGTCGGAACCTGCCTGGTCGGCCCAGCACTGCCGGATGTCCGCGGGGCGCTGGTGCGCTCCGCCGCAGTACACGCAGGCGATCACCCCGTGGACCATACCCGTGCGGACCAAACCGCCATGGGCCATATGGAGGTGGGCGATACGGAGTTGGCGCTCCCGATCGTGACCGTCTCGACAGATTTGACGAACTCCTTGCGCACGCCGTGCTCAAGAGTCGGCGTCCCGATGCCGAGGTGAACACTGGACGTGCCCGCATTACGGTTTGATGACGATGTCTGCGGGCGTAGGCCGAGGAACATTCCCCGATGCGAACCAACCACCCGACGACCAACCGGCAATACGTGCGCCGATTCATGATCGCGGGCTCGATCGCGCTGACCAGTGTCGTCGCCTGGTCGATCTCGGCGCCAGTCGCCCAGGCGCTCGACAATGCGCCTTGGACACTGCCGACCACTCCCCCGCGCTGTTCCAAAGCGCAGGCCGATTCCGGCAATGTCGCCGGATGCCTGTTGGCGTTCTACGAAGACCCGGCGACCACCGGCTGGGGGGCTCCGCCAGCCCCTGGCGTCGGCGAGGGATGGACGTGGAACGGGTACTGGTACAACGGATCTCCGGCATTGGCGGGGTGGGAGTCGACCTACATCGCCACCAACACGGTCGCCGTCGGCGGGCTGCGCGCCGGCAAATTGCGCACCCACGTCGCCGCCCGAGCGCTGTTCGAGGGATTCCTCGACGAGATCGTCGCCAATGGCTATCGAGTCGTCGATGCCAGTGGGTACTCGTTCCGGTGCACCAGTGCCAACGGCGGATGGAGCTGCCCGTCGGGTGACCCGGCTGACCTCTCGAATCACGCCTGGGGGCTGGCGGTCGACATGAACGCGGGCGCCAACCCGATCAGGACCTACGCCGGGATCGACGGTGCCACCGCATGTGCGACACCGATCGAGACGGATCTACCGCAATGGGTGATCCAAACCGCCGAGCGGTGGGGCCTCTACTGGGGTGGGTACGGCTGGAACAACGGCTGCAGCGACCTCACCACCCAGCGCACCACGCTGTCTCGCGATCCGCCTCACTTCGAATTCCGTGGCACGCCACAACAAGCGGCCGCAATCGCCACCTACAACCTGGCGCACATACCGGGCGGGTTCTGTCGAACCGTCGTCACCGATGCCGGAGTCGACACACAACAGTGCAACAGAACGGGGCGACCGGGTGACGGCTGGCGACTGCCTGTCAAGCTCTCACCGCCGGTCGGCGCGGTCGCGGCGATGATCAATCTGACCGCCACCGATGGCGAGGGACCTGGCTTTCTGACGCTCGAGGATTGCGGCCCTAGATCCGGCGGACGTTCGACGTCAGCGCTGACGTTCGCCGCTGGAGCATCGGTGGCGACGATGGCAATCGTGCCAATTGGCCCCGATGGGCGATTCTGTGTGTACCGAAGGACAGGCGTCCACAGCATTGTCGACGTCGTTGCGTACCTGGGACCGAACGGCGAACGGTTCACGCCGTCGAGCCCGACCCGACTGATCGACACCCGCCAATCGGAGTCGGTGGGCGGCCGCGCCGAGCGGACCGTACCGACCAACGACGGCGCAACGCGAATTGCCAACATCGTCGCGGTCAATGCCAATGGCCCTGGCTTCTTCAAGGTCGGGGCGTGCGGCGACCTCGAGCATGCCAATTTCTCGAACCTCAACTATGCCGACGCGTCGGTCCGCTCCAACATGGCGATCATGCCGAGTGCTGCAAGCGGAAGTTGTGTCTACTCGTTGGTGAACTCCGACGTCGTCGTTGACGAACTCGGCCGGCTCGACCCTGCCGTCGGGCTCGGATGGCAGTTAGCCCCACCGCGGCGGGCGCTCGACACCCGAGCATGCTCGGCGCAGTGGTGCGATGGCCGACCGCCGGCGAGGAGAATGATTCATCTCGATCTCGAGACCACTGCCCCTGGCGCCGCGATCGCGGTCACCGTCACCGAAGCGAGAGCAGACGGGTTCATCACCGTCGGTCGGTGTTCCGACCTAGACAGCACGAGCGGCCCGACGACGTCGAACGTGAACTATGTCGCTGGAACAACGGTGACCAACCTCGCCCTGGTACCGCTCGAGGCCGGGGCGATGTGCATCTTCACGCTGGCATCAGCGCATGTGATCGTCGACGTCCAGGCGCTCCTCGTCCCCGACTCGGGCACGGGCGTCCTGCCGGTCACGCCTTCGAGGGCCCACGACAGCCGCCTGGGCTGAGCGCAACGGCTACCCGATTGGCGGTTTCTCGGCGAAGTACTCCGCCAACCGTCGATCGGCTTCCTCACCGAACAGGATCTCCGCGACTTCATGGAGACCGTCGGAGTTGCGAATGTCGTCGTCGTGAACCACCAGGTCGATCTTGGATCGACGCCGCATGAAATCGTCGAGTTTGACGATCATTTCGTGTTGAGCGGCGTTGTGCAGTTCGGCCCGCAGGTAGTCGGCAGAATCCATCACGTCCTCGCCCATCGCCGGGTCGGCGCGGATCGCTTCCAGCATGGTGAACGCACGGCGGCCGTAGCGTCGCCACAACCGACCGGTGAGCGGTTCGGTGTCGGGTTTGGAACGGAGACGATCCAGTTTCATCAGCTTGGCCTGACGGTAGAACTCGCGACGTGTCGCCTTGGCCGGCTCTCCATACCACGTACGTCGATCATCCTCGAGCGGAATCCCGAGTCGTTCGATCTCTTCGGCGACCTCCTCACCGACGTTCAGGCAGTCGGTGAGCTTGCCACCGAACACGGTGACGACGTTGCGACGATCGTCACGTTCGATTTCGTGCTTGCGACTGAGTGATGTCCAGTCGACGTTCTGGCGGTCATCGCCGCCTCGTTTCACCACGAGCGGACGGACCCCTGACCGCTCGGCGATGATGTCCGCCACACCGAGCGGCTTGTCGAGATCGAGCCGAGCGTTGATCTGTGTGAGCAGGAATTGGCGATCGTCGTCGTCGACTTCGGTGAACGGGTCATCGACACGCGTATCGGTCGTGCCGATCACCGAGCGGCGCCCCATCGGGATCACGTAGAACAGCCGCTGCGTGTCGTCGAAGAACGCCAACACACGATCGTGTCGCGTCGTCGTCAGCCGGGGGACGACGAGGTGGATCCCCTTCGAGTACACAATTCGGTGCTCCGTCTCGAGGCCCCAATCGGCGTTGAGTCGATCGACGAACGGCCCGGCAGCATTCACGATCGCCCGCGCCGAAGTGACGAGCACCGCCCCGCTGTCGCCGTCACGGAGATGAGCGATCCACCGATCTTCGACCCGCTCTGCCGAGACCAATTCGACGTAGTTGGCGGCCGCCGCACCCGCTTCGATCGCCGAACGGACGAAGGAAAACACGAACCGTGAGTCGTTGTCGACCAGGTAGGCGTCTTGATACTGAATGCCGCCACGCAACGTCGATGTGTTGATCGCCGGCTCCTCGAGCGCGATCCTTTCGGGGTCGTACAAGCGGGGCGGCTTCGTTCCGAACAGCCCGATCGCCCAATATGCAGTCGCTCCCAACGCCGCGAACCACGGACGAAATGGAGCAGACTTGTCGAGCGCGGCGAGGAAGCTGATCTCCTTGACGTTGTCGGGATACGCCTTCATCAGGCGGTTGCGTGATCGGCACAACCCGAACACCAGCGGGAGCTCGTAGTTCTCGAGGTACTTAAATCCGCCCCACACGAGATTCGAGGACTCCTGACTCGTGAAGCTGCCGAAATCGCCACGGTCGATCAACGCCACAGAGGCGCCGCGACCTGCCAGTGCTGCAGCGGACACGGCACCGTTGATACCGGCACCGACCACCAGCACATCGAACAGTCCGTCGCTGATCCGCCGAAGGTTGGCGTCGCGCAACGTCATGTTCACAGCGTTGCAGACAAACGGTCGACTCACCAACAAGCGCGACACAACCGCTCGGGGCGATCGTCCGCTCGCCACCGTTTGCGTCAGCGGTTCGCATCAGTGGTGTATCGCCTGGAACGTCTGACGTGGTCAATGTGACTCAGCGTGGTTACATTCCTACTCCGGGTCGGAAGATCTCAACAACTGTTCAACTATTGTAAAGAACGTTGCAAACAATTAACACGCCTCGCCGATTCTGTTACTCTGTGCAGCAGGAGCTGGCGTGATTAATGCTCAAGGCGTCAGAACCTGCGGGAAACACGTGCAACACAGAGCGTGGCCGAAATCGAGAAAGCAGGCGGGACATGAACAACATCAAGCGACTAGTGCTGGCAGCATCGCTCCTACTGGGAGGTTTGGCGGTGATGCCACAAACGGTGTCGGCCCACCACCCGGTGCTGTCGACCACCGTCACCCGACCCTGTGGGGTCGACCAGCCCTGGTCGGGGTCGTTCATGGCCCAATCGGACGCCGATTGGAACAAGAACTGGCGCAGCACCTACACGATTGGTGCGGCGGCTCCCGTCGGCCCGTCGGCATGGGTTGACGATCAGGTCAAGTTCGGCCCGATTGCCATTGGACCGTTCCCGGCGACCGTGTCCAGCGTCCTGATCTCCGTGACGTCGGAATGGAAGTACCCGAACGGCACCGGCTATGTCACGGCCACACGCACCGCCACGGTGTATCGCCCCGCTTCGACCAACTGTGCCGGTGGTCAACCAGTTGCGCCCATCTACACGCCGCCGACGTGCTCAGCCCCGGGAACCCTGGTCGTCACCGACACCAACGCCTACACCTGGACCCTCAGCGGTGGCGACACCGCCAGGATCGCAACAGCCGTCGCAAAACCCGGTTTCACACTCACCGGTCAGACCGTGTTCGGCCCGTACAACATCGCCCAACTCGCAGCAGGCAGCG
>JAYVFI010000106.1:0-28204 GCA_043773365.1 Ilumatobacteraceae bacterium
TACCATGTTGAGGTACGATGGTTCGTGTCGATGTCGAGCTCTGAAGTTCACCGACTCGTTCGATACGTCCCGCGTGTTGCCAGCGAGTGGGAGGTCGACGCACCGCACTCGCTCTGGCAGGAGGTCGACTCGACGTTGTGTTTCGTCGACCTGTCAGGTTTCACAAAGCTCTCGGAACGACTCGCCCGGCGAGGCCGGATCGGCGCCGAGGAACTCACCGAGGTCCTGAACCGAGTGTTCGGTCAGATGCTCGAACTGGCCTATGAGCGGGGGGGAGCGCTCCTCAAGTTCGGCGGCGACGCATTGTTGTTGCACTTCGTGGGTCCGGCGCACGCCATCCACGCCGCGTGCGCGGCGGTCGAGATGCGGTCAGCGCTACGTGAAGCGGCTCAGTTCAAGACCTCGGTCGGTCGCGTCCCGCTACGCATGTCGGTCGGTATCCACTCAGGCATCGTGCACATGTTCAAAGTCGGCGCCTCGCATCGTGAACTGGTTGTCACCGGTCCGGCGGCGACCCAGGTCGCGTCCATGGAGAGTGCAGCCGACGCGGGCGAGATCCTGCTCAGCCCCGAGACGGCTCGACTGTTGCCAGCCGGTGCGGTCGGCGCTTCGAAGGGTCCTGGTTTCCTGCTGCGTTGGCGCCGCGCCCCACTCCCGACCGAACGCGCCGTTCCCCGTCGAATGGTGTCGATCGAGTCAGTCGCCGAATGTCTGCCGGTCGTGTTGCGCAGCTACCTCGCGACTGGCGCACCGGAGCCGGAGCATCGGGTTGCAACCGTGGGGTTCGTGAAGTTCCAAGGTGTCGACGAGTTGATGGCGGGCGGAGGCCCTGATGCGGTCGCCGTCGCGCTCGACGAAATCCTTTCGGTCGTGCAGATGGCAGCCGACACGGCGGTGGTGACATTGCTGGCGACCGATCTCGACAAGGACGGCGGCAAGTTGATCCTCGTCACCGGTGTGCCCAACGCACAAGATGACGATGACGGGCGGATGCTTCGTGCGCTGCGGCGAATCATCGAGGCCGACACTCGTCTCACGGTCAGAGTCGGCGTGAACCGCGGGCATGTCTTCGCCGGTGAGGTCGGGTCGGCGTACCGGGCGACGTTCACGGTGATGGGCGACACGGTGAATCTCGCTGCGCGATTGATGGCGACCGCCGGTCCGGGTCAGCTGTACTGCAGCCCGCAGGTGCTCGACCGCTCGCGAACGCTGTTCGTTGCCGAGGCGCTGGAACCCTTCTTCGTCCGCGGCAAGACCTTGGCCGTGCAGGCGTACTCGGTGGGCAGGGAGATCGGTCCGCGGACATCGCCCACCGGAAACGAATTGGCGTTCGTGGGTCGCGCCGAGGAGATGGCCGTGCTTGCCGGCGCGATCGACGCAGTTCGCGACGGCCGCGGCTCGGTGGTTACGGTCGTTGGTGCAACCGGAGTCGGGAAGTCACGACTGATCGAGGAGACCAGAGACCGAGCGACTGGTATCACGGTTTTCGAGATCCAGGCTGAACACGCCGGATCGACATGGCCCTACCGGGCGTGTCGCGATCCGTTCCGCGACCTGCTCGGGATCGAACGGGCCGATCAGGCGACGATGGCCGAGGTGTTGCATCGAGCCGTCGCCGTGCGAGCTCCGGAGCTGTTGCCAGTGCTCCCGCTGCTCGCCGACGCGGTCCACGTCGAGGTTCCGAGCACGGACCGGGTCGACGGCATCGAGCCGCGATTCCGCCCTGATCGAACCGCCGATGCCGTGATCGCACTGCTCCGTGCGAGCCTCCCCGGCCCGATCCTGCTCGTCTTGGAAGACGCCCAGTGGATGGACAGTGCCACCGTCGCGCTCGCCGAGCGCCTGGTCGGCGCCTCCGCCGACTACCCCTGGATGGTGCTCGTGGCGCGTCGACCTGAACTGGGTGGCGTCGAGCCGCAGATCGGCGAGCTGATCGAGTTGCAACCGCTCGGTCTCGACGATGCGCGATCGCTCGTGATCACCGCAACGACCGCCGCGCCGCTTCGCAGTCACGAGGTCGAGATCATCGTGCAGCGGTCGGGCGGCAGCCCCTTGTTTCTCGGCGAGATGTTGCGTCTCGCCCGTTCGGGAACAGTCGAGGATCTCCCCGATTCACTCGACGCGATCGTGAACGCCGAACTCGACGGGTTGGGTGTGCTCGCGCGTCGGTTGGTTCGCTACGCCTCCGTGCTCGGGCGCAGCTTCCGGATCGAGGTGCTTCGGGAGTTGCTGGCCGACGACAGTATCGACCTCGATGACTCGACCACACGTCAGCTCGGGCGATTCTTGGAGTACGAGGGAACTGATCGCGCTCGATTCCGTCACGCCCTGCATCGCGACGTCGCCTATGAAGGATTGCCGTATCGACGGCGGCGGGAACTCCACATGCGGGCCGGCGAGATCACCGAACGTCTCGCCGGCAGCTCACCCGAGTCGGTCGCCGATCTGCTGTCGCTGCACTACTCACTCGCCCAAGATCATGCCCGAGCTTGGCGGTATGCGCGGATCGCCGGCGACCGCGCTCGCCAGCGGTACGCCAACCTGGAGGCCGTCACCCACTACGAGCGGGCGATCGACGCGGCTCGTCGATTTGAAGGGTCGACGGTCGAGGAACTCGTCGAACTGTGGCGCGTGCTCGGCGATGTGAGAGAACAGCTGGCGTTGTTCGAGGACGCAATCGAGGCCTATCGAACCGCTGGTGGTCTGGTCGGCGGTGACCCGGTCGAGCGGGCCGACCTGCTCTGGAGGAGAGCCCGGGTGAGGATGCACCTCGGCGCCTATAGAACCGCGATGGCCGAGTCGACGCGGGCCTACACGCTGCTGAAAGGTCTCGACGGTGCGGTCACGGCCGCCGCCGTGCGCGCCAGGCTGACGGCGCTGCAGGCGTTGCTGCGTCAGGCACAACAGCGTGCCGAGCCTGCGCTGCGACTCGCTGATCGGGCGATCGACGAAGCACGGTCCGCCAATGATGACGATGCACTGGCTCGCGCCTACCTCGTATCGGATTGGGCGAAGCGGGTACTCGGAACGACCGACACGACCGGTTTCGGCGAGCTCGCGCTGACGATCTACGAACGGCGAGGCGATCTCGACGGAGCCGGGAAGGCGTCGAACAACCTCGGAGCGATCGCGTACTTCGACGGGAACTGGCGGGACGCCGTCAAGTGGTACCGGAAAGCGCTCGAGGCGTACCAACGTTGCGGTAATGAAGCGTCGGCTGCGGTGGCAGGCAGCAATTTGGCTGAGATGTTGATCAGCCAACGCGGCTTCGAGGAAGCCGAGCGGATGTTGCGGGATTCGATCAGGGTGCTGCGCTCGGTGCGAGCACTCGATGACGTCGTGTTCGCCGAGATTCAGCTCGGCAGGCTGATGGTCGAGCGCGGTGACGCAGCGCTCGCCCTCGACTATCTCGTCCCGATCAGGGCCGAGGCCACCGCCGTCGGTCAGGTTGGATACGCGTTCGAGGCAGCGATGCTGATCGCGTCAGCCCTCGTCGAGTTGAACCGTTTCGACGAAGCGATCCAGACGATCGAGGATGCGTCGCGTGATATCGGGTCGGTCGACCTGCTCTATCAGCCAACGCTGGCGCGGGTGCGATCATTGGCGCTCGCCGGCAGGGGCCAATTGGGTGAGGGCCGTGCCATGTTGGAGTCGGGATTGGCATCGGCTCGCGAGCAAGGGCTGCTGTACGAGGAAGCGCTGCTGCTGCTCGCCAGCACCAGACTCGACCTCGTCGAAGGCGGCCCAACTGGTTCGGATGTCACCGATCGACTGGCGACGATCTTGGCCCGCCTCCAAATCGGCGGGTGAATTGACGCCTGCCGTACCGGAATCGCGGGCCTTACTGGAATCGCGGATCGTCGTGGCCGAAGACCTGCCACGTCGTGACGACATCGCCGTTTACGTCACCGCGTGAGGCTTCGCTGGCGAGGCACCAAGTTTCGCCGCTCGGTAGGATCGCAGTCGTCACGTTTCCGGTTCCGTCGAACTGTGGGTTGTCGCACCACAGCACCGGCTTGAACGTTGCACCACCCGTCGGGTCGTACTTCAAGAGCAGGCCGAACACCCCGTCACTGCCGGCGAGCGGTGCCGGCTTGGGGCCGAAGCTGAGGTAGCCGCGGTAATCGATCTGCGCCGCGCCTTCCGGTGTGAACAGGACGGTTCCGTCGGCAGCGACGGCGTCGACGGCGTATTGCTTGCAGCCGTGTTCGACGGTCAGCGGTGTGAAGGTTCCCGTGACGGCGCCATCGGTATCGGTCACCGTGCCGAGCGTGCACACCGAGATCGAGACGGTCGCCGTGTTCGAGTCGGCGTCACCGTCGTTAGCGGTGTAGGTGAACGTATCGTCTCCGGAATACCCGGCGGTCGGTGTGTAGGTCAACACTCCACCGGCGGTCGAGACCGAGCCGTGCGAGGGCGCAGACAAATTGGTCACGACGAGCGCTGTGTCGTCAACGTCGGTGTCGTTGGCGAGCACGTCGATCACGACGCCGAGGCTCGGATCCTGGTTGACCTCGGCCGAGTCGTCGTGGGCGATCGGCGGGTCGTTCACGGGCGTCACGCTGACATCGACAACGGCCATCGCTGTGCTGTGGGCACCGGCACTGTCGGTGATGTCACAGGTGATCGTCACGGAGCCGTTGAAATCGAGCGGTGGCGTGAAGGTGATCGAGCCGGTGAGAAGGTCGGTGATCGTTCCGACGACCGGTTGGCGGGTGCAGCTGGCGTTGAGGACGGTGTTGTCGATGTCGGTCGCGACCAGGATCGTGACCGGTGTCTCTTCGGGCGTGGTGGCTGGTCCGGTGATCGCGACGGGTGGATCGTTGACGGCTACGACCGTG
The DNA here is from genome assembly GCA_043773365.1 of Ilumatobacteraceae bacterium. Taxonomy (GTDB): domain Bacteria; phylum Actinomycetota; class Acidimicrobiia; order Acidimicrobiales; family Ilumatobacteraceae; genus Ilumatobacter. Next base: position 4,842 of record JAYVFI010000106.1, read on the forward strand.
ATGTTGACGGTCGCCGAGGAGGAACCTGTGCCATCGGACACCGAATACGTGAACGAATCCGCGCCGTTGTAGTTGGCGGTCGGTGTGTACGTGAACGGGCCGCCCGCCACGGGCTGAGTCAGCCCGCCATGTGCCGGTGAACTCGTCGCCGTCGCCGAGAGCGTGTCGCCGTCTCCGTCGGTGTCGTTGGAACGCACGTCGAACGTCAACGGGGTGTCTTCGTTGGTGGTCACGTTGTCGTTGACGGCGACAGGCGCCGCGTTCGACAGCAGGAAGAGCGAGTCGTGAGCGGGATCGTTCTGGAAATCTCCACCGCCCTCGAGCGTCGCCGTGCCGATCTCAGTGGTGATCGTGACCGAACTGAAATCGAACGATGGGTCGACGATCCAGCGGCAGTTGTCGTTGCCGGCATTGTTGGGACCAGAGCTGTTCGGAGCGGCACATGCGTCGTTCTCGTCGCCTGGGCCGGATGACACCTCGTAGGGTGGCGTGAAGTCGTTGTCGGGCTCCGCCGCCTGCGCCGGGGTGATGCTGGTTCCGGTCAGGAGCCGGTAGACCTCGCTGCTCGTTCCGTTCGAGACCGTGATCTTGGCGACCGCATTACCGGTCAGCTCGAGGTCGAGCTCGACACGGGTGAAGAGCCGCCCGGCCAAGCTCGAGCCCGGACTCAGCGTCAGCGTCTCCAAGGCGTCGACCTGAGCGCACGGCGACCCATTACCGCTGCTCGGCGCTGCCTTGACGCCGAGACCGTAGTTCGACAGACCGGGAACCGAGCGGGTGCCGTTCGTCACCGTCGACTGCAGGCGGATCAACGGTTCCGCCGAGTTGATCGCGCAACTGTTCTTGGCGACCGTCAGCGGTTGCAACGTGGTGCCGTAGGAGAACCGTTGCGTGTCGGTGCCGAGATGGAGCCGCACCGCACCCGGCTCGGCGTTGGCAGATAGCCACGTCGCCGCCGAGACCGTGACGGCCGCCGCCATCGACATTGCAATTACCAGGCTTGTGGTCCGCCTACCGCCCATGGTCAACCTCCGAGAGTGTCAAATGATTGTATGATCTCGACGGTCGGTGGTCAAATTGTGTTTTTTCGGCAGCAAGCGACCGGACGCTCCGATCAGCGGAACGGGAGGGATTTGAACCCCCGGGGCTTTGACACCCTTCCGCTTTCAAGGCGGATGCATTTGGCCGCTCTGCCACCGTTCCGTTCGACAGGATAACGCTCTAGACTCCAACCACCTCGGAGAGGTGCCAGAGCCAGGTCGAATGGACCGCACTGCTAATGCGGAGACCTCCGTAAGGGGGTCCGAGGGTTCAAATCCCTCCCTCTCCGCCAACCGGTCGAGCCGGGTGAAGTGACACGAAGATGTCCCTCACCCGGCTCGATTGCTGTCCGGATCCGCCGTTCGGATCAGGTCTCAAATTAGATCTGAGATCAAGCCGGTATCAAGTAACACCACTGTTATTTGATTGCGGTTCGATGACGCTGATGTTGCGGTTTGATGACGAGTCGACTAGAACTGTGAGTCTCCGATCGATGATCCGGGACCACACGACTCATCATGCGCCGCCAACCGACCTCCAAAACGAACCACTTCACCTCGAACATTTTCGATGTCCACGCCGATGAGGCTGCCGACATCAGCCAGCAGTTCTGGGGTTCGGCGCCCGGATGGGTGGCCCGCAGCAGCCCCGCCGCGCGACCCGTCGATGAAGCCTGGGGTGACGACCATCCGACGACGGCGATCGGCACGCTCAAGAGCGGCTTGGCGGCGTTCCGGCCGCAACGAATCGCGCGGCCGGCGAACACTGCTGACATCGAACGAACTCGCCAACACGGCGTTGTCCGCTCCCGGCAGCAGCAACCGCCGAAACGCGAGCCGACGATCGGGGAGCTCGCCAGTGCCGCGCTCCACAACGAGTGGGAACCAAACGAGTGGGAATCCGACGAACCGGACCACTACATCGAGTTGTCGCAGGTTGCCCCACTCGCCAACCGGCTCGGGATCGGCGCTGTCGATCCGCTCCTGCTTCGGCTCGGCATGATGCTGTTGATCGGTGTCTTGATGGTGCCGATCGCCCTGTCGGTGAGGACATCCGGCAGAGCAGAAGGGCTTCAGACGAGTACCGCCTCGGTCGTCGTCGCTGCAGAACTTCCCGCTGTCCCCGTTGCCGCTGCGTCCGTCGCTCCCGTTGACTCGACGCCCGTTGCACCGACCGGTCTGACCGATCGTGTCGTTGCCGAAGCAGCACCGATCACCGATCGGGCCATTGCGCCGGTCATCGGGCAGCCGTCGTCGCCCACCACGACGAACGCTCCAGCGGCGTCATCACAAGCTGCTGCCGCGCAATCATCCGGAGACGTTCCGCAATCGAAGTCGCCCGCCGCGTCGGCCGCCGCGATCGTCTCGGCTCCAGCCGAGCGAGTCGTGCCGCAGTGCCCGCAGACCTACGAAGCAGGCGCCGGGGATTCGTGGTATCGGATCGCTGACGTCGCTGGCGTGAGCCCGAATGCGCTGATGAACCAGAACCTCGCCACGGTTGACACGCCGATCTTTCCCGGCGACGCGATCTGCCTGCCGGCGGGCGCAACGATGCCGACCAAGCCGACAACGACCACCGCTGCTCCGGTCACCACCGAGCCAGCCACGAACCCGGCAAGCACGAACCCGGCAAGCACGAACCCGGCAACCACGATCCCGGCAACCACGACGCCGGTTGCGCCCGGAACCGTGGAACAGATCATCCGCGATGTCTGGCCGGACGAACTCGAAGACAAAGCGCTCACAATCGCTTGGCGAGAAAGTCATTACATCCCGACCGCCTACAACGGAGGCTGCTGTTACGGCCTGTTCCAGATCTACTGGACCGCCCACAGGAGTTGGCTCGACGACTACGCGATCTACGCATCGTCCGATCTCTTCGATGCCCGCAAGAACACTCAGGCGGCCTATGCGCTGTACCAGCGTTCCGGCGGTTGGGGCCCCTGGGGCGGCTGAGCGTGAACTCGGTTCGGTTTACCATCGCGAACCTCTAGACTTGCCTCGAATTGCGCCCGTAGCTCAATGGATAGAGCATCTGACTACGGATCAGAAGGTTGTGAGTTCGAGTCTCGCCGGGCGCACTGAATGGACTCGGCCGTGTATCACGTGCCTACACCTTGGTCGGTACCGATCTGATCGACGGCGAGGGTATCGACGAGGGTCCAGGCCTGTTTGTCGCACGGATGTGGCGCACGCGGGTGGCCCACCCTGTGCCTGATGTCGCAGGGCAATGCCGCTGGGGCTGGAGGCTTGCAGGAATGGTCAACACCGCAGAGATCGATCCGCCGGCGTGTCGCGACCGTTATCACGGCTCCGACGAGCGCGCTCCGGCGACCGGCTATTGCAGACCGGTCCGCGACGCAACGAGCCCAGGAACCTGACGGCCGCCGATGCGAGAGCACAGTGCCGCATGTGTGTGGGTGGCTCGCCGGATCCGAGCGGGTATGTCGGCCCTCCCGACGATCGCTCCACGCCGCCTGCCCGGCCGATCCATCGGGCTAGGCGTCGATCGTGGGGGCGGTCGAACTGCGTAAGCGAGCACAAGAACCGTCAGGCATATGTATCCAGGATGCATGCACGGGCGCGCAAGCAATGGCATGCAAGCACACGAGCTGCCCAAAGGCCACGGCGAGCGGGCGACCGGTGGTGTTACTACCCGGAACCGATGCGTTGCAGGGCGGCCAGCGCGCAGTCGTACGACCAATGTCCCCTAGCGCTGGAACCCCCCAACGACCAGAGTTCCATACGGGGTCGTGGCCGACAACGATGCGATGACAGGACGTGCAAAAGATCTCCGGATCACTCTCAAGGATCGGCGATCGGCCCGACCCCCAAAAGGCATTCGTCCGCCGCCGACGCCCACGCTGAATAAATTACTGAAAATGTAAACTTCTGTTCAAAGGTTTAAACTGTTGCAGGTTTCTCGGGGACGGTGATCGCACTGCAGAACCGAAATCGCCTCGACGGTGGGTGCCAGGCGGGTGGTTCCAGCGCATCGTCAGTCCGGCGGGTCCCCGAGCCGCTTCTTCGTCTAGCTGAAATGTGTGTGCCAGCACAAGAACGGTAAGGGATCGTGGCGATGACGTCGTGATTGTGCAAGGTCTTGCGTCTTGACGATTTCTTTACTTATCGTCGTTCGAGCGCTGTCGATCAGCAGGTATGCGATTCGTGCGGCGAGCGTCACTGGTGCTCAGTGTGGCATTGATCGTCGCCATCTCGGTTGGCTACATTGCCCGCAATTCAGGCCTATCGAGCGAGCGCGACCTGCGGTTGACAACGGCTGCAGAGCTGGGCTCGGCTCGGCTCGCATCACTCGTCAGTTCGATCCAGGCCGCCGCCAACGCCGGCAGCGATAGCGCCGCCACGGCACTTGCGATCGCAGAGATCGATCCTCGAATCGGCGTGTGCGTGTTCGCCGGCGACGGACTGACGGTGGACCGGCGACCGGCGTGTGCTGGTAACGGTCCAGATCCGGCTTCCGACCTGCTCGCCGGTGCGGTGACTGCGGATCAGCACCTGGTGTCGATCTACGAGTCGATCATGACGATTCAGGTCCACGGACCGCGGCTCGATGTCGTCGCTCAGGCCCCTGACGACATCATTGGCGGACAGACGAGTGAAAAGGTCGTGGCAACGACGTTTCTGCTGCCCGGCACCACGGTGGGTCAATTCGTCGTCGCTCACGGCTTTCGTCAAACCGCTGTCACCGTCGAGTTCGCCGCAGGCGTGTTCGTCGTTGCAACCGGCGAGAACTCCGTCGAACTGCCGATCGATGAGCAGCGTTTCTACGCGATCGTGTTCATGTTGGCGGTGATCCTGATGTTTCTGGCGGGAGTCACGATTTTCGTCGAACAGCGCAACCTGTTGGAGCGGGCGAGTTTCGACCCGCTCACCAAACTCCCGAATCGGGGCGAGTTCGAACGGTGCGGTCTCGACGCTCTGGCGGCGGCGGAGCGGAACGGTACCGGCGCGTGTCTGTTGTTGTTCGACCTGAACGGGTTCAAGTTGATCAACGACACATATGGTCACAACACCGGTGACGAGATCCTCAAGGTGGTCGGCTCCCGGCTGCGAACGGCCGTACGCGACGGCGACGTTGTCGCCCGTTGGGGTGGCGACGAGTTCGTTGTGATGATGCCTGGAATCGGAACTGAAGAAATGGGCGTCCGGCGTGCGCTCCAACTCGCCGAAGCGATCAACGGCCGGACGCGAGTCGACGGCGTGCCAGAGGCGTTGCGGGTCAAGGTCAGTGTCGGGATCGCGATTTGGCCGGATCACGGTGTTGATGTGCATGCACTCGTCGAAGCCGCCGACCAGGCGATGTACCACGCCAAGCGTGAAGGTGTCGTCTGCTGGATCGCCGACACGGTCGGCACTCCCGCTGACGCCACCGTCTGACGGTCGGTCGCATACGCTGCACGACGTGTCAGCCGCGCAGCCGCTCACCAACAAGCTTGCCGGGTTCGGCACGACGATCTTCGCTCAGATGTCGGCCCTTGCGGTTCGGACCGGATCGATCAATCTCGGTCAGGGATTTCCCGATACCGACGGACCCGTCGAGGTGCTGGACGCCGCTGTCGAGGCGATCCGGGCGGGTGTCAATCAGTATCCCCCCGGTCCTGGAATGCCGGTGTTGCGGGAAGCGATCGCTGAGCATCAACAACGTTTCTATGGTCTCAGCCACGATCCAGACTCCGAGGTGCTCGTCACGGCGGGGGCGACCGAGGCGCTCGCAGGGGCGCTGCTCGGGATGCTCGACGTCGGTGACGAGGTCGTGCTGTTCGAGCCGATGTACGACAGCTATCAGGCATGCATCGCACTCGCAGGTGCTGTGGTCAAGCCGGTGCTGTTGCGCCCGAGTGTCGGAGGTCGCTACGAATTCGACCCTGACGAGTTCGTCGCTGCGTTCTCGGCGCGCACCAAGCTGGTGTTGCTGAACACGCCACACAACCCGACCGGAAAGGTTTTCACTCGCGACGAACTCGAGTTGATCGCCGGCGTCGCCCAGGAACGAGATGTGCTCGTCGTGACGGATGAGGTCTACGAACATCTCGTCTTCTCGGGAGCCGAACACGTGCCGCTTGCGACGTTGCCGGGCATGGCCGATCGCACGTTGACGATCTCGTCGGGTGGGAAGACGTTCAACACGACCGGGTGGAAGATCGGCTGGTTGTGTGGCCCGGCCCGGATGGTCGCCGCGGCGCGCACCGCCAAGCAGTTCTTGACCTACGTCAGCGGTGCTCCGTTCCAGCCGGCGACGGCGGTCGGGCTGCGCCTCCCTGATGCGTTCTTCACCGAGGTTGCGGTTGACCTGGAAGCCAAGCGCGACCGCTTGTTCGATGGTCTCGAGGCGGCCGGGTTCAACGCCTACCGGCCAGAGGCGACGTACTTCACCACGGTTGACATCCGGCCGCTGCAACCCGACGGTGACGGCATCGCGTTCTGCCTGCAATTGCCGGAGCGGGTCGGCGTCGTGGCGATCCCGAATCAGGTGTTCTACGCCAATCCCCAACACGGTCGGCATCTGGTCCGGTTCGCGTGTTGTAAGCAACTCGACGTGATCGACGAGGCTGTCGAGCGGTTGTCGAGGTTGGTGTCATGAGCAGTCTGCGTATCGCCGCAGTCCAACACGACATCGTCTGGAACGACCGGGACGCCAACTTCGAACACGTCGCCCCGATGATTCGAGGATCCGTTGCGTCGGGGGCACAGCTGGTGCTCCTGACCGAGACGTTCTCGACCGGGTTCGGTTTCGATGATCCGGCGTTCGAACCGGAGCCGGAGGGTGGGGCTTCGTCGCAGTTCCTCGCCGCCCAGGCGCGCCAGCACGGCGTCTGGGTCGGTGGGTCGTGCCCCGAGATCCACCCCGACGCGCCGGCTGACGACCAGCGTCCGTCGAACTGCTTCGTGCTCGCCGGACCTGACGGCACGCTGCACCGTTATCGCAAGATCCATCCGTTCTCGCATGCCGGCGAGGAACGCTTCGTGCGCGCCGGAACCGAACTCGTCACCGTCGACGTCGAGGGCTTCCGTGTCTCGATGTTCGTGTGCTACGACCTGCGGTTCGCCGACGAGTTCTGGCAGGTCGCACCGCAGACCGACATCTATCTGGTCCCCGCCAACTGGCCGGAGCGTCGCCGCCAGGCGTGGATCGCCCTGTTGCAGTCCAGGGCGATCGAGAATCAGGCGTACGTGGTCGGGGTCAATCGCGTCGGTCTCGGCGCCGGCCTCGACTATTCGGGAGACTCGCGGATCATCGATCCCCTCGGCGAGTTGTTGGTGACCGCTGCCAAGACCGAGACGATCCTGCTCGCCGATGTCTCGACCGAACACGTGGCCAGCACCCGTGAGCACTTCCGATTCCTCGCCGACCGCCGGTAATCCAAGGGCGCGAACCGAATCACGTGTGCCGGCGTCGTGAGTCTTTGCTCGTGAGCGTTCAATCGCTGATGGGTTCGAGTGGTTTCGCCATCAGGCTGACCAGCGTTCCGTATTCGGTTTCCTGCTGGCCGACTTCGACGAATCCGAGTTGGGCATGGAACTCGAGCGAGCTGTCGTTGCGCGGTCGGAGATTGACTTCGAGCGTGAATGCTGTCGCCGTCGGGCAGCATTCGGCCGAGCGTCGTTCGACTTCGGTGTACAGCGCCCGACCCATGCCGCGGCGACGAAAATCCGGTGAGATCGCAACGCGATCGAGATACACGAAATCGTGGTACCGATCGCTGAACCACAGGTAGTTGATCGAGTCGTAGTCGGCTCCGGGCGCCAGGACCAAACAGAAGCCCTCGATCCGACCCTCGATTTCGACGACGAGGGCAATCACCGACTCGGCGGCGATGTCAGCCAGATCGTCGATCTGCTCTGCGCCCACCGCTGGCACCGCAGCCTCGTTGATGGCATGGATCGCAGCAAGATCGGCAGGCGTGTAGGTGCGAATCATCATGCGGGTGATTCTGCCCCGCTCGATCGCACCAATGTCGCCTTGTCGTACAGCGGCCGAAATCCGGCTCGTGTCAGGTTTCGTTCGGAGCCGCCGCCGGGCACGGTCGAAGACGTCGCCACTTCGCAACCGGCATCTCGTGCGAGGCCTAGACGATGACGGATCAGTGCCTGTTGTACGCCGCGCCGGCGTTCCGACGGAAGCGTCGACATGCCACCCAAGGTTGCGAGACCGTCACGAATCGTCAGGCTGGCGGTTCCCAACGGACGGCCGTCTGTTGCATCGCTGGCCAAGAGGAAACCCTGTCGGTCGATCACCGCTGCGGCGCGTGAGAAGGCGTCGCTGGCACGTCGAGCGTCGACCGTTGTGTGTCCCCAGCCGACTGCAGTGGTCTCGAGCCAGGTGCCGAGGAGCGAACTGTCGGCGCGGTCGATGACGATCGACGGGTCCGGCGCGCCGACGTCGTGGTCGTCGAGCGATCGAACGTGGGCAGTCCTGAAATTGTCAAGTCGATAGCCGCGTTGACCGGCGATTCGGCCAACGGAATCGTGCGAGGTCGGCATCACCTCGATCGCCGGTTCGAGCCCGATCTGCGTCGTTCGTGTTTCGAGTTCGGCGAAGTCGTCGGCGGTGACGGGCTGGTCGATACCGAATGCGAGTGCGCGGTTCACGTACAAACCGTGGCCGCACAGCACGAGGTGGCCCCCTCCGAGCGGAAAGGCTTTGCTGCCCCATGATGGATCCTGCTGAGACAGCACGGCGGCGAACGCGACGGCGTCGAGTGCCCACGTCGCTTCGATCCGGCCGATCAGTGCTCGTCGTTCATGCAACACACAGCCAGTCTCGTCCAGGTCCATTAGGTTCGAGTGCACCATGCGCCAGATCTTCAGCCTGCGCTTCTTCCTTGCCGTTGGGGCGATCGTCGGCTTGTTCTTTCTGTTGGCCACGATCTTCCAGGCCCGCGACCTCATCGACGGCGATGACGGGACACCGAAGGGAGGGGCCGTTGTGCATCGGATCGATCTCGTTGGTCAAGTGTTGTCGAGTTCCAATCCGTCGTTGCTGTTCGACGCCGATGGCCTCGTAACCGGAGAAACGTCGTTCCTGCTGGATCCGTCGAGGGCGTTGCGGGTTGTCCCGGGCACGCCGGGGGAGAACCTGTGCCCGGTGTTTCCACAACCCGGAGCGTGCGCGGTTGTCGCAGATCTCTTGGGGGAGGGTGTGGTGTGGTTCGCGCTCGTTCCGATGGGTTCGAACAACACGGTCGATCTGCCCGCCATCGACGCATTGGCGGACGGGCTGGCGACGCTCGTCAACGGGTGGAAGGTCCCGTTTGCGTCGGTGCTCGACCGCCGCTGCAGGGATGAGGAGTTCGCCAGCTATCGCGAATTTCGAGATGTGATGGGCGACGACTTCGTCGCCGTGTTCGATATCGAGTCGCGTGAGCTGGTTGCCGTCAAGTGCCGAACGAAGGTCGCGTACGTGCCCGTTGACGGCGATTCAGACAGCGCGGCGGCGGGCTGATTGCTGGACGGCAGCATCGGCGGCGTCGGCAGCGTCGGCGGCGTGGGCGGCTTCGGCACGCTGCAGAAAATCGAGCAGGGTCCTGTTGAACGTGCTGGCGTGCTCGATCATGAAGCCGTGGGCGGCTCCGCTGATCACCACGAGTTCGGCCGAGGCAATTCGATCGGCGATCTCCTCGGAATCACCTCGCGGCGTCAGGATGTCCTGATTCCCGACCATCACGAGCGTCGGAACGACGATTTGGTCGAGCAGGTCGGCGTGGCTGTCATCGATCGCCAGGATCGCTGCGACCTGTCCGGCGAACGCATGCGGCGGGCGCGAGAATGCGAGTGGCCCCATCCATCCGAGCGCTGGTGTGACCCGCCGGAACGAGCGTGGCCCGATCACCCACCGGGCGGCCTCGTGGGTCATTGCCGCCATGCCCCGGGTCTGAGCGGTTTCTGCCCAACCGGCGAGCAACTCACGCCGCCACAGGTGATGTCGGCAGGCGGTGCAGGCGAGGGTCAGCGAGCGGACCCGATCCGGGTACTTGAGTGCCAGCAGTTGGGCGATCGCGCCGCCCATCGAGGCGCCGACGACATGCGCCGAGTCGACCATCGCCTGGTCGAGCGCGGCGATCGCGTCATCGGCCATCTGTTCCAAGGAGTACGCCCCATACGGCTTGTCGCTGCGTCCCGCGCCTCGGTTGTCGATCGCGATCGTGTGGTACTTCGAAGCCAGCGCCAAACGCTGAAGATCCCAGAGGTGCTTGTCGGCACCGAGCCCCTGGATCATCAGGACAGGAGGTCCGGAGCGACGTCCAGAGGCGCTGTAGTGCAGCCTCGTTCCGTCGGTCGAGCGAACGTAAGGCATCAGAGACCCACCACGCGGCTGATCCCGCGGAGCCGGTCGACGGACAGCCAGTCGACCGGGAGCCAGTCGAATGGTCCGGTCAACGTGCCGCCGAGTTCGTCAAGGAGCGCGTCGATACGGGCTTGGACGATGTCGGCGATCTCGAGTTCGGCGAGCGGTCCGCGACGTGGACGGGGCAACCGGATCGGCTTGCCGATCTCGACCCTCGCGTCGCGACGCGTCGCCACGGAGATCACTGCCGCGGGAAGGACGGTCGCCTTTGCGGCTACGGCGGCACCGACAAGTCGGTGATCGACCAGACCGGTGACCTTGTTGTCGGTTTCATGGTTGGCGCCGAGCACGACGATCTCGCCGGCTCGCAACACGCCCTCGATCTCGGCTTCGATCGGCAACAGTCCGCCGAGTCGTTGCATCACCGGGCCGAGCGGGGCAACGTCGGGCCGACCGATGAAGCGGACCGTGCGTCCCGACGTGTGACCGATCGACAACGCCGCCAATATCGGAGCAAGCGCGAAACGACGAGCGTTGACGACGATCAGAGCGCCCGATCGCTTCGGGAGTTGGTCGAGTCCGCCCACCGATGTGGTCCAGCGCAGACGGCTGGCACTCCAGACCCGATTGACGAAACCAGGATCGCGGCCCCAGTCGTCGACCTCGTTGGCGGTCCAGGCCAGCACCTGGCGGACCGTCCCATTTGCTGCCGACTGGACGGTAGACCCGGCGGTTCGGGCGGGAAGGGTGATCACGTCGGCAATCCGCTGTGCGGGATTCGGCATCAGGCAACGGCTCTCATCGGTGTGCGAGCCGGGTGATGGACGATGCTCGGCCAGCGATACAGCTGATCGATCACATCGCCCGTCGAGGTTGTCGGCGCGAAACCGAGCACCTCGCGAGCGCGTGCGTTGTCCGCCAGTCGGCCGCGATGGAGCATTTCCTGCAGGTGTTCCGGCAATGGAGCCCCGATCAGGTGGGTGATCCTGCGGGCGAGTGCCCATTCTGGACCGAACATCGGGATCGGGATGCGTCGTCCGCGTCTGATCGACTGCAGCATCGTGATCGCTCCGGGTGCGACGATGTTCAGCGGCTCGTTGAGTCGCGCTCGGGCGGCGGCGACGATCGCCTCGGCGGCGTCGTGCTGGTGGATGACCGCGAATGGTGGGTCAGCGAGCGCGCTGAATGGAACTGCCGGCATCCGCAGGATTCGTCCCAGCGGGTTCGGGACGTGGGGGCCGAGCACCGAGGCCAGCCGCAAGCTGCCAACGGCGACGCCGATCCGCTCGCCGATCGCGTTGGCGGTTCGCTCGATCTCGGCCAGACCGCGGCCCCACTCGGTGGTCGGGTTCGGGGCGACGTGTTCGTTGGGTCGCGTGACCGACCCCCTGGATCGGCCGTAGATCTCGATTCCGCTCCGCACGACGACTGATTCGAGTGCCCGGCATTCGGCCGCCGCGCCGAGGATCGAGGTGGCTGCATCGTCGGTCAGTCGTGCGGCGGTCGCCGGTTCGGCGCGTCCATGGGGCTCCCAGACGGCGAGATGCAGGAGGACATGCGGGTTGAAGGCCGTGACGACATCGACGGTGCGGTCGTGCTGGCCAGGGACGATACGATGGAAGACCGCACGATGTAACCGTCGACGTGGCGGGTCGGCATCGATCCCTTCGAGCGATCCCACCCAGGGCTCGTTCTCCAGCAGACTGGCCACTCGGGCGCCGAGTTCACTGCCCATCCCGCTCACGAGCACTCTGACACCAGCCATGATCCCCAACGCTAGCTCTCGAACCCTTGTCTCGACTCGCTTCGCGCGGATCGTTGCCGCTGCGGCCCTGGTCGCCGGGGTGGCCGGCGTCGTCCACGCCGGGACTGCCACGGTGTCAGCACCGGCGACGGTGTCGGCGACGGCCGATCGGATCGCCGTCAATGGCCCCGGTTTACTGTTCCCGATCGACCCGTACCCGGTTTGCGAGGTACTGAACAACTTCGGTGGATACAGCAAGACGTTCGGATCGACGGGTCACCAAGGTGTCGACATCGGGGCACGTACCGGGCAGAAGGTGTTCGCCGTCGAATCCGGCGTGCTGTACCGCAAGTTCACCGATCTCGGCAGCGCTGCCGGCTACGGCTGGGGCCTGTGGGGCGACACCGACACGAAGTATCGCTACTACCACCTGGCCGGCTTTGCGGAAGGATTGGCCGAAGGGGATCGGGTCCAAGCGGGCGATCTGATCGGCTATGTCGGCGACACCGGCAACGCCACCCCGGGTGGCTGGCATCTCCACTTCGAGGTCAGGCCCGGGCCGGCACCTCACGACAGTCCGGTCGACCCCGTCCCACTGCTCGCAATCCCCAACATCTGCCACGTCTACTGACGGGAGGGGCGGTCGCCGTTCAGCGCAGGCTGGTGGCGGACATGATCACGTCGCGGGCCCACGGGTCGAGTTGGCGCCCGGTGAGTCGTTCCGTGACCGTGATCGCCTTCGTGTCGTCGTCGACGAGTCCGGACCACCGGATGTATCCACCCATGATCCCCACGATCCGGTCACCGAGTTCCTCACCGTGGACGATGATCTTGGAACCGTTGCGGAGGAGATCGTCGACCTCGCGGTAGAACATCCGCAGCCACAGATCCCGCTCGTCGCCCTTGAAGGGGCGGTGCCGGTACGGGAGATTGAGCTCTTCGTAGTTGTGCAGATTGTGGGGAGCCTGGATGATCGAGATCACCGAACTGAACCCGTTCTCACGGATCCAGATGATCTCCTCCTGACGGCGCACGCGGCGATGGTTGTCGCCGTAACCGCCGGGGCGTTCACAGATTGCCAGCTTGTCCTTGAGGATCCAGGTGAAGTGGCGCGGCGTGATCCCGAGCGCCCATTTGCCGCGCAGTTTCGGCGGCATCAGCGAAGTTCCAGGGAGGCGAGAGAGACGAATGGGCCCATTGCAGAGACCAATCCTATCGCTGCGGATCGACGATTCTGAAGTGCTGTTGAGACCGTTCGACACGCCTCCCACCAGGAAGTTCGCAGGCGACTGCGTCGCCGCGGGCGACAGCGAGCACGCGTTCGACGCTGGCGGCATCGGGTGGGTAGCCGTCTCGGGTCAGCCAGCGCCGCACGGCCCGTCGTGCGAGCGCCGGGTCAGCGATCGCCAGCGCCTTGGCATCGGTCGGGTCGAGATGTTCCGAGAGGCCGTCGAGCAGACGGCTCTCGTCACGGAGCAGGTCGGCCGATCGGGCAAGGATCGGCACGAGGTCGCGGCCGGCGATCTCGGCCGCCAGCGGGATCAGTTCAGCCCGAATCCGGTTGCGCCACATCTCCGACGATCCATTGGAGGGGTCGCGCACGGGTTCGACTCCCAACGTGCTGCACACCGATTCGGTCTCGGTCCGGCGGAGGGCCAGGATCGGGTGGCGGTGCCCCGGTTCGATCGCCGAGAGGCCGTCGCCGCCGCTACCTCTGAGCAGTCGGATCAGGAGCGTTTCGGCCTGGTCGTCCATGGTGTGACCGGTCATCGCGTTCGACGGGAGTGAACCCTGCCGCGCCGACCGCGCTCGTGCCTCCAGGTTCGGCCCTGGATCGACGCGAACTTCGTGCAGGACGAACGAGGCGTCGAGTGCGGCGGCGATGCGCGCCGCATGCGACGCCTCGTCACCCGATTCGGGGCGGATTCCGTGATCTACGTGGTGGGCAGTGACCCGTAGACCAGCTTGCTGGGCGAGGGCCACCAGCGCAGTCGAGTCGGGGCCACCGGAAAACGCGCAGTCGACAGACGTGCCAGGTTCGGGAAAGGTGCAGCGGACGAGGAGTCGGTCGAACGAACTCAGAGTTCGCTCTCACGATGGCGCTTGCCGCCGGGGTACTTCTGCGACGTGACCTGCTTCATGTATCCGACCACGAGTTGCAACGCCAGACCGACGCCGGCGATCAACATGATCAATCCAATCCACCAGTGCCAGATTTGGGCGGCGAGCATTGCCCCAGCGTAGCGAACGGCGGACCCGACAGTTCAGTTCGAACAGGTGGCAAGCCGGTGAGGGCACTTCCTCTCCGCCGGTGGGGTTACGCGGGGCCGATCACGCCGTCGCCGTCGAAGTCCTCGTTGAAGCACATTTCGATCCGTCCGAGCAGGCCATCCGGCATCTCGTCGCTGCTGCACTTCCGGCGGATCGCCAGCTTCAGTTCGGCTTGGAAATCGAAGGCCTGCAAACAGTCCATACATCCATCGAGATGCTCGTGGATGTGACCGCGTAGTTCCGCGGAGAGTTCGTCGTCCAAGAAGGCGTCGAGTTCGCGAATCGTTTGTTTGCAGTCAGCCATGCGCAATCGTTCTGTCAGTCGTTGTCGGAGTCCGACTGGTCGTCGGATGTAGTGCTGATGAGGCCACGCGCCTCTGCGTACTCGTACAACGCGCGTTGCAGCGCTTTTCTTCCCCGGTGCAGCCGCGACATCACGGTACCGATCGGGACGTCCATGATCTCGGCGATTTCTTTGTAGGAGAAGCCTTCGACGTCGGCAAGCAGAACCGGCAGTCGAAACGCCTCTGGGAGGTCCTCGACCGCTTGTTTGACCTCGTCGTCGGTGAACAGGTCGAGGAACTGGTCTTCGGCCGACAAACTGGCGGCGGCCGTCTCGAACGCTCCCAGCCGCTTGTAGAGATACAACTCCTCGGTGTCGCCGAGTTCGGTTTCTTGGGGTCGCCGCTGCTGGGTGCGGTACTTGTTGATGAACGAGTTGGTCAGGATCCGGAACAGCCATGCACGAAGATTGGTGCCCTCGTCGAAGGTGTGGAAGCTGCGGAAGCCCTTCAGATAGGTCTCTTGCACCAGGTCTTCGGCGTCAGATCGGTTGTGCGTCATGCGAAGTGCAGTCGAGTAGAGCTGCGGTGCGTATTGCATCGCCTGCTCAGCAAACTGCTTCTGGTCAGCCACGAGCGCCGACCCTAGTGGGTTCGACTCGTGGGGGAAGTGGTGCCGCCGCATCAGCGAGTTGGGCGACGAGCGCATCGATCGATCCCACGAATCGCTCGAGGTACTCGGCGAACTGCTCGCGTTCCTCTGGGTCGAACACGTCGAGCAGGCGTTGCATCCCGGTCACCCGGAAGCGCACCACATGCTCGAGTGTGCGCCGTCCGAGCGGCGTGATCGTGGCAATCACCACTCTGCGGTCGTCTTCCGCGACGGCACGTTGCGCCAACCCGACCTTCTCCAGCCTGGTGATCGACCGTGTCGCAGTGGACGGATCGACTCGCAGCGCGTCGGCGAACTCCGTCATCCGCCAGCCGGTCGGCTCGCTGCCGAGGATTTCGAGCGCATCGAGTTGGGCCAACTCGATGTCGGGTCCGTCCGGGCCGAGCATGTGGGCCCGAAGGGCGGCACCCGACGCACCGCGCCGGAGTTCGCGCCAGGCGAGCCCTATTCGCCGGGTGGTGGCGTCGAGGTCGGTCAATCGTTCCGGCATGCGTCAGCGAACTGCTGGTTCGACCCGGTCGTCGATGCCGCGCAGACCGCCGTCCCCGGCCTCCTGGGCGAGGAACCACTGGTAGGTGGAACGCAGCCCGTCACCGAGTTCGATCGACGGGGACCAGCCGATCCCGGTCAGCTTGGACACATCGAGCAGCTTGCGGGGCGTGCCGTCCGGCTTCGATGCATCCCATACCAGGTTGGCGGTGGGGTTGACGACCTCGCGGATGGTTTCGGCGAGCTGGCTGATCGACAGATCGACGCCGGTGCCGACATTGATGTGGCTGTGATCGCTGTAGTGCTCCAGCAGGTAGAGACACGCAGCAGCGAGGTCGTCGACGTGCAGGAACTCACGAAATGCTGCACCGGTTCCCCACACCTCGACATCGTTGGGTTGGCCGGAGGCGGCTCGCAGTTTGGCGTCGTGGAACTTGCGCATCAAGGCTGGGATCACGTGGCTGGAGGTCAGGTCGAAGTTGTCGCCGGGACCGTACAAATTGGTTGGCATCGCCGAGATGAAGTCGCAGCCGTATTGCTTGCGATAGGCCTGGCAGAGCTTGATGCCGGCAATCTTGGCAATCGCGTACCACTCGTTGGTGCTCTCGAGCGGGCCGGTGAGCAGCTCGTCCTCGGTGATCGGCTGCGTGGCGTCGCGCGGATAGATGCACGACGACCCGAGATACAGCAGTTTGGTGACGCCGACTTCATACGCCGAGTGCACGACGGTCCCGTGGATCATCATGTTGTCGTAGATGAACTCGGCAGGGCGGGTGCTGTTGGCGTAGATCCCGCCCACGGTGCCGGCCACGAGGAACACGTACTCAGGACGGTTTGCCTTGAACCAATGCGAGACCTCGGACTGATCGCGCAGATCGACCTGGTCACGCCTGGCCGTGAGGATGTTCGTGAAACCCTGCTCGTTCAGGTGGCGAACCAGGGCACCCCCGACCAATCCTCGGTGTCCAGCGACGTACACCCGAGCGTCTCTGTTGATCTGGGTCATGTTGGTCACGCTAGTTCGTCGAGCACCGCCCACGACGGGCGAGGGTGCGACCGTTGTCGTGTCGCCACCTGGGGTGGTGCTCGAACCGGGTGACGTCCTGTGGGATCGGCTCTTCAGCAAAGTATCCCCGAAGTGAATGCAAAGTTTCAGTGTGGTAGATCTGCGGAACTTCACCAGTTCCCGGACGTTCCGAATTCGCCACCTGCGCCCCGGAGACCTCGAATTGTCATTCAAGAACGCGCCTGGATCGGCCGATCGACTAGAGATCCATTAGGGATGATGCAGTTCGCGATGCAGTTCTCGATACGAAATGAAGGGCGCCATGAGCGACGACAAGGTAGAGATGTTGATGGTGTCATTGCTGCAGACAATTGACAAGCGCCTTGAAATTCTGTGTACGGACAACGATGTGCTCAAAGACCGTCAGGACCAAGCCCTGGCCACGATGACCGACCTCGATGGCCGGCTCCAGCAAGCCGTCGCCCAGATGGAAGTAATTGCCAGGATCCTCGGATCGGTGATGGGCGACGAGGTCCCGTCGACCTCCGTGCCGGCCAGCCCGGTGTCCCCGTTCGCGTCCCCACCGACGTTCGAGGCAGCTGCGATGGTGGTGGCCGCTCCGTTCGAGGCAGCTGCGATGGTCGTGGCCGCTCCGTTCGAGGCAGCTCCGATGGTGGTGGCCGCTCCGTTCGAGGCTGTTGTTCTGCCCGTTGCAGCGGAGGCTCCCGCGTCGGCGCCGGTCACGTTGCCCGAGTTGGTGGCTGCACCGCTCGCAGTTCCACGACCGGAGTCGGCGGTCGCATCACCGTCTCGGCTGGCACTCGAGGCGCCGCCTGCACCGACCTGGGCTCAGCATGCGCCACAACCTCAGGACGCACCGCTCCTCGCTGCGGCCCCGCAGCCTGCACCGGCCAGGGACGACCGCAGCCTGCAGCAAACCTCGCCGAGCGGAATCGGTGAGATGAATCTCAGTGCCTTTGCCGACTTGCTCAACACCGGTCTGATCGATCTGTTCGCCGAGCAGCCGGCCTGACGCGGCACAACTCCTGCGCACCTCGGTAGCTGGGTAGGCGAGCACGAGGCTCGCACCAGCGATCGTCGTGTTGATGTTGGCGCCGTAAACGGAGAGCTGCGCAACCGCGGCGCTCGGTATTCGGCCCGCCGGCCGCGGTCCCTGTCGTCGGGCGTCACCGCTGGGTTGTTCCGGATTGTCCGACGAAATCACCCCCAGACATGTCGAACATATGTTTGCTTTTTCGATCAACCCGTGATAGATTGTGACCATCGAACTACCCAAAAGGTGAGCGCTCAAAGGGGAGGTGCACGATGGATGACGACGAAATCCGCAACACCGTCGAAGTGTTGCTGGCTGCTGACCCTGATGTCATGGACCGCGACCAGCTCGCCGGTCTCGTCACCGGGTTGCGTCGGTTGCGGAGTTTCTGTGATTCAGCCGAGGTGCGTGTCACGCGACGCACGAACCAACTCGTCGCAGAAGGACGCTGCGAGCCGGCCGCGGCGCTGCTGACCAACGGCGGCCGGACCTCATCGAGGGACGCGCTCGCGGCGTCCGAACGAGCGGCAGTCTGTGAAGCGTTGCCATCCTTCGAGGACGCACTCGCCGCCGGTTCGATATCCGCTGGTCACGTTGATGCGTTGGCCGCGGCGACCCGCAACCTCGATCCCAACACGTTGGCTGAATTGCTGGCCCTCGAGGATGATCTGTTGGCTGACGCCGGGCGACAGCGAGTCGAAATGTTCGAACGGGGCTGTCGCGACCTCGCCCGCTACCTCGCTGCACAACACCGGGCAAATGCTGACGCCGACGAGTTGGATACCCAACGCAAGAACTCCACTGTGAAGCGTTGGACCGACAGGCAGACCGGGATGCGTAACACGCTGTTGTCGCTCGATCCGGTTCGGGATGCGGAACTGTGGACCGCCGTCAACGCCAAACTCGCCTCGCTGCGTCAGGCCGACGGCAACAGCGGAACACCGTGGGCACAACTCCAGGTCAACGCCTTCATTGCGACGGTCGCGTCGGGTGGCAGCGTGAATCGTGTTCCCGAGGTGTCGATCCTGATCGACTACCGAACGATCTGCGACGGGCTGCACGCTCGCAGCATCTGCGAGTTGGAGAACGGCACCCCGATCCCTATCTCAACCGCACGCCGCCTGTGTTGCGACGCCAACGTGTTGCCGGTCGTGCTGGGCTGCGATGGTGAGGTGCTCGACGTCGGCCAGGCGCAACGGACCGCCAACCGGCAACAACGGCGAGCACTGCGAGCGATGCATCGCACGTGTGTCCACCCTGATTACACGGTTACGTTCGACAACTGCCGGATCCATCATGTGGAATTCTTCCGTAACGGCGGAAGAACCGATGTCGCCAACATGGTCCCGGTGTGCGAGAAGCATCACCACCTCGTACACGAAGGCGGATGGAAGCTGACGATCACCAAGCATCGGATCGGCACCTGGCAACGACCCAACGGAACCGTCTGGCGAACCGAGTCGACGATCAACCGGCGAACTACAGGCCCGACCAGTCGAATCCTGCCCACCGAGCAGCGTCAACCAGCGCTCTGCTAACCCGTCCAGGAGTTGCCGATCCCACGCAGTCGCACGCAGTGACGCCTCCTCCAACCGCACGCAGGGGGTGCCGGGCAGCGATCGAACGATGCGCTCCGCCAAGTCGGTCGACCGAACAAGCCTGGAGCCCAGGAGGGGAGTCGAACCCCTGACCTACGCATTACGAGTGCGTTGCTCTGCCGACTGAGCTACCTGGGCGGCGGACCGAATGTTAGCGGGATGACCGCCGGACAGGACGGGTAGCGACCACAGCAGCGACTGGAGCAGCAGCGCCTCGTTCGGGTTTCGCTCGAACGCCTCCATCGCGACGTGGATCTCGCTGACGGCGTTGGCCATCGTTTCCGGGTGGGTCACCCCACCGGCAACCAACACGTCACGGTAGGTGCTGGCGATCGTGGTGAGGCCGGCCAGCAGTTCGTCGGTTCGGTGGCGGCGTAGTTCGCGCTTGTGTCGTTCGTCCAACGTCTTCTTGCCGCTGCCGCGTTCCCCGTAGCGGGCGATTCGCTCATCGAGTTCCGAGATCTCGGCAGCGTGACGCTCGGCGAGTGGCGTGGCGGCGGCTTCGATGCGACCCATCAGGTCGTCGACCAACTTCATCACCGTGGCGCCGTTGCCATCGAGTTGATGCGGTACGGCAGCGAACGCGTCTCGTCGAGCGGCGAGGTCGCCGTCTCCGGCGAGCACGCGCGCCCGATCAAGATTTCCGGAGGCTGAGATCGCCGCCGCGGCGGCGGCGAGCGGGTCGACGCCCTCCTGCACGAGCCGATCGATGATGTGCTGGTCATCGATCATCCGGAAGTTGATCCGGGCGCAACGCGAGGAAATCGTGATCAGATCGTTCGGCACGAAATCGGCCAGGATCACGAAGATCGTCGAGGCCGGAGGTTCCTCGATCGTCTTGAGCAGGAGCGCCGCGCCTTCCGGTCGGAGCAGATGGAACTCGTCGAGGATCATCACCTTGCGATCGCCCTCGGACGGGGCCAACGACGCCGTCCGCACGATGTCTCTCGCCTGATCGAAGGTGATCGAAGCTCCCGCCCGCACCACTTCTTTGATGTCCGGGTGTTCGCCGCGCAGTGCCAGGTCGGCATCACGAGTGGTCGGATCGTCGACCCCGCCGATCAGGAGGGCTGCGAATGCACGCCCGGCCTGTTTCTTTGTGCAGCCGGCCGGACCGACGAACAGATAGGCGTGGACCGGCGCCGTGACGGCCCGCACGAGGTGCCCGACGGCTACCTCCTGACCGACCACGTCGTCCCACACCGAACCAGTCATGATGCTTACACCCCGAGCCGTTGGCGGACGGCGTTGCGTATCAAGTCGGCCACGTCGTCTTTCGGACCTGATGCGTCGACGACGATCCAGTGCGCTGGATCAGCGGTGGCCATCTCGGCGAAGCCGTTGTCGACACGACGATGGAAATCGTCACCGGCCTGCTCGAAGCGATCGAGTTGGCGCTTACGCATCCGCTCGGCAGCCACATGGTCGGGTACCGTCAACAGCACGACGAGGTCTGGCCAGGTCTCGCCGACTGCCCATTCGTTGATCCTGCGAACGTCCTCGATCGGCAGCCCCCTGCCATAGCCCTGGTAGGCGAGCGTCGAGTAGACGGAGCGATCGCTGACGACATGGCGTCCCGCGGCGAGCGCTGGGCGCACCACCTCGGCGAGATGTTGGGCACGGTCGGCCGCCACGATCAGTGTTTCGGCATGGTCGTCTAGGTCAGTCACCAAGGTGTCGTGGAGGATCTCGCGGAGCCGCCGGCCGATCGCGGTGCCCCCGGTTTCACGTGTGATGACTGCATCGAGCGCCTCACCGAGACGGCCCGCCTGGGTACTCTTCCCGCACCCTTCCGCTCCCTCGAATGCAATGTAGAACGCGCCGCCCATCGGTTCGAACCCTACCGGTGGAGACTGCTGCGCCGACGATGAGGAATCCGATGCAACGCTCGATCACACCGCTCGCGCCAGCACCCCTGGCGAAGTCAGTCGACGTTGACGTGGTGGCCGGTCAACTCGAGCTTGGTGGCGAACACGGCTGCTTCCGTGCGGCGCTCCATGCCGAGCTTGGTGAGCATGTTGGACACGTAGTTCTTGATCGTCTTCTCGGCGAGGTGGAGTTCGTTGGCGATCTGGCGGTTGGTCATGCCATCGGCGATGAGCGCAAGAATGCGGCGCTCCTGCGGTGTCAATCGGGACAATCGTTCGTCCTCCGCCGAGGGCCGGCGGAGCCGTTCGAGCACGCGACCGGTCACCGCTGGGTCGAGCAGCGACTCACCGGCGGCGACGCGCTTGACAGCGCTCAAGAGTTCATTCCCGCGGATTTGCTTCAGGACGTACCCGGCGGCACCGGCCATGATCGCCTCGAACAACGCTTCGTCGTCGCTGTACGAGGTCAGCATCAGACAGTTCGTGCCGATGCTGCTGCGCACCTCTCGGCAGACCTCGATCCCGTTGCCGTCGGGCAGGCGCACATCGAGCACTGCGACGTCGGGCCGCACCGCCGGAATGCGGGCGAGGGCCTCAGCCGCCGTCGAAGCTTCGCCGACGACCGTGATCTCGCCGGACGCCTCGAGCAGTGCCCGCACGCCCTGACGGACCACTTCGTGATCGTCGAGCAGGAACGCAGAAATCGTGGACACCTCGACAGTCGACCACATTTTGTTCCGCCGTCACAAGGGACCTTTGGCCCTTCCCGATACGGGTTGGCCGTTCTGTACGGTGACGATGTGACCTCGAAGCCTGACACCCCCATGCTGGTTCAGGCCGTCGAGCTGGCACCGGACGGCGTTGTGATCGTCGACCGTGATGGCGTGATCATCTATGCCAATCACTCGATGCATCAGCTCGTGTTGTCGGACAATCTCGTCGGGACCAGCGTCGACGAGCTCGTTCCCGACGCCGCCCGCAGCCGACACGCGGCGTTGCGTGGGCAGTACTCGGCGTCGCCGACACAACGCCCGATGGGCGCCGGGATCGAACTCACGATCAGGCGGACCGACGGGCAGATCATCCCCGTCGAGATTTCACTGAGTCCGTTCGATCATGGCGATCAGTACGTGATCGCAGCCGTGCGTGACATCAACGAGCGCCTCGAGAATCAACGCCGGCTGAATGCCGCTCACGAACTACTGACCCTCGTCGCCGAGCGGGAACGGATCGGGCGCGACCTCCACGACGTGGTCCTGCAGCACCTGTATGGAATGGGTCTGACGACCCAGGCGATCGCCGCTCGGGCCGACTCGATGATCAGTGCCCAACTCGAGTCGGTCGTCGACGACATCGATCGGATCATCTCCGAAGTCCGCACGATCGTGTTCACGCTCGGAACGTCGGGCCACCAGGGCGCGCTCGGTCAGGAGTTGTCCGATGTCGTCGCCCAGGCGAGTCGGGTGCTGCACTTCACGCCGATCCTCCGATTGGAAGGACCGGTCGAGTCGGTCCTGTCCGACGAAGTCAGGACCGAGATGATCGCATCGATGCGGGAGGCACTCGGCAACGTCGCCCGCCACGCTCAGGCGTCGCAAGCCCAGGTGGCGGTCGAAGTTCGTGGCGCCACAGTGGTGATGACGGTGACCGACAACGGCGTCGGCCCCCCGGAGGACGAATCAGTCCTGCGGGGCGGACACGGATTGGCCAACTTGCAGGCGCGCGCCGCCGGTTTCGGCGGAGCATGCACGCTGACCCGGCGCAACACCGAAGGCGGAGCGGTCCTGCGTTGGTCCGTCCCCTACTGACATCCGACGTGACATCGGACGTGACATCGGACGTGACATCGGACGCGACGTCGGAAGCACCTCGGCGATTTCAAAGGACTTTAGTCCCGACTTCAACACGCTTGGTGCCCTACGGAGCACGACGAGAGGTTTTGCACACTGGGCTGCATGACTTCGGATGATCGATCTTTTCTCAGCTGGTCCGCGTTCGGACTGGCAATTGCTGCCCTGGTACTCGGCTTCTT
>JAYVFI010000107.1:0-19368 GCA_043773365.1 Ilumatobacteraceae bacterium
CTGCACACCGGTTGCGTCGAGGGCAACGACATCGAGCATCATCCGTTCGTCGAGACTCCACTCCCCGTTGTGAGGACCTCGATGGAATCGGTCGAGCGCCTCGCCCAACCCGTCGACTTCGACTTCGGTGAGGTAGCCCAATCGGCCGAGATTGACGCCGAGCAGCGGAACAGGCGCTCCGCCGAGCAGGTGCACGGCACGCAACATCGTCCCGTCACCACCGAGGCTGAGGACGAGATCCGCGCAGGCAGGGTCGCCCTCCCCGGCAAGATCGCCGAGATCGAGTGCAGCCGCGTCGCTCGCAGGCATCCACACGTCGTGGTCGTGTCGACGCAGCCAGTCGGCGGCCTCGAGTGCCAGCTTTCGAGCGTCGTCACGACGCGGGTGGGCAACGATCAGGACACGCGTCATCGGTCGACCGGAGGTGTACGAGCGTGGACGAGGAATTCGCGGTTGCCGTCGGCGCCGGTGATCGGGGAATCGGTCCAGCCGGCCACTTCACATCCCGCTTTTACGAAGGCCTGCTCGATCTCGGTCTGAACCCTGACCCACACCTCCGGGTCGGTGATCACTCCGCGTCCTCTACTGACCTCCGCCCGACCTGCTTCGAACTGGGGCTTGACGAGCAACACCATGGACTGCCCAGGTTTGCATACCGACACCAGCGGAGCGATCACCAGTCGCAGCGAGATGAAAGAAAGATCACCGACGATCAGATCGACGGGGCCTCCGATTGCATCGACGGTCAGCCCGCGGGCGTTGGTGCGTTCGAGGTTGCGCACCCGGGAATCGGCTCGCAGCCGTTCGTGCAGTTGGCCGTGCCCGACATCGACGGCGACGACGTGGGCGGCACCACGCTGCAGCACACAATCGGTGAAACCGCCCGTTGACGCCCCGGCGTCGAGCACACGCAGACCGACGACGTCGACACCGAACACGTTGAGCGCATGCTCCAGCTTGAGCCCACCTCGACTGACGAACTTGGCCGGTGGGCCAGAGACGACGACCTGATCGCCCGCAGCCACGAGACGCGACGGCTTCTCGGCGACGGCACCGTTGACGAGTACCCGATGCTCGTCGATCAACGACTGGCCGTCGGTCCTGCTCGTCGCCAGCCCGCGCCGGACGAGATCCGCGTCAAGTCGCCGACGTGTGCTCACTTGTGCTCGGCGCGGTCAGCCCTTGCGGGAGGTGCTGACCTTGCGCACCCCGGACGAGCCGACTGCGGCAGTAGCAGCCTTGGCGGGGGCCTTCTTGGCGGGAGCCTTCTTGGCGGAAGCCTTCTTGGCCGGAGCTTGCTTGGCGGGAGCCTTCTTGGCGGGAGCCTTCTTCGCTGGCGCCTTCTTGGCGACCGACGTCGCCGCTGCAGGAGCGGACGGTGCGGTGGCGGAACCCGACCTGTTGGCGGCGTTCATCAGCGACTTGGCAAGCGCTTCGAACCGGTCCTCGAGTTCGTCGAACCGTTCCGAGAAGGCAGCCGCCTGCTTGGCGACCTCGTGTTGCACGAGGGTGCTGATCTTGTCGGTCGTCTCCTTGCCGCGCGTGACGAGCGCTTGGATCGCCTGATCGGCATCCTTGCGCTTCATCTCGCCCGACTTCACGAGGCTCTTGACGAGCGACTCAGCCTGCTGCTTCGACATCTCGGTGACATGAACGCCGGCATCGAGGAACTTCTTGATCGTTGAATTCGCCATACCGCGATCCTACCGCTCATGCGATTGTTGCGTGATCGCCGAGCGCCTGCAGACAGCCGACTCAGCCGATTCAGCCGAGGATCACGTCGGCCACGACGCTGAGGTCGGCGACGTCGATCGCTGCGATTCCGTCAGGCGTTGCCCCAGGTGCGAGCACTCCGCTGCGAACGAGGGCGAACCGGCAACCGAGCGCGTCGGCGAACAGCCCATCGGTGCTCCATCGGTCCCCCACCATGATCGCCGATGCCGCCGAGAACCGTGATCCGCAGATCTCACGAACCAGTGTGGCCATCGGCTGGTGGGGCTTTCCGGCGACGATCGGTGTCACGCCGGCGGCAGTTGCCACCGATGCGACGATCGCCCCTCCGCCAGGAACGGGACCTTCCGGGGTCGGATACGTGGCGTCGTCGTTCGTGGCGATGAATCGGGCGCCGTTTCGTGCGAGGTTGCTGGCGATCCGCATCCGATCCCAATCGAAATCGCGATGAAACCCGACCAGAACGGCATCGGCTTCACCGTCTCGTACCGGTCTGGCACCGCGTCGTTCGAGCGCTTCGACGATGCCCGGGCCACCACACACGAGCGCCGTTTCCCCGGGCTGGACCAGTGCCGCCCCCGCTTGCGCCGATGTCACCACGTCGCCGATCGCCGGGACGCCGATCGATGCCAGCGCCGCCTCCTGGTCGCCGAGTCGGGAGTACGAGTTGTTGGTCACGAACAGGACCCGCCGACCGGATGCACGCAAGCGCTCGATCGCCGACACGGAACCTGGAATCGGCTCGTGCGACAACCAGACGACGCCGTCGAGGTCGCACAGCACGAACTCGACGTGCGAGAAGTCACGGAGCGGCGATGACATGCCCCCGTTGTAGCAGGCCCTTCGACCTGACAACCTGTGTGGGTGCCTCGATTCGAACCATTTCATGCGATCCGCTACACGACCGACGACCTCGATCCGGTGATTGCACCGCCGTACGACGTGTTGTCCGACGCCGACCTGGATCAGCTCGAGGCACGCCACGAGCACAACATCGTGCACATCGACGTGCCCCGCCAACGTGACGGTGCGGATCGCTACGCCAAAGCCGGCGCCCTGTACCGCCGATGGCTGGCCGACAACGTGCTCCACCGGGAGGACGAGGCGTCGTTCACGTTGTACCGAATCAGCTTCACGGACGGATCCGGGCGTGATCGAGACATCGTCGGCGTGCTCGGTGCGCTCGAGGTCGTCGACCTCGGCGCCGGCCGGGTGCTGCCGCACGAACGCACGACCAAGAAGGCCTCGACCGATCGGCTCGACCTGATGCGGGCAACCGACGCCAACCTGTCGCCCGTCTGGGGGCTCTCGCTTGCATCAGGGCTGACCAGGCTGCTGACCGAACCGGGCGAGCCGGTCGGATCGTTGACCGTCGACGGCGTCCTCCACACCGTCGAACGGGTCACTGACCCCGGTCGCGTGCAGGCGATCAGCGCGATGGTCTGGTCGGACGACGTGCTGATCGCCGACGGTCATCACCGGTACGCCGTCTCGCGGAGCTACCGAGATGAGGTACGCGCCTCAACCGGCTCCGACGACACAGGCGCCGAACTGACGCTGACGTTCGTCAGCGAACTGGTCGCCGAGCAACTCAGCGTGGAAGCGATCCACCGCGTCTACCGCGAGATCGACAGCGAGCGACTGGTCGATGCCCTCTCGGTCGCCTTCGACATGTCGCCGGCGGGCCCGGTCGACACGAACACACTGGCAGAGATGGAGCGGCGGGGCGCCCTGTGCCTGCTCGATCGAGTCGGCCAGGGCACCTGGTTGACAGCTAGACCGGGCGTGTTCGACGACATCCGATCACTCGACGGAGCGTGGCTCGAGCACGCGCTCGAAGCGACGACCGCAGAAGTCGGCTACCAACACAGTGTCGGAGAGTTGCGTGCGCTGTTGGCAGCCGACCCGTCGATCACGGCGGCGGTCCTGATCCGGCCGGTCAGCGTCTCGGAGATCGAACGTACCGCTCGCGAGGGTTTGTTGATGCCGCCCAAGTCGACCTTCTTCACACCCAAGTTGCGCACCGGGTTGGTGATCCGCCCGCTCGATGGCTGAGAGATCCAGGCGTTATCCGTTGATGAACGCCGGGTCTTCCCATGTCCGAAGCTGATAGTGGGTCCGAACGCCGCGGCTCCCATAGCCGTTCGTATCACCGTCGTTGATGTAGTTGAGCGCCCCCTGGTCGTACCAACGCCCGCTGAACCACAGCCCGACGCAACCCCACACGTCGCCGGCCACATAGGTGACGCCGGTGCTGTTCTGCGGTTGATTGAGCCATGTGTAGACGCCCTCGTAACACGCTCGCCAGCTGGCGTACGTGTAGTCGACGTTGTAGGCACTCGAGTTTCTCGCATTGTTGTCGACGAAGGCCGATTGGTGCGCCGTGTCGCGGACCTGGCCGAGGCCCCACGATTCTCCGTTGTCGCCATTGGCTGACTGATACCAGTTCGACTCCTTGACGATCTGGGCCCGAACGATGTCTTCATCGATCCCCCACTTGCACGCCGCCCATTGCAGGATCTCATCGGTCGTACCCGTGAAGTTGCCGTCGACACGCTGGAAGCCGGACCAGTCGCTGCGACTGTTCGCCCGAGTTCCCCTGGTGTGGTTGGGCGTCGAGTTCTCGGGTCTGACCTCTGCAGCGGGCCGGACACGTTGTGCACATTGGGCACCGGTCGGCAGTGCAGATCCGGGGGGAAGCGTCGAGAACCGCGACCCGCCCGGTGGCACCGTCGGAGGAATCGTCGGAGGTACGGTCACCGGGGGTGGCGTGCGCACGACGTTTCCGGCTACGAATCCGACGACATCGACGACCAGGTCGGCTCCGGTCGGATCGAGGATCCGTCCAGCGATACACAGCTCACCGGACGACGACAGTCTGATCGTGGCCTGATTGCTGCGAAGTGCTCCGGACCACAGATTGAGGGTCGACGCCAACGGTCTTGCGCTGTCGCACGGGAAGACGGTCACATACCCGGCGGCCGAGTTGTTGACCGCCACGATGTTGATGGTCGCTCCCGCCGCAGTGTTCGGCACGTTACCGATACCGGCGACCCGAAGCCGGACGACTTGATCGTTGCCAACCTCGCCATAGGTTCCGCCGAGCCCTGACCGGGTGTCCAACAACCGGTCGGGCGCGATGCTGCGAACTGCGCTGTCGGCAGCGAACCATCCGAATGAGTCGACCACCACATCGGTGCTGGTGGTCGAAGTCAGGCAGACGGCGCCGGCGGCAAGTGCCGTGAAGGTGAAGTGGGCGACGACGTCCCCTCCCAAGAAGTTCACGGTGGACGCGTTCGTTGTCGAGCCACACGGCTTGACCACGACGAAACCGGCCGCTGCCGGGTTGACGATGGTCACGTTCAACGCAGCACCGGCAGCATCGCCAGGAACCCCAGGGGTTCCGCCGACCATCACCCGGTACTCGCTTCCGGCCTTGTAGCGGACACCTTCTCGAGTGTCGAGCAGCCGCTGCGGAGCAATTCCGTGCAGATCTCCGTTGGTCGTCACCGCCGTGAGATCGGCGACGAGATGGACCGCCGACGATGACGAGAAGCACACACCCTGGGCGGTGTAACCAACTGCCACCATGTTGGGGATCGAGCGTCCCGGTTCGAAATTGACGATCGAGGTCTTCGGGACCGCCGAGCCGCACGGCCAGATCGAGACGTGGCCGGCGATCGACGCTTCGGTCGTGGTCAGATTGAGGAAGGCCGCCGTCTCGCCGACAACGGTGATCCCCGGGATCGTGAGCCGGAGCACCGTGCCTGGCTCGAGCCGGCCGGCAGTCACTCCGATACCGGTCCGCGTGTCGAGGACCCGAGCCGGTGACCTCGGATCAGTTCCGGCGTCGACGATGCCCGTCGATGTCCTGACAACCGTGAGTCCGCCAACCATCGCCAGCGCGATGAGGATCAACGTTATTCGTTTCATCAGACCTTTTCCTGCTGCCCGCAGACCGTCGCTTCACGGATGCCACATATCATATATGACGAACGCGTTACAGAATCGGCATGTGCCCGGTTTCACCCGGGGAGACCCTGCAGGCCGTTCAGCCGGCCAACAGCGCCGAGACCGATTTCAAGATCTTCGAAACCGCTCGTTTCTGGCTGAGCCGAACGATCTCGACGGCGACCACCTCGGTCCGGCTCTGCGTGACACCACCCGAACGAAAGAACCTGCGCCTGACCGACCCGGCAACGAGCACATCGGTTCCGACCGGAAACTCGACCACGCGGTCGGTGATCGCCACGGGAACGGTCGTATTGGCGCCACCAGTTCTGGTGGTGACCTCGAACTGCGTCACGCTGCTCCCCGACGCGAGTTCCCTCACGATTGCCTCGCTCGTGACGCGACCTCTCAGAACGACAATGTTTGCATCGAACATGATCAAACCCTTCAAGCTGTACTCAGTTGAGGGGAAGCCGGTACCGAGCAGCGTAGATGAACGGTGTCACAACGTCGCCGGATCGCGGCCAGGCGGGTAGAGGTGCGACGGGCGCGTCGTCAACGCAAGGTGCCGACGTTGTTCAGTTCCTCGAAGGCTTGCTTCAGGCGCGCCACGAACGCCAACTCGCCTGCGCGCAGCCAGACCCTCGGGTCGTACTGTTTCTTGTTCGGCTTGTCGTCGCCGTCCGGGTTGCCGATCTGGCCCTGCAGGTACCCATGGTTGGCGGCCTCGTAGCCACGTACACCATCCCAGAACGCCCACTGCAGATCGGTGTCGATGTTCATCTTGACCACCCCGTAGCTGATCGCTTCCTCGATCTCGGCGGCCGAGGACCCCGATCCGCCGTGGAACACGAAATCGACCGGGAGCGGGCCGGTCTCGAACTTCGTTCGAATGTACTCCTGGCTGTCTCGCAAGATCGACGGCTTGAGCTTGACGTTGCCAGGTTTGTAGACACCGTGGACGTTGCCGAAGGCAGCCGCGATCGTGAACCGATCGCTGACGTTCATCAACTGTTCGAAGACGTAGGCGACCTCCT
The DNA here is from genome assembly GCA_043773365.1 of Ilumatobacteraceae bacterium. GTDB lineage: Bacteria > Actinomycetota > Acidimicrobiia > Acidimicrobiales > Ilumatobacteraceae > Ilumatobacter. The sequence goes on from JAYVFI010000107.1 coordinate 6,720, forward strand.
CGGGTTTCGTGTAGAGGTCGCTGTCGTCGGCGTCGGAGTTGTCGACGCCGTCTTCTTCGCCGCCCGTGATCCCGAGTTCGACTTCGAGCGTCATCTCGATCGCCGACATCCGCTCCAGGTAGCGCTTGGAGATCTCGACGTTCTCCTCCAACGGCTGTTCGGACAGGTCGAGCATGTGCGAGCTGAACAGTGGCTTGCCGGTCGCCCGGTAGTGGGCTTCCCCGGCGTCGAGCAAACCGTCGATCCATGGCAGCAGCTTCTTGGCACAGTGATCGGTGTGCAAGATGACTCGCGCTCCGTAGGACTCCGCCAACCGGTTGACGTGATCGGCGCCCGCCAGTGAACCCAACATCGAGGCCCGATTCGGGTCGACCTTGAGGCCCTTCCCGGCCACGAACGCACCGCCGCTGTTCGAGAACTGGATGATCACCGGCGAGTTGAGTTCGGCGGCGGTTTCCATCACGGCGTTCATCGAGTTGGATCCGATGCAGTTGGCGGCCGGGAGCGCAAATCCTTTCGCTTTGGCGAGCGCGAACACCTCCTTGACCTCGTGGCCGGTGATCACACCAGGGGCAAAATCGTTACGGGGCTCGCTCATCATGGTCCTCGCGATTCGGTCAGGGCGGCGCTCACAAGTAGCCGCGACGGCAACGATGGTAGCGCCGGCTGGTTACCGTGTCGCCATGTCGGAGACACCCAATCGGCTCCCGGACCGAGACGACTACTACCTCGCATTGGCATTCACCGCCGCCCGTCGCGCCAACTGCCGGGGCCGCAAGGTCGGTGCGATCCTCGTGAAAGGCGACCGAGTGATCGCCACGGGTTACAACGGAACGCCCGAGGGGCTCCCGAACTGCCTCGATGGGGGCTGCCTCCGATGCGCCGATCGCGAGCAGTTCGTATCGGGCACCGCCTACGACCTGTGCCTGTGCGTCCATGCCGAATCGAATGCCCTGCTGACAGCCGGTCGATTCGGGGCCTCGACCGACGGGACGACGGTGTATTCCACGGATCAGCCGTGCTTCTCCTGCAGCAAGGAACTGATCCAAGCCGGTGTCGCCAAGGTCTACTACGCCCGCACCTGGTCACCTGACGTGAGGGTTCGTGACGACTATCGGCGACTCCAACTGCGCCTCGACGCTGAACACATCCCGACGGAATACGAGATCATCAGCCTCGACGAACGGTCGTAGCGAGCACTCGAGTGCTCGCTGTGCCGATTCCGAGCGAGACCGCCACCGCCGGACGACGCAGCTTCCATACGAAGCCGTCATACAGGACGTGCAGGAATCCGAACAGCAGGATGACCACGGCGTAACCGTTGGTGATCGACTTGGCGGCAGTCACGATCGCCATGATCGCCACGAAGTACCCGGTGTAGACGAGCGTTCGGCGCTTGGAACTCGAGGTGAGTCGAGCCACCGGCTGGAGGTCGGTGCGACGCCGCAGGCTGGAATCGACGACGGCGAAGTATTCGATCGCATGGGCGGCGACGTACCCGGCCACCCCGGCGACCGGATCGAACACGACGGCCGCCACGAGCCCGGTCGTGCCGATCGCGTAGACCGTCTTGGGCCAACTGCCACCGGAACGCCGTTCCCGCGCGACCCAACGAATCACGAGCACGGCGGCAACAATGAGCGCCACCCAGAACAGCACGGTCGCCAAGCGCTCGAATCGGTCCAGCACCCGGACTCCGGAAGCGTTCGTGCGCCCGAGACCCAGTCGATCGATCATCGACTCGCGGTCGGCGAACGCCCCGATCGAGGCGATGCCGGCCACCAGCATGGCGATCATCGCCGGCTTCTCGATGCGACCGTGATTGTCCCCGTTCTTCCTGCCGTAGATCCGCATCACGCCATATCGCTGCATCAGCGTGTGCTCGGCGTTCCACAGCGCGGCGACAACAGCGACGGCCGTGAAGCTGATCGCCCAACCCAGCGAGATCGCCGCCACGGCGATGATCGGCCCCCACCTGAACAGCCTCGGGTGGGCGTCGCGCTGGTCGCGGTCGCCGTACACGAGACCGAGGGTGAGCGGCTGATGGGCGAACGAGACGAGGAACGCCACGATCATGACCTCGCGAGTGAGGTCGACGTTGGCGCGATTGATCCACATGAATGCAGCAATCGGCAACCAGCACCATCCGATCGCGACGTCGGCAATCGGACCGTGAATTGTCTTGCTGACGCCCGCAGTCACGCTGACGAGATTAGTCGACCTTGGGCAGGATTCGCAGCCCCAGCTCCGTCATCTGTTTCGGATCGCCTGGAACCGGAGCATTCGTCATCGGATCGGTGCCCGACTGGGTCTTCGGGAAGGCGATCACCTCGCGGATGTTCTCCTCGCCTGCAAGGATCGCCACCAATCGATCGAGCCCGAACGCAAATCCACCGTGCGGTGGGGCGCCGTAGTCGAACGGGTTGAGGAAGAACCCGAACTTGCGGGCCGCCTCCTCCTCACTGATCCCGAGCGCCGTGAAGATCCGGCGCTGCAGGTCGGCTTCGTGAATCCGAATCGACCCCGACCCGAGCTCCCAGCCGTTGAGAACGAGGTCGTATGCGATCGATCGAACCGACATCGGGTCGGATTCGAGCTTGTCCATGTCCTCCGGGTTGGGCCGCGTGAACGGATGGTGCCCGGGCTTTGGCCGACCCGTGTCGCCGATTCCGACGAACAGCGGAAACTCGACGACCCAGACGTACCGATACGGGCCCTGATGGACCGGCGGACGCCCCATGTCGTTGCGCAGTGTGCCGAGTACCTCGCAGGTCGTCGCCCACTCGTCGGCGACGATCAGGATCAAGTCACCGGGCTTGGCGTCGAGCCTGCGCCGGATCTCGATCTGCTCCGACTCCGCCAGGAACTTGGCGACCGGAGAATCGACCCCTTCCTGTGTGACCTTGAGCCACACGAGCCCCTTGGCGCCGATCCCTTTGGCGCGGTCGGTCAACTTGTCGAGTTGGTTGCGGCCGAACTCTTCAGCCCTACCCGGCACGCAGATGCCCTTGATGCACCCGGCGCCGGCGAACGCCTTGAACTCCGTCGCCGCGAATGCGTCGGTCAGATCTGTCAGTTCCATCCCGAACCGGAGGTCGGGCTTGTCGACACCGAAGCGATTCATGGCGTCGTGCCACGTGATCCGCTCGATCGGATCGGGGCGTTCACCGGTGGCCGCCTCGGCGGCGTCGAGCACGGCTTCGCTGACGGCATCGAGCACGTCGTCCTGGCCGACGAAGCTCATCTCCATGTCCATCTGCATGAACTCGTATTGACGGTCGGCACGCAGGTCTTCGTCACGCAGGCAACGCGCCATCTGGTAGTAGCGATCGAAGCCACCCACCATCAGCAGCTGCTTGAACAGTTGTGGAGACTGCGGAAGTGCGTAGAACGAGCCTGGCTCCTTGCGTGACGGCACCAGGAACTCGCGGGCGCCCTCCGGGGTCGATGGCACCAGCATGGGTGTCTCCACTTCGACGAAACCCTGACGCTCCATCGCCGAACGGACCGCCGAGTTAATCTTGGCGCGGACTCGCAGGTTCTTCTGCATACGCTCGCGACGGAGATCGAGGTAGCGGTACTGCAGGCGAGTGTTCTCCTCCACGTCATCGGCACGGGCGTCGATCGGGAACGGCGGCGGCGTTGCCGCACGAAGGACCTCCACGACGCACTCCCCGACCTCGATCTCGCCGGTCGGCAGGCCGGCGTTCACGGTGCCTTGCGGACGAGCACGGACAACGCCGGTGATCCGCACGACGTACTCCGATCGGACGTCGACGTTGTTGTCGACGACGCACTGCGTGATCCCCGTGTGATCACGGATGTCGACAAATGCGAGATGCTCGCCGTGCTCACGCCGGCGACCGACCCACCCGGTCAACGACACGGTCTGTCCAACGTGTTCAGCCCGCAGGTGACCGCATTGGTGGGTACGCATCGATGTTGCGCTCATGTTGGGGTTTCTTCCTTGTATGTGACTGCTGGAGTTGATGGGAGTTACCGGAGTCGGGACTGGAGATCGGACAGGACATCGGCCCGGGCAACGACGAACTGCTCGCCGTTACCGCGCAGTGGGCGAACGACCACGGTGCCGGCGTCGCGCTCATCGGTTCCGACAATGACGGCGTAGGTCGCACCGCTGCGATCGGCGGCCTTCATCTGGCTCTTCATACTGCGATTCTCGAACGGACGATCGGCCGACAGGCCCGCGCCGCGGAGCTGTGATGTCAGCAGCATCGCCTCACGTCCACCAGTCGTGTCGACCACGAACACGTCGACGGCTTGGTTGGGCGCCTCGAACACGCCTTCGTCGTCGCATGCCAGCAGCGTCCGGTCGACCCCGAGGGCGAACCCGATACCGGCCGTGGGTGGACCTCCGAGTGCCTCGACGAGGCCGTCATAACGTCCGCCGCCACCCAGTGCGTTCTGCGCAGAGTCGAGTGTTCCGCCCTGGAACTCGAACGTGGTGTGACGGTAGTAGTCGAGTCCACGCACGAGCTTCAGGTCGACTCGGAAGGGGATCCCGATCTCCGTCAACCCGGCCTGCACGGAAGCAAAATGAGCGGCAGCGTGCTCCGACCAGAAGTCGGCGATCGACGGGGCTCCGGCGACGATCGGAGCATCAGGACCACGTCTCGAGTCGAGCACCCGAAGTGGGTTCTTGGCGAGTGTCACTCGACTTTGTTCGGTCAGATCGGCCGAGTGCGACTCGAAGTACAACCGCAGCGCCTCGACGTACCTGGCCCGGTCGTCTGGCTCGCCGAGCGAGTTGACGAGCAGATCAATCTGTTGCAGTCCGAGCGCCGCGAAGAAGTTCCACGCCAGAGCGATCACTTCCACATCGAGGTACGGATCATCGGCACCGAGCACTTCGATGCCGACCTGATCGAACTGCCGGTAACGCCCCCGCTGAGGCTTCTCGTACCGGAAGTTGGGACCGGAGTACCACGCTTTCCAGGGTGTCGGCGGCCGGTGCTCGACGAATGCCCGACAGACGCTCGCAGTCTGCTCGGGGCGGAGGGCGACATGACGGTCGCCCTTGTCGAAGAAGTCGTACATCTCCTTGGTGACCACATCCGTGGCGGTCCCGAGCCGGCTGAACACCCCGAGATCCTCCATGATCGGCGGAATCACCATTTGATAACCAGCCGAGCCGACGATCTCGGCGAAGACATCGGTGAAGCGTCGCCAACGGCCGGACTCCGGGGCGAGGATGTCACGCATCCCTGGGCTGGTCTGGAACGCTGGCACGGCCCGTCAGGCTAGCGCTGCACCGCCCGGTAGCCGCCGTACGTCGAATCGCCGCCCTACTCCGGCTCGGCCGGCACAATCGGTTCGACAGCGCCGCCCGGTACCACGCGGTAGACGTCGTAGACCGAGTCGATCTTCTTGATCGTGGTCAAGACGGCCGGCAGTTGGGCTGGATTCGACATCTCGAACTGGAACCGCATCTTGGCGACTCGGTCGCCGCCGGTGACGGTTTCACACGACACGATGTTGACGTGATGTTCCGCCAACGCATTGGCAACGTCACGCAGCAACCGGGACCGATCGAGCGCCCGAACCTCGACGCCGGCAACGAAATGGACCGCATCGCTCTCGGCATCCCAATCGACATCGATCATTCTGGTCGCCTGCTCCTGCGAGAGGGCGGTGGCGTTGGCGCAGTCGATCCGATGCACACTGACCCCTCGCCCACGCGTGACGAACCCGAGGATGTGGTCACCCGGAACAGGCGTGCAGCAGACCGCCAATCGAACCAGGACGTCGTCGAGCCCCTCGACGTGAACGCCGATCGCGTCACCGGCCTTGCGACGAGGCCGCTTCGGGGACACGACGGATGCCGGCGACTCGTCGACCTCGTCGCCGCCTCGCAACACCTTGGCGACCCGCTGCGCCACGCTACGGGCGGATACGTGGTGCTCACCGATCGCCGCCAGGAACGTGTCGAGGTCGGCGTAGTGCAGGTTGGTGATCACCTCGGTGAGTTCGTCGGAGTGCCAGATCTTCTGGGTCGGCAGCCCCTCCCTGCGGAACTCGCTCTCGAGATCGTCACGTCCGGCTTCGATCATGTCGACTCGACGCTCGCGGCTGAACCATTGGCGGATCTTGTTCTGGGCGCGATGGGAGACGACGAAGCCGAGCCAGTCTTGGGACGGTGCCGCAGTTTCGACCTTCGAGGTGAAGATCTCGACCGTGTCGCCGCTGACCAGCTGCTGATCGAGCGACACCAGCCGACCGTTGACCTTGCTGCCGATACAGGCGTGGCCGACCTGGGTGTGCACTGCGTACGCGAAATCGATCGGCGTGGACCCGGAGGGCAGGGCGACGACCTTCCCCTTCGGCGTGAACACGAAGACCTCGTCCTGCTCGAGATCGGTCTTCAGGTTCTGCATGAACTCGGCTGGGTCGCTGACATCGGCTTGCCAGTCGATGATCCGGTTGAGCCAGTCGATGTCGCTGTTGGAGCCGTCGCCCTTGTAGGCCCAGTGGGCGGCAATCCCCCATTCCGCCCGTTGGTGCATCTCCTGGGTCCGGATCTGGACCTCGATCGGCCGGCCGTTCGGCCCGATCACCGTGGTGTGGAGGCTCTGGTACAGGTTGAACTTCGGCATCGCGATGTAATCCTTGAATCGGCCGACCACCGGACGCCAACGCCCGTGGATGCTGCCGAGCGCGGCATAACAGTCCTTGATCGAGTCGACGACGACACGCACCGCCACGATGTCGAAGATGTCGTCGAAGTCGCGTCCCTTCACGACCATCTTCTCGTAGATGCTCCACAGGTGCTTGCCTCGACCGGAGACCTCTGCCTCGATCCCGAGTTCCTTCAACCGAGCCCTGATCTCGCTGACCGCCTGAGCGAGAAACATTTCGCGCTCTGGAGTCCGCGTTGCCACGAGGTGATCGAGTTCTGCGTAGCGCTTGGGATGCAGTGCCGCGAACGAGAGATCTTCCAGTTGCTGCTTGATCTCCTCGATCCCGAGCCGATGCGCCAGCGGGGCATAGATGTCGATCGTTTCCTGAGCGATCCGCTGTTGCTTGTCGCGCTCCATCCCGCCGATCGTGCGCATGTTGTGGAGTCGATCGGCGAGCTTGATGATCAGGACGCGAAGATCTTTGGCCATCGCCACCAGCATCTTGCGCATCGTGGCGGCCTGCTGGGCTTCACGCGAATCGAATTGGATGCGTTCGAGCTTGGTGACACCGTCGACGATCCAGGCGACCTCGCTGCCGAACTGCTGCTCGACATCAGCCAGGCGGATCTCGGTGTCCTCGACAGCATCGTGCAACAGCGCCGCCGCCAGCGAGATCTCGTCGAGCCCGATGTCGGCAACGATCTTGGCGACAGCCAGCGGATGATTGATGTAGCTCTCTCCGCTCGACCGGGTCTGCGAACGATGGGCCTCGGCAGCCATGTGGTAGGCCCGGTTGATCATCGTCACCGAACCCTTCGGGTGCAGCCGACGGTAGCTCTGCAACAGCGGGGTCAACTCGGAGGCGGTCGCCGACTCGTGGTTACGTCGCCACGGAAGGACGCGATCCACGGTCGACATGTCAGTACGTCGTCAGGCTTTCGACGCGATGGTCACCGAGCCGTACGCGGCCTTTGAGCTCGGCGATCTCGATCAGGACCCCGACACCCACGATCGTCCCGCCGAGCGTTTCGATCAATCGACAAGTGGCCGCCGCCGTCCCGCCGGTCGCCAACACGTCGTCGACGACGAGGATTCGTTCACCGGGGTGGACCGCGTCGCGATGGATCTCGAGTTTGCCGCTCCCGTATTCGAGGCCGTACTCCTCGCGGGCAACCGCCCACGGCAGTTTCCCGGCCTTGCGGACGGGAACAAAGCCGGCGCGGAGCCGGTAGGCGACCGGTGCCGCCAGGATGAATCCCCGCGACTCGACACCGACGACACGCTCGACCTCGACGTCATGAAACCGACTCACCAGGTCGTCGATCGAGCGCCCGAACGCGGCGGCACTGCCGAGCAGTGGCGTGATGTCGCGGAACATGACGCCCGGCTCCGGGTAGTCGGCAATCGTCCGAATGTGGTCTCGAACCCAGGACGACTCGGTCTCCATGGGGTCGAGACTAGTGCCGCTCGGGGATCAACGGCGCTTCTTCTTGCGGGGGCGAGGCGGGTGCGAAAGCGCCGCCGCCACCCGCGTCGTTGCATCTGCGCTCGTTGCGCCGGCCGTTGCACCGGTCGCCGCACCAGCGGTTGCATCCGTCTGCGCGGCGGCCCTGACCCGCGACTTGCGACTCCCCATCGTGCCGCCCATCACCATGTCGCGGAGCACCTCGCCGGTAGCCCGCGGAAGGTTGCGAGACTTCCAGTTCGGATCGGTCTGCTTCAGGATCCCGAGCAGGGGTGTCGCCACGAAGATCGACGAGTAGGCCCCGGTGATCAGCCCGACGAGGAGTGCGATCGCGAACTCGCTCAGTGTGGTCGCCCCGAGCAACCCCGCACCGATCAACAGCATCGAAACCACCGGGACGATCGCCGAAAAACTGGTGTTCAGCGAACGCATCAGGACCTGGTTCATGGAGACGTTCAAGATGTCGTCATATGGCGGCTTCTGGGTCGCGAAGCGTGCCTCGTTCTCGCTGATCCGATCGAAAACGACGATCGTGTCGTACAGCGAATATCCGAGGATCGTGAGGAACGCGATCACTGTCGCAGGTGTCACGATGAACTGGAAGATCGAGTAGATCCCGACGCTGATCGCCACGTCGTGGATCATGGCGATGATCGAAGCCAAGGCCATCCGCCACTGGAACCGGATCGATATGAAGATCGCGACCACGAGCAAGAAGATCACGAGTGCGCGAATTGCCTTGTTGGTGATGTCGCTTCCCCACGATGAGCTCACCAGGTTGACATTGATCTCGTCGACGGTTACACCGGCGGCCTCGGCAAACGCCCCCCGAAGTTCTTGCCCGACCGACTCGGGTTGGTCACCGACCTGGACCTTGATGAACTCGCCGGAGTCGGACGAACGTCGCTGCAGACGGGCACCCTCCGTGCTGAGTCCATTGGCGGCCAGCACTTGCTGGGCATCGTCGACGCTGAAGTTGGCGGCGGGCACGTCCCACGAGATGCCGCCCTCGAAGTCGATGCCGAGGCTGAGGCCTTGCGAGAAGAGCGAAATGACGGTGGCGACGATCAACACGCCGGCGATGCCGACGCCCCACTTTCGTTTCCCGATGAAATCGACTGCCGTCTGGCTTTCGACGAGTCGACCGAACCGCGTCTTTTCGACGTTTCGGCCCAGCGTCGACATGGTTGTCAGATCACTCATCGCACGACTCCGATCGCCGCGACCGAATCGGCGCGATCACGTTGGTCGAACCAACCGGTCATCGACAGGAGGTAGACGGCAGGTCGAGTAAAGAAGTAGAAGACGAGCAGGTCACAGACCGTTGTCAGGCCGAGGTACAGGGCGAAGCCCTTCACCGAACCGACGCTCAGGATGAACAGGATCACGGAGGCGATCAACGCCACGAGGTCGGCCGAGATGATCGTGCGCCACGTCGACTTGAAACTGCTCGGGGCCGCGTTGCGCAGCGAGCGACCGTGCCGCATCTCGTCACGAAGACGCTCGAAGAACACGACATACGTGTCGACCGTCACACCCACCGCCACGATGATGCCGGTCACGCCGGCGAGCGTCAGGGCGTAGTTGGTCTGATGTGACACGAACGAAGCGAGCGAGAACACCGCCATGCCCCAAACGATCAGCCCTGCGACGATCACCACCGACAGCTTCTTGTAGTACCACAACATGAACAGCAACAACAGCGCCACCCCGACGAGGCCGGCGATCACTGCCGCATTCAGGGAGTCTCGCCCAGCGGTCGCCGAAACGGTCTCGACCCGCTGCTGCACAACGGCGACAGGGAACGCACCTCGGTTCAACACTCGAGCGAGGCTGCGAACTTCGGTCTCGTTGAACGCGCCCGAGATCTGAACACTGCCGGGGAAGTTGTCGGTTTGCACGACCGGGGCCGACTGGATCACGTCGTCGAGCACGATCGCCAACTGCCGCGAGGGACAGGTCGCCCCACCGCTGAAACATTGGGCCGCCAGCGCGTTCCAGACGATCTGACCATCGTCGCGAAGGTCGACGTTGACGACCCATTGGCCCGTCTGCGGGTCGATCGAGGCGGCGGCGCTGCCCTTGGCGAACACCGCACCCGTTCCACCTGAAGGTCCTACCAGACAGATTTCCGTGCCGGCGGCGTTCGGCAGCAAGGTCTGCCCATCGGCCGGCTGTTCAGCGCCGGGAACCGTCGTGGTCGGTGCAGGAGGCCCCAACACGACAGGGGCTGTGTCCGGCGGAACGCTGAAGTCGGGAACGCTCGAGGGCGGCGCGCTGTCGGAAGGAGCGACCGTGGCCGGTGTCGTGGCCGGTGTCGTGATCGGTGTCGTGATCGGGGCGACCATCGGACGCAGCCGGCCAAATGGGGCGCCGGCAGACGTCGTGCCGACGCCGAGTGCCGATGACGAGGAAATCTCGGAGCTGACCGTGGAACTGTCGCCGGAGCTACCGCTGTCGCCGGAGGAACTGCCGGTGTCAGACGTGCCGGTGTCGCCGGAAGTGCTGCTGTCGGAGCCGAAATCGCCGGCCTGGCACTGCAGCACGGGGCGCAGCGTCACGATGCCCGAGACCTTGAGCGCCTCGAACGCCTGCTTCTGATCGCCGACACCTGGCAGGTCGACGATGATGTTGACCCCTTCCACACGTACGTCTGGTTCAGCTATCCCGAAGTCCTCGAGTTGATCACGCATCAGGTCGCGAACGACGATCAGGTCGTCGGGTGTCGCCGGCTCGGCCGTGGTGTAGATCACCGAGATGCCACCCTGAAGGTCGAGGCCGAGCACCGGAGTCTTGTTGAATCCAATGTTGAGCCCGAGCAGGATCGCGGCCAGCCCGGTGAAGCTGATCAGTGTGATCAGCAAGCGCTTTTTGTTCACGATTCGTCCACGGTTTCGTCGGCATCGTCGTTGCCGGCCGGCGGTTCGTCTGTGTTCGACTTCTTGACCTTGCCCTGGATCGCCACCTTGGCGATCTGAATCTGGACATCATCGTCGATCTCGAGCCAGAACCGATCCTGTTCTTCACCCGTGATGACCCCGAAGATCCCCGAGTTGGTGACGACTTCGTCTCCCACGCCGAGCGACGACTGCAGCGACGCCTGATCCTTGATCCGCTTGCGCTGGGGGCGAATCATCAAGAAGTACATCGCCACTGGAATCAACAGCAGGATCAGCAATTGAGCGACCCCGCCGCCGCCACTCGATTCATCCTGGGCCAAGATCGAAAGTGCATACATAGCGATCGGCAAGCCTAGCGAGGCCGATCCAGCCTGAGACGGACGATCAACCCCAGACTGCCAGCACCTCGCGGCGCACGGTTTGGAAGCTTCCATCGATGATCGCGGCCCGCATCCGACCCATCAGATTGAAGGTCCAGGCGATGTTGTGGATGCTGACCAGTCGAGAGGCGGACGGTTCGCCGACCTGGAACAGATGCCGGATGAACCCACGCGAATGCCGCTGGCAGACGTCACAGGCACATTCTGGATCGAGTGGCTCGTCGCTCGTGATGTACTTGGCGCCTTTGACATGGAGTTTGCCGTGGTTGGTGAATGCCGTGCCGTGGCGCCCGATCCGTGTCTGCATCACGCAATCGAACTGGTCGACCCCGAGGTTGACCGCTTCCACCAGCGAGGCAGGGTCACCGACCCCCATCAGGTAGCGCGGACGGTTCCTCGGGAGTTGTTCGATCGCAGCTGACAATGCGGGCAGCATCTCGCTACGAGTCTCCCCCACCGACAACCCGCCGATCCCATAACCGTCAAAACCGAATTCGACCGTGCGTTTCGCGCTCTCGGCTCGCATCGACTCACTGATGCCGCCCTGCACGATCCCGAACAGTGCCTGATCAGGCCGATCGTGGGCTTGACGTGCTCGCGCGGCCCACGCCGACGTACGCTCGACCGCCAGCCGAACGACCTCGGGCGGGCTCGGAAGCGGTGGGCACACATCGAGCACCATCTGGATGTCGGCGCCGAGCAGTTGCTGTGTCGAAACCGCTGACTCCGGCGTGAATCGGTGTGACGAACCGTCGTAGGTGCTCTTGAAGGTGACCCCGTCGTCATCGACCTTGGGGTTCAGTGAGAAGATCTGGAAACCGCCCGAATCGGTCAACGTCAGCCCCCGCCAACCGGCGAACCTTCCGAGCCCTCCCAGCTGCGCCACGGTCTCCGCGCCCGGTCGCAGCATCAGGTGATAGGTGTTGCCGAGCACGATCTGGGCGCCGAGCGACTCGTAATCGGCGGCGCTGAGATACTTGATCGTCCCGCGCGTGCCGACCGGCATGAACAGCGGCGTCGTGTAACTCCCACTCGCCGTAGTGGCCACGCCCGCTCGGGCAGCGCCATCGTTGGCGACGGTTTCGAACTCGACGGGATGCACGACGAGCGAGGCTACCGAGGTTGCGGCGCGCGTCAGGTCTGGCGACGATCGAGCAACATCGCGTCGCCGAACGACAGGAATCGGTAGCCCTCGGTGATCGCCGTTTCGTACAAGCTGCGCCAACGGTCGCCGACGAACGCATCGATCATCATCAACAATGTTGT
>JAYVFI010000108.1:0-15457 GCA_043773365.1 Ilumatobacteraceae bacterium
TCGCGTACGCTGGATCGACATCGAGCACGATCCGGTCACCGAGGCAGCACCGGCCGTGATCGAGGCATTCGAGAACCGACCATGAAGACGCTCACGCTGACCAAACATCACGGACTCGGCAACGACTTCCTCGTCGTGTTCCACCCGTGTGTCGAAGATCTTGCCGGCCTCGCCCGTCAGGTCTGTGACCGCCGCCGAGGGATCGGCGCCGATGGCCTGCTGATCGGTGAATCCGAAGATGGCTACACCGCTCGGATGGTGCTCTACAATGCCGACGGCAGCCGAGCGGAGATGAGCGGTAACGGAATTCGCTGCTTCGCTCAGGCGCTTGCCTCGCGCGACGGCGATTTCGGGGCGCAACGGATTCTGACCGACGCCGGAGAACGTGTCGTGACGCTCGAGGCCACCGCTGACGTCGACACGATTCGGGCCGGGGTCGACATGGGTACCGTCGAGGTTCTGAACGAACCGACCGGATGGGATCAGCTCAACTGCAACCCTGAACGGCCGGTCGCTCATCTCAGCCTCGGGAATCCGCACAGCGTGGTGGGTGTCGAAGAGGTCGACGGGGTCGATCTGCTCAGTTTGGGACAGCTCGTTCCTCACGTCAATCTCGAGATCGTCGAGCCGAGTCACCATCAACACGAGATCAGGATGCGGGTCCACGAACGCGGTGCCGGTATCACGGAGGCATGCGGCACCGGTGCATGCGCCGCCGCCTACGCCGCGGTGCGTTGGGGGTTGGCGACCCCGCTCGACGGAAAACTGATCGTGCAGATGGACGGTGGAAGCGCGACAGTGGAGCTCGACCACCCGTCACCAGGGCGGGTGACGCTGACAGGCCCAGCGACGTACGTCGGAACGATCGAGATCAACATCACGTGAACAACGCCACGATGAGAATTCAACGAATGAAAATGAAACGATGAATACGCCGTATCAGGAGGCGCTCGGCGCCACGCTGATCGACCGTACCGTTCGGGAGAAGATCGTGATCGTCGGTGTCACGCTGCCTGGTCACGACGAGGAGTACACCGATTCGAGTCTCGACGAACTGGAGTTGCTGGTCGATACGGCGGGTGCCGACGTCGTTGCGCGACTCGTGCAGAAACGAACGGCTCCCGACCACACCTGGTTCATCGGTAAGGGCAAGGTCGAGGAACTGAAACAGTTGTGCCTCGCCCTCGATGCCGACACGGTGGTCTTCGACAACGAGTTGGCTCCGGCCCAACAGTTCAACCTGGAGAAGCTGCTCGGTCGTACCGCCATCGATCGAACCGCTGTGATCCTCGACATCTTCGGCCAGAACGCCCACACGCTCGAAGGCAAAGCGCAAGTCGAGCTGGCGTTGCTGCGTTATCGCCTGCCCCGACTGCGGCGAGGCAAGACCGCCAACCTGTCCCAACAGCGCGGCGGGGTCGGCGCTCGGTTCGGCGGCGGCGAAACCAAGATCGAAGTCGATCGACGACGGATCATGCGCCGGATCACGAAGCTCGAGACAGACCTCAGAGAGCTTGCCGACACCCGGTCGTTGCAGCGCAAGAGTCGCGGTCGTAGTGGCCTCGCAAACGTGGCGATCGTCGGTTACACGAATGCAGGCAAATCCACGCTGCTCAATCGCCTGACCGACGCCGGTGTGCTCGTCGAAGACCGGCTGTTCGCCACCCTCGACCCGACAACGCGGCGGCTGTCGCTGTCCGGCGGCGAACCAGTGTTGCTGACCGACACGGTCGGATTCGTGCGGCGGCTGCCGCACGGGCTGGTCGAGGCGTTCAAAGGAACGCTCGAGGTCGCCTCACTTGCCGATTATCTGGTGCACGTCGTTGATTCCAGTGCGCCGGATCCTTCCGCCCAGATCGAGGCAGTCCGCGTCGTGTTGGGCGAAATCGGTGCAGACGCCGTGCCCGAGTTGCTCGTGTTCAACAAGGCCGACCTCGCCGCGGACGCGGCGAAGCAGTTGATGACCGATCACGTCGGGTCGGTCGAGATCAGCGCGGTCACCGGCGAAGGGATCGAGCTGTTCCTCCGCACGCTGGCGGACCGGCTACGAGCTGTTTCGAAGATCGTCGAACTGCTGATCCCGTATGAACGCGGCGACATGCTCGCCGCCGTTCATCGTGAGGGTGAAGTCGTCTCGACTGCCGAGGAGGTCGTCGGGATGCGGGTGCGGGCCCGCCTCTCGGAGGCCTCAACTGGGAGGCTCTCGGAGTTCGTCGTAAAATCCAACCCGTCATGACTCCGTTCGTACCGCCGCCATACCCCTACGAACGGATCGACCGCTTCAAGCACCTCGGCGACGCGTTCGACGGTGGCCTCGTCGACTTCTCGATCGGTACGCCGTGCGATCCGCCGTTGCCGGCAGTTCTCACGGCGCTCGGCTCGTCTGGTGCAGAACGCGGATACCCGCCGAGTGTCGGCACGGTCAGCCTGCTTGCAGCGGTCCAGCGCTGGATCGATCGCCGATTCGAAATCGACGTTCCGACCGCTCAGATCGGCGCCTGCATCGGTACCAAGGAGTTCGTCGGCACGCTCCCACAATGGTTGAGGTTGCGGCGGCCGGATCTCGACACGATTTTGTATCCGGCGATCTCCTACCCAACCTACGAGATGGGCGCCACGCTGGCGGGCTGCCGGGCGGTACCGGTGGCGATGACCGCCGCCGGTGGGATCGATCTGGCCTCGATCGATCCGGCGGATGCCTCGCGTGCACTCGCGTTGTGGGTCAACAGCCCGGCCAATCCGACCGGTGCACTCGATGACCTCGGCATGGCCGCTGCGTGGGGTCGGTCGCTCGGTGTGCCTGTCTTCTCTGATGAGTGCTACGTCGAGTTCACGTGGGCCGACCGTGGTCGAACGATCCTCGAGCACGGTCCCGACGGCGTCGTTGCGGTCCATTCGCTGTCGAAGCGTTCGAATTTGGCCGGAACTCGGGTTGGGTTCTATGCCGGCGACGGCGAACTCGTCGAGTACCTGCGCGAGGTCCGCAAACACGTCGGGATGATGGTTCCCGGCCCCGCTCAGGCGGCGGGTGTGGCGGCGCTCGACGACGATCTCCACGTCGAACAACAGCGCGCCCGGTACCAGCACCGGCTCGTCCGGTTCGCCGAGATCTTGTCGCAATGGTCGGGGCTCGAGGTCCCGCTCCCGGACGGCGGTTTCTATCTGTGGTTCCGAGTCGGCGACGCGTGGGCGTTCACGGAGCAACTGGTGCGAGAATGCGGTGCCCTCTTGAGCCCAGGCGAGTTCTACGGTGAAGCGGGACGCGAGTTCGTGCGCGCCGCCGTGGTACAACCTGACGAACGAATCGAGCAGATCGCAGCACGTCTGGGACAGAAGGGACGCTGATGGGGAACCAGGCCAAGGGGCGCGGTGCTGCGGCGGCGTTCGGATTGCTGTTGCTGTTGGCCGGTGTGGTCGGCGCAACCGTGTTGTTTCTCGCTTCCAACCGCCGCGAGGGAGACGCAGTCGAATCGTTTGCCAGAGCCCCGGTCGGGTGCACCACGACACTCGAGTTCACCGAGACCGGGACGTTCTTCGTCTTCGAGGAAACCGATGGCGTGCTCGACGTCCCATCGGGCGACTGTGAGCCGACTGCCGAGGCCGGGCGAGCATTCGACGTACAGATGGCAGGACCTTCCGGTGACATCGTGCTCCGACGCGATGACTCGCTCGACTACCAGACGGCCGGCTTCGCCGGCTCGTCGATATCGCGTATGACGATCGACGAGCCCGGGGAGTACCAAGTCGTTGTCGTCGGTGATGCAGTCGGAACGGTGGCGGCGATTGGTCGTGACCCGAGCGATGGGGTTCAGCAACTCCGACTCGGGGCGCTGGCCTCTGGCGTCGGCGGTGTCGTGCTCGGTGTGCTGTTGTTGCTGTTCTCCGGTCGAAGGTCGAAGCGCGCTGCCACGGTCATCACCGGCAACACGGATGTCACCGGTGTCTGGCCGCCCGCACCACCGAGCGTCTCGCAGGTGCAGCCGCCACCTCCCCTGCCGCCATCGCCGCCAACATCATCGCCATCACCTGCGCTACCGCTGCCCGCGCCGTCGAGTGAGCCTGGTGGCTCACCGTGGGCGCCGCCGTCTATAGGCGACGCATGACGGTGACGACTCGTCCGTAGATCGTCACTTCATCGGCCGAGAACTCCATCGGTTGCATCGTCGAGTTGGCCGGTGTCAGCGTGATTCGATCGCCTTGGTGCTGGAACGTCTTGACGGTTGCCTCGCCCCCTGGGATCCCAGCCACGACGATGTCGCCTTTGTTGGCCGATGGTTGCTGCACGGCGATCACGAAATCGCCGTCCAAGATCCCCTTCTCGATCATCGAATCGCCCCGAACTCGCAACATGAACAACTCACCTTCTCCGGTGAAGTCGAGTGGCATCGGGAGAATCTCTTCGACGTTCTCTTGAGCCAACACGTCGGTTCCTGCGGCGACGTCGCCGATCAGCGGTACGTGGCGAACCGGGCGGCGTTCCATCACCGCACCGGAGCTGGAGTCCCATCGGACCTCGATCGCCCTGGGCTTGGTCGGATCGCGGCGCAGGTACCCGAGCCGGGTCAGCGTGTTGAGGTGGCTGTGTACGGTCGATGGTGACGTGAGCCCGACCGCCTCGCCGATTTCACGAACCGACGGGGGATACCCGCGGTCACGCATTTCGGACTCGATGAAATCGAGAATCTCTCGCTGACGGGTGCTGATCTGTTTGTTGACCATGCCCCTATCGTACGAGCGTTCGAATGCAAAGTCAAACATGTGTTCGCCGGACACCTGTTCGATATTTCTGATGCTGGCTGTTGACATCGAACGATTGTTCGGGTACAACTGTTCGTCCGTACACTTGTTCGATCCGTTGTTGGGAGCTTCGACATGACCGCCACGCTCGCTTTCACCAGACCATCCCGTCAGGTCTCGCAGGCCACATTCCGGCGCCGCCGTGCGGTCGTGGGTGTGTCTGCAGCGATCTTCGTTTCGTTCGGAACGGTCGCAACATTCGATGTGCTGGCTGGCTCCGGCGGCGTACCTGCCTCCGCCGCGGCGAGTCAGCCAGCACTCGTACGGTCGACCATCACCGCCCAGCCGGGCGACACGATGTGGTCGATCGCCCAGACGTACCGTGGCGACATCTCGACGCGCACCTTCGTCGACAAACTGGTCGATCTGAACGGTGGACCGTCGCTCCAGGCGGGTCAGCAAGTGTTGATTCCCTAGCCCCGCTGGCCGGTCGTCGTTCGCTAGCCTGACGACGTGCTTTGTCCGACCTGTCGAGCTGACGATACGAAAGTCGTCGACTCGAGGCTCGCCGAGGAAGGCGCGTCGGTTCGCCGTCGCAGGCAATGTTCGTCGTGTTCCGCTCGGTTCACGACGTTCGAGCGGGTCGAAGAGGTCGCCCTCGTGGTCGTCAAGTCGGACGGCTCGTCCCAACCGTTCGATCGCGACAAGATCGTGTGCGGAGTGCGCGCCGCCACCAAAGGACGCAACGTCGATGAGTTCGCGATCCAACAGATCGCAGCCGACGTGGAGGACGAGATCCGATTGCGCGGCGGTGACGTCAACTCGTCACAGATCGGCCTCGCCGTGCTCGACCGGTTGCGGCTCGTCGATGAGGTCGCCTATCTCCGGTTCGCCTCGGTCTACAAGAACTTCGACGCCGCCGCCGATTTCCAGAGCGAGTTGGAACTGCTGAGCAAACTCAGCGCCGTATCCAGCGACTGAAGACGAAACCCTCGTCGTCGACGAGCAGATGGGCGACGTCGAAGCGGGCGTTGACATCGCCGGCGCCGACGGTGACACGCGGACCGGATCCGCCGATCATCCGCGGCGAGATCGTGAGGTTGAGTTCGTCGATCAGTTCAGCCTCGAGCAGGCTGGCGTTCAACTGCGGCCCGCCCTCGGCTTGAACGAACGTTGCTCCCGGAATCAGCTCAGGGATGATCGACACGGCGGCCGAGAGGTCGAGGCTCGTCGCCCCGGCCCGAATCACGTCGACCAGCGACTCGTCGATCTGGGCCGAGTCAGGCGCGATCAGGAACCCGGCCCCCGACTGGAACAACTCTGTGGTGAGGTCGACGTGGCCCGAATTGGTGGTCACGCCGATTCGCTGTCCAACCTTGCGCGGCGGTCCATAGCCTTCCGCCCTCACGGTGCCGGCCCCCACGATGATCACGTCGGCCAACCGCCGGAGCGTTCCCATCACGCGTTGATCGGTCGGGTTTCCGAGGGCCCCCGAAGCGCCGTTGATCACGACCGAACCGTCGAGGCTCGACACCATGCACAAGCCGATCCAGGGTCGCCCGTCGGGATGGGCGGTCCGTTCGACGTCGTAGGCGGCGACGATGGTCTCCAACGTTGAGCGTTCCATGACGACTCCGATCATGCCACGGCGCGGCGCGAGGTGCGACGCTTGTCGGATGATTCAACAAGCCTCGCGGACTGCGTTCCGGTCGTGCCCACTGTGTGAGGCGGGCTGCGGTCTGGCAATCACGGTGACAGCCGATCCGCAGGGTGACGAACAGGTCACCAGGATTCGCGGCGATCAACTCGATGTCTTCTCGAAAGGCTTCATCTGCCCGAAGGGATCGACCCTCAAGCAACTCCACGAGGACCCGGATCGGCTCAGGATGCCGCTGATCAAGCGCCGTGGCGTCCACGTCGAGGCATCGTGGAAGGAAGCGTTCCGGGAAGTCGCCGTGCGGTTGACCGCGGTGATCGAGGCGCACGGCCGTCAGGCAGTTGCGACCTATCTCGGGAACCCGTCGGCGCACAGCCTGTCGGCGTTGCTGTACAACCGAGTGCTGCTGACATCACTCGGCACGAAACAGCGATACAGCGCCTCGACCGTCGACCAGATGCCTCGTCACGTTGCGTCGGGGCTGGTGTTCGGGACCCCGATGACGGTCCCGGTTCCCGACCTCGATCGCACCGACATGTTGGTGATCCTGGGCGCCAATCCGTACGCATCGAATGGCTCGTTGTGCACGGCGCCCGACTTTCCCGGCCGGATCGAAGCGATGCAGGCCCGCGGCGGCCGGCTCGTCGTGATCGACCCACGCCGGAGCCGAACCGCTGAACAGGCCGATCAATGGATCGCCATCAGACCGGGCACCGATGCACTCCTGTTGGCGGCAATCGTCACGACGCTGTTCGACGAGGGCTTGGCGCAGGTCGGCTCGCATGTCAGCCCGTATCTCGACGGGCTCGATCAGGTTCGGTCAGGATTGGCAGGCTTCACTGCCGAGCGCGTCGCCGAGGCGACGGGCGTGCCTGCTGCAACGGTCGAGGCGCTCGCACGCCAACTGGCGCAGGCTCCCACGGCCGCGGTCTACGGCCGGATCGGTACGACGACGACCGAATTCGGGACGCTCACGAGTTGGTTGATCGACGTCGTCAACATCGTCACCGGCAATCTCGATCGCGTGGGCGGATCGATGTTCCCGCTCCCGGTCGCCGGCGGTCCGACGACGAAGGGGACGCCGGGAACAGGCAAGGGTTTCACGACCGGGAAGGGCTCGAGTCGCGTCGGCGGACACCCCGAGGTGATGGGGGAGTATCCGGCCGCCGCGATGGCCGAGGAGATCTCGACCCCCGGCACCGATCAGGTGAAGGCGCTGATCACGGTCGCCGGGAATCCCGTCCTCTCGACCCCGGCATCACGGGACCTCGACGAGGCGCTTGCCAAGTTGGAGTTCATGGTCAGCGTCGACATGTACCTGAACGAGACCACCAAACACGCCGATGTGATCCTGCCTCCGCCGTCTCAACTGCAGCGCAGTCACTACGACCTGGCGTTGCTCCAATTCGCGATCCGCAACGTCGGCAACTACTCGGAGCCGGTGTTGGCATTGGACGACGGCCAACCGGACGAGTGGGAGATCCTGTCGAGACTGGCACTGATCGCGCAGGGACAGGGACCTGATGCCGACATCGCGATCGTCGACGAACTGGCGGCTCGCGCCGTCGCCCGAGCGGCGGTCGACGACCCGTCGTCAACGACAGGCGGGAGCGACGTCGAGCAGGTGCTGGCGGCAGCCTCGGCCGGTGGACGGCGAGGTCCTGAACGATTGCTCGACATGATGTTGCGATCGGGCCCGTTCGGCGATGGGTTCGGCGCCAACCCGGACGGGCTCACGCTGGATGCCTTGCTGGCAGCCCCGCATGGGATCGATTGCGGTGCGCTCGAACCCCGGTTGCCCGAAATCCTGCGCACTCGCAGCGGCATGATCGAGTTGGCGGCAGCGCCGTTGCTGGCCGACCTGAATCGCCTGGCAGCGTCGATCGACGAGCTGGCGAACCGCCAACTGGTGCTGGTCGGCAGGCGTGATCTTCGCAGCAACAACTCGTGGATGCACAACATCGACGTGCTCGTGAAGGGCAAACCACGCTGCACCCTGCACGTCCATCCCGACGATGCCGATCGGATCGGCCTCACGCATGGTGGGACTGCCGTCGTGACGTCACGGGTCGGCGAAGTGACGGCTCCGGTCGAGGTGACCGACGCCGTGCGGCCCGGCGTCGTCAGCCTGCCGCACGGTTGGGGACACGATCATCCGGGAACGCGGATGCGGGTTGCCAGCGAACGCGCCGGCGTGAACTCGAACATCTTGACCGATCCGGCGGTGATCGACCCGCTCTCCGGCAATGCCGCCCTCAACGCCATCCCCGTGACGGTGGTCTGTGGGTAACTCGCCGGCTATCCCCAGGAATATTTCTGTAATTCACATGGTTGTCCCCTTTCGTTCCACAAGCGTTGGTCCGTATCGTTCACCTCACGTGCCGGAGGTGGCGCGGCACGCGGAAGTTACCTGGGGTGATTGGGCTCTGAACCTGTGTGTCGCGCCGCCCGCGTCGCCGCTGGTCAGACGATTGTTTGAGCGAACTCTCACGATTGCGTTGACAGCACTGTAGTTACAATGATGTAATACGCAGCCCGGTTCGTACACACAAGTTCTTGTGGCGTCGAACCCGGTCACGGGGAATTTGTAACCATATGTTGTGTCGCCGCTCGTGTTGCGAGTTGTGACGGAGTGTGCATCGAGGAAGGAATTTCACATGTCATTGGCGCCTGAACGACTGTCAACCACGGGTCGGATCGGACTTCGTCGGCTGTTTACTTCACCCGGGGTCGACCCGTATGACGAAGTCGTGTGGGAGCGCCGCGACGCGAGGATCACGAACTGGAAGGACGGCACCGTTGCCTTCGAGCAACTGGGCGTCGAGTTCCCGGCCACGTGGTCGCTCAACGCCACCAATATCGTCGCCCAGAAGTACTTCCGCGGCTCGCTCGGCATGCCGGAGCGCGAGAACTCGTTGAAGCAGGTCATCGACCGTGTCGTCAACACGATCGCCACCTGGGGCCGCGAAGGTGGCTACTTCGCCGATGAGGACGAAGCGAGCGCCTTCACCGATGAGTTGAAGTACATCCTCACGACGCAGCGGGCCTCGTTCAACAGCCCGGTTTGGTTCAACATCGGCGTCAAGGGCGTGCCCCAGCAGGCAAGTGCCTGCTTCATCTTGTCGGTCGACGACAAGATGAGCTCGATCCTCAACTGGTACCGCGAGGAAGGCACGATCTTCAAGGGTGGCTCCGGTGCCGGGGTCAACCTCTCGCGGATCCGTTCCAGCGTCGAGTTGCTGGAAGGTGGTGGCACGGCCTCCGGTCCGGTCAGCTTCATGCGCGGCGCCGACGCCTCAGCCGGCACGATCAAGTCGGGCGGCAAGACCCGCCGCGCCGCCAAGATGGTGATCCTCAACGTCGACCACCCCGATATCGAAGAGTTCGTGTGGTGCAAGGTCAAAGAGGAGCGCAAGGCGCGGGTCCTGCGAGATGCCGGATTCGACATGGACCTCGATGGTTCCGACTCGTTCTCGATCCAATACCAGAACGCCAACAACTCGGTCCGGATCACCGACGAGTTCATGCAGGCCGTCAAGGAAGACGCCGACTGGGGCCTGAAAGCCGTCACGACAGGTCAGGTCGTGAAGACCGTTCGAGCCCGAGATCTCTGGCGTCAGATCGCTCAGGCGTCTTGGGAGTGCGCCGATCCGGGTCTCCAGTTCGATACGACGATCAACAAGTGGCACACGGCTCACAACACCGGCCGGATCAACGGCTCGAATCCGTGCTCCGAGTACATGCACCTCGACAACTCGGCCTGCAACCTGGCATCGATCAACCTGTTGCACTACCTCGATCAGGATCTCGACGGCAACGTCGGCGCCTTCGACGTCGACGCATACATGCACACGATCGAGATGATGTTCACCGCCCAGGAGATCTTGGTCGGTCGCGCCGACTACCCGACCGAGCCGATCGGCGAGACCAGCCGCCAGTTCCGTCAACTCGGGCTGGGCTATGCCAACCTCGGGGCCCTGCTGATGGCGCTCGGTTACGCCTACGACTCACGTCAGGGACGTGCGTGGGCGGCCACCCTGACGTCGTTGATGACCGGCCACGCCTACGCCGTCAGCGCTCGCACCGCTGCCCGTCTCGGGCCGTTCGAGGGTTTCGCCGCCAACGAAGAGCACATGCTCCGCGTGCTCGCGATGCACCGCGACGCCAGCTACCAGATCGATGACGACAGCGTCGTTCCCGAGGATCTGCTGCGTGCCGGCCAGGATGCGTGGGAAGCAGCGGTTCGCGACGGCCAGGAGTTCGGGGTTCGTAACAGCCAGGCATCGGTCCTCGCGCCGACCGGCACGATCGGCCTGATGATGGACTGCGATACAACCGGGATCGAGCCCGATCTCGGTCTCGTCAAGATGAAGAAGCTGGTCGGCGGCGGCAACATGACCATCGTCAACCAGACGATCCCGCGTGCGTTGCGGCGGCTCGGCTACAACCCGGAGCAGGTCGACGCGATCATCGCCTACATCGACGTCAACAAGTCGATCCTGGGTGCACCGCATCTCGCTGCCGAGCACGTCGCCGTGTTCGCCTGCTCGATGGGCGACAACACGATCCATTACGAAGGCCACGTGCGAATGATGGGTGCGGTGCAACCGTTCCTGTCGGGTGCGATCTCGAAGACCGTCAACATGCCGGAGGAAGCATCGGTCGAAGATGTCGTCGCACTGCATCAGCTGAGCTGGGAGCTGGGCCTCAAGGCGGTCGCCATCTACCGCGACAACTGCAAGGTCGGTCAGCCGCTGTCGACTGCAAAGAAGGGCGACGCCACCACCGACGCCGAGGCCGCTGCCGAGTTGGCGGCGGGTCGTCCTGAGTCGACGGCGCAGGCCGTCGAGCGGATCGTCGAGCGGGTGGTTCACAAGCCGATCCGTCAGAAGCTTCCGCGCAGTCGCCGCGGCCGAACGTTCGAGTTCCGTGTTGCCGATTGCAAGGGCTTCGCCACGATTGGTGAGTACGAGACCGGTCAGCCGGGCGAGATCTTCCTGACGGTCTCGAAGCAGGGTTCGACGATGGCCGGCATCATGGATGCGTTCGCCAAGTCGATCAGCTACGGCTTGCAGTACGGCGTCCCGCTGCGGGCCTATGTCGAAGCGTTCATCAACATGCGTTTCGAGCCGGCAGGCATGACCGACGATCCGGATATTCGCTTCGCCACGTCGATCATGGACTACCTGTTCCGTCGGCTGTCGTTGGAGTACTTGACCTACGACGAGCGTGCCGAGCTCGGGATATTCTCGATCGACGAGCGCTTGCAGCCCACGTTGCCGGGTGTCGAGGAGTCGATCATCGAGACCAATCAGGGTTCGGAGATCCCGCCGGATTTCAAGAGTGTTCCGTCGGCGTCCGAGCTGCAGATCGGTCTCGCGTCCGGCGCCGTCACCCCGACGGTCGAGGACAACACCCCGGCGCGAGGGATCGTGAAGCCGGTCGATTCGCCGATGTGCATGCAGTGCGGTGTCCACATGGTCCGCGCCGGTAGCTGTCACGCCTGCCCCAGCTGCGGCAGTACGAGCGGCTGCAGCTGATGGGGCCGACTTCGATGCCAACCTCCCGCGGCGGGTGACGCGGCGGGGGTTGGCGCCAGAGGTTGCGGAGACAGAAGGCGTTCGCCGGTGGGGTGTTCGTACCTGCCGTGGGGGTCTCGATGGTGGACCGGTCGGTGGGGCGACGCTCCTGCCGACGACCAGCAACCGCGTTAGTGACAGACTTGTTCGAGCAGGGTCACCGCCCGTGATCGTGACCAGTTCCAGTCGAGGCCGGACCTAGTTGGTCGTGGTTGCTCGCACAGTCGGGCGATTGCCACGGCGCGGTCCGACTCGCTCAGATTGTCGATCTCGGCGACGATCGTCGGCACGGCGTCGTCGGACAGGCTGACGAGGTACCCGATGTCGAATTCGTCGCTGTCGATCGTCTCATGCAAGTTGTGCTCGGCAACCACTCGTTCCGGGTTGACCAGGTTCATCCCGAACACGCCGATCAGAGCAGTCGAGGCAACGGCCAGCACGACCCATTCGCGGTCCAGCCGGAACAGGGCGAGGATCGCGATCATCAGCGCGATGCCGAGCCACACCGCGAACACGGTCGTGTACAAGCGCAGCATCGTGAGCCCGAAAACGTCGGCATAGAGGTCGAGCTTGATGATCGCCGCCAGCACCATCGCCAACGTGCACGCCGACATCAACACCGCCAGCCAACGCAGCCTGCCGCGCTCCGCTGTGGACGATGATCGTAGGATCGGGCGGACGACGGTCAGCAGGGCGAAGCTGAAGGTTCCGACGGCGACGAGTTGGAAGAAGCCGCTCCTGGCGTATTCGGCGTACGTCAGACCGGTTCGGTTGCGAACATAATCGCCTCCGAGCAAGAGCGTCGAACACTGACTCACGACGTAGGCGACGTATACGACACACATCGGAATCAGCACCACCGTTGCGCTCCGCGCCGATGTCCAGATCCTTGCCGGCCTGCTCGGGCGGCTCGCTGCGTTCAGCGCGACACCGCCGGCGGCGATGATCAGTACCACAACCAAACCGAACGCGGCGGTGCGATCGACCATCTCCGGTATGACGTCGCCGAGCCCGAAGAACGAGGCGAACAGGGCATCGCCGCTCGCCAGCGTCACACCGATCACCACCGCCAGCGCAATCCCGATAGACGCCGGCAGGAGCACGACGCGAGCCGCTGTGCGGCGCTCTGTGCCGACGATCGACTGGGCGCCGCGGACGGCCACGACCGGGGCGGCCATCAAACCGACCCCGCCATGACGCAGCCGCTCCCGGAAGCCGGCGGCGCTGTCGCCCAGCCCTGCCCCGCGATGCATCGACAGACCGACCGCCAACAGCACTGCGGCGGCGATCGCGTCGGGCACCAGCAACCAGGCGCTCGATCGGATCGCCAACCAGGGGGCAACACCGAGCGCGCTGCCGGCGATCACCGATGCGGTTCGGCGATCAGCACCGATTGCCTTGATGACACCCAACGCAACGACCACGATCGCGACGGCGATGCCGGTGCTCGCAGGGGGATGGTCGAGCCCAATTGCAGCGGCGAGCGTTCCGGCGATCACCGCCGACTTGACTGCGCGGCGAACGCCAGGCGATGGTCCGGTCGGCGCCGCTGGTGCGTCCTCGATCGGTCCTGCTGGCATCAACGGCGCTGGCCAAGTGGTCTCGTTGGACATCGGCCGATTGTTACACGCTGACCGGTGTCGGCGCTGTCGGGTCAGTGCAGTGACTAGATCGCCCGCCTGCGGCGGGCAACCCCAGCGATCGCTAGGCCACCCATCAAGAAGATCAAGCCGATGCGGAGTGTCATCGAGGTCGAATCACTGCCGGTCTTCGGGAGTTCGGCCACGATCGTGGTAGCTGGGGCCTCGGAACTGACGAGCGTCGTGGGCGGAGCGGCCGTCGTGGATGGCGGTGCAGAAATCGTCAAGTTGACCATTGCTGACAAGTCGCAAACCTGACCTTCGGTCGGGATGCAGGTCAGATCGGTGATCGCCGCCCCCGGTCCCCCCGTGCTCGGTGGGGTGTCGGTTGCGTACGTGCCGTTCACTCGAGCCTGATTGACGACGTCGGTTGCGGACGTGATCGTCGCGTCGACCTTGGCCAACAGCGTGATCTTCGGTCCGGTTCCACCTGGCGCAATCGGACTGGTCAGTGTGCACGTCACGAGTTGTGGCTTGGTCGACTCGACCAGTCCGCACGATCCGGCCGCTGCACCGCCGACGATCGAGTAGTCGACAAACGTGAGCGCCGACGGGAGCCGGTCATCGACAACCACTGGAGAGAGGGTCATCGCACCCGTGTTGGTAACGACGAGGTCGTAGTTGATCTCGTCGCCGGGGAATACCACAACCTTGGAAACCGTCTTCACGATTTCAACCGCGGCGAACTTGTTGACGATGACGGCGCTGATCGTCTCGTTCTTGTGACCATTGAGGATGAACGTGTCCGACGGCGTGATCGAAGTACTGGAGGCACCCCCATTTACTGTTTCTTGGATCTTGTAACTGATCCCTTCGGAGTTGAGCGTCGAGGGCAGGCTGATCGTCTTCGACTCGTTGTCGAGCATCGTGAAGGTCTGCTCTTCGACATAGGTTGCGGTTCCCTCGCCAGCGACCAAACGGGAGACCCTGATCGTGTATCGGGTGTCCGCGCCAGGGCCGGGGCCGACGACGTCCTTCGTGAGAGTCACGTTGTTCTGGCACATCTCAGCCGGCGGTCCGTCGGTCGTGGCAACCACGTTGCCGCCGATCGAGACGGAAATCCCTGATGCGTTGGCTGACTCGTCGGCGATCCTCAGTGTCGCTCCGCCGGGCAGATTTGCTGACTGCCCGTTGCCCCATGTGATGGAGAGCGCCGACGTCTCACCGTTGGTCACTTCGTACCAATAGCCCCACACCGATTTTTCGGCGCCCGGATTGACTTCGTAGCAGATACCGCGAACGCTGACGGACACCGGGCACTCGTCGCTGGCCTGGGTGAGTTTCGCCAGGTTGAATGGACCGAATGTCGTCGTACCGGTGATGAAGTGATTCGCAACCGCATTTGCTGTAGCGGTTCTCGCGGAGATGTCACCGGCGTAGCTCCACGTGTAGTGCTCGGTATCGGTCCCGATCAACGTACCTTCGGCGACGCAGGTCGGTTGGACATGAATCGGCGGAATCACGGGGACCGGGCACGACTCGCTGCCGGCTGCAAGCACCCTCAGATCGAAGGGTCCGTACACGGTCTGTCCGACCAGCGTGACACCTTGATTGGGGACCGCAGTGGCCACGCGTGCACTGGTGTCGCCGCTGTAGACCCAGGTGTACGCATTGTTGGGTGCGCCGATCAGCGTTCCTTCTGACGAACAAGTCGGTGCAACATGGACGGCGGGATTGATTGGGATGGGGCACGATCCGCTGCCGCTCGTCAGCTGGAGCAGATTGTAGGGCCCGAACACCGTTGCACCGGTGAGTGTGAAACCGGGTTTTGCGACGGCTGTTGCGATCCTGGCGGCGTCATCTCCGCTGAGGGTCCAGGTGTAGGCGTTGGTGTCGGTGACGAC